>DEIA01000042.1 GCA_002352225.1 Flammeovirgaceae bacterium UBA2786
TCACCAAAGGTATCGTACGTAAACGTGATTGGTTGATCTTCGTTTGTCTCTATCAAAAAGTTTTCAAGCTGAGGCGGGAAATTAGGGGTTACGGAAAGTGTTCCTTGCACGTAGGTAAAGCTATAATTGTTATCCGTTCCGCCACTAATAGTAATCGGATAACCTCCCACAGGTGACGATTGAACAGCGGTTGTGGTCGCCACCGGGGCAGTATCTAACACGGTTGAAGTTTCGGCATTAACAAAGCCGGTATAGGTAATAGTAAGTTGTGGATTTGCAGTTCCGAACAACCGGGTTTGGTTATCTGCTGTGGCCGTCAGGTTTGCTTTTGTTACAGACAACGTTCCGGCTACATAGGTAAAGCTATAGTTGTTATCCGCACCGCCCGCTACCGTAATTGGGTATGAACCTACGTTAGAAGTTGCATTAGCTGTAGTAGCCGCAACTGGTTTTGTATCTAAAACTGTTTCGTTCTCTCCATTTACAAAACCTGCATAGGTTATGGTTAAGGATGGATTAACTGCACCATAGGTTCGGGTTCGGTTATTGGCGGTAACCGTTAAGGTTGCCTTATTCACAGTTAGCGCTACCTCTTTGCCAGAAACCGGGTTATAGTTGGCTGTATTGGTTGGTATAAAATCTACTGATAATGTCTGAGACCCGGCATTCAAAATTGTACCCGCTACAGGTGAGTACGTAAACGTTCCGGCTACGCTGGCCGTTGCATTTAGTTGTGTGGCGCTCAAGCCTGTACCATAGGGAATAGCAGCCGGGGTTGGCCAGGTTAGTACAGGAGTAGCTTTATTTACGGTTATCAAAACGGTAGACCCGATAACCGGATTAAAGTTGTTTGCGTTGGCTGGTGTAAAGTTTACTGATAAAACCTGGTTGGCTCCCGCATTCAATATTGTTCCGGCAGGAGGTGTATACGTAAATGTACCAATCGTATTGGCAGTAGCATTTAATTGAGTGGCACTAAGTGCAGTACCATACACAATTGCTGCAGGCGTAGCCCATGTTATAACCGGAGTAGCTTTATTCACGGTAATCTGAACCGTGGTTGAAGGCACCGTATTGAAATTCGAAATATCGGTGGGAGTAAAACTTACCGACAAGGTTTGACTGGGCCCTGCATTGAGTACGGTACCAGCCGGTGGCGAATAAACAAAAGTACCAGCTGTATTAGCCGATGCATTCAATTGCGCTGCTCCCAGTGCTGTACCATATGTAATGGCTGCGGGAGCGGGCCAGGTAATAATCGGAGTGGCCTTATTTACAACTACCTGCACAGTTGTATTGTTAACTACATTGTAATTAGTAGTATTTGCAGGTGTAAAATTTACCGATAGCGTCTGGGTGCCCGCGTTTAGAATTGTTCCTGTTGTTGGCGAATAGGTAAAAATGCCAGGCACATTGGCAGTAGCATTAAGTTGTGTTGCCGACAAAGGTGTGCCATACGTTATGGGTGAAGGATTACCCCAGGTAATTACAGGGGTTGCCTTGTTCACCGTTATAGTTACGGTTGTACCATTAACTGAACTATAGTTGGTTTGATCAGTTGGAGTAAAGTTTACGGTTAATATCTGGTTCGCGCCAGCATTTAAAATGGTTCCCGCGGCTGGTGTATATACAAATGTGCCGGCCACATTGGCTGTCGCATTTAGTTGTGTTGCACTCAATGGAGTTCCATACGTAATGGCTGATGGGTTATTCCATGTAATGATGGGAGTTGTTTTTCCAACGGAGAGAACACCACTCACATACGCGAATGAGTAATTACCATCCGAGCCACCTGAAACATTAATCGGGTAAGAGCCAATTGGACTGGCAGCAATTGCCGTAGTAGTGGCCGTTGGCAGCACATCAATTACTGAACTGTTTTCTCCATTTACAAAACCTGAATAATTGATTACAAAAACCGGGTTAGCCACACCATACGGTCTGCTGGCATCGGCTGCTGTAGCCGTAAGTACTGCTCTCGATACAGTAAGCGTACCGGATGTATAGTTAAAACTATAGTTATTGTCTGCACCTCCTGAAGCTACAATGGGATACGTTCCAACAGGGCTTGTTACGGTGGCAGCGGTAGAAGTTACCGGAGCCGTATCAAGATCACTTCCATCATCTCCGTTAAGAAATCCTGAGTAATTGAGTGTAAACGTTGGATTAACCGCACCATACGTGCGCGATGAATTAACCGCAGCCACATGAAGCACAGCTTTGTTAATAGTAAGGTTTCCTGAAACCAAATTAAGATTATAGTTATTATCCGATCCGCCCGATAGGGTTATCGGATATGTTCCCACGTTACTGGTTGGTACAGCCGTGGTTGAAGCCGTTGGAGGCACATTAATTACTGCGGCCGTTTCACTATTTACGAAACCTGAATACACAAACGTAAGGGCGGGGTTTGCTGCACCATAGGTACGGCTTTGATTACTTGCCGTTACGGTTACAGTAGCTTTATTGATGGTAAGCGTGCCAGCCTGAAGGGTAATACCATAATTTAATGCTACTCCACCGCTTAAAGCAATCGGATACGTTCCAACCGCGCTTGTATGGGTAGCGGTAGTTGAAATGGTGGGTGGCGTTATGGAGGTTGCATTGTCTCCGTTCTGGAACCCTGTATAGGTAATAGTTAACGTAGGATTAGTCTGTCCATAGGTTTTGGATTTATCATCTGCACGGGCAATTAAAGGCGAAGGATTAATCGTTAACGCTCCATTCTGTAATGTAAAGTTGTAATTGGTCGAGATTCCGCCACTCAGTTGGATCGAATAACTACCCACATTGCTGGTAATGTTTGCTGCTGTTGAAATACCCGGAGGTGTAATGTCTGCATCGGTGTCTCCATTTACAAAACCGGTATAGCTGATAGTAAGAACTGGATTAGCCGTACCGTATAGGCGGGTTTTATCATCAGCTCTGGCAATAAGCGGGGCTTTGGTTATTGAAAGCGCGCCATTTATATAATTGAATGCGTAGTTATTATCCTGGCCACCTGCCGGTATAATAGGAAATGAACCCCCTGCATTACTTCCTGCAATAGCAGAGCAGGTTGCAGTAGGCGGTGTATCAATTACTGAACTATTCTCACCATTCACAAACCCGGCATAAGTAACGCCAAATACAGGATTGGCAGCGCCATACACACGACTGGTACTTGTGGCTATTACTGCCAGGGTTGCCTTATTTACAGTAATGGTAACATTCGAACTTACTGCGTTATAGTTAATAGCATCAGTAGGGATAAAATTCACGGATAGGGTCTGATTGGTTCCGGCATTCAACAGCGTTCCTGCAGCTGGTGTGTAAACAAAAGTACCCGGCACATTTGCAGTAGCATTTAACTGCGAAATTCCAAGGGTAGTACCGTACGTAATCGCAGCCGGGTTATTCCAGGTTACAACAGGGTTATCTTTATTGTTCACCTGAATACTCACCTGTGTACTGGGTACAGTGTTATAGTTAGCCGCATCGGTTGGTGTAAAACTCACGGTTAGTGTGTACGTACCCACCGTTGCAAACGATGCACCGGCAGCAGGAGAATAAACAAAAGTACCCGGCACATTAGCTGTTGCATTTAACTGCGCAGCTGTTAAGGGTTCATTTATTTTAATGGGTAAGGGTGGCGACCAACTCACTACCGGTGTTGCTTTGGTTACTGTTATCAACACGGTAGTACCTGTTACCGAATTATAATTAGCGGCATCTGTGGGCGTAAAGTTTACAGAAAGCACCTGATTAGCTCCGGTATTCAGAATTGTTCCCGAGGCAGGAGTATAAACCAACGTTCCGGGTACATTCGCAGAAGCGTTAAGTTGCGTAGCACTTAAGGGAGTTCCGTAAACAATTGCTGACGGGTTTGACCAGGTGATAACCGGTGTGGCCTTATTTACCGTAATCAATCGTTGAACATTTATAACCGCGTTGTAGTTGGCCGCATCGGTAGGTGTAAAGTTTACTGATAATACCTGATTGGCTCCGGCATTTAGCAAGGTTCCAATAGTAGGTGTATATACAAATGCACCGGCTACGGATGCTGTTGCATTTAATTGTGTAGCACTTAGGGCTGTGCCATAGGTAATGGGAGCCGGATTATTCCAGGTAATAACGGGTGTTGCCTTTACAACGGTTATCAAAACGGTTGTTCCGTTTACCGGATTGTAATTATTGCTGTTTGAGGGTGTGAAATTTACAGTAAGAGTTTGGTTAGCTCCCGCACTCAAAATAGTTCCTGCTGCAGGTGTATAAACAAAACTTCCCGCCACGGAAGCGGTAGCATTTAGCTGAGTAGCTCCCAGCGCTGTTCCATACGTTAGGTTTGCCGGTGTGTTCCAGGTAACTGTTGGTGTGGCTTTATCTACTGTGATTTGTACCGTAGTGCCATTTACAGAGTTATAATTTACCACATTGGTTGGTGTAAAGTTTACCGACAGTGTTTGATTGGCGCCTGCATTCAGAATAGTACCTAATCCCGGAGCATACACAAAAGTTCCGGGTACCGATGCAGTAGCATTCAATTGCGTAACACTTAATGGAGTACCATAGGTAATGGCTGCCGGATTACTCCACGTTACTATAGGGGTGGCCTTATTAACTGTAATCTGAGTAGTGAATCCATTTACTGAATTATAGTTTAATGCGTCTGTTGGGGTAAAGTTTACCGACAGAATCTGGTTTACACCGGCATTAAGCACGGTTCCGCTTGCCGGAGAATAAACAAAGGTACCGCCAACATTGGCAGAAGCATTTAATTGAGTAGCACTTAATGGCGCTCCATAGGTGATAGCTCCGGGTGCAGGCCAGGTTAGCACAGGTGTAGCTTTATTAACCGTAATCTGAACAATAGTACCCGTAACAGGTTCGTAATTTATACCATCGGTTGGTGTAAAATTTACGGTTAAGGTTTGATTTACGCCTGCATTAAGTATGGTACCCGCAGCCGGTGAATACACAAAACTTCCCGGCACAGATGCAGTGGCATTCAGTTGAGTTGCACTTAATGCCGTACCATAGATAATAGCGGCAGGATTATTCCAGGTAACAACAGGTGTTGCTTTGGTAATGGTTAAGACTCCACTCACATAGTTAAACGTGTAATTGTTATCGCTCCCGCCTACTGCATTAATGGGATATAAACCCACGTTGCTGCTGATGATAGCCGTAGTACTGGTAGTGGGCAATACATCCAGCACCGCTGAAGTTTCTGAGTTTACAAATCCGGAATAGGTAATTGTAAATGTTGGATTGGCCACTCCGTAAATCCGGGTGGCGTTAGATATCGTAGCGGTAACGGTTGCTTTGGTAATAGTAAGTGTACCGGAAGTATAGGTGTATGTATAATTGTTATCCAATCCTCCAGAAACAACAATAGGATAAGTACCCGCAGCGCTCGTTACCGTGGCTGCTGTGCTGGCCGTGGGGGGTGTATCCAGCACACTGGAGTTTTCGCTATTAACAAACCCTGTATAACTGATTACAAATGCAGGGTTAGTAGCTCCATAAACACGGCTGGCATCCTGAGCAGTAGCAACCAGGATTGCTTTATTGACGGTAAGTGTACCATCTACCAATACCAGGTTATAATTATTATCCGATCCACCGGTTAATGTAATCGGGTAATTTCCTACCGCAGTTGTATTGACTGCGGTTGTCGAAATGGTGGGTTGCACATCAATTACCGAGGCATTATCGCTACCCACAAAGCCTGTATAGGAAATAGTAAGCGCTGGATTGGCTGCACCATACGTGCGACTCTGGTTATTGGCTGTAGCGGTAAGCGTTGCCTTATTTACGGTAATCAATACAGTAGTACCTGTTACTCCATTGTAGTTAGTAGCATCGGTAGGCGTAAAGTTTACGGATAATACCTGGTTTACTCCAACATTTAAAATTGTACCCGATGCAGGTGCATAAACAAATGTACCCGGAACGGATGCTGTAGCATTAAGTTGAGTAGCTCCTAAAACCGTTCCATAAGTAATTGCCGATGGATTGTTCCAGGTTACAGTAGGAGTTGCTTTCGTAATGGTTAATGTTCCGTTTACATAATTAAAATTATAGTTCACATCAGAACCTCCACTTACTGTAATGGAATAAGTCCCTACATTGCTTCCAGATGTTGCCGATGTGCTTGCTACAGGAAGCACATCCAATACACTTGAATTTTCTCCATTAACAAATCCTGTATAGGTAATGGTGAACGTTGGATTTGTATCGCCATACACACGGCTCGCATTACCAGCAGTTGCCGTTACCATTACTTTGGTGATGGTGAGTGTACCATCCACATACGTTAACGTGTAGTTAGCATCTGCCCCACCTGATACAGTAATCGGATAAATTCCTACATCTGAGGTTAACACAGCTGCTGAATTTGCCTCTGGAGCAGTATCCAACACTGTTGCATTTTCTCCATTCTGAAAGCCGCTGTAACTAATGGTAAAGGTTGGATTGGCCGATCCATATGGCCGGCTTGTATTAACCGCTGTAGCCGTTAAGGTTGCTTTGGTAATGGTAAGTGTTCCGGATAAAGGTGCAATTTCATAGTTACCATCCGAGCCTCCTGTTACCTGGATAGGATAACCGCCTACTGGCGATGTGGCAACAGCCGTGGTGCTGGTAGAAGGCAGCACATCCAAAACAGAAGAAGTTTCTCCGTTTGCAAAACCAGAATAGGTGATTGTTAGTGTGGGATTGGCCGCTCCATATGTACGGGTTTGATTATTGGCCGTAGCAAGCAGGGTTGCCTTAGCAATAGTAAGCGTACCCGAAACATAGTTAAAATCATAATTACCCGATACACCACCGCTTACCGTAATCGGATAGGCGCCCACATTTGATGTTGGTCCTGCTAACGTTGCCGCTATTGGAGCTGTGGTTAGATTAGCTTCTGTCTCGCTGTTCGCAAATCCCGAATAACTCAGTGTAAGCGTAGGGTTAGCCGCTCCATATTGTCTGCCCTGGTTGTTGGCTGTTACAGTAAGCAAAGCTTTTGTAACAGTTAATGTGCCGTTAACCAAGGTGAGTTCATAGTTGTTATCCAGGCCTCCTGTTAACGTTATGGGATATCCACCGGGCGCAGATGTACCAACGGCTGTTGTACTTATAGTAGGTTGCGTGTCCAGTACAGCAGGGGTATCTCCATTTACAAAGCTTGTGTATTGGATAGTTAATACTGGATTGGAGGCACCATACACTCTACCCTTATTATCAGCAGTTGCGGTAAGCGAAGCCTTTGTTACGGAAAGGCTGCCAGGTACAAGATTGATTGTATAATTATTATCCGTTCCTCCGGTTAAGGTTATGGGGTAAACTCCTACATCTGATGTGGCTGTTGCGGTTGTGGCAGCAACCGGTGGACTGTCAATTACCACTGCCGTTTCGCTGTTTACAAAACCCGTGTAGGCAATGGTAAGGGTTGGGTTGGCTGCACCATACACCCGGCCCTTGTCTTCGGCTGTAGCCGTAAGGGTGGCTTTATTAACAGTAATTTGAACTGTAGTTACTGGTACTGAGTTATAATTTACTGCATCGGCAGGAACAAAAGCTACCGACAAGTTTTGATTCGGGCCCGCACTTAACAATGTCCCTAATGCCGGAGTGTAAGTAAACGTTCCGGCAACACTGCCGGAAGCATTCAATTCCGTGGCACTCAACAAAGTTCCGTAAGTAATCGAAGCTGGATTATTCCAGGTAACTACAGGAGTTGCTTTGGTAATATCAAGCGTGCCATTCACAAACGTGAAAGCGTAATTATTATCTGTTCCGCCTGCCGGTATAATGGGATAACTAGCAACCGGGCTGGATAATAGGGCTGTGGTTGAGGCTGTGGGGGGTGTATCTAAATCCAGTTCATCGTCACCGTTTTTAAATCCATTATAGGAAATGGTAAATGTCGGATTTGCAGTTTGATATATCCGCGATTGATCGTTTGCGGTAGCGGTAAGCACAGCCTTGTTCACAACTAAGGTTTGCAATACCGGTGTGGCTGCAATATACACATCATCTCCTGCCTGAGAAGCCGTAATATCGGCTGATCCGGCTCCAACAATTGTTACTGTACTGCCACTTACCGTGGCCACCAAGGGATTACTGCTGGCGTAACTTACGGCCAACCCCGATGAGGCAGTAGCTGCAAGTAAAAAACTTCCATCTCCGTAAGTTTGGGGAGTCAAAGACCCAAAAGTTATGGTTTGATTTAACTTAACACCGGCTCCGTCAAGGCCGATTTTAAATGTTCCACCGGCATCATCAGATTCAATTTCTATGGCTGCTGTTCTTGCTCCGCTTGCCGAGGGCGTAAAGGTTACGGTAAATGTTGTTGACCCCGCTGGAGGTATCGCTACAAGCATTCCGGTCGTGTTCAGAATAAAATCTGAAACATGCCCCCCTGTAACCGAAACCTGGCTAATGTTAAGATCCTCCGGGCTACCCGTATTTTCGATTGTTATGGTTAAGGGAGCGGATGACGATAGGAGGTTTATATTCCCAAAGTCGTGGGTATCGCCTGAGGTAATTGGAGAGCCTCCAATACTTACCTGAATTTGAGGCGCCAACCGATCAGAAAATGGCTTTGAAGCCGATTCTGCCGGGTTCCAGATCAGGAAAAGAACAGCACCAAGAATAAAATTTCTTAAATTCTTCATTCGTTAAAGCCAAAATTTACAGACCTGAGCACTCTGGTTCTTTTAAACCAATCGAGATGTAAGATTTACCTTTGAAAAGGCTCAGAACCATCAAAGGTAGCACAAAGAACCGGAGTTTATCCGCAATCAAAATTAAATGTAACTCGTAGTTTAGCACCTTAATTTCTCAAAAATCCGTGATTACCATCGCTTTTTATCTTTTCTGGCTAAGTCTTGCTCTGGTTGTTTACACCTATGTAGGTTATGGTCTAATAATTTACATTATGGGACGGTTTTTTGGGAAAAATAACCCCCCCGTAACTCCGCCTGATAGCGAACTTCCGGAAATAACCTTGCTGGTTGCTGCCTATAACGAGGAAAGCTACATCGTGCAAAAAATTGAAAATTCGTTAAGTCTGGATTACCCGGCTTCAAAACTACACCTCTGGATTGTTGCGGACGGGTCTACCGATCGTACGGTTGAGTTTTGCCAAAAATATCCAACTGTAACAGTATTCTATTCGCCCGGGCGAAAAGGAAAAATACATGCCGTTAACCGGGTAATGCAAGAGGTAAAAACACCGGTTGTTATTTTTTCTGATGCTAATACCGATTTGAATACCAACGCCTTGAAAAATATTGTGCGTCATTTTACAGATCCTAATGTTGGAGGTGTAGCGGGCGAAAAACGAATAGTATCCTTAACACAAGACAATGCTTCAGGATCTGGAGAAGGACTTTACTGGAAATATGAGTCGGCCTTAAAAATGCTAGACTCGAAGTTTACAACCGCCATTGGTGCAGCCGGAGAATTATTTGCCGTACGAACTGAACTCTACATTAACCCCCATACCGATACAATTATTGAAGACTTTGTTACGTCTATGAAGATTGTAGCCGCGGGCTATCGCTTTGCTTACGAACCGGATGCGTACGCTATTGAAACGGCATCGGCCAGTATTAAAGATGAGTGGAAACGGAAAGTAAGAATCTCGGCCGGAGGTATTCAGGCAATTATGCGGCTGCCTGAGTTATTAAATGTTTTTAAATATGGTTGGGTTAGCTGGCAGTATGTTTCGCACCGGGCTATGCGGTGGTCTGTGGCACCGTTGGCGCTGGCCACTCTTTTAGTTACCAATATTATCCTGCTGCCCCAGTCAGTCTTTTACACCTTAACATTAATCGCGCAAAGCGCATTCTATATCCTGGCCGTTGTTGGGCATTTAGTAAGGGAAAAGAAAATCACGATTAAAGGTTTCTTTATTCCCTATTATTTCACAATGATGAATGTATCGGTGTTTGCAGGGGCCTTGCGATTGCTTCGCAGAAAACAATCTGTAGTATGGGAAAAATCTGCCCGTGCCGAAAAATAAAAAAGACTGTCTCAAAAACTTTTTATAGCCCTGAGACAGTCTCTTTAGTTTGAATAGAGAACACTAGTCTTCTACAATCTCAACCAGTTCAATTTCATAAATAAGGTTAGAGTTTGCCGGAATTATTACTCCCCCCGCGCCTGTTGCCGCCTGATTACCAAAACCTAAAACAGATGGTACATATAATGTAGCTCTTGTTCCCGGTTTCATTTTGGTTAAGGCTGCCTGAAATGCGTAGATATAATTGATTACACGGCTATCAAAAATTTCGGTTGGGCCGTTGCCACCCGTAAAAAAAGTAGCACCTGTGGTAAGAACCTTGCCTGTATAGGTAAGCCTAACTTTGTCGTACAATGTTGCGGTTGGTCCACTACCCGGCACAGTAATCACATACCGGAGTCCGGTGGTATCTTTTATTACATTCTCAACTTCATTCGTTACAAGGTATTGATCTAATGCAACGGTATCGGCAGCCAACTGAGTAAGCTCAGCAGGTGTTACGGTAACACTAATCAGTTCAACTTCAAATTTCAAATTAGAATTAGATGGAATACCCGGCAGATTTGTAGCACCATAGGCATACCCCGATGGCACGTAGATGATAGCTTTGCTTCCGGGCGTCATTAAAGAAAGGCCCACTTGCATACCCGGTACCAGATCTTCCAGTTTAGAGGTCGCATCGGCATCTTCATCAATTATGCTTGAACTTCCCATAACCGAAAGCTTATACCCAAAGCGCACTTCACTCGAAATCTTAGGAGGAAACCCGAAACCTGGTTCCGTAATGTTGAAATAAACCCCGCTTACATCTTTACGCGCTGGCAGGTTATTAGTCCTAATGTAAATACCAATGTTAGTTGTATCCATCTTCCACTGTTCTGCAAACTCATTCACTACGGGTTCGCTATTCAAACAAGACGTAAACATGATTGAACCAACAACTAAAAATCCTAATACACTCAAAAAACCACGCATAATTATTTTTTTTTAAATTTTAACGGACAAAAGAAATAAAAATTTTACGGATCGCGAAAAACAGTTCCGCATATACCGGTAAGACACCCTTAAACAGCGATGAGTTGGAATGCGCCTGTAAAATTCATAGTTGCAGGCGTTCTTCCTGATTTGGATTGAATCCCTCAAACTTCCATTTTTGAGATCGGACCAATTATCTTTGATCGCTACTTTGAAAATGAAGAACGTTAGATTGGTATTAGGCAGCGGTGGAGCCCGGGGCATGGCCCATATTGGAGTAATTGAAGAACTGGAGAAATCCGGTTTTATTATCAAAGAAGTGGTGGGCTGCTCAATGGGTGCTGTAGTAGGCGGAATTTATTGTGCTAATTACCTGCAGGAGTATAAACACTGGCTGATAAAACTCTCGCGGCTGGATGTGTTTCGCCTGCTGGATTTCACAATATCAGCACAGGGTTTTGTAAAAGGTGAGCGAATTTTTAAAGCAATTGAAGAATTTATTGGGGAACACCAGATCGAAAATTTCAACACTCCGTTTGCTGCGGTAGCTACCGACCTGGTAGAACAAAAAGAAGTTGTTTACAGAACCGGTAGCCTGTTCAAGGCATTACGGGCTTCTATTGCAATACCAACCGTATTTACTCCTGTGCGCGAAGGAAAGCACAAATTGGTAGATGGAGGTGTACTTAATCCACTACCCCTGAATTTGATTAAGCGCCAGCCTAACGAGTGGGTAGTGGCGGTAAACCTTAATGCTAATATTCCATCTACGCCAGAGCAACTTGAAGGAGCAGAACTTGAAAGAAAAGAGCAGACTGCATACCTGAAAATGATCGATGCTATTCGGTCGTCTTTGCCCAGTTTTGAAAAGTCTACCGATGCAGCCGATAAACTCAGTTTGTTTGATCTGCTCAACAAATCATACGATATGACGCAGGATCGGCTAACCGCAGTTATGATTGATATTCACAAACCTGATCTGGTTGTAAACATCTCGCGCGATGCGTGTGGTGTATATGAATTTTACCGGGCAAACGAAATTATTGAAATGGGGCGTAAGGCATTTCATCACGCTTATAAACCATGAGAATGATTATTTCGCTACCTTTGCGCATCACTCCTCCAAATTCACTCAGAAAAGCCCTTTCTGTGCAGCCGCAAAGTCGGAAATGAGCCAAGAGGCGTCTAACCTGTCAAATTATTTTTTATGTACCGCACAGTCTTTTACTGTGCATTTCAATCACAAACATGTTCGAAAAATTAAATCTTATTGATCCTATTCTTAAAGCCCTGCAAGCGGAAGGTTATATAAACCCTACACCTATTCAGGAGCAAGCAATACCTGTTTTATTACAACGTAAAGATTTGTTAGGCTGCGCCCAAACCGGAACCGGAAAAACGGCAGCCTTCTCTATCCCCATGTTGCAACTGCTACATCAGGATGAACTTTATAAAAAAGAACCTGCTGGCATTAAAGCATTAGTACTTACACCAACCCGCGAACTGGCCATTCAAATTGGTGAGAGCATTCAGGCTTACGGAAAACTGTTACGCATAAAACATACTGTAATTTTTGGCGGTGTTTCGCAAAAACCACAAACCGATGCCTTACGGGCCGGGGTTGATATTTTAGTTGCCACTCCTGGGCGTTTGCTCGACCTGATGGATCAACGTTACATCAAACTCGATCGCCTGAAAATGTTTGTACTCGATGAAGCCGACCGCATGTTAGACATGGGCTTTATTCATGATGTGAAAAAAATTATCAGCCGTATTCCTGCCAAACGACAAACCATTTTCTTCTCGGCCACCATGCCGCCAGAAATTTCGGCATTGGCTAACACAATCTTAACAAACCCTGTTCGCGTAGAAGTAACACCGGTTTCATCTACTGCCAATACGGTTAAACAAGAAATTTACTTTGTTGACAAGGCAAACAAGCGTCATCTGTTATTGCATTTATTAAAAACAAATAACATCAATACTGCTCTTGTTTTTACGCGTACCAAACACGGAGCCGACCGGGTAGCGAAAGACCTGAACCGGGCCGGCATTATGGCCGAAGCTATTCACGGAAACAAATCGCAAAACGCCAGGCAGCGTGCACTAAGCAATTTTAAAGAACAAAAAACACGCGTGCTGGTTGCCACCGATATTGCTGCACGCGGAATTGACATTGACGAACTCTCGCACGTAATCAATTTTGAGTTGCCCAATGTTCCGGAAACGTATGTACATCGCATAGGTCGCACCGGTCGTGCCGGAGCAAGCGGAAGTTCAATTTCGTTTTGCGATACCGAAGAAAAAGCATATCTCAAAGACATTCAGAAGCTGATTGGTAAATCGGTGCCGGTTGCAACCGATAATCCCTTCCCGATGAATGCGAACGGAGTGGTTGCTCAACCCGCACATAAACCCGTACAGCAACCTCAGCAGAAACAACGTAAAGATTTCAGAAAAGGGAAATCATCGCACACAGCCTCCAAGAAACCGAATTCTGGCAATGCTTCGCGTAAGTCCGGCCGCGATTGGCTAAGTATGCCACGCGAACAGAACTACTAACTAAAAGAGGCGTCTGACACTTTGGAAGTGTCTTGACGCCTTTGCAATTTTCATCCATGAAAATCGGCCTGATCAGCGATACACACAGCTACCTCGACCCTGCCGTATTTACTTACTTTAAAGATTGCGATGAAGTATGGCATGCCGGTGACATTGGTGATAAACAAGTAGCCAATCAACTGGAAAGTTTCAAACCACTCCGTGCTGTGTTTGGCAACATCGATGACAAAGAAATGCAATTGCGTTATCCGGAAGATCTTTGGTTTGATTGCGAAGGACTAACCATCTGGATGACACACATTGGCGGAGCTCCACCCCATTACAATCCGCGCGTTAAAAAAATCCTGAAAGAAAAAATACCTGATGTGTTTATCTGCGGTCACTCACACATTTTGCGGGTAAAAAAAGATCCCGGTTACAATATGCTTTACATAAACCCGGGCGCAGCGGGCAATCATGGGTTTCATTCTATGAAAACCATTGTCCGGTTCGAGATCAGCAATAAAATAATCGGTAAGCTGGAAGTGATTGAATTGGGGAAACGGGGAGCGCTCGCCTGACGGCTATGCTATTTTTAAAATGCAATTCTGTTTGTCGGTTGTGCCAAATACAATAAGTTCTTTCTGGTTTTTAACAATCAATTCCAGAATATATTCGGTTGATCTGTTCCCGCAGATTATATGAACAACTTTAGGCGGGCAGCCATTTACAAGACTGCGCTCATCAAAATCATTGTCCTTGGTGAGAATTATAAAATTATTTTTTAAGGCATACTCCCACACGGCAAGATCATCTGCCGATACACCCACATTACTTCGCACATATTCAGAATCAGGGAAAGGCAATAAAAGCCCCGAAAGGAGTTTATGAGAAGGTTATTATCTATTAGCAACTTCAAGCCGATTGAAGCAGACGGGTGTGTTTTTCAGCATCAGCTGCATAGCTTAAGCAAGCCTGAATGTCTTCGAGAGTCAGTTCAGGAAAATCTTCCAGAATCTGAGCGGCAGTCGTCCCAGATGCAAGGTAACTCAGTATATCATAAACCGTAATCCGCATGCCACGAATGCACGGTTTCCCTCCGCGTTTCCTGGCTCCAATGTTATAATCGGGTTTTGCAGATTCATATCATCCCAAAGATAACCAAACTATATAAAAAAAAAGTCGACCTTTCTATTTGACACCTTTCGTTTTCAAAAAATTCATAAACTTTTATTCTATTCTTCATTCACAAAGTTGTTACAGTGCAAACACACCTACCTATTTCTTGCTCACTGGTTTCTTCTTCACTGGCCTGCTGTAATACCTATTGTACTTTTCAAGCAATACCTCTTCGTATTGGCTAAGTGGCCGCTTTGTGCTGATGCTGTTAAGCAAGTTACGGGCATACCAGGTGGCATCGTATTGGCCGGGTATTACATAAAATGCATTTAACTGGTGTAATAGGTAAAGTGACAGACGTGGAGTAACCGCATTGGCATGCTGGCTGTAGTAGCGCGAGATAAACGCGAGCGATTGCTGGGCAATTTCTGTGTGTTTACTATTTCCGGGTTCGTAATACTGAGAAAGGTAATGCAACGCCTTCAGGTGATAGTTGAGATAAAGGTTATTAACCGTTGCACGGCAAATACGTTTATCTGCCCGCTTAAGCATGGTAATAAGCTTGTGCATATCTTCCAGCAACACTTCACGGTCTTGAAAATAATTTTGTTCCGGGTTCCAGTTAGTAACATTGTAGTTCAGTAGCAAAAACAAATCGAATTCATACCAATCATCGGAAGAGATTACATATTGAGCAAAGCTTTTGTTGTTTCTAAGAAAAATACTTTTAAGATAAAAATTAAACGGCTCGTAAACTGTTGGGCCATAGTTAGGCTGGTAGCGGCCATCCTGCAGCATAATAGCCCCGGTTAATTTCTTCTCAGGATAAAGTTCATCTAACCAGGCATCGGTATAAGGTTTGGGCGGTGCTTCTTTCGTGAATGCAAAATGTTGACATGGAACCTCTGTATATTGTGCCATCTCATTTAAGAAAGCCAACTGCCTGAGTTTATATCCTCCAAATTTCGAGTTTAACGGGTAATCAGTCATGCATAAATCATCCAGACTAATCCAACCCTTGCGAACGTAGTCAAAAAAATACGATTGGATATCTACCAACTGCGCAGAATACTTTCTAAAATCTTCGAAACCGAAACGGGCCTTCTCAATTTTTTTTATCAAGTTGAAATGTGCCGTAATGATACTGTTGGCAAGCCGTCCTGTCTTAATATGATTGTTCAAGGCTGCAGAGTCAATACTATTTTTCCTTTCCAACTGAATAATCTGGTGATATGCCAGTAATATCTGTAGTAGATCTTTATTTTTTGCATTATCCAGTACCTGGTCAAATTCTTCCGGACTGATTTGTTGCGCAAGCATCATGTTAAACAAATAAGCCAACATACCCATTACACGTGATTCTGACTGAGCATAAGGCACACTCTGATTGTTACGAGGAAATAACCGTTCTTCCCACACATAAAAATCACGTTTAAATCGTTCAAAAATTTCTTCTTTGTTCAGTTTCTTAGCCAGTACAAGGTTTAAAGATGCTTTGCGATGATTATTAAGATAGGGCTCTGTTGCTTTGAGCAACTCCTTGTCAGTATTAAGAAGTGTACGCAACCCATCATTGCTCAGGGTGTCCAGCCATTGATAAGGAGTTTCTTGTATGGCTTTACGAAACAAATCATATCCATGAGCAACAATTACAGTATCTGACAATATCGGTTCATTGTTATGTGCCTGTAGCGTTTTTATCAGGATGCCAGTTCGTTTGTATTGCAGGCGTAGGTTGGCTTCTTCCGTGCCTTCCAGCGATGAGTACCCTTCTATAGTAGTGTTTAAAATACTATATTGATTGGTCTCTAAAAAATTCATTACGGGGCGTATACTTTCCGGTCGGGCATCAGCACTACCTTTTTCAAAATAGATATCAAACGTTTGACGGATAACCTGACGGTCTGGAATACGGTATGCCGTGTACTTAAATTTGTCAATACCATATCCGGTTTGTTTTCGAAGTTCCTTAAAACGATCGAACTCCCTACAGTTAAATGCATCCAGTACCGGCAACGCCCAGGCATGCCCTACAGGAAGAAGGTCAGTACGGTAGGTAGCTTCCTGAGCAAACCGTCCACTGATTTTTAATGTTATCGGCTCCTCAAGTTTTACGGGCAACCGATATAGTGGTATCCAGTTATGTTTAAAAAAAAGTGAACTTTTTCCGCTAGCGAAAAAACGGTCGCGTTCTTGCGGGTAGAACTGAAACATTTTTGTTTTGCGCGCGCCATCCGTAAAAAAAATTGTATCTGCCAATAGCTGGCTTACATTAGAATCAATAATTGCTTTTACACCCGATAAAGATTGATTAAGCCTGAACGAATAACGCTTACCGCTGGATTGAAGAGTAAACCGTTTAAAAAATTTAGGTAGCCTGTCGAAATCATTTGCCAATACCCAGGTTGCTTCTGGCGTAATTCGAAGTTGTAAACGCCCTTTGATTTGTTTGTTTTTGGCCTTGACGGTGAAGTCGCGATAGGTAATAATAACTGAATCAACTGACGGAAGTTGCCACGTCTGAGAAAAAGACAGGCAAGGAATAACACACAAAAAAATAAGTATTCTTACTCTCAACAGTATAAGTCTTTGGGGTAAGATAATAAAACGTATTTTTTAATACTACATCTATCGGAATTGCAACAGACAAGTGTGCTTTCAGTATCCGTTCAAATAACCAATCCATATAAAAACAAAAAGCCAACAGATTTCTCCATTGGCTTCAATATTATCAAAACAAAAAGAACTACTTGGCCTTAGCCTTAAATTCTTCTTTGATTTTCTCTATATCAACAACTTTGGCAACCGGTTTGAAATTCTGGTTTTTCAGGTTGGTTCTTCTGCGGGCTGCAACAGCCTTGTCTTTGCGACCTTTTCTCTTTAAACGTGTTACTGACATGACTTCTGATTTTTAACAGGGCGCAAAAATAAACAGGTTTTGTAATTTATCGCCACACATTCACAGATTATTTCGATTTAAACCATAAAATCACGCACAATCAGCTAACCATACCCGGCCACAGGCAGGTCTGTTTTAATATTTCGGTAAATTGCCCCGTTTTATTATGGAAAAACCCACTTTACCCAAAGGCACCCGCGATTTTGGCCCCTCTCAAATGGCCAAAAGACAGTTTATCTTCAATACCATACGCTCAGTTTTTCAAAAATATGGATTCCAACCCCTCGAAACCCCAGCCATGGAAAACCTGAGTACCCTTACGGGGAAGTATGGCGAGGAAGGCGATCAGTTATTGTTCAAAATCCTGAATTCAGGTGACTTTCTAAAAGAGGCGAACAAAGAAAACCTGCAAACTGGTAACTGGAAACTGGTAACTGGCGATATTTCCGAAAAAGGCCTCCGCTACGATCTTACCGTTCCGTTTGCGCGCTATGTAGTAATGAACCGGCACGAAATCACCTTTCCATTTAAACGTTATCAGATACAACCCGTTTGGCGAGCCGACCGGCCGCAGAAAGGTCGCTACCGCGAGTTTTACCAATGCGATGCCGATGTGGTAGGCACCGATTCTTTAATCTGCGAAGCCGAAATTATTCTCATGATTAAAGAAGTATTTAATGGACTGGGTATTACCGATTACTCAATTAAAATCAACCACCGGGCAATACTTTCCGGTTTAGCCGAAATATGCCAGGCAAGTGAGAAGGAAAGTTCTTTGTTTGTGGCTATCGACAAGCTGGATAAAATTGGTGAAGAGAAAGTAAAAGAAGAATTACGCAACCGCGGATTTAACGACACCAGCCTTACAGAAGTGTTTGATATTCTCAACTTCAAAGGCACTACAGCCGAAAAAATCAAATTTGCTTCTCAAAAATTTTCGAACAGCGAGGCAGGTAAAAAAGGTGTCAGCGAGTTTACACAGGTGCTGGAATTACTTAAAAGTTTTAACGCAACCGAAGAACACGTAGAATTCGATATTGCACTTGCGCGCGGACTGAGTTACTACACCGGCTGCATCTTTGAAGTAAAAATCAACAATGTGTCAATCGGTAGCGTAAGTGGTGGTGGTCGATACGATAACCTTACGGGAGTATTTGGCTTGCCTGGAGTTTCAGGCGTAGGTTTTTCGTTTGGTGTAGATCGGTTGTACGATGCACTGGAAGAACTCAAACTCTTTCCGCAGGAGGCACAGATTTCCGGCAAGGTATTGATTGCGCATTTCGATGCCGAAAGCAAAACATACGGACTAAACATATTGCAGCAACTTCGCGCCCATGGTATTGCCTCCGAAATTTATCCGGACACAGTTAAGATTCAGAAGCAATTAGAATATGCCAATAAGAAAATGATTCCTTATGTAATTGTTATTGGCTCAGAAGAAGTGAAGAGCGGTGTATTGGCGTTTAAGAATATGAAGACCGGAGAACAGCAGAAGTTAGCAGTTGAAGAAATTTTAACTTTAGTTAAGTAGGCAGTATGCAGGCGGCAGTATGCAGTAAGATAAAACCAATTCTCAGGCAAAGTCCTCTATTAAATTTTAATCCTCCGCCTACTGTTTACTGCCAACCGCCTACTAATTAACTACCTCACCTAAATGGAAAGCATATTCACCATATCCAACTCTCGCTTATCGCTTCGCGATCTCGATCAGGTTTTGCGAAGCAACATCAACCTTTCACTTTCTGAAAATTCGCGCAAGCAGATTGTAAAGTGCCGCGAGTACCTCGATCAGAAACTGGCTGCTTCCTCCACTCCCATTTATGGTATTAACACAGGTTTTGGCTCGTTGTACAATAAAAACATTCCCAAAGATCAACTCGAAAAACTTCAGGAAAATTTAGTGAAGTCGCACGCGTGTGGTACCGGCCCCGAGGTTCCCGCTGATATTGTAATGTTAATGCTCTTCCTTAAAATCCAATCGCTTTCGTATGGCTACTCGGGTGTGCAGGTAGAAACGGTGCAGCGGTTAATCGAAATGTTTAACAACCGCGTGTGGCCCCGCATATATGAAATGGGTTCGTTGGGTGCATCGGGCGACCTGGCACCGCTTGCACACTTATCGCTTACACTGATTGGTTTGGGCGAAGTACACCACAAAGGTGAAGTATATCCGGGTGAAGCTATTCTTAAAAAATTTGGCTGGGATAAAATTCATTTCAAAGCTAAAGAAGGATTAGCCCTGTTGAATGGCACACAATTCATGAGTGCCTATGGTACATGGAGTTTATTACATGCTCACCGTCTATTAAAATTAGCAAACCTGATTGGTGCGCTTTCGCTCGATGGGTTTGATGGCCGACTTGAACCATTTGATGAAGATGTGCATAAAATTCGTCCGCATAATGGGCAGCTTAATGTTGCCAAAGAAATAACAGAACTTTTAGCAGGAAGTACCATTGCCGTGCAGTCTAAAAAGCATGTTCAGGATCCTTACTCCTTCCGCTGCATTCCGCAAGTACATGGAGCGAGTTACGATGCCATTCAGTTTGTAACACAAAGTTTTCTTACCGAAATTAATTCGGTAAGCGACAATCCGAATGTGTTTGCTGACGCAGATAAAATTATTTCCGCTGGTAATTTCCATGGGCAACCCCTGGCCTTACCATTAGACTTTCTAGCAATCGCCTTGGCCGAATTAGGAAACATTTCGGAACGCAGAACTTATCAACTAATTTCAGGCAGTAGAGATTTACCCAATTACTTAGTAGCCGATCCGGGTATTAACTCCGGACTAATGATACCACAATACACAGCCGCTTCGCTGGTAAGCCAGAACAAACAACTTTGCACGCCCGCTTCGGTCGATTCGATTGTATCGAGCAACGGGCAGGAAGATCACGTAAGTATGGGGGCAAACGCAGCCACCAAAGTATATCGGGTGGTAAACAACCTATACTCGATTTTAGCTATCGAATTGATTACCGCAGCCCAGGCTTTGCATTTCAGAAGACCGTTAACCTCATCGCCCCAACTGGAAGAGTTTGTAAATACTTTCCGGCAGGTTGTTCCGTTTATAGAAACAGACCGGGAATTGCATATAGATATAGTAGCCGCTGAAAATTTCTTAAAACAGTACGCCTTGAAGTTTCCGGTATAATCCGTGGTTGTGTTTTTTAAATTTTTAATCAGCAAATATTAATTCGTAATGTATTGAGTTTGTGAAGAAAGGAGTTTTAACATTAGGCCTGATTTTAACGCTCGCGTTAAGCGCACACAGCCAGTATGTAAGCCGGTTGGGACGTTTTAACGTAAACGAAGTAAAGGGCTGTGCTCCGTTTACCGTTACCATACTGGATACTAACCTGCTCAACCCTCTTCCCAACACACAGCACTGTACTCCGGGGTTTCCCTGTTTAATGACTTCCGGAGATGGTGCACCGGCATTGCAAAATCAGTTTACCATTACCTACACCCAACCGGGTACTTATACCCTTTCAGTTTTATATCAAAACATTGGTGCCGATGATATTCAGATTACCGTTGATCCCAACATTCAGCCCGAATTTGAAGTATACACCTGTTCTGGTTTTCAGACCTCTGTTAACATTACCGATAAGACCTACGATCAATACTTCATTGATTTTAATAATGATGGTACAATTGAAACCGCTATTCCCAACGGTAACAATCAAACCGCTTCGCATAACTATGGTGGAGCAGGAACCTTCAACATAAGTGTTAGGGGGCGCGACCTCAACTCGGCCAATAATTGCGCAGCTAAAATCCAATCGTTTACTGCACTTCCCGTTTTGCCAACACCACAAATCAATACCCTAACTGTGCTCAACAGTACTTCGCTGCAACTGGATTTTACACCCCAACCCAACATTCAGTATAAATTGGAGATTGGTGTAAACACGGGTTCTTCCTTTCAACAATTTCAAACCCTGTATGGTGTTAATACCGTTACGGTTTCTAATCTGTTAACTGAAAACAATTTTTATTGCTTCCGGTTAAGTTCGTTCGATCCCTGCACCAATACCCATACCTATTCGGCACCCGTGTGTAGTCATAACTTCGATCTCAGCATCGAAAACGGAAATAACCGGTTAACCTGGGCAACTGCTTCGGTGGGGGTTCTCAATACTGAAATAATACGCAATGGCACCTCCTATACCATTATACCCGGTTCGCCCAACCAGCTTAACGATGTGGATGTGGTTTGTAAAACCAATTATTGCTATCAGGTTATTAACCGTTATGCCGGTGGTAGTCGCAGTATATCGTTGGAAAAATGTGGCGAAGCATTTACTACGGTTACTCCCACACAAATAAATAATGTAAGTGCCCTGGTTGCTTCTCCGGGAGTTCAGTTGCTGTGGCAACAGGATCCTGCATTCTCGGTAGCGCAATATGCTATCTCTCGCGGTCAGCCCGGTTCTGGCTTTTCGGTTATTAATCAAACTCCTGTTCAGAGTTTTGCTGATCCTGATTATACTACCGAATCTGGTTATTGCTATCGTATTAATTATACCGATTTGTGTGATAACAACAGTCAGCAGGGGGTTTTGGTTTGTCCCATTCAGCTTACTGCATCGGTCGATGATCAGAATGGAATAACCGTGCGATGGACCCAATTTAAAGGATGGCAAAGCGGGGTTGTTAATTATCAATTACAAAAGTTTGACAAAAGCGGTGGTTTGATGGCTACACTCAATTTGGGTGCTGATACGCTCTATGTAGATGATCAGCCCGATGCTGTAAATCAGGTATTACAATATGTAGTTACTGCCCACCCTGTACAGGTTGGATTGCCAAACTCTATTTCCAACCGGTTAGTGGTAACGCGCGAGGTAAACCTGTTTCACCCAACAGCCTTTACACCCGATGGTATAGGGCCGGTAGAGAACGAAACATTTACGGTGCGGGGCCATTACATTACCAAACTTGAACTAAAAGTTTTTGATCGGTGGGGCACCATGGTGTACTTCAACGATAATAACGAGCCCTGGAACGGTACCCATAACGGGCGCACCTTACCAGAAGGAACGTATATATGGAATGCAAAAATTATCGACTTTGCCGGTCGCACATTTAACCGGGGCGGTGGCGTAGTTATTCTTAAAAAAAGGAACTAGTCCTGTTTCCATTATCTTTGTAACGTATTTAAAATTCAGGCAGCATGTTCGACATGATGAAAATGATGGGCCGCATGAAAGAAGTGCAGGCTAAAATCAAAGAAGCGCAGGATAATCTGATAAACGTTAAAGCCACGGGCGAATCGGGTGGTGGTATGGTGAAGGCTATTGTGAATGGTAAAAAGCAGTTGATAGCTCTTGAAATCGATCCGGTTATTCTAAAGGGAGAAGATAAAATGATTGTGCAGGATCTGGTGGTAGCCGCTGTAAACAAAGCATCGGACGAGGCCGAAATACTGGCTAAAGAAGAATTGAAAAAAGCCACAGAAGGATTATTGCCCAACATTCCGGGCATGGATTTAAGCAGTTTGATGGGATGATTGAAACTGCCGTTGTTATTCTGAACTACAACGGAAAACATTTCCTGCAAAAATTTTTGCCGGGCGTTATTACCCATAGTGGTTCGGCTAAAATTATTGTAGCCGATAATGCTTCAACCGATGATTCGGTACATTTTCTGAAAGAGAATTTCTCAAATCAGGTTCAGATTTTGCAACTGGATAGCAATACCGGGTATTGCGGGGGCTACAATAATGCCTTGAAACAAATCCAGGCCGAATACTATGTCTTGCTAAATTCGGATGTAGAAGTAACCCCGGGCTGGATTGACCCGGTTATCAAACTTTTCAAACAAGATGCATCCATCGCGGCAGCACAACCCAAAATACTCTCGTATCACACACGCAACGAATTTGAATATGCCGGGGCGGCCGGAGGGTTTATCGATAGCTTTGGCTACCCGTTTTGTCGTGGAAGAATTTTTAACACGTTCGAAAAAGACACGGGCCAGTATAATGATACCCGGCCGGTATTTTGGGCCACCGGGGCTTGCTTGTTTATTCGCTCCAAAATTTTTCATCAACATGGCGGGTTTGACAAAGATTTTTTTGCCCACATGGAAGAGATTGATCTATGCTGGCGTATACAGCGCAGTGGGTTGAAAGTTTTCTATGCCGGCAATTCGCACGTCTATCATGTAGGTGGTGGAACCCTTTCTAAGGCCAATCCCCGAAAAACTTACTTCAATTTTCGCAACGGATTAAGTCTGCTCATAAAGAATTTACCAGAAAGGCAACTCTATTGGAAAATTCCAATACGGCTTATCTTGGATTGGCTGGCGGCCACAAATTTTTTACTGGCCGGTTTACCAGCCGATGCCTGGGCTGTGATCAAAGCCCACGGGAGTTTTATTAAAAATTTGAGATTGGACTACCGTAAACGCACCGTATTGCCAGTTCCTATTAACCAGATAAACACAATTTTTAGCGGGTTACTGCCGGCATCTTTTTACCTAAAAGGCAAACGGCACTTCTCAGATTTCAGGTTTTAATAATCCCAAATAGTACTGCGCCTGCGCAAATGTCTGCGCATATTCAATACAAATGCAATCGATAGATATATAATTAGAGGGGATCCGAAAGTTAAAAATGAGGCGTAAATAAAAAACAACCGGATGGAAGATGTTGCTATTCCCATCCATTCGCCCAGCCCGGCACATACGCCAAATGCCTGCTTCTCAAAAAAAAGTTGTATCTCTTTAATTAATCCCGCCATACGTCATTTGCCAAAAAATGGCTTTTAACATCCATTTACCTGAGTAAATGCCGATTTACCGACTAATTACTCCCGCTGCAAATATAACCCGTTAAGATGCTGAAAATTAGGGGTCAGCTTGTAATTTTTTTGGCTATTATTGCACAAAAATAGGGGTTTGGGTTAACTTTGCCCCTCGTTTACGGTAACCTATAATTTAAAACCATGAGAAAATTATTTTACGCATTCATGATCATCGGGGCCCTAACCTTTTCGGGATGTTCCCTGCCACAAATGATCAAAGCTGCCAAAGAGCAAAAGTTGGAAATTAATCCTAACCCGCTTGAAGTTCACAAAGACACGGTAGTATTCGACATGACTGGTAACCTGCCGGTTAAGATGTTGAAAAAAGGAACAGTTTATACGCTAAATACTTTCTATAAGTATGGCGAAAACGAGCTGGCCCTCGCTCCTGCTGAATATCGTGCGGACGACTTCCCCAATAGCTCAACGGAAGAAGTTAAGGTTACCAAAAATCAGGTATTCGCTTACAAAGACGACTATAAAGTAGGTACTGTTGAAGTACAAGGTGTTGCCTCAAAAGGCACTAAATCAAAAACTACCCCTCGTCTTACTTTAGCAACCGGCATAATCACCACTTCTAAACTGGTTCAAAACTCATATTATGCAGCCTACGCAGGCCATGGTTACAACAACCAGGAAGAACTTATTCCGGTAGTAATTCCTGATTTCATTTTTGAAAGAGGCCGCTCTGTACTCCGTACCACAGAAATAAAAGCTGATAAAGGAAAACAATTAGATGCGTTCATCGCTTCTAAGAACGTAACCCGTACAGTAACCATTACCGGTACCCACTCACCTGAAGGTGCTGAGCGCATTAACACCAAACTTTCTGAAGAACGTGCTAAAGCGATTGAAAAATTCTATCGTGCACAAATGAAGAAATATGATTACAAAGGCGCTGCCGATTCAATCAAATTTATCTTAAAGCCTGTTGTTGACGACTGGACTGAATTTAAAAACGCACTGGCGGCTTATGATAAAATCACTTCTGATGAAAAATCTGAATACCTGAACATCATCAACGGTGGTGGTTCTTTCGAAGATCAGGAGAAATCAATGAAGAAATTGAAGACTTATAATAAAGTATTCAAAGATGTATACCCTGGCTTGCGTACAGCAAAAACTGAAATTCTTACTGTAAAAGATAAAAAGACAGATGCAGAAATTTCTGTATTAGCTAAGCAAATTACCTCAGGTCAGGCTTCTGCCGATGCGCTTTCATTCGAAGAATTAATGTACTCAGCTACCTTAACCCCTTCACTGGAAGAGAAAGTTGCTATTTATGAAGCTGCTACTAAAAAGGGCAGCAACTGGAATGCACACAATAACTTAGCTGCTGCTTACCTGCAATCTGCCATGCAAAATTCAGCTAATGCCAGCAGCCTTGTTGACAAAGCTTCTGCGCAGGTAGAAATAGCTGCCAAACTAAACGAATCTTCTGAGGTATTGGCCAACCAGGCTACTATCTCGTTGTGGAGAGGCAACCCTTACAAAGCATATAGCCAGGCTACAAAAGCTTTGCGCGGAGCAAGCAACGATGTAACACGCGGTGTAAATGGTGTTAAAGGTGCTTCTGAAATCTATATGGCAAACTATAGTTCAGCGGTAAGCTCAACTTCATCTGCTTTAGATACAGATGTAAACTTGTTCAATAAAGGTTTGGCTCAGTTACTGAACAAAGATTTCAGTAATGCTGCTTCTTCATTTGCAGAAGCAACCCGTAAAAACAGCAACCTGGCTATTGGTTACTACGGTGCTGCAGTTGCTGCTGCCCGTTCTGGCAATGGCGATGCTGTAGTAAGCAACCTGACCAGCGCGGTTCGTATCGATTCTGGTTTAAAAGACAAAGCACTTACTGACCTTGAGTTTGCCAAGTTCGCTACTACCGAAGCGTTCCGCAACGCACTTAAGTAATCATTAGATTCCGTAAATAGAAAAACCCCGGCATTCACCGGGGTTTTTTGTTGCTGTTTCATTAGCAAATGGTTAAAAAAACACGCTATTCGTTTTAATCTGAGCCTTTCCTGCCTATTTTTACGGGCTTTCCAAACTAACGGCAGCTATGAGAGAAATTCAATTCAGAGAAGCACTACGCGAAGCCATGAGCGAAGAAATGAGGCGCGATGGTAGCATCTTTTTAATGGGCGAAGAAGTAGCCGAATACAATGGTGCATATAAAGTAAGTCAGGGAATGCTGGATGAGTTTGGAGCAAAACGGGTAATTGATACCCCCATCTCAGAACTGGGTTTTGCCGGTATTGGAGTAGGTGCCGCTATGAATGGTCTTAGGCCTATTATTGAATTCATGACCTTCAATTTTTCGCTGGTAGCTATAGATCAGATTATTAACTCTGCCGCCAAGACTTTATCCATGTCGGGTGGACAATACCATTGCCCCATCGTTTTCCGCGGCCCTACCGGTAATGCCGGTCAGTTGGGGGCTCAACATTCTCAAAATTTTGAAAACTGGTTTGCGAATACGCCCGGTTTAAAGGTGGTGGTTCCATCCAACCCATACGATGCAAAAGGTTTGTTAAAAACCTCTATTCGCGATAACGACCCTGTTATCTTCATGGAATCGGAAGTAATGTATGGAGACAAGGGTGATGTGCCCACAGAAGAATACCTGATTCCAATTGGCCTGGCTGATATAAAACGAAGTGGTACTGATGTAACCCTTGTATCGTTTGGCAAGATTATGAAGGTAGCTTTGGCAGCTGCCCAGGAACTGGAAAAAGAAGGCATCTCAGCCGAAGTAATTGATCTGCGTTCGGTTCGCCCTATTGACTATGCTACTATAGTAGAATCAGTAAAGAAGACCAACCGCCTGGTGATTGTAGAAGAAGCCTGGCCATTGTCATCTATCTCTACCGAGATTACCTATCATGTGCAAAAGCATGCCTTCGATTATCTGGATGCACCCATTCATCGCATTAATAGTTTAGATGTACCATTACCCTATGCCCCTACTTTAATTCAGGCTATTTTGCCCAATGTAGAGCGCACAGTAAAGGCTGTAAAGGCTGTGATGTACAAGGCCTAACTAACCCAGGCTAATAGTACTTTCCAGGCTTCTGTAATTTTTCCCTCGCTGAGGTAACGCTTTGCTAACTGGTGTAATCCTATTTCTCCCTGGTAGGAGGCTAATAACCATTCCGGATCATCACGCATAGGAGCAAGTTCGCTTCCTTCAGGGAGTTTTTCTATGTTTCCCAAACGCCCCAAATCGTTACCGGTAAGAATGGTACTGTTTCGTATAGTTTCCGGAATTGCATCGTAACCGATCCCGATTTTTTCATTCGGTTTGGCAACTTCAAAAATACTTTCGCCTTGTACCCGACTATAAAAATTCTTTCCCATTCGCGCCACAACATCAAGTTTATGTGGGTCAATCATTCCGTGGGTATCTAATACCGCATCTTGAATATGCATTAACAGCACTTCGCAAATTACCAGATTGCCTGCACCCCCACTCTCACCCAAAGGCAGCACTTGTTTTACGCGGCACTCGAACGACACAGGAGATTCGGCCACATAGGGAGGCCTTACCAGTTGCGATGATATTTCTGTAAACCCAGCTTTTACAAATTCATTTACCCCTTTCGGAAACTCGCAGCTAGCCAGCGAGGTTTGCTCAACCATGTTGTACGAAACAATGTTAATGGTAACCTCGGGTACTTCTTGCACATTTTGAAGCGTGTGTTTGGTTGTATTATCGCGCACTCTTCGGGATGGAGAAAAAATGAGAATTGGCGGATTCATGCTAAACATGTTAAAAAAACTAAACGGGCTTAGGTTAACATGGCCTTGCGTATCGATTGAACTTACAAACGCAATAGGGCGCGGTGTAATTGCACTTTGTAAGTATGCCTGTAGCCTGGGTATTGGTAAATC
The DNA here is from genome assembly GCA_002352225.1 of Flammeovirgaceae bacterium UBA2786. Taxonomy (GTDB): domain Bacteria; phylum Bacteroidota; class Bacteroidia; order Cytophagales; family Cyclobacteriaceae; genus ELB16-189. The sequence continues at coordinate 28,247 of DEIA01000042.1, forward strand.
TGAGGGTTTAATGATCATGCAATTTTTTCATTTAATGGCGATTCGGGAAATCGTGGTTTTTGTTTCAACACTTTCAGCAGGCCCACACTTGTAATCGAAATTAAGATTATTGGCAACAGGTAGGCTCCATACCTGAGTTTATTTCCCGCATGACTGTACGACCAACCTTGAAAATCAATTGCAGTTTTAATCAACACAAATACAAACAGCAATACCATACCAATCAAAACAGAAACAACCACTTTGCGCGATAGTACGTGCCGGGCATTAAGCCAAACTACTGCTTCTGTAATCAATAAAACCGTTGCTACTACTACCGCAACCGTAATCCAGGCCCGCGGAAAAGTACGCAAGAAGCTATACTTAAAAATGATGAACCCTAACTTGCCGAGCAGATTAGGGTTAGCAATCAGGTAAGCATTAACAGTGGTGAGTAGTACCAGCAATATCAATCCCGCCACCCTTTTCATAATGCTGGTAAAATTTTACCTACACACGATCCAAACCCTATTCGTACGCCAGCCTTCTCTGCATACCCCTTTATTATTACGGTATCTCCGTCTTCCAGAAATTTTCTGTGCTCGCCATTCGCCAACTGTAAAGGACGCTGGCCATTCCAGTTTAATTCCAGTAAAGAACCAAATGAACCGGGTGATGGTCCGCTGATAGTACCTGAAGCATATAAATCGCCCACCTGAATATTGCACCCGTTTGTAGTATGATGCGCGAGTTGTTGGTTTACATTCCAGTACAAATATTTTGCATTAGATCGGCAAACGGTAGTAGCTTCGCCTTTGTCTGGTTGAATCAACACCTCGAGGTTAACATCAAAATTTTTATTTCCTTCAACAGCCAGATAGGGTAACACATGCGGAAATTGTTCAGGCCCTTTTACCCGAAAGGGTTCCAATGCATCTAAGGTTACAACCCAGGGCGAAAGGGTTGATCCAAAATTCTTTCCAAGAAATGGGCCTAAGGGTACATATTCCCATTGCTGAATATCGCGCGCGCTCCAGTCGTTAAATAAAACAAAACCAAAGATGTAGTCTTCTGCTTCATTGGTTGTAATGTGTGTACCGAGTGAATTTTCCTTACAGGTTATAAACGCAAGCTCCAGTTCAAAATCCAGTTTAAGCGATGGGCAATACACCGGAAACTCAGACTCCTGAAGTTTAATCTGGCCCTTTGGCCGGTGGATGTTTGTGCCCGATGCTACAATTGAAGAAGCGCGGCCATGATACCCAACCGGCAAGTGTTTCCAGTTAGGAAGCAATGCATTCTTTGGATCTCTGAACATACTACCCACATTAGTGGCGTGTTCTTCGCTACTGTAGAAATCGGTATAATTCGGAATAAAAACAGGCATTTGCATTTGTACTTCACTCATCGGTATTAATGCAATTTCGCGTGCGGCTACATTTCGTTGAAGGTCATCTACACCTACACTCAGCAACTCCGCAATTCGATTACGTACAGCCCGGGCTGGTTTTCTTCCCAGCGCAATAAAGTTGTTAAGATATTTTTGATTAAAGATTCCAGCGGGCAATCCCAAACCATCCAAAAATCCATTCTCATGCAAATACACCAGATCAAGTACATAATTGCCAATGGCCACACCGGCTACTGCACTCAGGTATCGGGTTTTAAAAATTCCAAAGGGCAAATTCTGAATTGGAAAATCAGAACCGGGTGGAACTTCAACCCAACTCGTTAGCTCAGGATTATTAGCTGTAATCTGCATTTATCAGGATAATGTTTCTTGAAGTCGAAATTAATTTAAAATTTTTACTTTACTTGACTTCTTTGATTGTTAGAATGGGTTCTGGTAAACTTCCAATTCAATTCCCTCCGGTATTTGCAGATCGGATGAAGGCTACGCTTGGCAATGATTGGAATGCGTTTGTGCAAGCGCATCAACACGCTGCCCCTGTAACCATTCGGATTAATCCTGCTAAATTTTCAAAACCCGATTTACCCCCAGTACCCTGGAGTAAGCTTGGTTTTTACCTGGAATCAAGACCCGTTTTTACATTAGATCCATCGTTTCATGCAGGGGCATATTACGTTCAGGAAGCTAGTTCTCTTTTTCTTGAACAAGCTATATTACAAACTGTTGATGTAAGTAAACCGCTTCGCGTGTTAGATTTATGCGCGGCTCCCGGAGGCAAATCAACTCATTTGCTTAGTTTGCTGTCAGCCGACTCGTTGCTTATCAGTAACGATGCAATCAGAGCACGTGCTCAGATTTTATGGGAGAATGTTCAGAAGTGGGGGCATTCAAATGTAATCGTAACTAACTCAGACCCATCGGCTTTTAAACAGCTTACCGGATACTTTGATATTATTGTGGTAGATGCACCCTGTTCGGGCGAAGGCTTGTTTCGAAAAGATCCTGAGGCAGGTGAACATTGGTCGGAAGAACATGTAACCTTATGCGCACACCGGCAACAAAGAATTTTAAATGATATCTGGCCTGCTTTAAAAGAGAATGGTTTACTAATCTTCAGCACGTGTACGTTTAACCCAAAAGAGAATGAAGAAAATTTAAACTCTTTCTCATCTGAACATGCTGTTGAGTTTATTTCGTTAAATCTGAACCCGGACTGGGGAATTGAGTCGGTTAACCTAAACAAGGTACAGGGTTACCGGTTTTACCCACACCAGGCTAAGGGCGAGGGTTTTTTTATCTCAGTAATGAGAAAAAAAGAAAACACAGAAAAGATAAAAATTAAACCAACCGGAAAATTCAACACACTACCAGCTAAGATTGTTGACAGGCTAAAGCCATGGATAACAACTCCTGAATTGTTTCGCTGGATTCAGCAAGAGGAGTTGATTATTCAAATCTCTGAAACTATGTTTACCGAAGCAGAATGGATTAGTAAACATTTGTTTCCTATTGGAAAAGGAACAGCGATTGCGCAACTCAAACACGACAAACTAATACCGGAACATGCGTTTGCTTTATCGCATGCTATTCAAAGCACCCATTTTCATATTTCAGATCTGAATGAAGCCGAGGCCATTGCATATCTAAGAAAAGACACGTTATTGCTAAGCGAAGGGTTGAAAGGATTTGGATTAATCCGCTACCAGAACAATAACCTGGGCTGGGTAAATCATCTGGGAAACAGAACCAACAATCTTTACCCGGCTAACTGGCGTATTAGAATGTTAGCCGATCATTAAGCGTTCATAGCCTGAAATACTTCTACGATCCCATCCGGTAAGGCAACTCCGCTAAAGAAAATACCTACACAAAAAACCTTTTCGTAATAATTAGCTTTCTCTATAGCCAGGGGTAACGAGCTTACGGATAGTACGGTGAACGAAGCCGTGTACACCAAAAGGATAACGATAGTTAACCAGCCTGATCCGGTAACGAAAAGTAATGCTAAGGCTACTGAGTTAGTCAGAAAACTCAACCAAAATGATTTGTGCGTACCAATCTTGTTTATGAAATCACTGGCCGGTAGCGATAACACCGCAGTAATAAACAAGACACTTACTAATATCCATTTTCCTTCCCAGGTAATTATGTTAGCCAGATTAACCTGAAGTAAATCGGGCAAATAATTGAACAGAAGCGTGGTGGTGAGTCCCAGCGCCATGCCCATAAATAAGATGAAAAAATAATCAGATCGTTGTGTGTCAAACCGTATTTCGGCACGCGGTTGCTGGCCCTTACTATTAAATAAGCTCAGCGAATTTTTCTTTAGCGCATAGCCCGATGCAAACGTAATTACACCCCCAAGCATAAACGTAACGGGAGCACCTAAGTAATCTATTAAATCTACAATTACGGGTTCTAATGAATAAATCAGATTAGCCACAATGGTAAGAATAGCCATAGCCCGCGGTAGTTTATCGATTGGCGTAAATAATTCCAGTGTGGAGAGTGCGGGACTGGTGAAGATACTCATGGATACCAGCCACAACACAATTAATACCGGTAAAATCCACTTAAATATTTCACCAGGGTTACTAAACAACGTAAACGCTACTGCCATAAAAATCATGGCAGCGAAACTGATCCCAGAAGAGATAATGGGAATGCGGTGGCCATCTTTAAACCTAAACCGGTCTCCGATTTTGCCAGCAATAGGAGGCGTTAGTACAAGTATAATGCTTTGTGCTAGTACCAAAGCAAATGCAAATTCAGTAAAGTTAAACTGATTAAGAAGTTTGGGTTGGTAGTTGTGGTAGGCAATCCAGCCAATTACAATTGAGCCATACAAGGCAGCAAGACTCCAGAGTTGCTTCCATTCAATTTGATCAGACTTGGGGGCTTCTAACAAGACAGGGTTATTCATTTTAGGTTGCCGTTTGCCTTGTAAACATACAAATTCTCTTTGCCTGGCGAATTTCCAGAATAGTTAACCTGCACACATTGGCTCTCTTTTCATTATTTTTGCCGACTTATAAATTGCATTTTTTCTGTTTTATGGCACTTCCCACAAAATATAACCCGGCTGAAGTTGAAGATAAATGGTACCAGCAGTGGCTAAAGGCCGGTTTTTTTCATGCAAAACCCAATGAAGCAAAAGAACCATTCTGTATTGTAATACCACCTCCAAATGTAACCGGGGTTTTGCACATGGGCCATATGCTCAATAACACCATTCAGGATGTGCTAATTCGTAAAGCCCGTATGGAAGGGAAAGAAGCCTGCTGGGTTCCGGGTACCGATCATGCCTCTATTGCAACCGAAGCACGGGTAGTTGCTATGTTACGCGAAAAAGGCATTAAAAAATCGCAGCTAACGCGCGATGAATTTTTAACATATGCCTGGGAATGGAAGGAAAAATATGGCGGTATTATACTGGAACAGCTCAAGAAGTTAGGTGCATCGTGCGATTGGGACCGTACTTCCTTTACCATGGATGCCGATTATTACAAGGCCGTAATACGGGTATTTGTAGATCTCTATAACAAGGGTTACATCTATCGTGGGTTGCGCATGATCAACTGGGATTGCGAAGCCAAAACCGCCTTATCAAACGAAGAAGTTCTTTATAAAGAAGATGGCGAAAAATCCATGCTGTATTCTGTTCGCTATCAGATTAAAGGTACTTCAGATTGGATTACAATTGCCACGCAACGACCCGAAACCATTATGGGCGATGTAGCAATTGCCGTAAACCCAACCGATGAACGTTATAAGAATCTGATTGGGAAAAAAGTATTGGTACCATTCATTAACCGCGAAATTCCGGTTATTGCCGATGACTATGTAGACAAAACATTTGGAACCGGTTGCCTGAAAGTTACACCCGCCCATGATGTAAACGACTACGAAATAGGATTGCGCCATAATCTGCCGGTAATTGATACAATTAACGATGACGGTACCCTTAATGAAAAATGTGAATTACCCGCTTTTGTAGGCAAAGATCGGTTTGTTGTTCGCAAAGAAATTGTAAAAGACCTACGCGAAGCCGGCCATCTGATAAAGGAAGAAGAATTTATTACACGCATTGGCCGGTCGGAAAGAACCAACTCTGTAGTAGAGCCTAAACTATCGCTGCAATGGTTTGTGAAAATGAAAGACATTTCGCGCAAAGCATATCAGGCGGTAGAAACCGATGATATTAAGCTACACCCGGCCAAGTTTAAAAACACCTATCGGCATTGGATGGAAAACGTGCGCGATTGGTGTATCTCGCGCCAGTTGTGGTGGGGGCACCGCATACCAGCCTGGTACGATGAAGCCGGTAATGTTGTGGTTGCCGAAAATGAAGAAGAGGCCAACCAAACCTATCAAACAAAATTTGGAAATCGGCAATCAAAATTAACACAAGATCCCGATGTACTGGATACCTGGGCATCCAGTTGGCTTTGGCCGATTGAAGTATTTAAAGGATTTAATGATCAGTATTTCGATAAAAAAACCGGAAAAATTACGGCAGGCAAAAATATTGAGTTGGATTACTTCTACCCCACTCAGGTGTTGGTAACAGCACCTGAAATTTTATTTTTCTGGGTAGCGCGAATGATTATTGCAGGATATGAGTACATGGATAAAAAACCATTTGAGAATGTATACCTAACCGGTATTGTGCGCGATAAACAGGGAAGAAAAATGTCTAAATCGCTCGGTAATTCACCCGATCCATTGGAACTAATTTCCAACTACGGAGCCGATGCGGTTCGCACGGGTATGTTGTTTAGCTCTCCGGCCGGAAACGATTTGTTGTACGATGAGAAGTTGGTTGAGCAAGGACGCAATTTTGCCAACAAAATATGGAATGCATTCAGGCTTGTTAAAGGCTGGGAGGTAGATGAAACGTTACCTCAACCACAAGAATGCAAAACTGCTGTTGAGTGGTCTGAATCAAAGTTTAATCAATCGCTGATTGAGTTAACCGACCATTTTGCTAAATTCAGAATGTCCGATGCCTTACTCAGCGTTTATAAATTAATCTGGAACGACTTCTGCGCCTGGTATTTAGAAATGATCAAACCAGAGTTTGGTAAACCCATTGATAGCATCACTTATCACAAAACCGTTTCGTTGTTTGAGTCTGTATTAAAAGTTTTGCATCCGTTTATGCCGTTTATAACAGAAGAGTTATGGAGCGAACTTAAACCGCGTACACAAAACGAGAATATTATTATTGCATCGTGGCCAAAATCAGGCACTACAAATGATGCTTTGTTAATTGAAGGCACAACTGCATTTGAAGTAATTACACAATTACGTAACGCCCGCAACGCAAAGGGAATTTCTCCAAAAGAAGTACTCTCCATTTATTGTCAGCAGCCAACCATTAAAGAGTTTTGGCCTATCATTAAGAAACTGGGTAATATTAATGAGGTTACTACGGGCGTTATTAAACCTTCGGGTATTTCATTTCTGGTTGGAACTACCGAATACATCGTTCCTATGGAAGGAAAGATAGATGTTGAAAAGGAAAAAGAATCGCTTGAAAAGGAAATTACTTATTTGCGTGGGTTCCTGGCCAGCGTAGATAAAAAACTTTCGAACGAGAAATTTGTAGCCGGAGCACCCCCAGCCGTAATTGAGACAGAACGCAAAAAGAAAGCGGATGCAGAAGCTAAGATAAAGTCTTATGAGGACGCGCTGAAAAATTTATAACAGCTAAGTCATGAATAATTCTTGAACGTAAGGCTGCTTGGGTTACTAAAACGATAAGCTTAGCGCGAACCTTTATTCATAAATTCAAATATCCTTATCAGGTCAGGCTCTTTTTTTGGAGACAACTTATTTGCCTTTATGTGGTTATCCACTTCGTTGGTAATTTCAGGTATTAAACTCAAATCCTTACCCGATTTAATCTGAATAAGCTCGTCTCCCTTCTTTCCGAAGTAAGTTTCGTTAATCAGAATTTTGATGTCTTTGCTCCCCGACCCCATAGCCACATTATAGGTAGGCTTTATAATCGAAATTCTATAGTACTTAAACAAAGGAGTAGTCCCATCGACCAATACTTCCAGCAGGCCTGTTAATTTCGTGCCCTGGTAGGTGTACGGAGTTGAACTTATAAAATAATGCGTCTCTTTGGTTAGCGAATCAATCCATACCATACTTCTGATTCTCGCCCCATCTATAATCTTTACACCGGTTGAGGTTTTAACTTCAACCGTTTGTTCCTGCAGGTTATACTTCAGCCAATATCCTTCAAGTAAATTATCCGATTCATTTAATAGTATAGTAGTCTTATTCCATTTTTTATCGGCATACACATTACCCACCACAGTACCGGGTTGCATAGGGATGCCGTATAACAAATCTGAATTACCTAATCCATTTACATCTGTCAATCGGTCCATCGTCCACTGCGCTCTTATTTGAGTGGGCACACTGGATTGACCCCAAACGTTATGTAAACAAAAAACAGCTAACAGCACTATTAAAGAGATCTTCATAAAAGCATATTTACACTCTAATGGCTAATATCAATTCAATATTTTTAAATTTCATACCAAACTTTCGCGCTATTGTTTCGTTTGTAAGTGCCCCTTTATAGGTATACACTCCTTTCATAAACCACTTGTGCGAGAAAATCATTTCCTCCACACCACCTTCTTCGGCTGCACGCAAAATAGTGGGAGTAAAAATATTACTTAGCGCGGTTGTAGCTGTGGTAGCCACACGCGAAGCCACATTGGGTACACAGTAATGAATGATGTCGTGTTTCCTAAATACAGGTCGGTTAAGCGTTGTAGTTTCTGAGGTTTCGATACACCCACCCTGATCGATACTTAAATCGATTATTAAAGAATCGGGTTTCATCTTTTTTACCATCTCTTCCGATACCACGTGCCGCACTTTTCCCTTTTCGGCCCGCAGTGCACCAATTACCACATCTGCATTTTGCAGGCTCTCGCTTAGTGTAATCGTATCGATTGTAGAAGTATAAAACTGATGCCCCAGCGTGTGTTTTATTCTGCGCAGTTTATACAAATGGTTATCAAATACCTGAATCTCGGCACCCAGACTCAACGCTGCCCGGGCTGCATATTCTGCCACTGTACCTGCTCCAATTATTACTACTTTGGTAGGAGGCACTCCGGTTATACCACCCAAAATAATTCCTTTCCCTTTATTAACGGTACTCAGGTATTCTGCTGCTATTAACATCACGGTGCTTCCTGCTATTTCGCTCATGGCCCGTACAATAGGCATACTTCCAACTTTGTCCTCAATAAATTCATAGGCCAACGCGGTAACCCGTTTCTTCAGCAACGCATTAATACACTCTTGTTTCAGATTTCCCATTTGCAGGGCTGATATGAGCGTTTGCCCGGGGCGAAAGTGCTCCAGTTCTTCCAGGGTTGGTGGTTCAATCTTAAGAATGAAATCCGCTTTATAAACTTCCTCTGCCGAATAAACAATTTTGGCTCCGGCTTCGCTGTATTGTTTATCCGAAAACTTTGAGCCTTCGCCAGCCATTGTTTCTACCAAAACTTCATGGCCATTATTTACCAGTAACGCCACTGCATCGGGCGTTAAACTGATCCGATTTTCCTGCAAAGAAACTTCGCGGGGTAATCCTATAAAAAAAGATCGTTTCGATTTTTTAACTGGCATTAATTGCTCTTGCGGATACAATTCCGATTTAGCAAGGGCTTCAAAACCCGTTTTCTTCTTTTCACTCATGGCTGCACACGGAAATAAATCTCTCTGGTATTTTCATTAACGGTATCTATTCGTACTTCAAATCTTTGCGAAGGCAAAAAGGTAATCACCTTCTCGGCCCACTCAATCAAACACAAATGACCTGAAGCCAGGTACTCTTCAAAACCCAAATCAAGTGCCTCTGTATCGCGTTTCAGCCGGTAAAAATCAAAATGATAAACCTGGTTCTCAGCTCGTCCATATTCATTTACAATTGAAAACGTTGGGCTTGTTACCAAATCAGTAAGGCCCAGCTGCTTTACAATGGATTTAACTAAGGTGGTTTTACCACTTCCCATCTCCCCCTGCAAAGTCCAAACGGTAAATGCTGCACCCGCTTTAAGCAATTCATCGGCCGTTTCTGGCAACGATGATAGGGTTACAGGTTTACTACACTTCTTCCAATCGTCAGGCATTTTTCGAAGATAGCAAAATATATGGAATGATTACCTCTTCCAGGCTTACCCCGCCATGCTGAAATGTGTCTTTATAAAAATTAACGTAGTAGTTGTAATTATTGGGATACGCGAAAAACTGATCTTCGGTAGCAAAAACATAGGCTGTAGAAACGTTGGTTTTGGGAAGAAAAAAACGCTCTGGCTTAGCCGCTTCAAAAATCTTATCACCTTCAAATCCCAGGTTTTTACCTTGTTTGTAACGCAGATTGGAGTTTACGCTCCTATCGCCCACAATTTTAAATGGTCGCTTTACGCGAACTGTACCATGATCGGTGGTAATAATCAGTTTCACTTTCTTCTCTGATATTTTTCTCAAAATATCAAACAAAGGCGAGTGCATAAACCACGATTTTGTAATGGACCGATAGGCTGCTTCATCGGGCGCCAGCTCACGAATCATAGCCATATCGGTACGGGCATGCGAAAGCATATCCACAAAATTGTATACGATTACGTTCAGATCGTTATGAAACAGATTGTTGATCGAATCAGCCAGGTCGCGGCCTTCTTCGAGTTTCTTAATTTTATTGTAAGAGAATTTTATGTTCAGATTATTCTTGCGCACTTGTTTCGCCAGAAAATCATCTTCAAAATTATTCTTCGATTCATCTTCATCTTCACCCACCCACAGATCGGGATGCGTCTTGGCCATTTCAGAAGGCATAAGGCCCGAAAAGATAGCATTGCGGGCATAGGCAGTAGTGGTGGGCAAAATAGAATAATATGATTCTTCTTGTTCGATATTGAAATATTCATTCAACACAGGCTCAATAACTTTCCATTGATCCCACCGCAGATTATCGATCAACACAAAAAAACAAGGCGTTCCGCTCTTGAGTTCAGGAAAAACTTTCTTCTTCATCAACTGATGCGAGAGCAAAGGCTTATCGGCATTCGGATTGTTTAGCCAGTTTTCATAGTTACGTTTTATAAACCGGCAGAAGTTTACGTTTGCCTCTACCTTCTGCATCTCTAATACTTCTCCCATATCCCGGTTATCCGCTTCCTCCATCTGCAATTCCCAAAACACCAGTTTTTTATAGATGTCGGCCCATTGCTCGTGGTTCATATCATCCAGAAAAGCCATGCTTATTTTTCTGAACTCCTGCTGATAGCTTGAATTTGTTTTCTCAATTACCAGACGCTTGTTATCTAAAATCTTTTTGATAGACAACAGAATCTGACTTGGATTAATGGGCTTAATCAGGTAATCGTCAATCTTAGCTCCTATTGCCTCTTCCATTATCTGCTCTTCTTCGTTTTTGGTAATCATTACTATGGGCAGATTGGGCTTATTGTTTTTGATCTGGGCCAGTGCTTCCAGGCCCGACATACCGGGCATATGTTCGTCCAGAAACACAACATCGAAGTGGCGTGCCTCACTTAATTCCACAGCCTCGGCACCATTGTTTACAGGAGTAATGTCGTATCCGCGTTGTTGCAGAAACAAAATGTGTGGTTTGAGCAAATCAATCTCATCGTCAGCCCATAAAATGCTATATCTTTGCATGAGGTATATCGTAAAAACTTTCTAAGTTAAACGATATAATGTAATCTAAGGCTGTCAGCTTGAACAAAAAGAAAATCATTAACGATCCGGTTTACGGTTTTATCGCTATACCTGGCGAGTTAATTTACGATTTGATACAACACCCGTATTTCCAACGCCTGCGTTACATTAAACAATTGGGGTTAAGCGATCTGGTTTATCCCGGTGCACACCACACCCGTTTTCACCATGCATTAGGCGCCATGCACCTGATGGGCCGGGTCTTAAAAACGCTTCAACAAAAAGGTGTTGAAATTTCTGATGCAGAGGCAGAAGCAGCCCAGATTGCCATTTTACTGCACGACATAGGGCATGGCCCTTTTTCGCACGCCCTGGAAGAAACTTTATTAAAAGAAGTTAATCACGAAAGTATTTCATACCTGTTTATGCGGGAATTAAATACCCGCTTTAACGGAGCACTGGATCTTGCCTTGCAGTTTTTCAGAAACAGCTATCCGCGTAAGTTCTTTCACCAACTGGTAAGCAGCCAATTGGATATCGATCGTCTGGACTATCTGACCCGCGATAGTTTTTTTACAGGCGTAATGGAGGGCACTATAGGAGTAGATCGGATTGTGGCTATGCTAAATGTACACAATGATCAATTAGTAGTAGAGGAAAAAGGAATTTATAGTATCGAAAATTTTTTACACGCGCGCAGGCTCATGTATTGGCAGGTGTACCTGCATAAAACGGCATTAAGCGCAGAGCGAATGTTGGTTAACATTATAAAGCGGGCACAATACCTGTTGCAGGCCGGAGAATATCTGCCTGCCAGCGAAGCCCTTACCTGTTTGCTTAAAAAGGATTATCGTATTGAAGATTTTACAAACGATAAAGAATTGCTCGATTTGTTCGGGCAACTGGATGATCACGATATATGGGGAGCCATTAAACTTTGGCGCAACCTTCCCGATGCAATCCTTTCGGGTTTATGTAACCGGTTGCTGCAACGCGAACTGTTTCAGATTGTGATTTCGGCTAACCCAATTAAAAAAAGCGAAGTAGTAAAAGTACGGCAGGAAATTAGTCAGGTGTTTGGTGTGCTTCAAAAGGATACTCAATATCTGTACTCGTATGGAACCGTAAGTAACGAAGCCTATATTTCGGGGGGTAAATCAATAAACATTCTTACCCGAAACGGAGATGTACTGGATATTGCCCACGCTTCTGATTTACCCAGTATAAAAGCAATTAGCAAAATCGTTGAAAAAAACTATTTATGCTGGCCCAAAAACATATCTTTGTAAAGGCTTACATTCTCATAAATACAAACTGTTCGTAACAAGCAAATCAATCTATGGAGTTTAGCATTGCGCAAATTGCAACCATGCTGGGCGGTGAAGTGAAAGGAGATGCATCGGAAAAAATTTCGATGCTTGCGAAAATTCAGGATGCCAGAAAAGGTCAGGTTGCGTTTCTCTCTAACCCGAAATACGAGCATTTTATTTACACCACACAAGCCAGTGCGGTAATTGTTAAAAGAGATTTTATCCCCAGAAAAGAGTTAACCACCGCCCTTATTCTGGTCGATGACCCATACTCCAGTTTTACAGCATTACTGGAAGAGTATCATAAACTTATTTCGTTTCAGAAAAGTGGCATTGAACAACCATCTTTTCAAAGTGAAACCGCCACTGCAGGAAAAAATATTTACAGAGGCGCATTCTCGTATATAGGAAGCCAGGTAAAGATTGGGGATAACGTAAAAATTTACCCCCATGTTTTTATTGGGGATAATACCATAATTGGTAACAACACCATTTTACATCCGAACGTAAAAATTTATGCCGGCTCGCGCATCGGAAACAATTGTGTAATTCATGCCGGTACAGTTATTGGAAGCGATGGATTTGGATTTGCGCCTCAGGAAGATGGCTCTTACAAAACTATTCCCCAACTGGGCAATGTATTAATTGAAGATAACGTAACCATTGGTGCCAATACAGTAATTGATTGCGCTACTATGTTTGGCGATTCTACCATTATCCGCCAGGGTGTAAAACTGGACAACCTGATTCAGATTGCCCATAACGTTGAAGTAGGTAAAAACACGGTAATAGCAGCTCAGGCGGGAATTTCCGGATCTACAAAAGTGGGCGAAAACTCGATGATTGCCGGACAGGTTGGTATTGCCGGCCATCTGGTAATTGCAAACCGAACGCAGATTGGGGCACAGGCGGGTATTTCAAAATCAGTAAAAGAAGAGGGCCAGCAGATTTTGGGCTACCCTGCTTTTGAAATTAAAGACTATTTCCGCTCGTATGCGGTTTTTAAGCGGTTACCAGAATTAAACGACCGGCTGCGCGATCTGGAGAAGAAAATGGCCGCAGTTACTCCTGCCGAAACAGCTTCGGGCAATGGGCAATGAACGGCCCAAGGGTTTGGTAATGGGTACCCAACCCGTTAAATTTGCGCACTTTTAGGCTATGAGGTTAAATCACAAACAGCAGACTATCAAGAAGTCCGTAACCCTTTCGGGAGTGGGCTTGCACACCGGGGTGCAAACCAACATGACCTTCTTGCCGGCAAAACCCAACCACGGTATAAAATTTCAACGCATCGATTTACCCGGCATGCCCATAATTGATGCCGATTGCGATCGCGTGGTAGACGTATCGCGCGGAACAACCATTGAACAAAGTGGTGCCCGCGTAAGCACTATTGAGCACACCCTGGCCGCCCTTGTTGGCCTTGAAATAGATAATGTACTTATTCAACTGGATGGCCCCGAAGCTCCCATCATGGACGGAAGTTCTATTCAGTTTGTAAATATTCTAAAAGAGGCTGAAGCAGAAGAACAAAATGCGTTGCGCGATTTTTACGAGGTACAGGATAGTATCTTCTACCGCGAAGCAGCCCGTAATGTAGAAATTGCCGCCTTGCCTTTAGATGATTACCGCGTAACGGTAATGATCGATTACAACTCCCCTGTGTTGGGCAGTCAGCATGCATCAATCACCAACATTCGTCAGTTCGAAAAAGAAATTGCATCGTGCCGTACCTTCTGCTTTCTGCACGAGTTAGAGATGTTGTATAAAAACAATCTGATTCGCGGTGGCGATTTGAACAATGCCATTGTAATTGTAGATCGGGTTGTTGAAAACCACGAATTGGAAAACATTGCCAAAATGTTGGGCAAGCCGCGTGTAGAAGTAAAGAAAGAAGGCATTCTCAATAACATAGAACTTCGTTACAATAACGAACCTGCCCGCCATAAACTGCTGGATATAATCGGAGATCTGGCGCTGGCCGGCCGACCGTTGAAAGCCCAGATTCTGGCTGCGCGCCCGGGGCATGCCGCAAATGTGGCTTTTGCGCGTAAGCTCAAAAAACTAATGCAGGAAGACGACAAGAAAGGGCGCCCTAAATACAACCCCAATCTTCCTCCGGTAATGGACATTAATAAAATTACCGGAACGCTTCCACACCGCTATCCATTCCTGCTTATCGATAAAGTAATTTACCTCGATAATGAAACCGTTGCCTGCGTTAAAAACGTAACGTATAACGAGCCCTACTTTCAAGGCCACTTTCCGGGCAACCCGGTAATGCCAGGCGTACTTCAGGTTGAAGCCATGGTGCAAACCGGAGGTATTCTGGTACTCAATACCGTACCCGATCCTGAAAATTACTGGACTTATTTTTTAGGTATTGAAAACTTCCGGTTTCGGAAAATGGTTTTGCCAGGCGATACACTTGTGATTCAGTGCGATTTGATTGCACCTATCAAACGTGGTATTGCTAAGATGTATGGCCGTGGCTATGTGGGCAACAGTTTGGTTTGTGAAGGCTCCATGACAGCCAGTATCGTTAGAAAAGATTCATGAGTAAGTACCCGTTAAGTAATGTTCACCCCGAAGCTCAAATCGGCAACAATGTTGTAATTGAGCCTTTCGCTACCGTACAAAAAAATACCATAATTGGCGATGGCACCTGGATTGGCCCCAATGTTACCATTATGGAGGGTGCCCGCATTGGTAAAAATTGCAAAATATACCCGGGGGCAGTGGTTTCGGGCGAACCTCAAGACCTGAAATTTAAAGGCGAAATTACCACCACCGAAATTGGCGATAACACTACCATACGCGAGTGTGTAACTATTAACCGCGGCACGGTTGATAAATTCAAAACTGTTATTGGAAGCAACTGCCTGATTATGGCCTATGCCCACATTGGCCACGATTGTATTATTGGAAATTATTGTATCCTTGGCAATACCGTGCAGCTAGCCGGCCACGTAATTATTGATGATTATGCCATTTTTGGCGGAGCTTGCGCAGTACAACAATTTTCTAAAATTGGTGCGCATGCCTACATAGGCGGAGGTTCGCTGGTACGCAAAGATGTACCTCCTTATACCAAAGCTGCACGCGAGCCATTATCGTATGCCGGTGTAAATACCGTTGGCTTAAAAAGAAGAGGATTTTCTGCAGAAAAGATAAACGACATTCAGGAAGCCTATAGAATTATTTTCTTAAGAGGACTGAACAGTACAAGAGCATTAGACCAGGTAGAGAAAGAACTGGCACCAAGCCCCGAGCGCGATTATATCATTGATTTTATCCGCACCAGCGAACGCGGAGTAATGAAAGGGTTTGCCACTAACGCAACACTGGATGAAGATTGAGGCCAAAGATCTGAGCAAGCGGTTTAACCGCGAGTGGATTTTTAAAAACCTCAATTTTCAGTTTACCGAAAACCGGTATGCCATTGTTGGCCCCAATGGCTCAGGTAAATCTACCTTGCTGCAGATTTTATGGGGACAGATGCTACCCAGCAAAGGCGAGCTATCATACAGTATTAACAATACCATTATTACGGCCGATGAGGTGTTTAAACATGTAGCAATTGCCACCCCATATCTGGAATTAATTGATGAGTTTACCCTTACCGAAATGGTGGACTTTCATTTTCACTTTAAAAAACCACGCCACCAAAAAAATACACAGGAATTGCTCGAATTATTTGAGCTGAGCCATGCGCACGATAAAACCATTGCTAATTTTTCTTCGGGCATGCGGCAACGGTTAAAACTTGGCCTCGCATTTTATTCGCAAACAGAATTTCTGTTTCTGGATGAACCCACCACCAATCTGGATAAAAAAGCCATTGCCTGGTACCAACAACATCTGGCCGGTATTTCTGCTGAAACCATGGTAATTATTGCCAGCAACCAGGAACATGAATACCCAGCCACAGCCGTTAAACTGGATATTTTAGACTATAAGTAGCGGTTACAAACCGGAATAAGCCGCGATTAAATACAGAATTAAGGTTTTTGACAAAAAACCCGTTTTTTAAACCAAGCCCTTTTTACTATGTTTAAGACTGATTTTAACATCCAAAGCATGAAAATTCTGAGAGTAATTTCTTTTCTGGCCGTGGCGGTGGCGCTAAGTACATATATGGGGTGTAAATCCAAAGGTTCAGACCCAGAGCCTATTGCTGATGTGCAGTTTGCTAAACTTGCTAAAACGTGGAAAGTGAGTACCGTTAGTCGTGATGGTGAAGATCAGACAGCAAACTATACTGGGTTTCAACTTGTTTTAGGTGGAACCAAAGGAAATCCTCCTTTTTCATATACAACAACAGCAAGACCTACACTTAGTCCATGGAAAGCCAGTGGGATTTGGGAATTTGGCTCGGCTGTCGAAACGCAGATCGTAAGAGACAAAGGTGCTGCTGAATTACCAGAAGGGTTGGCAATGACTTACACAGTAACTGAATCTACCTTAACACTAACCTTTCAGTATAATGGTGATGGTTACAATGCAAAAACTGAACAGGTGCAAGGCCCCTGGATTTTTACTTTTGTACTTTAATTGTTCAAAAAATTAGATTTAAAGCCCCGATACATCGGGGCTTTTTTATTTTAGTACCACTACCGTAATCCCATCACCACCTCTATCCACATGCTCATCGGCAAACGAAGCAACTCCTTTCGTTGCCTTGAGGCGATCGCGCACTACTTTGCGCAACACGCCTTCGCCTTTGCCATGTAAAATTTTTACTTCGGCATGGCCTAGTAAAATCGCATCGTCTAAGAACTGATCTAACACGGCATTTACTTCTTCCACCCGCTTGCCGCGAATGTCAAGCGTACTTACAAACTGCGATTGTTTCTTCATCACATCCACACCCAAAGCCCTTGCTTTTACAGTGGTGGGGTGTTGCAGAGCCTGGTCGCTGCGAATCAGTTGCTTTAATTTTACTGAACTACGCAGGCTGCCAAATTCTACCAACGCCACATTTTCTTTAATAGAAATAACTTTGCCGCTTACCTCCTGCCCGATCAACCGCACGCTATCGCCTACTTCTATTTTATCAGTGGATTGAATTTGTTTAGCCGGAAGTTTTACTTTCTCCACCAGATCTTGCAAACCCTCACGCACTTTTTTAGTTTCCTTTTTCTCGGCCTTATTCTCTTTTATGTGGCGGATTGTCTTCTCAATCTCGCGGTTAGTTTCTTTTAATAAGTTAGAAGCTTCCAGTTTTGCCTTCTCCAGTATCGCTTTCTTCTTTTCACTTAATTCATCTGAAAGTGATTCATATTTTTCTACCGCTGCATGCAATTGTTTTTCGCGCAAAGCGATCTCACGCTGTCTTTTTTCCAAAGCAGCTTTTTCATCGGCAACGGTTTTCATTAATGTTTCTAAACCAGTAAGTTCTTTGCCTATAATTTCTTCAGCTTTTGAAATTGTTTTTGCAGGCAACCCCGTTTTGCGGGCTATCTCCAATGCAAACGAGCTTCCGGGTTTGCCAATCTCTAATTGAAACAATGGACCAAGTTGTTTGGTATCGAACAACATAGCTCCGTTTCGGATTTTAGGATTTGCTTCCGCAAACAACTTTAAATTATAATAATGTGTAGTGGCCACTCCCCATGCGCCATTATTCAGTAACCCATCCAAAACAGCTTCGGCAATTCCTCCACCAAAATTCGGATCGGTGCCTGCGCCTAATTCATCTAACAATACCAGCGTTTGCGCATTACTGTTCTGCAGAAAGAAGGCCATGTTTTGCAGATGCGAACTATACGTACTCAAATCATTTTCAAGGCTCTGCTGATCGCCTATATCCAGAAAAATTTTTCTAAAAATTCCGATTGCTGATTTATCATGCAGTGGAACCAGCAACCCACATTGCGCCATGTATTGAATCAGGCCCACCGTTTTTAAACAAACCGATTTGCCCCCGGCATTGGGCCCGGAGACCAACAAAAAAGGTTTATCATCGGTCAGGTCTATAGTAAGTGGCACAACCTCCCGCTTTCCGCGTAAGCTTAAAAACAAAAGCGGATGCCGCGCCTGAATCCAGTTTAAATACGGATACGGTTTAAGTTGCGGTAACTCAGCCCGTATATCGAGCGAAAACTTTGCTTTTGCTCTGGCAAAATCAAGCTCGCCTAAAAAATAATACGCATATTCTAAAGAAGGCAGATGTTGACGCAACAAGGTGGTAAGTTCTCTAAGAATACGAATTACTTCTCGCCTGTCAGCATGCAGTAAATCGCGTATTTCGTTATTGGCATCCAGCACTTCGGCAGGTTCCATAAAAACCGTTTGTCCTGTGGCCGATTCATCCAGAATAAAGCCTTGCAATTTTCTTTTGTGTTCGGCCTGAATAGGAATAGCCGGGCGGCCATCGCGAATAGTAATTATAGCACCTTCGGGCACCCAGCCTTGTTCTACTGCTTTTCTAAAAATCTGATCGGCCAATCGCTTTACCCGATTTTGTTCTTCGCGCAAGCGTTTTCGAATGTGGGCTAACTCAACACTGGCGTTATCGCGAATCATTCCGCGATCGTCAAATTTAGATTCAATGGTTTTAACCAAAGCAGGCGAAATAGCTACAGGTTCGGCCAGTTTATAAAGCTGTGGCAATACCTCGCTATTGGTTGCCAGGTATTTTGTACACGCCAGAATAGTTTGCAGCGAAAGTAAGATTTGATGAAAGGCTTCTTCTTCCAGAAAGCTGCCGTCTATAGTTGCAGTTTTAAAATAAACGGAAGTGTCGTAGTAGTGAGTGGCCGGAAACTCATCGGCTTTCTCCAATATTTGTTTGAACTCGGCATTCTGTTCCAGCCGTGCTTTCACTAAAGCAAAATCAGAACTAAAGGCCATTTCATCTACCTGCCGGATGCCCAGTGGCCCAAGACAATACTGGCGCAGTCGATCTCGTATCTGGTCAAACCCTAACTTGCGCTCAAATTCATCCGGAAAAATCATCACTTAATTCTCAGGCTTTTGGATTCGCTTTGATTTCTCTATTGATTTATCACCCGGCTTGGTGCGCATTTTTTTCTCGCGCAAACTTAACGTATCAATTACGGAGTCGTAAATTTTTTCCAGTTCTTCGGGGTTATCGACATAATATTGGTACGTTTTACGCACCACGCTATCCGATAATTCAAGGTTTTGAAACAATCGTTCTTCGAACGGAAGAAAAAGCAAAGCAGCCGAATCGCGCGGAATAGCCGAGCTATTCATGCGGGCTTCTGCCAGGTAAATTTCAACCAGAACCTTTGAAAATTCGGCAGGCGAAAGTACCCCCGCAGGGGCCGTGTCTTTTTTGCAGGCTGCCATGGCAAGCATACAAATAAGCGCCATAAAACTATTCTTTGGGCACATAGTACTTTAGGGTTAACAGCCGCGTGTTTGCCGATAGTAAAGGTTGCTAACCTTACACCATGAACAGGCTGCGAAATTAGTCATAATTCTTATTTTTGAGCCGCCAATAACGTGCCGGAGTGAAAGCGCTGCTGAAAAAACTACGTAAGTATGAAATCCAAATCCGAAAGGCCATTAACAGCCAGATGCAGGGCGACTTCCGCTCTATCTTTAAAGGTACCGGGTTAGAGTTTGATGATGTACGGCCCTACCAGTATGGCGATGATATTCGTACGATAGACTGGAATGTGTCGGCCAAAGGGCACGGCACCTTTGTAAAAACTTTCCGCGAAGAGAAAGAACAAACTATCTATTTTATTCTGGACGTAAGCGCTTCGCAGTTTATTGGCACCCGCGGACGCACCAAGTTTGATATTGCCACTGAAATTTGTGGTGTGCTTGCCTTATCGGGCGCAAAAGAAAGCAGCCAGGTAGGATTAATCTGCTACTCGGATACGCGCGAAAAATTTCTGAAACCAAAAAAGGGTATGGCGCAAGCATACGAGATAATTGCCAGCCTTGAGCGCCTTACTCCGGTTTCGCCTAAAACAAACCTGAACCGCGCAATTACTTTTGCACTCAATTCCATAAAACGCAGAAGTGTTATTATTCTTATTTCTGATTTTATTGATGAGGGTTATGAGCATCATCTAAAATCGTTGGCACGGAAGCACGATCTGGTAATGATTCAGATTAGCGACAAGCGTGAAACACAATTACCTAAACTGGGTACTATTCCTGTTCTGGATAAAGAGTCGAAGAAAACAATCTGGGTAAATTCTTCCTTTGGTGATTTTCGCAGCAAAATGATAGACCATCACAGTGAACGACAGCAGGCGTTAATCAATTTCAGTAAAAAACATCAGGTTAATTTTCTTTCGCTTTCTACAGAAGAAGACTACGTGCCCCGGTTATTGCGTTTATTTAAAGTAAGAAACAAATCAGTAAAGAGTGCGTAGGCTTCAGTTCATACTTTTGTTTATTGCTCAGGCCGCTTATGCACAGGAGGTTAAGGTGCATGCCCGTTTTGAGGGCGACTCGGTGCGCATAGGCTTACCTATTCGCTATACGGTTGTGGCGCAATACCCCAGTCATTACCAGGTATTGTTTCCCGATTCAACTTTTAGTTTTGCCCCGTTTGAGTTTCAGTCGAAAAAATTTGTCCCTACCAAAACACAAAACAATATCAGTTACGATAGTGTAGAGTACACCTTGGTGAGTTTTGAAATTGATTCGTTGCAAACGCTACGTGTCCCTGTTTTTCAGGTTCAAAAACGCGATTCGCTTGTTTACCTTACCGAACCCGACACACTATTCTTTAGTGCATTAGTGGGGCCGTTACCCGATTCGCTGGCCATTAATCAGCTTCCCTTAAAAACCAACACCGCATATAACAAAGTAAGCTGGATTTTAAATTATCCGGTTCTACTAATTGTTGGCGGTGTTCTGTTGCTAACCGCTATTGTAGTGTGGGTATTATTTGGAAAACGGATTAGAAAACACTTTGTACTAAAACGATTACACGCTAAACACACTTCGTTTCTTTCTGCATTTGATCAATCTGTACAAAAGTTAAATCAGGCTTTTCAACCCGATGTGGCCGAACGTTCCATAACGATATGGAAAAAATACATGGAAGATATTTCTTCAAAACCCTACACTAAGTTCACATCCAAAGAAATCCGCGAACTTGAAAAAGGTGAACTTACACAGGCCTTACAAGCAGTTGACAGAATGATTTATGCCCGTCTGCAACCCGAAAATTTCTCTGCTTTCGAGCAATTAAAAGAATTCACGATCAATCGATTCAATCAAAAATTACAAGAGGTAAAGCATGGATGAGATAACAGCCCCTTGGTACTCGGTTGATTGGTTCATGGCCTCCACCTGGCGGGGATTCACGTGGGAAAATCCTGTGTTTCTCTATCTGCTGGCAGCGGTGCCTTTCCTGTTTTTAACCCGGTGGCTCGTTCGGTATTATTTTAATCAGAAACTTCCGGTAGCCTTAATAAAAAGCGATGTAAAAACTTCGCCTGCCACATGGTTACGATTTGTGCCCGAAACCATTTTTGCAATTGCTTTGATTCTGATTCTGGTTGCTTTAGCACGGCCACAACGAACAAACGAAAAAGTAGAGCAATGGTCGGAAGGCATAGACATTATGCTGGCTGTGGATATTTCGCAATCTATGCAGATTGAAGATTTTATACCTAACCGGTTAGAAGCCGCTAAGAATGTAGCCCGCGATTTTATTAAAGGCCGGATTCAGGATCGCATTGGTATTGTGGTGTTTTCGGGCGATGCATTTTCGCTTGCTCCGCTTACCACCGATTATGATTTGCTAAACGCATACCTCAATGATATTTCGTTTGACATGATTGAATCGCGCGGAACCGCCATTGGTTCGGCAATGGCTGTGGTAACTAACCGAATGCGCGAATCCGACTCCAAATCAAAAGTTTGTATTCTGATTAGTGATGGCGATAACACAGCGGGTAATATAGACCCGATAACCGCAGCCGAATTAGCTGCAGCGTATAACATCAAAATCTACACGATTATTGTTGGCCGCGAAGGTATGGTGCCATTTGGTAAAGATTATTTTGGCAGACCGAATATGGTTGAAAACACGATTGACGAAACCACCATGCGTAAAATTGCCGGCATTGGTTCGGGGCGGTTTTTCCGCGTTACCGATAACGAAGCCTTAAAGGTTGTGTTTGAACATATTAATGAATACGAAAAAGCAGAGATTAAAGAAACCCGGTTTAAAGACACCTCTGATTTTTATTACATCTACCTGCGCTGGGCGCTTATCTTTTTTACAACCTGGATTTTCCTGAAGTCGAGCTTTATGGCAAACCTACTTCAGGATTGAAGAAAAGTTTCGGCCATTAGCCAGAGTCTTATTCCAAAGGCAAACAGGCAAATTCCTACTACAATATTCAGAATCATCATCAATCTTTGAGTAACCAATCTTCTTAGTTTGTCAGCCAGGTAAGCTTTAATTAAATCTGTAGCTAATACCGTAATTAGTACAACACAAAAGAAAAAGAGAAATTCATAGCCTTGGGTGTAGCCGAAATCGAGCGAAGCCACACTTATGGCCCCAATCCAAAACACGGGTACCATTGGGCTTAGGGCATTAATAACAAACCCTTTAAAGAAGTATCGGTACCAACTTTTTTCGTTGGCTGCATCTAATGTGCGCAGGGGTCTTCTGCTTTTAATAACAGCATGGTAAAGGCCAAACA
Source organism: Flammeovirgaceae bacterium UBA2786 (assembly GCA_002352225.1). GTDB lineage: Bacteria > Bacteroidota > Bacteroidia > Cytophagales > Cyclobacteriaceae > ELB16-189. The sequence goes on from DEIA01000042.1 coordinate 51,322, forward strand.
ACATCAAAATAACAGCACCTACATAGGCCAGGTATTCTTTAAATTCCGGATCGTGAATAAACTGAACAAGTCCAAAGTAGCAAATAGTAACAAAAAGAATATCGCTTACAGAAACCCCTAACGACACCAATACACCACTCCAAAATCCACGTTCAACACTGGTTTGCATAATGGTAAAAAATACGGGGCCTACTAACACAGCCAGCACTAACCCCATTTTAATTCCATTGAGTACAATTTCCATTTCGTCAGGCAATGAATTTGGTCCACTCTTCCAGCTGGGCACTCTTCATTACGCGTGGAAATTTATTTTGACCCCCTACTTTACCCTTTATCTGCATCCACTGATAAAATTTATTAACCGGCAACACGGTAACCAGTACTTCTTTAAGTGCTGCGCTGCGCTCTACGGCATAGTCATCGTTCAATTCTTTTAAATGAAAATCGATGCGCTCTTTCAGGTAACTGGCATTTACCTCCTTATCGGTTCCTATAAACCAATGGTGTGCAAACAAGGATTGGTGCGGAATACCCGCTACGGTAAATTCAGGTATTTCTATATTCAGTTCGTTCGAAACCAACTCTATAGCTTTGTTCATGTTATCCACCGAAAGGTGTTCGCCACATAAACTCAGAAAATGTTTGGTGCGACCGGTTATTACAATCTCGCACTCCTCTACCGAAACAAACTTAATAACATCTCCAATTACATAACGCCACGCACCTGCACACGTAGAAAGCAGGATGGCATACTCTTTACCTTCTTCTATTTCATCGATTAGTAATGATTGTGCATCGGGATTAATTTCACCCGAGGGTAAAAAGTTTTTTTCATCAAATGGTACAAACTCATAAAAGATTCCATTGTTCAATACCAGGCGCATGGATTTACGTTTTGGCAAAGCCTGGTAGGCAATAAAACCTTCTGACGCCAGGTAGGTTTCTATATAATAAATCGGGCGGCCTAACAATTTTTCGAAGCCTTTACGGTACGGATCCATGGATACACCACCATGCACATAGATGAGCAGGTTAGGCCATATCTCGTGTATATGATCTACCTTATGGTGTGTAATGATTTTCTCTAACAAAATCTGAATCCATGCGGGCACTCCTACAATTATTCCAATGTCCCAATCGCGGGCTTTCCGTACAATCTCATTCAACTTATCGTCCCACACCCGGTTGGATGCAATCTTTTTTCCGGGTTTATAAAAATGTTGAAACCAAAATGGAAGGCGGGCTGCCTGTATACCACTCAGGTCGCCTTCAAAATAACTTCCTCTTTTGTTCAGGTGCGTGCTTCCGCCAATCATCAGAATACCCGATTCAAAAACTTCAGCTGGTAAATCGTATTTGGAAAGGCTTAGTATCTGCCTAATGCTGGTGCGCTGAATAGCTTTTATCATTTCCTTGGTTATCGGAATATGTTTGCTCGAAGCCTCAGACGTACCCGAACTTAATGCAAAGTATTTGGTACGGCCAGGCCAGCAAATATTCTTTGATCCTTTAATTGACAGGTGCCACCAATCTTTGTAAATCTTATTGTAATCGTGAATAGGTATGATGCTTTTAAAGGCCTGGTAAAATGCATGGTTTCCTTTTCGGAATTCGGACAGGATACCCTGAAAATTGTAGTATTTTCCAAACTCGGTCTGGTTTGCCGTTATCATCAGGTCTTTTAACTCCTGCTTTTGAAGCTCGAAAGGTGAGGTATACTCCTGAACAAGGTTTTCTCTAAGTTTTATGCCCTTTTTAAGCAACGTTCCCAGTATGGCCATACCTTTGTGTAAAATGAAAAGTTACGCGATAGAAGGTGCGAAATTATTAAATGGTTATTAAAAATAATATTGAAAAACCAGAGACCCGAATTTGGCACTGGCTTTTTGGAAGATGAAACGATCATTAAATATTTTACAATGAATTTTAAGCAAACCTTACTTACTTCCGGTGTACTGGGTTTTCTGGCTGTAGCCTTAGGCGCATTTGGTGCGCATGCCCTTAAACCAACCCTGTTGGCAAACAACCGGCTTGATGTTTTTGAATTAGCTGTTCAATACCAGTTTTATCACACTTTTGCTTTGTTGGCAATTGCACTCTTACTTCGGAAACAGGAAAGCAGGTTGCTTAAGACTGCCGGTGTATTAATGGTTGTGGGTACTGTGTTATTCAGCGGTAGTCTTTATAGTATGGCTATTACCAATACATCATCGCTGGGCATGATAACTCCATTGGGTGGTGTTTGTTTTTTGGGCGGCTGGGGTTGCCTGATTGTTTCCGCTTTGCGCGATTAGAGTTTTTTATCCAGCACGTTAGCCACAATCATTACCTGATTGGTAGTACCAATTGAGTTTGAGGTAACGGTTGCCACTTTATTCTGACGGCCAATTTTTCCTGAACTGTTAAACGCAATCGTAATCTCACCTTTACTACCCGGCATAATCGGGTCGCGGGGCCACCCTTTTGGTACCGTACATCCACAGGTAACTTCCACATTGGTAATTATTAAAGCTGCCGTTCCGGTGTTTGTGAATTTAAACGTGTGTTCAATTTTTTCTCCCTGTACAATATCGCCAAACTCATGACTGAGTTTTTCCCATGTAATTACAGGACCCTTTACCATGTCTTGGGCTAGCACCACTGAGGCCATCAACACCATTCCTACTACTAACAATCTCTTTACCATGCGCTCACTGAATAGTTTCTTCTACGAAAACCGAAACTGATCCGGTTTTATTTTACCGATGCTTAACAATTTTAAAATAATTCTTCAAACTAATTTTAAGAACCGTAACTTTCTATACAACGAAATTATGACAACGCGGGTTCAGGAAATTTTCGGAAACAGGCTACGCCTTCGCGTCTGTGGTATTTGTGTCCATAACGGGCAAATACTATTGGTTAATCATTTGGGATTAGGGCAGCCACATTTTTGGGCTCCCCCGGGTGGTGGCGTACAAACTGGCGAACCCGCCCACGAAGCCTTGATTCGCGAATTCAAAGAAGAAACCGGATTAACCGTAGAAGTTCGTGACTTTTTGTTTGCCTGCGAATTTATTCAGATGCCGCTTCATGCAGTAGAATTGTTCTTTCAGGTGAGAATAATTGAGGGAAACCTGGCTATCGGGCTAGACCCGGAGTTGGGCGACCGACAGATTATTAAGGAGGTTCGTTTTTTTGATGATGCCCAAATCCGAAGCACCCCGCTGGCTCACCTGCATGGCATTTTTAAAGAAGTATCCAATATCGCTCAAATTGGCCATTTAAGGGGCTATTTTAAGTTATAATTGGTTGTATTAAACGGCATAAAATATTTATAATTGCAGGCTAAACCTGTAAACCAAATGAACTTGACTAAAATCCTTACCGGAGTACTTCTGATTCTTAGCCTTTACCTAGCCTGGATGCTATACCGAAGTGTGCAAGGCACTATCGAAGAGCGCGAATCTATCTCCACCACCGAGACAGCTATAATTGAGAAACTTAAATTTATCCGTGAGGCGGAAATCGTGTTTCATAGTGTAAATAAACGCTACACCTCTAACTGGGATTCGCTGGCAGATTTTATTCGCAACGGACAGGTTCCTATCATTCAGCGAAGAGAAGAAATTACGCAAAAAGCGTATGGTGTGGAAGAAGTAAAAGTTATAATCGACACGCTAGGCTTTGTTTCAGCCAAAGAAAGAATTTTTAAAAAGAACTATAGTGTCAATGCTTCTGATAATGGAGTTTTTATGGGGTTTAAAATAAAAATTGGCGATCAACTGATTAAAAATCAACGCACATACCAGATTAAAGTGGGCGATAAAGTAAATGAACCTCCCCTCGTTGATCAGGGTATTGTAACAAAACTAGAAGATATTAAAGTTGGCGATGAACTTAAGAAAGGGCAAACACTTTTCACCCTTACGGATGATATCTTCAATGCAAACATCGACCTGGCCAAGCTAAGCGATGTGCCCGGCAATGAAGGCGGCAAATTCGACATCTTTGTAGGTGTGGTAGAACGCGGTGGTTTAAAGGTACCCGTAATTGAGGTTAAAGACCCCAAGCCAGTTAACCCTAACCGCAAAGAAACAAACGAAGCTAAAAACCGTAAACCTTTACACTTTGGCTCGCGTCTGGATGTTTCTACCTCGGGTAACTGGGAATAACAATTTGCTTTGCAAGCTATAGCACAAGGCTTTAAACTGATTAAGAAGATCAAAGATGATCGGTTTGATGAAGAAAATCTTCATCAATACACACTCTTGGTTCAGTTTGGCGTACGCGACTTGCAGGTTGCCATTGTAGATTCAGAAGATTCACGACTTCTTTTTTTAGAGGATTATGTATTGGGCGACTCCAATTCGCACAGCGAATTGATTAGTCAATACCAGCAATTATTCGACTCGCATCCGGTTTTACATGCAGGTTTCTGGAGGGAAGTTCGAATAAGTGTTAAAAATACAAAGTTTGCCCAAGTACCGGCTTCGCTATTTATGCCCGAAGCTGCCCATGAATACCTCCGCTTCAATGCCCAACTCGATACAGAGAAAGAAGATATTTTAGTCTGTCAGAATCATCGCAGCGATGCGGTAACGGTATTTGCCGTTCAAAAAGAATTAAATGCCTGGCTTAATCGTATCTATGCCAATACCAGGCTCAGGTTAATACATCAATCTGCTGCGCTTATTGAAGGTGTTTTGGAATATGCCCAAACCAATCAAAACCCGCTTTACATTTATGTAGATCGCTTTAAGTTACACATACTGGCAGTATCGAATGGCAAGCTTTTGTATTACAATCAATTTCTGATCAAGCAGTTTTCAGATTATATAAAATACATTATGCTGGTGCTGAAAGGTTTGGGGATGGATCAAAACACCAGCCAGGTAGTGCTTTGGGGGTACATAGGCAAAAAAACACCACACTACGAGGAGTTTGTAAAATACGTGCGCAATGTAGGTTTTGGCGGCCGGCCGGCCTACCTCAAGTTTGGTTATCTGTTTGATGAAGTTCAGGAGCATCATTTTTTCGATCTCTTCTCCATTTACCTGCTTACCCCATGAAACGCATTGCCATTTTTCCTGGCTCGTTCGATCCTTTTACTAAAGGACATCAGGACATTGTACTGCGCGGACTTACCTTATTCGATGAAATTATTGTAGCCATTGGATACAACAGCGCAAAAAGCCAACGCTACTTCCCCATCGAATTTATGGTAGAAAAAATTGGCGAAACATTTAAAAACGAGCCTCGCATTACCGTGCAAACCTTTTCAGAACTAACCGCTGAATTTGCCAAACGTAACGGTGCCCGCTACCTGCTTCGGGGGTTACGTAACACAACCGATTTTGAATACGAAAACAGTATTGCTCAGGTAAACCGGCAACTAAACCCCGAACTTGAATCTGTTTTTCTGATTACATCGCCCGCTTTTGCAGCCATTAGTTCCAGTATTATTCGCGAAGTACATCGGTATAATGGAGATGTGTCTTCGCTAATACCCTATAAAATCTAACCTGATAGTTTTTGACTTTCCTGCTTGCGGTAGTATTCTTCAAATACAAACCGAATTGATTTATAGGAGTTTTCAAGTGCGTGGTACACTTCCTTTTGGGTCATCCAGCGAAGTTCTTCAATATCTTCTTCCGTACTCGGCTTGCTTCGTGTATCATCTACTACATCCATAATAAACCAGCGTGTTTTCTTTAACATATTGTTTTTATTCATGGTATAGGTGTGCCAGGTGGTACACAATCGTTTAACCAGCTTTACACTAATGTTACACTCCTCTTCCACTTCGCGCACAGCCGTTTGTCTGTTGCGCTCACCCGATTCTTTTTTACCTTTTGGTAAATCCCACTTCTTCATGCGGTAAATCATCAGTATCTTATCCTTCTTACGCACCAGACCACCGGCAGCCTTAATCACCTTAAATTTCTGTGTAAGCGAAAGTTTCAGAGTTCTGTAATCGTTAGGCGTAATGTATAACGAGAACAGGTTAGTGGGTACTTTAGAGTTGATCAGGTCTAATACCAGGCTAAAATCCAGATTGCTTACATTTTTAATCCACACATGGTGAATTAGCTTTGCTTTGGTTATTTCTTCAGCCGTTGCATCAAGTTCAAAATTAGTATGCCCGGCAGGAGGTGTTTTGCCCGGGGGCAAAATGCGGATTGGAATGTCGTTTACAAATAAATTCATGCAATCCGTATATCGGGTTTCGTCTTGCAAAAACATAAATTATTTGCAATCAATCAACCCCTCTGTATAAATTCACGTCTTCTCAATACCTTGCGCCTATGGTAAAAGTAGAAACAGAAACAGCCGGACCGGTAGCTTCGCGGTTATTGCAGGTAGGAGCAATTAAGATAAACCATAAACAACCGTTTACGTGGAGTTCGGGCTGGAAATCGCCTATTTATTGCGATAACCGGTTGGCACTTTCATACCCCATTATCCGATCGTATATAAAGGAAAAATTAGCCCAGGTTATTCAACAAAACTTCGAAAAAGCAGAATGTATTGCCGGTGTGGCAACGGCAGGAATTCCGCAGGGAGCACTGGTGGCTGATTTGCTGGGATTACCCTTTATCTATGTGCGGCCAAAACCAAAAGAACATGGTATGGGAAACCTGATTGAAGGAAAACTTGAAAAAAACAGCAGGGTGGTATTGGTTGAAGACTTAATCTCTACCGGTGGTAGTTCGCTTAAAGCCGCTCAGGCCGTACAGGAAGCTGGCGGAAAACCAATTGGTATGGCGGCAATATTTACCTATGGTTTTGAAACTGCTGAAAGAAATTTTAATGATGCAAAAATACCATTGGTTTGCCTCAGCGATTTCAATCACCTACTCATCGAAGCTGTTAAAAGTCAGTACCTTGATGAGAGCCAGTTAATCTATGTGAAGTCGTGGCGGCTTGACCCGGCCAACTGGAAGTAACCTCTTCTGTGTACATGAATGCCCGCCAATACACACTGCTTAATTCTGTAGTGGCCGCCATGGCCGGCTTTCTGTTTGGTTTTGATACTGTTGTGATATCTGGTGCCAACCAACCTATAAAAATTCTATGGGATACTTCGCCCTGGTTTCATGGATTCTTTATTATGTCTATGGCCTTATGGGGAACTGTTTTGGGTGCCCTTTTTGGAGGTGGCCCTACCGAAAAGTATGGCCGCAAAAAAGTATTATTCTGGATTGGTGTGTTATACTTTGTTAGTGCGGTAGGATCAGCTCTTGCTCCCGATCCTTATTCGTTTTCGTTCTTCCGCTTTATAGGTGGTATTGGGGTTGGTGTATCATCTGTTGCAGCACCTACTTATATAGCCGAAATCTCTACTTCATCAATACGCGGCAGGCTGGTAGCGATGTATCAGTTTAATATTGTATTTGGAATACTGATTGCATTCCTGTCGAACTACTTTTTAATGGGGTTTGATGGCAGCAATGATTGGCGTTGGATGTTAGGTGTTGAAGCCATACCAGCATTGGCTTACACATTGTTTGTGTTGCGTATACCCGAAAGCCCGCGGTGGTTAATATCCCGCAGCAATAATCTGGCGGCAGCCAAAAAAATATTAACCGACCTGGGTACCACCGATACCGAAACTGCTATTCGCGAGATTGCAGAATCCAACAGAACTACATCAGGAGATGATTCATTAAAAGAGTTTTTCAGTAAGCGTTTAACCAAACCTATTGCACTAGCCTTTTTTATAGCCTTCTTCAATCAACTATCGGGAATCAATTTTATTCTGTATTACGCACCCGAAATTCTGGAGCGGGCCGGGCTTGCCGCTAAAGATTCGCTCTTTAATTCAATTGCCATTGGTGGCATTAACCTGATCTTCACGTTTGTAGGCTTATACCTGATCGATCGCACCGGTAGAAAAAATCTGATGATTCTCGGTTCTATTGGTTACATAATTAGTTTATCGATGGTAGCCTATGCCTTCTATTTCGGTACAGGCGAATTTTTTCTGATGACCTTCCTCTTACTTTTTATTGCAGCCCATGCCATTGGCCAGGGCGCAGTAATCTGGGTATTTATTGCTGAAATTTTTCCCAACAAATCCCGTGCGCTGGGGCAATCGTTCGGGGCCAGTGTACATTGGGTTTTTGCTGCCGTTATTACCTTAGTTATGCCCGTATTCTTAGATGCCAAAGAAGGCCTTCTAAAGGATGATCCGTGGATCATCTTCGCCTTTTTTGCTTTTATGATGACCTTACAATTAATCTGGGTGCTTACTCGTTTTCCTGAAACCAAAGGTGCTTCGCTGGAAGAAATTCAGAAACGATTGGGGATTTCGTAAACTATACCTTAACTATTTTCTATGCGATTAATTCTTTGTTCGGTTTTATGTCTTCTGCTTCCTGTTCTTGTTAATGGTCAGGATCAGGAAAAGGAAATATTAGAACTGTTGAATGCGGCACGTACTAATCCAAAGAAATTTATAGAAGCGCATGCTTTGCCTTACATTCAGGAAAACGGCCTGGAGAAAAACCGGTATGCGAAATCTTTACTCCAAGACTTGAAGGAAACTAAACCTATGGGGGCCTTGAAAGTAGCCCCCGCACTAACTGATGTGGCCCGCTACCATGCAAAAGATATGGGCACAACCGGAGGTATTGGCCATGCCAGTACAGATGGTACACCGTTTAGTGTTCGGGTACGCTCGCAATCTAAAGCACAGGGTATGATAGCCGAAAATTGTGCCTACGGACAAACCAATGCACTCGACTTTGTAATGCAACTGCTAATTGATGATGGGATTGAATCACTCGGGCATCGCAAAAATATTTTAGAAGCTAAATATCAATGGGTAGGTATTGCCATTGAACCGCACAAAACATACCGCACCAACTGTGTGATGGATTTTGCCGAACGCTTTTAGCGATTTGTTTCGGCTGCCAATTTCGTAAAATCGGTTATGTAACCTCCGTCATTACTTAATCCACACCGCCCCAATACCGGCATCCCACAGTTTTTTATTTAATGCTGGTATGTCTTTTTGTAAAAATTCATTTGCACGCGCTTCAAGCAATTTCCACTTAGCTGTGTATTCGGCCAGTAAATCAAGTGAAGGTTTATTTACCTGTGGAATATCACTTTCTGTTTGATTAATCAAAAACAGGTAGTCGGCCGTAAACTTGTTGGGAAAATTCTCTACATCATCGTAGGCCTTTGATTTGCGCTGAATCATATCTTCATCCCACTGCTTCATGCGTGTGCTGAGTGTGTTACCTTCCTGTTTAAGATTTTCAAACTTAGATTCTGCGGGAAGGCTTTCTATAATTTTATCTAATTGAAGCTGCTTTTCATGTAAAGAAGTAACCAATTTATGCATGCGCGAGATTTCGGTTTCCATTCCCAACATAGTAGTATGATACTCTTGATACGTTTTAGAATCGGCAGCATATAGCGGATTGGGTAATATTTGAAAATTGACAGAAAGTTTTTGGGCTCCAGATATTAATACTGCCGAATACTTTCCAGGCGATGCTTTATGTCCTCTGAAACTTGCTTCCATATACGTGCCGGTTATTCCAGAAATAGTTGGATAGCGAAGATTCCACACAAAACGGTTGATTCCCTTTTCTTTTGTTAGTACCGGCTCAGCTGGCGGGCCACCCGCGTGCTCTTGAAAAAGAGAATCGCGCAAGGAAGAAAAAGTACGAACCAGATTTCCATTGGCATCTTTAATATCAAGTTGAATATGTTCGTTCGCTTTTAATTCCGGTAAGGAATAATATAAAACAACTCCGGTTGCCGGATTTACCCCTACATACGGGTTGGTTCCATCCGATTGACCATCCATCTGACTTCCTCCATTAGCAAGTATAACATCTTCGGGTTGAAAGAGATGAAACTCTGATGCTGGTTTATATTGCCGGATTAAAGTAAGATCATCTAATATCCAGAATGACCGGCCTGATGTTGCTGCTATAAGATCGTTCTGATGGATGCGGAGATCTGTAATGGGTGTAATGGGCAGATTAAGTTGAAAGGACGACCACTCCTTACCCCCGTTAAACGATACAAATACGCCCAACTCGGTTCCTGCAAACAATAAATCTTTACGCACATCATCTTCGCGCACAACCCGTGTAAATGCGTTATTCGGAATTCCATTTACGATCTTAGTCCAGGTTTTACCATAGTCGGTGGTTTTGTATAATGCCGGAGTGTGATCGTTGAATTTATATCGGGTAGTAGCAATGTAAGCAGTTGCTTTGTCATGCGGTGATACATCTATTGCGTTGATCAGGCACTCGGGCAGGCCAGTCGGGGTAACATTTTGCCAAGTCGCTCCATTATCTCTGGTAAGATGAACATATCCATCATCGCTACCCGTCCAGATTACTCCTTTTTCGTGTGGCGATTCTATAACATAGCTTAAGGTTCCGTAATTTTCGGCACCAACTGCTTCGTTGGTATAAGGGCCACCACCTTTTCCTTGTTTTGATTTTTCGTTTCGGGTTAAATCAGGAGAAACTTCTGTCCAGGTTCTACCCATATCGGTAGTACGTAATAATTTTTGCGCACCATGGTAATACGTATTCGGTTCATGCTTTGACCAGATAATGGGTGCATTCCAATTGAACCGGTATTTCATATCTTTTGCATCCATACCCAAATATTGAATGGGTGCCGCCATTACATTTGTTCCGGCCTTAGCCCTGGTGTTCAACACCTCAATAGTTCCCTGATAACTTCCACCTAACACAAACTGTGGATCATCGGGGTTAAAAGCGAGAAATGCACTCTCGCCACCTGCTGAATAAGACCAACTTCTTGGTGTTATTGCCCAACCCCCAACCTCACGGCTTGCAATAGAAACTGAGGTATTGTCTTGCTGGCCGGCATAGATATGATAGGGAAATTGGTTATCTACATTGATGCGATAAAATTGTGCCGTAGGCATGTTATCCTGGGTTGACCATGTTTTACCATAGTTTACGCTTACAGCCGCACCGCCATCATTGGCAATAACCATGTTGCGCGGATTGTTCGGATTAATCCACAGATCATGAAAATCGCCATGCGTACCTGAAATTTCTTCCCACGTTTTGCCCCCATCTTCCGAACGTAGTGCCGGGGCGCTTAACACATATACTGTGTTTTCATTTTTTGGATCGGCAAACACTTCGATATAATACCAGGCCCGCTGAATTAACCGATGATCGTTTGTTACGCGGCTCCAATTCTCACCTGCATTATTAGAAACAAATAGTCCGCCCAGTTCTTTTTCGGAATCGCTTTCCATCAACAAATAAACTTTGTCGGAATTTGCGCGGCTTACTGAAACCGCCATCTTACCCATCTCTTTAGGCAAACCGTTATGGATTTTTTTCCAGGTAGCCCCTGCATCAACAGATTTATATAATCCACTACCCTCGCCCCCGCTTATTACTTTCCATGGTAATCGTCCGTATTCATTCATGGCAGCATATAATATCCGTGGGTTGTTCATATCCATTGATAGTTCGACACAACCGGTTTTATTATCTACAAATAAAACTTTAGTAAAGGTTGCCCCGCCATCGGTTGATTTATACACTCCGCGCTCAGGCGTATGACTATACAACGCGCCTTGTGCTGCTACATAAACTATATTAGGGTCTTTGGGATGGATAGCAATACGCGAAACATGTTGTGTGGCATCCAGGCCCAATTTTGCCCATGTCTTTCCGGCATCGGTAGATTTGTAAACCCCATCGCCATGATGCGTCATTACGCCACGCACCGCATGTTCGCCCATACCTACATAAACCACATTGGGATCACTTTCTGAAACGGCTACTGCCCCCACGGAGCCAGTTTTAAAAAACCCATCTGAAATATTTCTCCAGGTAATGCCCAGATCATCTGTTTTCCATACACCCCCTCCGGTAGTACCCATATAATACGTATTGATGTCGCCCACAACGCCCGATGCTGTAACCGAACGCCCCCCGCGAAACGGCCCAATACTTCGCCACTTAGCTGGCTTGTAGATTTCGTTAAAATCTACAACTGCCGGAGTTGGCGGAGCTTGATTTTTTCTTTGTTGGGTGTAACCAAAATGGGCAACACCCATAAAAACAATTAGCAAAAGCAGGCGCATAATAGGGTAGGTTTTAAAACATCAATATACTGGATATTAAGAAGAGCAAAAAATAAGTCTAAGCCATCAATATATAACGGTACTTTTTTGTCTTGCCACAAAAAAGTACCCAAAAAAAGTCAAGACAAAAAGGTGCTTCCGCCCGCTCACCCATCGTACCCTCGCCTTTTTGTCGGGCCAACGCACTTGGGTTTCAAAATAAAACTTGATTAAAAGGCTCATATGTTTTTAGGAAAATTGCATTGGCGTAAAACAAAAAATCCCGAACTGCTCGTCCGGGATTTATTTCGAAGGTGGGGGTTAATTAATTATTGCCACCCATCTTTGCCATTTCCTTTTCAAAGGTCTCTTTAAACTTTTCGTAATCGTAATCGATTTTGAGGCGCTCGTCTTTGCTCAGGCGCTCGTTGTACTTCGATACTAACTGATCGGCAGAAAGCTCAATCGCTACATAGGTTTTGTACGTGCCTGATTCAGTCTTCATCAGTTTTTCGCACAAGGTTGTAATTCCTGACAAAGTCTGGTCAACTACTTCGCGGTTCAAACTCTCGAAGCGCTCTTCTACTTCTTCTTTATTATTGAACTCACGTGAGTTTACGTAGTTATCCGTAACGGTTTTAACAGTTGTGTTGATAGCTTGCGCCAGTTCGTTACGCGCATTAGTCAACGCTTTTTTCTTGGACGTAACCTGATCCTGGCTTTCGCCAATAGAGTTGGCGCGGAAAGCTTTAGAGGTTGTAAAATAATCAGGGCCCGAGCAAGGCACGATTACTTCCTTTTCGCCAGAGGGCACTTTCTCTTTGCCTTTACAACCGGCAATTATCACTGCTGCTGCCAATACAACAATTGAAACGTAGTTTAACTTTTTCATATAAGGTTTGAATTTGGTTATGCAATTTACAACAATGCAATTAACAGGCCACACGTTCATGTCAATTAGATTTTTCCTTAACCCGTACCTCTAACTGCGTAAAAATCAATCATTTTACTGCAAAATTGCGTTTAGCAACTCCGGCAGTTTTTCATTGTTCAGCGTTTCTAACGATTTATTATAAGCCTCCTGGCTGGAGCGTTCAAAGTCCAGACTAAAGCCCTTTATACGATCTAATGTAGTGGCATAAATTTCTTTATTATCGCGTGTGGTCGATACTTTAATAACCGCTGTAACATAGGTTATAAAAATGCTGCCTGATTGCGCGCCACGCTCTGAATTGGCATCAACATCCAACCAAAGTTCGGCCTTGCCCCGATCGTCCGTAAATTCAAAACCAGAATTGGCCAGGTAATTTTTAATCCGATTGGTGATTTGCTGATTATTCTTTTGTACACCCAGACTCTTTTCTACGGAAGTAACATATACCAACGGGCGTTGTACTTTCATTAAAACCACTGCTTTGGGTACCACCATCTTTTGTGCCACCAACGAATAAATTTCATCCTGCGTTTGCCCCACAAAATTCATCATGTCAACTTTTACACCTACTGTTTGCTCCATATCGCGCGAACTGATTTTGGTTAGTAGAATCTTAACCAGGCCGTTGGCATCGGTTTTATAGTTTGGAAAAACATCTCCGGCACCTTTTTCAAAAGCAGCCGCTAATGGTAAATCAGCAATGGGTTTTTTAGTTGCTTTATCAATAGCTTTTGCCATTACTGCCAGGTCATTTTGAGCCAGCCTTCGATTTAACATCAATTCTTTCGGATCAACAGATAAAGAAATTTTATCAAGCAGTAACTGCATACCCGCTACAATTTCATTGGTTAGCAAAATCTCTTTACCCTGGTATTCCAGCCGAATGGGCTCATCTAAATATTTTTCTATTGCCCGAAAACCCTGGTAATAAAAACCAAGCGAAACCACCGGTTCGTTGTTGCGCTCAGCTTCCTTAGCCTTGGTAAAGAAATCCAGCCCAAGCGTAATGGCGTTTCGCTTCTGCTGATCTTTAATTTCTTTATACCGCTGCTTGCTCAGTTTATAATAAACCCAATAGTTCAACTCATCTTCCCAGGCACCGGCTTGTTCAAATTCCTGAATTTCATCGGCTGCAGTGGTTTGAATAATCTGCTCGTATTTTTCCTGAAACTCCTTATTGTTATCGATCTGCGTAAGCAACGAAGTGGATGATACATTTACTTTTATCTGCGACACCAGGTCTTCTAACGCACTTTTTTGGGCGGACTGGATGTAGTTGTTAGTACCCATTTTGGCGCTGTGGCCCACACCCGTGTAATAGCCGGTTAATTCTGGCTTTGCCGAAAGCCAATCGGGTTTTGGATTTTGCAGGTTAGACTTCAGACTGGTATTTACCGAAGGACTGCAACCTGCCAGCAGAAGGCTAATAAATAGTAATCGTTTCACAAATTAAAATTCACTTGATTTCGTTAGGTCGAATATACCATATCTGTGCCAATTGACGGATTTCCGGTTTGGGCACAGCTAAAACCGATGGCAAGAAACATGATTTCTGATAAAAATTTCTAATTTTAATCGATTAAACCTTACAGCGATGAAACGAATGATCTGGGTAGTATGGATTGGTTTGATAGTTTTCTCTTGCCAGGAAAACGAAAGTTCTGATTTTACCGGCAATGAAATAACCTATGCCTTACAACAAGGCTCGGAATACGAAATTTCAGGTACAGTAATTTTTAAAGAGCGCAAGGGCGGTGGCACAACCGTAGCAATTTCACTAACAGGAACCGATGGTTCAGATAAGTTGCCGGTGCACCTGCATCTGGGTGATATTAGCGAAGCCGATGCAGATGTGGCCGCGCTTCTAAGCCCTGTTGATTCCAAAACCGGAAAAAGCGAAACGGTTCTTACACGCCTGGCAGACGAAACGGAAATTACATACGCTAATCTTTTAGAGCTGGAAGCCTGCATAAAAATTCATTTGGCTGATACCGGGCCGGGGCGTGATGTTATTCTGGCAGCCGGCAACATTGGTGAATCGTTTACCAAAGCAGTAGCAAATGGCCGCACAGGTATTGGGCTTTGCAAGAGCGAATAAGGAACATTGGTCTTGATCATAAAAATTTAATCTCCGCCTTCGCTGCTTTCAATCTGGTACGAACTAAGCATAGCTGTAAAACTCGCTCATTCGCGCAGAGTTCTCGAAACGAGTAACTCTGCGATGAAAAAGGACGTTGCATGCAAGGCTCGGAGAGAATTGTATTATTAATTAATTATTCTAAGTTTATAGAATTAATTGCAGTTATCTAAAAATCGATTATGAGTAAACATTTCAATTCTGTTTTAGTATTATTAATGCTAACCACCGCCTGTTCCGAAAATAATGATATCATAAATGATCAACTCAAGTCTTATGAATTTATTGAGGTAGAACCTAAAACTGATTACTTTCAGAAAGTATCACAACACGAAACAATAATATTTAATAATAAAATGTGGGTAATTGGTGGCACTTCTGAGACCGGTGCTGTAAATAATATTTGGTATAGTGATGACGGGGAGCATTGGGAAAAACAGGCAACAATTGGAGAAACTTTCTCCAAAAGATATTCACATCAAACTATTGTATTTAATAATCAGTTATATGTAATAGGTGGATACTCAGGAATACCCGGAGATAGAAAAAATGACATCTGGTCTAGTTATGATGGTATTACTTGGAGCCAGATAACAACAAGTGCCGAATTGTTTAGTGGTAGATATTTCCATCAAGTGGTATTTTTTAATAATAAATTGTTTTTAATAGCAGGCAGGAGTGCTGAGCTATTAAATGATATCTGGTCAAGCTCAGATGGAGCCAATTGGGAAAAAGAATCAATTCCAGGGCAAATATTTTCTGAAAGGGCCAATTTTCAATCTGTGGTTTTTAAAAATAAACTTTGGGTAATTGGTGGTGTTGATAAGAATGGCGAATATCTAAATGATATATGGAGTACATCTGACGGAATAAATTGGGTGAATGAGAAAACATCTGGTAATATTTTTTCTGGTAGAGTAGGTCATCAAGCATTAGTGTTTGATAATAAACTTTGGATTATTGGAGGTTTTAATGGTAATAGTCCGCTTAATGATATTTGGATAAGTGATAATGGAGTAACTTGGGCGACACCAACTATAAACAATCTATTTACCGAAAGGTTCAATCATGGTTGCTTTATCTTTAACGGTTCATTATGGCTGATAGGCGGAATAGGTAGTGGCGGATTTCCTAATGGATTAAAAGAAGATATATGGACTTTGAGAGAAAATTAAAATAAATTGGATGGATTCCGTCCGACCTTAAAGTTCACGCCCTTGCCGTTGTTGGTGTTTGTGCGAAGGTTTGTGCCCGCTCACCAACAACAATTTTTGCGACTAACCTGTTATCCGCTTTCATCTTGCTTGTTGGTGAATCAACACACATGCCACCGCACAACACCAACCAGGGCGACATTTATCTTACACGTTGGTGAAGAACACCGAAGTGAGCGAAAGCAATTTTTCAATTGGCGGAGTGCCTGTCTCAGGCAAGCCCGAAGCGGGACTCTCCGATGGGAAAGAGGTTGTTAGAAAATACGTGTCCAATCTCTCGTTACATGGTGATACTTTGCATTTATGTCTTGCATGTATAAAAAGAAGAACATAGTCCCAAATAATAGTATTAGGAATAATATGTTTAAAATGTTTGAAACTAATTTGAGTTTGCTTGTAGTCTTATCATCCCAGACTTGAGTTGGCCACCAGAATGTCAATGTAATGTGAAAAAGTTCTGTCCTCCCAAGGCTACCTTCATCTTTATTAATGTCAATTATGTCTGGCCTGTTTTTCTTTAGATTTTCCTTTTCTTGTTCCGATAGCGAGCTAAATGTCGTCCAGATAGAAGTGTTTGATTGCGTTACAACTGAGTCGATTCTTACATAAATAATATAATTGAGAATTATTCGAATGATTAATAGACAGCCAACTGTAGAATACAAAATCCCCTGTCCGTGATACAGTACTAATTCCATTTGTCAAAATAAATTATCCACAACCTTTGCTATTTGCTGTGGCGGGGTTTTGAAACGAGGTACTTTCCCCGTGACTATACGCAATATAAAAAAATTCCCCTTGCCGTTGTTGGTGTTGTGCGAAGGTTTGTGCGCACGCTCACCAACAACAATTTTGCGACTAACCTGTTATCCGCTTTCATCTTGCTTGTTGGTGAATCAACACACATGCCACCGCACAACACCAACCAGGGCGAGAGATTGAACTATTGCCCGCTTTGTACTCACAAGTTCAAATTACGAAACACCGGCAAAGGAGATAAATAAAAAACCCGGCAAGCCGGGCTTTTTTTATAATATAGTTTTAGCCATCAATCCCCTCCGCCTTTCGTTTCAATCTGATACGAACTTAACATAGCTGTAAAATATTCGCGGTTCATTCGGGCAATGTTGGTAACCTTAATTCCTTTTGGACACTCGGCTTCGCAGGCATAGGTATTGGTGCATGAGCCAAAACCTTCGGCATCCATCTGGGCTACCATTTTTTCAGCGCGTTCTTTTCGTTCTACCTGACCTTGTGGTAACAAGGCAAACTGCGATACTTTAGCGCTAACAAACAACATAGCCGAGGCATTTTTACATGCCGCCACACAGGCTCCGCAACCAATACAAGTAGCTGCATCAAAGGCTTCGTCTGCAATTTTCTTGGCAATAGGAATTACGTTGGCATCTGGCACACCGCCTGTGTTTACATTTATATAACCACCGGCTTGCTGAATGCGATCGAACGCAGTACGATCTACCACCAAATCTTTAACTACCGGAAACGCGCTGGCGCGCCAGGGTTCTACCGTAATGGTTTGGCCATCGGTAAACGAACGCATGTGCAACTGGCACGTGGTGGTTTGCAGCGGCCCGTGCGGTCGGCCATTGATGTATAAACTGCACATCCCGCAAATTCCTTCGCGACAATCATGATCGAATGCAATGGGTTCTTCACCCTTATGGGTAAGCTCCTCATTTAACACATCAATCATCTCCAGAAATGACATATCGGGCGATACATGGTCGTGCTGATATGTTTTGAATGCACCTTTGCTGTTGGTGTCTTTTTGTCTCCAGACTTTTAACGTAATCTTCATACTTATTTATAGCTACGTTGAGTGAGTTTTACATTTTCAAATTTCAATTCTTCTTTATGAAGCGCTTCTTGTTGGTTATCGCCTTTGTATTCCCAGGCAGCGGCATACGTAAATTCATCATCTTTACGCATGGCCTCGCCTTCGGGTGTTTGAGATTCCTCGCGGAAGTGACCTCCACAAGATTCTGAACGATTTAGCGCATCATCCACCATCAGTTCGCCTAACTCTATAAAGTCGGCCACGCGGCCAGCCTTTTCCAACTCCTGGTTAAGTTCACTGGCTCCGCCTAATACATTAACGTTGGTCCAGAACTCAGCCTTTAAATCCTGAATAATTTTCTTAGCCTTCTTTAAGCCTTCTTCGTTGCGGGCCATACCGCAATACTCCCACATGGCATGTCCCAGTTCGCGGTGAAACTCATCTACTGTTTTCTTCCCTTTTATATTCAGGAGTTTAGTTACGCGTTCATTCACACCATCCATAGCTTCTTTAAAAGCCGGATGATCGGTTCCTACTTTATCGTTCCAGCCAATAGTAGCCAGGTAATCGCCAATCGTATAAGGAATAACAAAATAGCCATCGGCCAAACCTTGCATAAGCGCACTTGCGCCCAACCGGTTTGCACCATGATCGGAGAAATTAGCTTCGCCCAATGCATATAAACCGGGTACGGTTGTCATCAGGTTATAATCTACCCACAAGCCACCCATTGTGTAATGCACTGCGGGGTAAATCATCATCGGGCCTTTGTAGGGATTCTCACCGGTTATCTGTGCATACATATCAAACAGGTTTCCATACTTGGCGCGAATGGTATCTTCGCCATCGCGTTTAATCGCATCGGTAAAATCCAGAAACACAGCCAGACCAGAACCTACTCCACGCCCCTCATCGCACACTTGCTTGGCATTACGCGATGCCACATCGCGCGGTACCAGGTTACCGAATGAAGGATACTTTCTTTCTAAGAAATAATCGCGTTCCGATTCAGGGAGTTTCATGGCTTCCTGAGATTTTAAACCTGGCATTGCTTTTTTAGGAACCCATACGCGGCCATCGTTACGCAACGACTCTGACATCAGCGTAAGCTTGGATTGGTGTGTACCCGAAACCGGAATACAGGTAGGGTGAATTTGAGTAAAGCATGGATTGCCAAAGAACGCACCCTTTTTATGCGCGCGCCAGGCAGCTGTTACATTAGAGCCTTTTGCATTAGTGGAAAGATAAAACACGTTTCCATAACCACCGGTACACAACAATACGGCATGTGCACTGTGGGCTTCAATTTTTCCGGTAATCAAATCGCGCGTAATAATACCACGGGCTTTACCATCCACTACCACCACATCGAGCATTTCGGTGCGGTTATACATTTTTACTTTGCCGTTGGCAATCTGTCGGTTAAGGGCAGAATAGGCGCCCAGCAATAATTGCTGCCCGGTTTGGCCGCGCGCATAGAACGTACGCGATACCTGCGCCCCGCCAAATGAACGATTGGCCAGCAACCCGCCATACTCGCGAGCAAAGGGAACTCCTTGTGCTACACACTGATCTATAATATCAACACTTACCTCGGCCAGGCGGTATACATTGGCTTCGCGGGCCCGGTAGTCGCCACCCTTGATAGTATCATAAAACAACCGATAAACACTATCGCCATCGTTCTGATAATTTTTGGCTGCATTAATACCGCCTTGTGCGGCAATACTGTGTGCCCTGCGCGGACTATCCTGAAAACAAAATGCTTTTACGTTGTAGCCTAATTCGCCTAGCGATGCAGCGGCCGATGCGCCCGCCAATCCTGTACCTACAACAATTACATCGTATTTTCTTTTATTAGCCGGGTTCACCAGCTTCAGGTTGAATTTATGTTTTGTCCACTTTTCGGCTAAGGGTCCTTCCGGAATTTTAGATTCTAGCTTCATGGTGTATGTTTAGTAATTTTTAGAAACAGAGATTAAAACGAAATACCTAAGTACATGAAGATGGGAATAATTGCAAATGCAATTGGTACTACCACTGCAAATGTCTTTCCAACAAAGTTTATAACCGGGTTGTACTTCATGTGGTTTAGGCCAAGAGTTTGAAACGCACTGGCAAAGCCGTGCCATAAATGGAAACCCAGCGCTGCCATACAAATTACATAAAGCGATACATACCACTCTACATTAAACCAATACGCTACCTGAGTATATAAGTCTGTTACTTCTTTACCCTCGTAAACCTGGGTGCTCAGGCTTCCAAAATGTGCCTGTGCGTAAAAGTCTTTTAGGTGAATAACCAGAAAAATTAATATCAGGGTACCCAGTATGCCCATGTTGCGCGATGCCCACACCGAACTTTTGTTGGGATTGGCATACCCCTGAGGGCCACGCGCTTTTCTGTTCTTGATGGTAAGCATTATACCCCAGATGGCGTGAAGTAAAATAAATGCAAAGTTGCCTTTGGACACAAGCTGGATGAGCGGGTTGTGCCCCATAAAATCCGCGTAAATGTTAAATGATTTTCCGGCATCATCTTTCAGCAACTGCAGATTACCAGCCAGGTGAACAGCCAAAAAGAGTATCAGAAAAATTCCCGTAAGGGCCATAAGAACTTTTCTTCCAAGTGAACTTGAGAAGAGATCCAAAAACCATTTCATAAGTATAGGTTATAGTCGTGACCAAAAATACTTCGCAAAGCTATACCAAACAATTGATTGCTATATTTTGAAATGTTCTAAATAGAACCGGGCTGGTGGTGTAACTCAAAACAAACTCGACACATATATAATGAGTGTGATAGTAGCCACCATTACGAACAAAAACCATTCTTTCCGAACTGTTTTCAATAAGGCATTTAACACGTGTTTCATTGTTTAGATTTTTACAACTCACCCTTAGGGTGCAAAAAAAAGGCTGATAATTGAATGCTCTGAAAATCAGTGTTTTAGATGTTCATAACCCTTCTGTAATTCTTAAAAAGAATAGTATTTTCCCACCATGGGAGTAATTGGTCAGAACCTCATTTAAGGCTAATTTTACCGCACCACTACGCTATTTAATATGTATCTGATTTTCGACACGGAAACCACCGGGATTCCGCATAATAAGACTGCGCCTTTAACTGATCTGGATAACTGGCCACGACTGGTGCAGTTTGCCTGGCAACTACACGACCACACTGGCAAGTTGCTTTCGCGCAATAACTCTATTATTAAACCCGATGGGTTTGACATCCCATTCAAAGCAGAACAGGTACATGGCATCTCTACACAACGTGCACTTGAAGAGGGTCGGGATCTGGAAACCGTACTGGCCGAATTCCACAAAGACCTTGAGCGAACTCACCTGTTAGTGGGGCATAATATCGAGTTCGATATTAATATTATAGGAGCTGAGTTAATACGCAAAAAATTACCCACCGAAATTTTTCTTGCACTGGATAAGGTTGATACCAGCATATCTGCCATTGAGTTTTGTCAACTATCCGGTGGGCCAGGTGGAAAGCTGAAAATGCCCCGGCTAACAGAACTGCACGAAAAACTTTTTGGTAAACCGTTTGAAGATGCACACGATGCAAGCTACGATGTGGCTGCAACCGCCCGATCTTTTTTTGGCCTCGTTCAACGAAAAATAGTACCCACATTTGATGGCTATGCACCCGATAAAATTATTTACGAAGAACCCGATCTGGAAGCCGGCAATTCGGGTAAAAGACAAAAAGTAAAAGGTATTGATTATGGAGCGCATAACGAGACAGACCTGACTGATAAACTCTTCTGTCATCTTCATGTGCACTCCCAGTACTCTGTGTTGCAGGCTGTGCCCGATGTAAATGAAATTATTGCCAAAACACTTGCTAATAAAATGCCAGCCGTTGCCATTACTGACTTTGGCAATATGTATGGCGCATTCAAGTTTGTAAGCGAAGCATTGAAACATGGTGTTAAGCCAATAGTAGGGTGCGAATTTTACCTTGCTGATGAGCGTAAAAAACTAAAGTTTACCAAAGACAATCCGGATAAGCGATTTACACAGGTATTAATAGCCCGTAACAAAACGGGTTATCAGAACCTGGCCAGGCTTAGCTCGTTGGGATTTATTGAAGGCCTTTACGGGATTTACCCTCGTATTGATAAAGAACTGGTTAAACAACACAACGAAGGGTTAATGGCCACCACCGGAGGCTTAGGCAGTGAAATACCACACTTGATTTTAAATGTGGGCGAAAGACAAGCTGAAGATGCCTTTGTATGGTGGCACAAATTATTTGGCGATGATTTTTACATAGAACTCAACCGCCACGATACGCGCGAAGAAGACCGCGTAAACGAAACCTTATTGAAGTTTGCCAAAAAATACAACGTAAAATACTTCGCTGCCAACGAATGCTTCTACCTGGAAAAAGAAGAGTCTAATGCGCACGATGTGTTGTTGTGTATTAAAGAAGGTGAGTTTCAATCTACACCTATTGGATCGGGCCGGGGTACACGCTACGGTTTGCCTAACAATAATTTCTATTTCAAATCGCAGGATGAGATGAAAACACTTTTCCGCGATTTGCCCCAGGCGTTCGATACTATTCAGGAAATTGTAGATAAAGTTGAAACGTATGAATTGAAACGATCCGTTCTACTGCCTAAGTTTCAGATTCCTAATGAATTTAAGACCGAAGACGATTACCTGCGACACCTTACCTACGAAGGAGCAAAAAAAAGATACCCGCGGTTAACCTCAGAAATAAAAGAACGCATTGATTTTGAACTGGAAACTATAAAGCGAACAGGTTACCCCGGCTACTTCCTTATTGTGCAGGACTTTACCTCCAAAGCCCGCGAAATGGGCGTGAGTGTTGGGCCGGGCCGTGGCTCAGCGGCTGGTTCGGCAGTAGCATATTGTATTGGTATTACCAATGTAGATCCTATTGCTTACGATCTACTCTTCGAGCGTTTCTTAAACCCCGACCGCGTATCACTACCTGATATTGATATTGACTTTGATGACGAAGGCCGCGATAAAGTTTTGCGGTATGTAATTGAGAAGTACGGACACACCCAGGTAGCCCAGATTATTACTTACGGTACCATGGCAGCCAAATCTTCTATACGCGATTGCGCACGCGTAATGGAATTACCGCTGGCCGAAGCAAACGGTTTAGCTAAGCTGGTTCCGGAAAGACCCGGTACATCGTTAGAGAAAGCTTTTGAAGAGGTGAAAGAATTGAACGAAGTAAAAAAAGGCAGTGACCTTAAAGCGCAAGTACTAAAACAGGCTATTGTCTTGGAAGGGTCGCTGCGCAACACAGGCACTCATGCCTGCGGAGTGATTATTACACCCGATGCCCTCACCCGGTTTGTTCCGGTTTCAACAGCAAAAGACTCTGACATGCTGGTAACCCAGTTCGATAACAGTGTGGTTGAAAGTGCGGGATTGTTGAAGATGGATTTTTTGGGATTAACCACGCTGTCAATTATTAAGACTGCTGTTCGTAATGTTCAAAGAACAAAAGGAATTGTTATCGATATTGATTCAGTCCCGCTGGACGATGTAAAAACCTATCAACTCTATCAACGAGGCGATACTACCGGTACATTTCAGTTCGAATCAGACGGAATGCAAAGTTATTTGCGCGGATTAAAGCCCGATAAGTTTGAAGATCTGATTGCCATGAATGCGTTATACCGACCCGGGCCAATGGAATACATTCCTGCTTTTATTGCGCGCAAGCACGGGCGCGAACCGATCAAGTACGATTTAGCCGTTATGGAAGAATACCTGAAAGATACATATGGAATTACCGTGTATCAGGAGCAGGTAATGTTGCTTTCGCAGAAACTGGCCAACTTTTCGAAAGGCGATGCGGATGTGCTTCGTAAAGCCATGGGTAAAAAGCAGAAGGAAGTGCTTGATAAAATGAAGGACAAGTTCATTGCCGGATGTAAAACCAATGGACACAATGAAGAGGTAGCCGAAAAAATATGGAAAGATTGGGAAGCCTTTGCCCAATATGCATTTAATAAATCGCACTCCACGTGTTACTCGCTGGTGGCTTATCACACCGCTTATTTAAAAGCAAACTTTCCGGCCGAATACATGGCCGCCATTCTCACGCACTCGCAAAGCAATCTCGATAATGTCACTTATTTTATTGAAGACTGCCGCAAGCAAGGCATTGAGGTGCTGGGGCCACACGTAAACGAATCGGGTGTAACCTTTGAAGTAAACAAACAAGGGCAAATTCGTTTTGGCTTAGGTGCTATTAAAGGTGCAGGCGAAGCCTCGGTAGAAGCCATTATTCAGGAGCGCGATGCACATGGGTCGTATAAAGATATTTTTGATTTTGCACAACGGTTAAGTGCCCGCTCAGTAAATAAAAAAACTTTTGAATGCCTGGCATTAAGTGGCGCCTTCGATTGCTTCCCGGAATACCACCGCAGGCAGTATATGGCTGCAAAAGATGGCGATCTATCCCTTACCGAAAAAGTAATCCGGTATGCAAGTAAAATGCAGCAGGAAGCACAAAGTGCGCAGGCCAGTTTATTTGGCGAATCGACCGGAACTGTTATGCCACCACCCAAAATTGATCCGATAGAACCCTTTAGTGAAATTGAAAAATTGCATTTCGAAAAAGAAGTAGTGGGAGTTTATATATCGGGCCATCCATTAGATAATTTCAAATTCGAGATGGATTCGTTTTGTACCACTCAACTAACCTCGCTTACCGATTTAAAAAACCTGGAAGGAAAAGAATGTAAAGTGGGCGGTATTGTTTCGGGGGTGGAACATCGCATGACTAAAACCGGAAGGCCGTTTGGCAAACTCATACTGGAAGATTACAGCGGCAAATTTGAATTTATGTTGTGGAGTGAAGACTACATGAAATTTAAAGCTTACCTGATGCCCGGGCTGTTTCTTTTTGTAGAAGGAAGCGTAGTACGCAAAACCTGGGGCGATCAGGAATTGGAATTTAAAATACGGGGTATCGATTTACTGAACGAACTGGCAGGCAAGCGGGTGCAGGGTTTAGCGCTGCGCTGTTCCATTGATGAAGTTTCAGAAATATTCATTGAAAGTCTTGAAAAACTTTGTAAAAAGAATTCGGGCAATTCCAATCTTAAACTATACGTACACGATGAAACCGGGATTCAAACAGAGCTGCTGGCCCGTTCGCAACGAATTAAAGTAAGTAACGGATTAATAAAAGAATTGAAAAGCCTGGTAGAGGTGGGTATACTAACCGATAAATCGGAAACCCGGTGGCTTACGGAAACAGTTCAGAAAACTGCCGGCCCGGAAAAAACCGAAGTTGGAACATTTTCACCTACCTTTATGTTAGAACCAGTAGATTGACAAATACACTTTAATCTTTATAAAACCATGGGTAAAACAATAGAACTCACCGATTCAAATTTTGATCAGGCAATTAACTCCGAAAAACCAGTATTAGTAGATTTTTGGGCCGAATGGTGCGGCCCTTGTAAAATGATTGGCCCTGTGGTAGAAGAACTGGCAGGCGATTACGAAGGCAAAGCAGTAGTAGCAAAACTAAACGTAGACGAAAACCCACAGGTTACTGCACGCTTTGGTGTGCGCAACATCCCTACCCTGCTGGTATTTAAAAACGGCCAGGTGGTAGATAAGCAGGTTGGCGCTGTACCTAAGTCTGTTCTTTCGCAGAAACTGCAGGCACAGGTTGGGTAATTTGTAAAATCAATATGCAAAAAAGAGGCTGTCTCAAAAGTCGTTCTGTCATCGCGGACTTGTTCCGCGATCCCTGATTTAGCAGTACTCAACGGGATTCCGGCACAAGGCCGGAATGACAATACATAATTATTTCGACTTTTGAGACAGCCTATTTAGTTTAATACCATACTGTAGCCCTGCAATAATCCGGACTTGACGCTGTGTACGTATCGCGCACCCGGTAGGTAAACGAAATCTCGTTCCGGTAAACAGTAGCCGCCCCTTCAATTTCATACCCGTTTACATATTGTAATGGAATGGTGATGTTATTTCCATTTACACGGCCTACCACATCTATTCCGGCATTATAAAAATTATCAATCACTACTTCATTGGAACTATAACCGCCAATCTTGCGGATGTAGACTTTAAAATTTGAATTCATGTGGTACGACTGGCTGTATTCTTCCAACCAGTGAGAACCCACCAGGTTATCGCGATTATCGTAGCGAGGCTCAACTATCGTAATCTCGCAAGAGGTGAACACAAGGGCCAGTGCAACGAACATTAAAGCTGTGGTTTTCATAGTTGATAACAGTTTAATTAGCTCATTGCAAGCCCCGCGCCAAACCTGTTATCCTCATTTTGGTAGTTATGCCAATCCCCTTGTAAACTCAAGGTTTATCAAAATCAGAAAACAGATTTTCAATGAGTTACAAATGAAAATCCCCCCGACAAGTCGGGGGGATTTTGAGTTTAAAAAATGGGTTAAACTCAGTTTAAAAAATAAGGCACTCCGGCACCGGCAAAAAATATTTACCACCAACAACCACTACGAATGGAGTAAAAACCAGTCGTGCCGGATATGCCATGACCGCACCCCTGGTCTCTCTTTGGAAGAGAGAGGAACAGGAGCTAATTCTTATTATATCCAAAACGAAACGAGGCACCTTAAAAAAAATTCATTATCAAGTAAACTCACACCACTCCTTCTCCCTTAGGGAGAGGAGCTGGGGGTAAGGGTTAATCAACATTGTCGTGTAAAAACTTATTATTGCCTAACAAGTTGTTATCATCATTCAGATTATAACGGGAGATAAACGACTCAGACGAGTGTGGCACATTATCCATCTTCACCCCTCTGCGCAAGTAAGCCGGCAGCGACCATTTTTCATTAAAGTCTTCTTTAGTCATCTCCTGTTTCTTGCTCTTTAATTTTTCTCTGCGCTCCTTGGCTTGTTGTTCCAATCGTGCTTTTGTTTTGCGCACCTCCATCAGGCCGTCATCATTAATTACCTGGTCGGCCGAAATTTCCTTGCCTACTTCAAATTCGTCTTCTTCAGCAAACAAGCTGGCTTCACCTTCTTCATTTTCATCTATCGGCTGCTCCTCCTTGCGAAAAAGTTCGAACGTGTACGATTTCTCTTCCAGATTCTCTTTTGGCATCTCCGGAAGTTTCTTTTCTGATTTTATCTCTTCCTTCAGTGTATCGTCTTTCAGAATGGGTCTGTCTCCATCTGTTTTAAGCTTAAGCTGAAGCTCAGCATTTTGTTGATTTACAGAGTTATCTACCGTTCCAAACAGCGAGGTTTGCGATTTATCCAGCTCGCGTACTTTCTTATCTTCTTTCTTCAACTTACCCTCTGTAATAAAACCGGTGGCAATTACCGTTACGCGAATGCGATCGCCTAATGCGCTATCAACACCATGACCAAAAATTACTTCAGCCTCATCGCCTGCCTGCCCCTGAATGTACTCGGTAATAGTGGTTAGCTCATCCATCTGCAATTCTGCTTCTTCGCCAGAAATAATAGAGAGCAGAATTTTCTTGGCGCCCATAATATCTTTGTTATCCAACAAAGGAGACGCAAGCGCTTGCTGAGCAGCTTTGAGTGAACGGTTATCGCCACGGGTTTCGGCCGAACCCATTACGGCTGCACCGGCATTCCACATTACAGTGCGCACATCCTGAAAATCAACGTTTACATAACCAGCCAGCGTAATAATTTCGGCAATCCCCTTTGCGGCCGTGGTTAACACAGTATCCGCTTCGGCAAACGCCTGACCAATAGAGAGGTTTCCATAAATCTCGCGCAGTTTATCATTGAGTATAACCAGCACTGTATCGCAGCTTGAACGAAATGCTTCAATACCCAAATCTGCCTGGTTCATTTTCTTTTTACCCTCAAAAGAAAAAGGTGCGGTTACAATCCCTACGGTAAGGATGTCCATGTCTTTCGCAATCTTAGCGATTACGGGGGCTGCCCCAGTACCCGTTCCTCCTCCCATACCTGCTGTAACAAATACCATTTTAGTACCGGCCAGCATTTCGCGAATCTGCTCTTTACTTTCAATAGCAGCTGCACGACCTACCTCGGGGTTGGCTCCACACCCTAAACCCTCGGTAAGATTAATTCCGAGTTGAAGTTTATGTGGCACCGGGCTGCTGTTAAGCGCCTGCAGGTCGGTATTGGCTACCACAAACTCGACATCTTTGATGCCTTGCCGATACATGTGGTTAACCGCATTGCTACCTCCGCCACCTACACCGATTACTTTAATAATCGACTTATGATGTTTAGGGAGGTCAAACTTGTATCCTGTAATTGGTTCAAACATGACTATTGTGATTTAGTGATTGGTCATTTTTAGTATTCATTCTTTCCATCGAGGTCATCGATTAAAAGGCCTTTTGTCTTACTTAAGATGCTGGAAAAGAAATCAGAAGCTGTTTTATCCTTCTTTACTCTTACTGGTTGCTTCTGATTTGATTTGTCTTTATACCTTTCTTCGCGCTCGTCAAGCGAACGGAAACCAGAAAGTACCAGGCCCACTGCGGTTGCATACATCGGACTCTTTACAGCCTCGAGTTTACTTTTACCCAGATGTTCGTTCGGGTAGCCAATGCGTGTATCCATACCGGTCATATACTCCACTAATTGTTTCAGGCAACTGAGCTGCGAACCTCCACCGGTTATTACAATACCACCCGCTAACCGGTTTTCATATCCCGAATTGATAATCTCAGTATGTGCCATTTCAATAATCTCTTCCATGCGAGCCTGAATAATGCTGGAAAGATTTTTTACTGAAATTTCTTTTGCTGTTCTGTTACGAATACCCGGAATAGAAACAATTTCGTTAGGGCTTGCTTCTTCTGCTATAGCTTTGCCGAAACGGGTTTTTAATTGTTCAGCCTGTCTGGCCATCACCATCAGGCCATGTTGAATATCGGTAGTTAAAATATTACCTCCGAAAGGGATAACAGCCGTGTGGCGAATAATGTTATCATAGAACACAGCTATATCTGTTGTGCCTCCGCCAATATCAATCAAACACACACCGGCTTCTTTTTCCTCTTCGCTTAGTACAGCCAGGCTTGATGCCAATGGCTCTAATATCAGATCATCAATGTCAAGCCCACCCCTGCGCACACACTTGTTAATATTATGGATGGCGCTGGTTTGTGCAGTGATTATGTGGAAATCGGCCTCCAGTTTAACACCACTCATTCCCACCGGGTCTTTAATTCCTTCTTCATAGTCCACTATGTAATCCTGAGGCATTACATGAATGATCTCGCTGCCCGGAGGTATAACAATCCGGTACATATCTTCTGTAAGCCGGTTAACATCCTCGATACTAACCTCGTCTTCTTTAGATGTACGGGTTATGCTTCCATGATGAATAGAACTTCGAATGTGTTGACCGGCAATACCCACGTTTACTACACCAACATTAATGCCCGACATATCGCTGGCTTCCCGAATAGCCTTTTCAATGGCAAACACTGTTTTATCAATGTTGGTAACTATTCCTTTTATTACGCCTTCCGATTCGGCTTTACCCAAACCTAATACTTCAAGTTTTCCGAATTCGTTTTTGCGGCCTACTATGGCGCAGATCTTGGTTGTTCCGATATCCAGACCTACTACTATTTTTTCGTTTTCCATGACTATACTCTTTATTAGTGGTTGTTAGATGTTGGTGTTATATAGATTAAAAAAATTATTCTGCTATTATTTGTCCTTCGTATTCCAGACTTACCCGCTCATACCGTGTCCATCCGCGTGTAGGTAAAATCTCTTTATAAAAAATCATCAACTTGCGAAATTTATTCTCTATATCTTCTGCCTTTCCAAATTCAACCCGCTGACCGGTTACTTGTGGAAAAATTGTTATTCTTCCCTGACTGTTGATGTCGAGTTGTGCTACCTGTGCTTTCCAGAATTTATCATCATTTACAAATTCAATCATGCTCAGCAACTTTACTCCTTCTTCTTTCTTGTTCAGATCGCCTAATTCTATTATCTGTTTTGCATATGCTCCGCTAATCAGCACAACACGCGAAGTATATTTATCTGATACTGACATAACCACACCATCTTCAGCGATATACGCATCAGGGGCATCAGCTTGTACAATACGCGCGATGGGTCTTCGTAACGCTACCTTCACCACCAGGTTTCCTTTAAGATCGCCATACAAGTCAGCATCCAGAATGTGTTTATCCTGCATTAGCTTTCTTTCAATGGCTCGCAGATCAATTTGATCCAGGCTGGTACCTTTAATAGATTGACCGCTATTCTCTACTAGTCTCAATACATCAGCTTCGTCCATAAAATGATTTTCGCGCGAGTTATCCAGTTCAATCACGATATCTTTACAAACAAGACCATCTATTTTGCGTTCGCTGAAAGCAATCAGGAATGAAAGCGCTAACAGAATTACTGCCACCTTTACTTCTTTCCGTATGTTCACCTTCCACTTCATTTTATTTCTTACTTAACAACTCTTTAATTGGTTTAACAAATGTGTCTATATCACCAGCTCCTATTGTAGCTAATACCTCCACATTCAAATCCTCCAGCTTCTGCAAAACATCATTTTTTGAACACCGTATCTTTACCGGGCTGGTAATGTCATTAAATAGCATATCTGATGTAACGCCTGCAATGGGTTCTTCGCGGGCCGGGTAAATGTCCATCAACAATACTTCATCGGCCAAACTCAGGCTTTTTGAAAATCCTTCTGCGAAATCACGTGTGCGGGTAAACAAGTGTGGTTGAAAGATTACCGTTATTTTTTTACCCTTATACATTTCTTTCAGTGATTTTAGAAAAGCTTCTATCTCAGTCGGGTGGTGAGCATAGTCATCGATATAAACCAGATCGTTCTTCCGAATCACAAATTCAAACCTGCGCTTTACACCGCGAAATGAAAGCAATGCTTCACGAATTGTTTTATCATCAACCGCGAATTTCTGTGCCACTAAAATTGCAGCTATTGCGTTTTCCATGTTATGAAAACCGGGGACACCGAGCTTTATCTTGTCGAACTTCCTGTCCAATCCCAGGAGGTCGAACTCAAAAAATCCATCCCGACTTATCGGAACAATGTTGCCGGCAAAAAACTGTCCCCGGCTCATACCATAGGTTTCTTTTTTTACATGCTGAATCTCATTGGCCAACAAAGCGATAGACTCATGAAGAATCAGATTTCCTTTGCGCACAATCTGGCTCATAAATTCTTTGTATGAGCTCAGCATCTGTAAGTGGTCTCCATAAATATCCAGATGATCTGCATCGGCAGAAGTAACTACCGCTGTGTGTGGAAATAAGCGAAGAAAGGAACGATCGAACTCATCGGCCTCAGCTACTACAATTGTATTGGCATTTACCTCGCCATGCATTACCAGGTTCGATTCATAATTGGCGGTAATGCCGCCCAGAAACGCAACCATATCTTTGCCAGCCGATTTAAGTATGTGTGCAATAAGCGATGAGGTTGTGGTTTTACCATGTGTGCCTGCTACAGCTATGGTTTTGTAATTTTTAGTAAGTAACCCTAAAACCTCAGAACGTTTAAGAATGGTGTATCCTTGTGTTTTTAGATAGTTATGCTCAACATGATTTTTAGGAATAGCCGGAGTAAACACCACTAACGTTTTCTCTTTGTTTATATACCCCGGAATAAACTCCACTTTATCATCAAAGTGAATTTCAATTCCTTCTTCAATCAGCTCATGCGTAAGTGGAGTTGGCGTACGATCATATCCTGCTACCCGCATACCTTTATGCTTGAACCAGCGGGCCAGTGCACTCATGCCAATACCGCCAATGCCTAAGAAATAGATACTATCGTATTGCTCGAGTTTCACAATTCCTGTTTAATCAATTTTTCAATTTCGTTTACAATCTCCTCAGTCGCTTTAGGCTTACCGAGTTTGGCTATATTTTGACGTAGCGCCTCACATTGTTGCTCATCATAAATCAATTTGAGTGATTCATCAATCAACTTTGTCTTAGCCTCAGCATCTTTTATCATTCTGGCCGCTTCTGCCTGCACCAGTGTAAGTGCATTCTTAGTCTGATGATCCTCTGCTACATTGGGCGAGGGCACCAGTATGCAAGGGCGCTTTGTAAGGCATAACTCAGAAATGGCCAGAGCTCCTGCGCGTGAGATTACCACATCAGAAACCGCATAGGCCATATCCATTTGCCTGAGAAAATCATAAATACGAATTCTGCGTAAGTCTTTATCCTGAACTTGTGCTTTCACACTTTCAAAATACGCTTTACCGGTTTGCCAGATTACCTGTACCTGCGCGTCTATTAATTTATCAATACCCTCCAGCACACTTTCATTTATGGTACGGGCACCCAGGCTTCCCCCCAGAATTAAAAGCGTCTTTTCTTTATCAGTAAAACCAAAATGATTGATTGCGCTCTCTTTCTTACTTTCTAAATCAAGAATATCTTTTCGTACAGGGTTACCGGTAAGTATTATTTTATCTTTTGGAAAATATTTTTCCATACCGGCATACGCCACACATACCCGTTGTACTCTATTACCTACTTGTTTATTGGTAAGGCCTGCATAGGAGTTTTGCTCTTGAATTAATGATGGTATGTTATTTCTGGTTGATGCTAATAAGATAGGCCCGCTTGCATAACCACCTGTACCAATAACCATATGGGGTTTAAAGCGGTTTATAATTTTCCGTGCTTTGAAGTAGCTCGAAATAAGTTTAAACGGAAACATCAGGTTTGAGAATGTTATTTTGCGCTGCAACCCACTTATCCACAAACCCACAATTTTATACCCAGCCTCGGGCACCCGCGTCATTTCCATTCTACCTTCTGCACCAACAAATAAAATATCTGCATTGGCGTGTCGACTCTTAAACTCATTGGCAATGGCCAATGCAGGGAAAATGTGACCACCGGTACCACCACCTGTAATAATTAATCGATATGGTTGCTTCGTGCTCAAGTGTTATGCTGCTTTTGCATCTATATTTTTTTCTTTCATCCGTTCTTCACTTCCTGCTTTTTGTTGTCCCCAATTCTCTTCCTGTTCACCGCGGCTCACGCTTAATATTATTCCTACCGATAAACCTGTAAATACCATAGCGGTACCACCCATACTAATAAGCGGAAGAGGCTGCCCGGTAATTGGTCCCAGCCCAACTACAACACCCATGTTAACCATAGCCTGACAGACGAGATCGAACGCGAGCCCTGCGGAGAGCAATCCTCCAAATGCCCGCTCGCTATTATATGCTGCTTTCATGCCGCGATGCAGCAATACCAGGTAAAGGATCAATACAACCATACCACCAATTAATCCATACTCTTCAATTACAATGGCATATACAAAATCAGAGTAAGGGTGTGGTAAAATATTTCTTTGTTCACTATTGCCTGGTCCTTTTCCAAAAACACCACCCGTTGCCACCGCAATCATTCCATGTTTTGCCTGAAAAGGAAGATCCTTTCCTTCTACTACATAAGAATAAAAATCTTTTACCCGACTAACAGCTGTTTCCAAACGCTGGCCAAAGTAAAGGCCAGCCGAACCAGATAACAATCCAACCAATACCAGCATGGCAAGATACCGAACCGGTACCCGCCCTATAAACATGATCAGCATACAGGTTGCAAATACCAATATGGCTGTTGATAAATTAGTTAATGCAATTAATCCACAGATCACCCCGCACCAAATCAAAATAGGTATTACTGATTCTTTAAAGTCATTAATGTTTTGTTGCTTTTTGGAAAGCATACTGGCGAGATTAATAATCAAAGCCAGACTGGCAAAATCTGAGGGCTGAAACGAACCAAACACAGGGATAGAAATCCACCTGTTGGCCCCGTTGATACTAACCCCGTTGGTAAATGTATAAATCAAGAGTGGTACACTAATCCATAGCGCTAAGCGCGAAAGCCTGGAGTAATACCGATAATCTATTTTATGGGCAAACCACATTGCTGCTAAACCCAAAAACACCATAAACGTATGCTTGATCAAAAAAACCTCCGGGCTGGTAGATCGTTTGTAAGCCAGTGTGCCTATTGAGCTATACACAACCAGAATGCTGATGAGTGAAAGCGCAAACACAACAGCCCAGATTACCCGGTCGCCTTGCAAATTTTTGTCTGCCCACTCCTTAATTTTACTTAGTCTCATACTTTCAAATTCTAAGCATTAACTCCTTCAACTTCTTTTTTCAATTCTAATACTGCTTCTCTAAACTGATTACCCCGGTCTTCGTAGTTTTTAAATAAATCGAAACTGGCACATGCGGGCGAAAGCAGAACCACATCACCTTGTTTAGCCGATTCTAATGACATCCGTACAAGTTCTTTAACTGTTTGAGTCTCTTTTATCTCTGCTACTACATCACCAAAGAACTTTTTCAGCTTCTCATTATCCTTACCTAAACAAATCAATGTTTTTACTTTTTGTGCTACATCTGCTTTAATAATGTTGTAGTCGTTACCCTTATCAATACCACCGGCAATCCAGATTAGGGGTTGCGTATAACTACCTAATGCATATACAACTGAGTCTATGTTGGTTGCTTTCGAGTCGTTTACAAACTCAACGCCCTTTATAATACCAACCGATTCTAACCGATGTGGCGCATTCACAAAAGTTTTTAAGCCTGCTTTAATGGATTCAACTTTTGCTCCGGCTTTATAGACAGCCGCTACAGCAGCCATGGTATTGATCAGGTTGTGGGGGCCTTTCAAAGTAGTTTCTGCTTGCGCAATCGAAAATGACTCAGCATCAAACTGAAAATTCATTCTTGTTCCATCAAAATGAATTTTGCAGAGTTTGTTCTTTAACGAAACCGGGATTTTTACAGGAGTAATAGATCGTTTATCAACTTCAAATTTTATTACTGCGTCATCAGCGTAATAAATAAAGTACCCGCCTTGCGCCATACTGCGTACCAACTGAAACTTGGAGTTAATGTAGTTCTCCATCTTGTAATCGTACCGGTCAAGATGGTCGGGCGTAATGTTGGTAAGTATGCCAATTTCTGGTTTGAATTCTTTTGTACCATCTAACTGAAAACTACTGATTTCAATTACATAC
Organism: Flammeovirgaceae bacterium UBA2786; assembly: GCA_002352225.1. Taxonomy (GTDB): domain Bacteria; phylum Bacteroidota; class Bacteroidia; order Cytophagales; family Cyclobacteriaceae; genus ELB16-189. Next base: position 86,553 of record DEIA01000042.1, read on the forward strand.
CAATCATGTGGGCCAGTTGCAATTTTTCTTGCCAGGCTTTCGCCTACGTTGCCAGCCAATGCCACATTAAATCCTGCTGTTTGCATTAAATGGTAAGTAAGTAATGTGGTGGTCGTTTTTCCATTCGTTCCGGTTATTGCAATCACTTTACCGGTGAGGTGGCGAAATCCAAACTCTAACTCGTCAATGACTTCAATAGATTTCGCTTTTGCATTTTTAATTATTTCGGTTTTATCGGGAATGCCCGGGCTTTTAATGATCAAATCAGCTGCTAAAATTTTTTCGAGCGAGTGCGTTCCTTCCTCAAAGGCAATGCCCTTTTCCTGAAGTTCGTCTTTGTATTTGTCTTTGATTGTACCTTGATCTGACACAAACACATCAAAGCCCTTCACCTTTGCGAGCAAGGCTGCCCCTGTTCCACTTTCGCCTGCACCTACTATGACAATCTTCTTGCTCATCTTAGTTTTAACATTGCTAGTGAAAGAATAGCCATAAGAATACCCACAATCCAAAAGCGTGTTACAATTTTGGCTTCGTGAATATTTTTCTTTTGATAATGGTGATGCAAGGGCGACATCAGAAAAACTCTACGCCCCTCTCCATACTTTTTCTTGGTGTATTTGAAATACGATACCTGTATAATCACCGAAAGGTTTTCAATCAGAAACACACCGCATAACAATGGAATCATTAACTCTTTGCGAACCGCTAAAGCAAGCACTGCAATAATTCCTCCTAACGACAAACTGCCGGTATCGCCCATAAACACCTGGGCCGGGTATGCATTATACCAGAGAAACCCTAAACATGCTCCTACAAAGGCGGTACAAAAAATTACCAACTCGCCAAGATTAGGAATGTACATGATGTTGAGGTACGAGCTAAAGTCTACCCGACCTGAGAGATAAGCAAAGATGGCTAGTGTTAATCCGATAATAGCCGATGTTCCCGCAGCAAGCCCGTCAATTCCATCTGTAATATTTGCGCCATTTGAAACTGCTGTAATAATGAGTATCACAATGAGTGTATAAACAATCCAGGTGTAGTGCTTATCTAAAAAAGGAAGAATGTCTCCATAGTCAAACTCATTGTTCTTAAAAAACGGCACCGTTGTTGTCATCGATTTAACATCGCGATATTCCAGCTTCGAACCCTCTGCAGGTTGAATGATTAATGTACTTGCGCTGGTAGCCGGGCGTACTTCGCGCACTACTACGTTATCATTGAAGTATAACGTAAGGCCAACAATAAGCCCGATGGTTACCTGACCTACAATTTTAAAACGACCTGCCAGTCCTTCTTTATTCTTTTTGAATACTTTAATATAGTCATCGAGAAAACCAATTAAGCCCAGCCAGATAGTAGTGGCGATTAACAAGATTACATAGACGTTATCTAACCTCGCCATTAATAATGTGGGGATAAGGATTGCGGCAATAATAATAAGACCACCCATTGTAGGGGTGCCCTTTTTCTGCAACTGTCCTTCCAAACCTAAATCGCGGATATCTTCTCCTACCTGCTTTCTGCGCAAGTAGTTAATTAAAGTTTTGCCAAAAGTAATGGTGATCATTAAGGACAATACAGCGGCTGCACCCGCCCGGAAAGAAATGTATTGAAACAATCCTGCTCCTGGCAAATCAAAACTTCTTTCGATATAGTCGAAAAGATAGTACAGCATTAATTACTAAACAGTTTAATCATCCGGGCCAAAACTTCTTTATCATCAAAAGGGTGTTTCACTCCTTTAATTTCCTGGTAATTCTCATGGCCTTTTCCGGCTACCAGCACAATGTCTTTTTCATTCGCCATCATACAGGCTGTTTTAATAGCTTCTTCGCGATCAACCAGTACTAATGTTTTCTTTGCTTCAGAGGGGCCTACGCCTTTCTGCATTTCGCGAATAATTTCCATCGGATCTTCACTACGCGGGTTATCGGATGTAAGAATTACTTTGTTAGAATATTTACAGGCAATAGCTGCCATAAGGGGGCGTTTGGTTCTGTCGCGATCGCCTCCACAACCCACCACAGAAATTACCTGTTCATTTCCTGAACGGAAATGCTCTATGGTCTCCAACACATTCTTCAGTGCATCTGGTGTATGGGCATAGTCAACAATAGCCGTAAACTTCGAACCCGGTAATATCAATTCAAACCTTCCTGAAGCTCCTGTTAAAGCTGAAAGTTTCATTAACACCAGTTCCGCATCTTCGCCTAATAAAGATGCGGCACCATAAACTGCCAATAAGTTGTAGGCGTTAAAATCACCTATAAGTTTAAACCACACACTTCGCTCGGCAATTTCAAGTTCTAATCCTTCAATCGCGTTTGTTATAATTTTTCCTTTGAAATCGGCCATCTTCTTTAGGCCATAGGTTAGTTTACGGGCTTTGGTATTTTGCAACATTACCATACCACGTTTATCATCTATATTTATTAAGGCGAATGCATCGGGAGAAAGACCATCAAAAAAGCCCTTCTTTGCCCTAATGTAACTTTCAAAGGTGTGGTGATAATCGAGATGATCGTGTGTGATATTGGTAAACAATCCGCCTGTAAAATTCAATCCTTCTATCCGGCCCTGATCTACAGCATGCGAACTCACCTCCATAAAACAATGCGTGCAATTTTCGGCCAGCATTTGAAGTAACAACTCGTTAATCTGAATTGGATCGGGAGTTGTGTGTGTGGCTACTATTTCTTTATCCACAATTTTATTCACAACTGTGGATAACATTCCGCATCGATACCCCAGTGACGAAAACAATTTAAACAACAAGGTAGCTACGGTTGTTTTTCCGTTTGTGCCTGTAACACCAATTAACTTAAGCTTTGCAGAAGGGTTTCCGTAAAAATTACCAGCTATAATACCAAGCGCTTTTGCACTCTCTTTAACTGTAACATAGGTAATTTGTTCAGCAGTAGCGTCAGGAAGTTTTTCGCAAACAATAGCAACCGCTCCGCTTGCAACCGATTTTTCAATATACGTGTGTCCATCCGACTGCGTACCTTTCACAGCAACAAATAAAAATCCAGGCTTCACATTGCGCGAATCGAAAGCAATGCCCTTCACTTCTACATTCATATTACCTGAAGTAGATGTAATGTGCACTTTATATAATATGTCTTTCAGTTCTGCCATTATCCTAATCGCACATAAATTCTTGAGCCTTTAGAAACTTTTGTTCCGGGAGTGAGTGATTGCTGTGTAACACGCCCCTTCCCTTCAAACGAAACCTGCAACCCTGATTTTTCTAATAGATAAACTGCATCGCGATATGTCATGCCCATAACATCGGGTACGTGATCTTTAACAACCTCATTCTTTTTCCAAACCACTGCATTACCATTTTTGGTTGCCCTAATCCACTCCTCTTCGGTGGAGGAATGATTTGAAATCCCCAACTCATTACTTAGGCGGGTAAGCTCCTCCTGGTTGCCCGCACGGATAACCGGAAATACTCCAGGCTCCTGCACTTGCCTTTTCTCCATAGCGAGATGCAGGTTGATATCGCGCGAATAAATATTATCGGCAATGTCTTTAAACACCGGGCCCGCCACATTGTTTCCATATTGATAAAACCCACGTGGGTTCTTAATCAATACAATTGCAGAATATTTTGGAGCATGAGCCGGGAAATATCCTACAAACGAAGTGATGTATCGTTTTTCATATTTACCATTGATCAGAATCTGGGCCGTACCTGTTTTACCGGCAATACGATAATGCGCATTTTTCAAATTCATGGCCGTTCCGTTTTCAACTACACCTTCAAGCAAGAGCTTTAGTTTATTCAATGTATTGTTCGAGCAAATTTTACCGGCTATACGTTCCGTTTCAAAATCTCGCTTAACGTTATCGGCTTTACTAACCGAGGTAACAAAAACAGGTTTTATCATTTTACCATCGTTGGCAATGGCGTTGTATAATGTGAGCGTGTGTAAGGGTGTCATCTCAAGTCCATAACCATATGCCATCCACGGCAGTGTAATGCCACTCCAGTCTTTTGAATTGGGTCGGGGAATTTTAGGGTAAGCTTCGCCCGACACCTGTACCCCTAATGGTTTTGATAACTTCAGGTTATCTACATACTCCAAAAAACGTGATGGCTTAGTACCGAAATATTTATCGGTAAGTTTAGCCATGGCTACATTTGATGAAAGCTCGAATGATTGCTGCACGGTTATTTTACCATAGCCGCCTTCGTGGTGATCGCGTACTTTGCGATTATAAAATGTATACTCGCCATTGCCAGTATTAATGGTGTCGTCTAATTGCAGGTTGGTGTCTTCCAGTAAAGCAAGCATGGTTACCAACTTAAATGTTGATCCTGGTTCCATCGAACCTCCTACTGCATGGTTGAATTTTTCGTAGAAGCCCCCGTGCCCATCACTACTTAGGTTTGAGATGGCTTTAATATGTCCGGTCTTTACTTCCATCACCACTACTGTGCCATCATCGGCATTGTGTTTTTGCATGGCATTGTAAAGCGAAGTTTCGGCCACATCCTGCAGATTAATATCAATAGTAGTGTGAATGTCTAATCCATTTATGGCCTTTGTGTTGTTACCATCAAACACAGGTTTCCAGGTGCCTCCTGCAATTTTCTGAAACAGCGCTTCTCCATCCTGGCCACCTAATACATCGTCAAAACTGTATTCAAGGCCTGCCCCTTTTCCATCTTCGTTTACAAAACCAACTGTTCTTCTACTCAGGTTTGAGAAAGGTCTGTACCGCACATCAATCTTTTCGAATATTACTCCGCCTCTGTACCGGCCATTACGGAAAATGGGCCAACTCATCATTTCCTTTTTTGCCTGATAGTTTATTTGCTTGCGGTTAAGCACCAGGTATTGCTTGCCTGCTGTGCGGGCATCTTTTAACATTTGTTTGTACTCTGCAGCAGACCGGTCTCTATAATATCCCGAAAGCAGGAAACTCAATGAATCTATACCTGCCCTAAAAATTTCCGGACTGGCAAGTGTAGGGTCAATAGCTACTTTGTAAAAAGGCAGGCTTGTTGCAAGTAAACTTCCGTTATCAGAATAAATGTTACCCCTTGTGGCTTTTACTTTTTTGTAATCAAAGTTTATTTCTTCACTCAGTTTTTCCCACTTCGATCCATCAACCACCTGGATATGCCCGATTTTTGCGGCTACACAAATAGCAAAAATCATGATACCCAAAAAGGCTACCCGAACACGTACTAATATGGATTTCTTAATATTCACTTCTGTCTACAACTACTTTAAATGGAGGATTTAAACTTTCCTTCAATCCTAATTCTTTTACCCTGCGTGCAACTTCACTTTGTTTGCTGGCATACATAATATCGGCCTTCAGCGTAGTGTAGTCTGCGCGCAAATCTTCTACATCGCTTTGCAGCCTGTCAATCTTGCGTGTGGTTTTTTCTGCAAAGTGAGTGTTGCTGATGTAGATTAAACTTAACAGCACCACAAACAAAATTTTAGGTAGATATTGAACCGGAAAGCCCTCTTCGAAATAGGATTCCAGTTTCATTTTCTTCTCTAACCCCGAAAAAAGGCTTGGCCCCGGAGCCGATGCCTTACTCTTAGCTTCGTTTCCTCTTACGGGCTCCAGTACTTTAAATTTATTCTCGCTCATTTCTCTATTCGTTCTGCAACCCGCAGTTTTGCACTGCGGGCACGTTTGTTTTCTTCTACTTCTTTTTCCGATGCCTCAATTGGCTTTCGGGTTATTGCCTGAAAGGGTTTAATCGGGTTGCCGTAGAAATCTTTCTCTACCTCTCCGAACACCTTTCCGGTGTTGATATAATTCTTAACCATTCTGTCTTCCAGCGAGTGATAACTCATAATCACTAATCGACCCCCGGGTTTTATTACTTCGCCACATTGGTGCAAAAAGTCTTCAAGTGCTTTCATCTCTGCGTTAACTTCGATGCGTAGCGCCTGAAACACCTGGGCGAAATATTTGTGCTCTTTACCGCGTGGAGCAATACTTTGCAGTGCGTTCTTTAATTCGAGGGTAGTGCCTAATGGTTTTTGTGTACGGGCTACAACTACTGCTTTGGCTGCTGTGCGGGCATTTTTTAATTCGCCATACATACCAAAAATCCGGTGCAGGTCTTCTTCGTTGTATTCGTTTAGAATAGTAGCTGCAGTCTGCTTGCTTTTGCGATCCATACGCATATCAAGCGGGCCTTCAAACCGGGTTGAAAAACCTCGTTCGGGCGAATCGATCTGGTGCGAAGAAATTCCCAGATCGGCCAAAAGGCCATCAACCTGTGTTACCCCATTCAACTTCAAATACTGTTTCATGTATCGGAAGTTTGCCTGACAAAATGTAAAAGAACGACTTTGAATATTTTCAGCTTGTCGCTTTGCGTCTTCGTCCTGATCGAAAGCAATTAACCGGCCCTCCATCAGGTGTTCGAGAATTTTTAAACTGTGACCACCCCCTCCAAATGTTACATCTACATACACACCATCTGCTTTCAGATTGAGTGCTTCGATACATTCAGCCAACATCACAGGCCTGTGATAGCTACTGGTTGCCGGTGGTTGGATGCTGGATGTCTTACTCATATTTCTGTTCCAGTATCTTTTTCCTGCTGCCAGTTACTCGTTCAGGTATTTTTCAGCCAGTTTCGACAATTCACCAGGGTCTTGGATCAGGTGCTTCTCATACACTGTAGGATTCCAGACTTCAACTTTACTGCCTGTGCCAACCAGCATCGCTTCTTTCTCGACCTGGGCATAGGCCAGCATGTTTTTGGGTATCAGAAACCGGCCATTACTGTCCAGCTCTATGGTAACTACCCCCGACAAAAAGCTGCGCTGTAAATCGCGAAACTCTTTGTTGAACTCGCTGAGTCCTGAAATTTTTGAGAAGACCTTTTTGAACTCCACCATTGGGTAAATAATGAGGCATTGCTCAAAACCACGCCTGATCACAAGCTCCTGCACCCCACCCTCAGGCTCGGGCAACTGAGCTTTGATCCGCGCAGGCAGAACCAATCTGCCTTTGGCATCAAGCTTACACTCATATTCACTGGTGAAGAAAGTCATGACTTGTAGTGGTTGTCTATTTCTCCTAAGCAAACTTAAGTAACTTTCAACCACTTTCAACCACTTTAACCCACTTTTTTACATTTTTCATGTGATTTGTTACAAAATATTAAGCCTTCAAGTCATACCTATTTCATAATAGTCTGATTATCAATTATTTGATTTTTAGACTCTGATGACTAGAGCAAATGGCTAAACTGAATGAAAAATGTGCTGAACTTGACTGGGGATTTCCTCCCAGTTACCCTGTTAGGTTACAATAAGCCCGGTAAGTTTTAGTAATAGATTTCGGAAAGATGAAGGTATCCACACCCATAAAACCCTTCCTCCTGTAGAGGGGCCGGGTTAAGTCTTATGAGAAACAGGTATTAAACGGTAAACCTATCTATTTACATGCCCGTTGGATTATTCTGAGAAAAGAAGTAATCCTTAACCCTTCATACTATTTTATAGGACAAAAAATAATCTTAGCCCTGAAACAATCAACCTGATACTTTGTTTCAGTTGTTACAAAAAACAACCGCCAGGCTTTCGCCTGGCGGTTGAAAAAATTATTTGTTATTGCTATTAGTTTAACCCACCCTTGCGTGTTGGTTTTCCCATTTGCGGCCACTGACCGGGTTCACCGGTTCGGGGGTTAATGGGCAATACAATCTTCTCGCGCGATGTTTTGTTTGGGTCTTCGCATGCCTGATATACCAAAATGGCAGTAAGGATGGCGTTGTTGCGCACATCATCAAATACAATTTTATCGTAAGTGTCTAAGTTTGTATGCCAGGTAAAAGTTCCATAGTCCCAACTCAAAGAACTTAATGAGAAACCCGGTGCACCTGCCGCAACGAAGGAGGCAAAATCAGAACCACCTCCACCCGGGCTGCCCGGGAAGTTAGTTTCTAATCCTTCTTTATACTCACGCGGCACTTTGTAAAGCCAGCGTGTAATAAATTCATATGCATGCAGGTAACCCTGGCCGCTTATGTTTGTAACACGACCTGTACCATTATCCTGGTTAAACAATGCCTGTAGATTCGCTACAATTTCCGGATGATCTTCTACAAATGCACGTGATCCATTCAGCCCCTGCTCTTCGCTGCCCCAATGACCAACCAGAATGGTGCGTTTAGGATTTGGGTAAACTTTTTTAAGAATACGCATTGCTTCCATCATTACCAATGTGCCTGTTCCATTATCGGTAGCACCTGTACCTCCATCCCACGAATCGAAGTGTGCAGAAAGCATTACATATTCGTTTGGTTTTTCAGAGCCTTTGATTTCAGCAACGGTATTCAACGTAGGTACCACACCCGTTTCTTTCGAATCGGCACGCACACTAATTTTGGGGGCACTGCCCGATTCAGCCAACCGATACAACAATCCATAATCCTCAATCATTAAATCGATAGTGGGTACTTTCTTTGTACGTGCACCAAAAATTTTATTTGAACCAGACCAGCGCGACCAGTAGCTCATTACAATACCGGCAGCACCGGCATTTTCAAGTACTGTTGGCAGGCTGGCTGTAGTCTTGCCCGTTTTCCGTATGCGTTCGTTCCAGGCGTTGGTTAAATCCGTACGCTCTTTTTTCATCTTTTCGATGGATTCTTTTTTGCCAAATTTATCCCAGTTGTCATCGGTACGGCCGGTAGGTTGGTTCATCGAGATCATCACAAATTTTCCTTTTACAGAAGGCAACCAGTTTTTGAATGCCACTGAGTCGGCTAAATCCGGTACAATCACCACATCACCGGTAACGGTTTTGCCTTTTGTACTTGGGCTCCATGCCAATTGTTGGCCTGCCAGTGATTTAGTCCAAGGTGCTACCATATCGATGTGCGTAATGCCGCGTTCCCAACCGCGCCACTCACCCCACTTTTCGTTGCGGGCAGCAATTCCCCAATTGGTATATTTAGCTACAGCCCAATCGTGTGCCTGCTGCATTTTTGGTGAGCCCACTAACCGCGGCCCTATTCCATCCATTAATTCGTGACCTAATTTCTCAAGTTGCGAGTTTTCTGTTGCCTCTTTAATAATGGCATCTACAATAGCATCTTTAGGTGCTTGTGGTGGTTGCCCGAAAGGCGGTTGTGCCTGAGCAACGCCAACAACAAGCAGCATTACCCATAAAAAAGGTATAATTCTTTTCATATCAATAAATTTATTTCAAGGGTGTAAAATACCGGATTTATCTCAATTGGCATTAAGGAATAATAGCAGGGGCAGAATAGTTTTTTGGAAGGCGATTAGGCGTCAAGACACCTTAAGGTATCAGACGCCTAAGACTTCATCTGTATGTTCGCCAAAATGAGGTGGTGGCAAAAGGCTTATTGCCTGCCGGTTGCTGGCTACAAAATTGGCTACCCCAAACAGGCTTCTGTTTGTTAACAGAAGTTGTTTTGCCTCTTCCATCTCAAATACATCGACCACGGTTTGAATGATACCCGCTGGAATTTTTTTATTATGAATAGCGTGCATCAACTCAGCCGATTCAAAATTTGAAATAGCAACCGCTAACAATTCATTTAATGCTGCCCGGTGAACAACCCGNNCCATCGCGTGTAAGAAACGATTCGCCATATGGTGCAATGTTTGGATGAGCAGAGCCTTGGCGTTTGGGCAATTTTTTTGCAACCAACCAATTGCTTGCCTGGTTTGCCAACGAAGAAACAGCTGCTTGTATTAACGATACTTCTACAAAACTCCCCTCGCCTGTTCGCTCCTTCTTTAGCAAGGCAAGCAACAATCCCTCTTTTAAATGATGGGCAGCCAGTACATCAATTAATGCCACCGGCATTTTAGTAGGTGGCCCTTCGGCAATTCCATTCAGATCCATAAAACCACTTTCGGCTTGTATCACGGCATCGTACCCTACCCGATCGTTATCTGAACCATAACCGGTAATTTGTCCGTAAATAAGGTGTGGATTATTGGCTGACAATTGTTGATATGAAACACCCAGCTTTTCAGCATCACCGGGTTTATAGCTTGCAATAACCAGTTGACTTTGCACCGCTAATTTTTGTACTGCCCGCTTTCCTTTTTCTGAATTCAAATCAAGTGCAACCGACTTCTTACCCCAGTTTACCGAACAGAAATAGGCAGAGCAGTCATCCGTATTCTCATCACTGCTTTTCCAGGTACGGGTAACATCACCCCCCGTATTCAGGTTTTCAATTTTTATTACCTCAGCACCAAGCTCGGCAAAAAACTGGCCTACACTGGGGCCGGCTAAAACAGAGGCTAATTCAAGCACTTTTAATCCCTGAAACATCTTGCATTCAATACGTTAAAATCGCAACGAAAATAGAATCATTTATAGCATTTTTGCGTTTTGCTTCGATAAATAAACATTATGCGATTTGCTATTTTACTCCTTTCGGGCTTTTTATTGATCACCTGCGCACAAAAGCCATCCCTTAAACCGGGTATTTGGAGGGGTGTTCTTGAAATACAAGGCGAACAATTGCCCTTTAATTTTGAAGCGAAGGCGGATGAATCCGGAAGCTATGATGTAATTATCCATAATGGAGAAGAACGCCTGGTGCTGGATGAAGTTACTTTTCAGGACGATTCGGTAAATATCGTATTACATGTATTTGATGCTTACCTGCGTGCAGCTGTAAAAGGCGATAGCCTGGTGGGGCTCTTTAATCTCAATTACAATCCTTCTTACAAGGTTCCGTTTAAAGCCAGGTTCGGACAGGACTTTCGGTTTATTGTGCCCGCTACTAACACTGTTACCAAAGATTTTACCGGCAAATATGAAGTGCAGTTTTTCAATGCGAAAGATACTTCGCGCGCCATAGCTTTAATTTCGCAAACCGGAGCCAGTGCAACCGGATCGTTCCTTACATCAACCGGTGATTATAGATACCTGGAAGGTTCAATACTAAATGATACCCTTCATTTAAGTACCTTCGATGGTAATCATCTTTACGTGTTTGAAATAACAAAACCCAACGACAGTACGCTGTTAGGCGGACATTGGCTTGGAAAATCGCGTTTCAGAAACTGGGCCGGCAAAAAAAATGAAAACGCCAAGTTGCCCGATGCCGAATCGCTTACCTACCTGAAAGAAGGATACGATAAAATTGAATTCAGTTTTCCTGATGTAAATGGCAATAAAGTAAGCTTAGCAGATGACCGTTTTAAAAACAAAGTAGTGATTGTGCAGATGTCGGGTACGTGGTGCCCTACCTGTATGGACGAAACCAAGTTCCTTGCTCCCTGGTACGATGCCAATAAAGATCGGGGTGTAGAAATAGTTGGACTTGCTTATGAACGTAAACCAGACTTTACGTATGCCAGCGAGCGGGTAAAAAAGATGAAAGCAAAATTCAATGTGAATTATGAGTTTTTAATTGCCGGAGTGGACGATACCGCAAAAGCAAGTGAAACCTTACCTATGCTTAATAGAGTGATTGGTTTTCCAACCACCCTGTTCATTGGAAAAGATGGAAAGGTAAAACACATTCATACCGGGTTTGAAGGCCCGGCTACCGGAATTTATTATGAACAGTTTAAGGAACGATTTAACCAGATAGTAAATGAACTTTTAGCCGAAAATCCGGCTTAGATATACATGAAAAAACGCGTTGTAGTTGGTCTTTCCGGAGGTGTTGATTCCAGCGTAGC
>DEIA01000041.1:0-18224 GCA_002352225.1 Flammeovirgaceae bacterium UBA2786
GAAGAATTTGCCCGAATGGCCGCAGAACAGGAGCGTATTCGTAGGGCTTTGCAGGAAATGCAGGAAAAATTAAAACAGCAAGGTGGTCAGGTTCCTGGGGGAGATATTCCCCTGAAAATGGAGCAAACTGAAATGGATTTGGTTAACAAGCAGATTACTGAACAAACTATTCAGCGCCAGAAAGAGATTTTGAGTCGTTTATTGGAATCTGAAAAATCAATGCGAGAACAAGATCTGGATGAAGAACGAAAAGGTGAATCGGCAAAAGATTACAGTAATGAAATTCCCCGCGTTTTTGATGAGTATTTAAGATTAAAGGAAAAAGAAGTAGAATTGCTGAAAACAGTGCCTCCGAGGCTTTTTCCTTATTACAAGCAGGAGGTAGACGAATATTTTAAGCGAATTAAAACACAAGAATGAGTTGGCTGGCATGAAGAACATCCGTATTGAAATCCCCTCACTTTCTGAAAATATCAGAATGATTGAAAGTTTCATAGATAATGCCAAAGAGCGGTATCAACTCAATGACGATATCTATGGCAACATTATGATTGCCGTTACCGAAGCTGTAAACAATGCTATTAAACACGGCAATCGCAGCGATTCCAAAAAGAATGTTTCTCTGGCCTTAAGCCTTGAAGAAGGAATGATCAAGTTTAGGGTAGAGGATGAGGGGCCCGGTTTCGATTACCACAACCTGCCAGACCCTACCGCTCCAGAAAACATTGAAAAGCCTGGTGGTCGTGGAATTTTTCTGATGAAACATCTGGCTGACGAGGTTGATTTTTCGGGCCATGGAAAGATTGTGGAACTAAGCTTTTATATTAACTGATGCCGGTTTTTTTTCTTGCCGCTGACGTTCCAATCCCACGATTTAATAAAAGAAAGACTACAGCATGGATTAATGCTGTGGCCCATAAGCACAAAACTGTTATTAAGGAGATTAGTTATGTCTTCTGTTCAGACTCTTACCTGCTTACCATTAACAAGCAGTATCTAAACCATAATACGCTTACCGATATAATTACCTTTCAGCTTTCTGAAAAAGATCAACCTATTGAAGCCGAAATCTACATAAGCGTTGAAAGGGTGTTGGAAAACGCAAAAACCTATAAGTCAGCATTCGATAAAGAACTCCATCGGGTTATTATTCATGGGGTATTGCACTTAATCGGCTTTAAGGATAAGAAACCAACCGAAAAGGCTCTTATGCGCAAAACAGAGGAAGCTTGCCTATCTTTGCGTAAATAAACGTTCCACGTGAAACACGAAAGCCGGGGGGGCTATACTTTGTTCCACGTGAAACACCAAAATCAATGTTTCCAGAGTACGATGTAATTGTTGTTGGTGCCGGTCATGCCGGGTGTGAAGCGGCTGCCGCGGCTGCAAATATGGGTTCGCGTGTGTTATTGGTTACAATGAACATGAACACCATGGCTCAGATGTCATGCAACCCGGCCATGGGCGGGGTGGCAAAAGGCCAAATTGTTAGAGAAATTGATGCTTTGGGTGGATATTCCGGGGTTATTTCCGACAAATCCATGATTCAGTTTAGAATGCTGAACCTATCCAAAGGACCTGCCATGTGGAGCCCAAGAACCCAAAATGATAGAATGCTCTTTGCAGAGCAATGGAGATTGGCACTGGAACAAACCAAAAACCTTGATTTCTGGCAAGAAATGGTAAGTGGAATTCTGGTTAAGGATAATCGTGTTATAGGAGTAAGAACTTCGCTTGGAATAGAAATAAGAGGAAAATCCGTAGTGCTTACAAATGGAACATTCCTGAATGGAAAAATTCATATTGGCGAAAAGAACTTTGGGGGTGGCCGCGCTGCCGAAAAATCTGCAACCGGAATAACCGAACAGCTTACAGAACTAGGGTTTGAGTCGGGGAGGATGAAAACCGGCACCCCGCCTCGCATTGATGGGCGTAGTTTAAATTATTCATTAATGGAAGAACAACCGGGTGATGAACAACCCGGTAAGTTTTCTTTTTCTGACACACGGGCTCTTCAAAACCAACTTAGTTGTTGGATTACCTACACTAACGAAAATGTTCATAAACAACTGGAACAAGGATTTGATAAGTCGCCCATGTTCCAGGGTCGTATTAAAGGACTCGGGCCACGTTATTGCCCTTCTATTGAAGATAAGATAAACCGTTTTGCAGAAAGAGAAAGGCATCAGATTTTTGTAGAACCTGAGGGTTGGAATACTGTCGAAATATATGTGAATGGATTCTCAACCTCCCTTCCGGAAGATATTCAATACAAGGCTTTGCGCTTAATACCCGGATTTGAAAACGCTAAAATGTTCAGGCCTGGATATGCCATTGAGTATGATTTCTTTCCCCCTACACAGCTAAAAACAACTTTAGAAACACAACTAATTGATAATCTGTATTTTGCCGGTCAAATTAATGGAACCACAGGCTACGAAGAAGCTGCATGCCAGGGGCTGATGGCTGGCATAAATGCTCATAACAAAGTCGCCAACAAAGAACCGTTTGTCCTAAAAAGGTCAGAGGCATATATCGGTGTACTAATTGATGACCTGGTTAACAAAGGCACACAAGAACCGTATCGTATGTTTACTTCGCGTGCAGAATATAGAATTCTTTTGCGTCAGGATAACGCAGACACAAGGCTCACCGAATATGGCTACAAACTTGGACTGGCCTCTGAAGTGCGTTTTGAAAAAGTATTAACCAAAAAGAATGACATACAGCGGCTGGCTAAAGAACTGGAGGAAATTCGTGTAGAGCCGACCATAATAAACAAAGAACTGGAAGCGCTTGGCACCTCGCCAATTACAGAAAAAGTTTCTGCTGTCTCCCTTCTTCGCAGACCACAGATTGGGATAAAACAATTGGCCAACCTGACTGGTACTATTAGTAAATCTCTAATGCGCTACAGTGAAGAAGTACAGCAACAAGTAGAGATAAATCTGAAGTACGAATCGTATATAGAACGCGAACAGAAGTTGGCACAAAAAATAGAAAGCCTGGAGAACTATAAAATTCTTCCTGACTTTGACTACGACAGGGTGAAGGCCTTATCGTCTGAAGCCAGAGAAAAATTAAAGCGCATCAAGCCTGAAACAATCGGTCAGATGTCGCGCATAAGCGGTGTATCGCCTGCCGATGTTTCTATCTTAACTGTGTATCTTGGCAAGTAAATGATGCTCGAAACGCTTACGGTTTGCCCTGTCTGTCAGGCTAGCTCCTTCAACTCATTTCTTACTGTTAAAGACTATACGGTTAGCCAACAGGAATTTCAATTAGCCACCTGCAACGCTTGTGGTTTTACGTTCACAAACCCCCAGCCAACAGCCGATGCTATTCCTGATTACTATAAGTCTGAAAAATATATTTCGCACACCGGTGGTGCAAGCGGTTTAATGGATAACCTTTACCGGCTGGCAAGAGGTTTTACCTTGCGTTGGAAAGCAAATCTAGTTACCGGTTACACCACAGAAAAAACGTTACTTGATTACGGCTGCGGAACCGGAAACTTTTTACACCACATGAAATCTAAAGGTTGGAGTGTAACCGGCATTGAGCCGTCTTCTGATGCCCGTCTAAAAGCAAACCAAAACGCTTCGGTTTATGAAGCAATCGAAAATGTAAGCGGTACATTCTCTACCGTAACGCTTTGGCACGTATTAGAGCACATTCATAATCTGCACGAAACGTTAACCGAAATAAAGAAAAGATTAACTGTCTCTGGCACTATTTTTATTGCTGTTCCTAATTACAAAAGTGCCGATGCTAGCAACTATAAAAGTTTTTGGGCCGCGTATGATGTGCCGCGCCATCTTTGGCATTTCAATCAACACACAATGGCACAAGTACTAACGAAAGCCGGGTTTACGATTCATAAAATTGTACCCATGAAACTGGATGCGTACTACGTATCACTATTGAGTGAATTATACCGTAATCCGAAATCAAATTTAATAAGCCGATATGCCCGAGCATTCCGGCAGGCTTATCAGTCTAACCGTGCTGCAAAAAAAACAGGTGAGTATTCAAGTCTTATATACGTTGCCAAACATACGTGAAAAAAACTCTTCCCATACTCCTTCTACTATCTGCTTGTGCGAGTGTAACTTCACCCACCGGAGGCCCCAAAGATGAAACCCCACCCACGCTAGAATTTTCAAGCCCTACCAACAATCAAAAAAATTTTAAAGGCACCACCCTTGAGCTTTCTTTTAGTGAAATGATAAAGCTTAAGGACCCAAAAGAAGAAATCCTCATCACGCCCTCGCCAGGGAAAGACACGAAGTTCACAGCTAAGAAAAATAAACTTATCATCGAGCCTCAAAATCTATGGCTCGAAAACACCACGTACAGCATTGCCTTTCGTGATGGTGTTCAGGATCTAAATGAAGGCAATGCCGCGGAAAATTTACGGCTGGCTTTTAGTACCGGCCCCATCATAGACTCCTTAATGATTTCAGGAAAGATTAAGGAAACCTTTTCTGAAAAAGCACCGGACAAAATAACTGTTGCCCTGTATCAAAACGACACCTTTAACATTTACATCCATACCCCTACCTACTTTACCAAATGCAATAAAGAGGGTTTATTCTCCATTCAAAATCTTAAACCCGGAACATACTTTGTTTATGCATTCGATGACAAAAACAAAAATCTGAAAGTAGATAGCAGAACAGAAAAATTTGGTTTTAAAACGGTGCCCATATTATTAACTCAAAACACAGATTCGGTATCACTTCAACTTATTTCTATTGATGCGCGACCGCTTCAACTTACAGCTGTACGACATACCGATAAAACCTCAATGGTGCGATACAACAAAGGCTTAGATTCTATTCGCGTAACATCCGAAAAATTCGTTCCCTTTGCATATGGAGATAACACTAACGAAATTATTTTTTATCACAACTTTACAGATACAGACTCAATTAAAACAACCCTCTTTGCCATCGATAGTTTGGGTCAAAAAAACGATTCAGTCATTTACATAAAACATTCTAATACAAAAATGGCTCAGGAATCATTCAAGGTTTCGGAAGTTTTAGAATCCTACGATCACATCAAGCGCATCTACACCCACAAACTATCGTTCAATAAACCACTTCAATCTATTCAACCCGATAGCATTTATATTCGATTCGATTCTCTAACAAAAACACCAATACCCATTAAAAACTATTCAATCGATACGATCAGGCATACGATCAAAATTGATACAGAAATCATTCCCTTAGATACAGCATCCACCAACCCAAAATTTCCTCTATCATTAATTTACGCAAAAGGTTCTTTTGTATCTACAACACAAGATTCATCCAAACAAATAACAAAACAGATAAAATTCCTTAAGGAAGAAGAAACCGGGCTGGTAAGTGTAAAGGTTGAAACAACAAACGCTCATTTTATCTTACAACTTGTTACATCAGACGATAAAATCGTTTATGAAGCCAGAAACACAAAACAACATACGTTTCGTTTTGTGAAAGCTCAGGACTATAAGCTCAGGTACATTTTAGATCGAAACGGTAATGGTAAGTGGGACCCAGGAAACTTTATTACCGGTACAGAACCCGAGGAGATTTTCTATTACAAATCTGACGAAGGAAAATTTTCCTTCCCCATACGGGCTAATTGGGAATACGGACCATTACTGCTAAAGTTCTGAATAACTTGTGGATGTTGTGGATAATCGCCCTGCTAATCCACAGCACTCACAGAAAAGATTATTTCGCTGGTATAAATTGTTTAATACTACAGCCACACAACACTTATCAACCTCTTGTGAATACTTTCCCCCGATTATTCACAACCCTTAAAAATTGTAAATAATTATACCTTATCTTGTAAATTAAACTAAAATCAAGATTTATTCATCGCAATATATCCACAAACCTTAAACGTACGTTTACCTAACATCTGGTTATTAACATATGCACAGCCCTGACTATAACTATTTAATTTTTAAATATTATATAATAAGAATACAAGCAGTCTTATTATGTGCATTACTTTATTCGCCAATATTTGCACAGGATATTCAGGAAATTCAAATTGCGAACGAATACATTTTGAAAGGCGAAAAAGAAAAGGCTGTAACCCTGTATGAACAACTGGCAAAAAAAAATGAAAATGTTCCACTTATCCATAATAACTATTTTAACCTACTGCTGGATGGCGGAAAGTTTGCACAAGCTGAAGAGTATGTTGAAAAACTTATTAAACGAGATTCAAAGTTATTTTACCGCATGGATCTTGGAATTGTGTACACCCGTTCGGGCGATATTACAAAAGCCGATAAATATTTTCGGGCGCTCATCAAAGCACAAGGTGATGATGCGTACAAACTTAAATCTGTTGCCGATTACCTGGCGGCCCGCAACCATGTTGAATATTCGATAGTTGCTCTGCAACAGGCACGCACTGCAGCAGGTAATAATCTTTATACCCTTGAGCTTGCCAATCTTTATCGTATTTCCGGCAAGCGCGATCAGATGGTGCAAGAATACCTGAGCTATGTAACACAAACACCGGCAAACATCAATTATGTAAAAAACCTAATGCAAATTCTGCTTTCCAAACCGGAAGAGCTCGAAGCACTGGAACGCTTGCTTTATGATAAAGTACAACAAAACCAAAACTCGGAAGTGTTTGCAGATTTATTAATATGGGTTAATCTCCAACAAAAAAATTTCTACGGGGCATTTATACAGGCGCGCGCCTATGATAAACGGTTTAAAAAAGAACAATCCAAAGCGCTGGAGATAGCCCAGATTGCACTTAATAACAATGATTATGATAATGCCGATAAAGCATATGCATTTGTTATTAGAGATTATGCCGGCACGGCTAACGAGTTACTTGCGCGACTGGGCCAGATACAAGCCCGTGAAGCAAAAGTAAAAAGGAGTTACCCGGTAAATCGCGACTCTGTTCGTTACCTGATTACTCAATATCAAAATTTTAAAAATAATTATCCCAATCATCCTAATGCGTTTGATGCCCACTTAAACCAGGCTTTACTTTATGCCTATTATCTCGATCAGAAAGACTCTGCAATAAATAATCTTAATAGCTTAATTTTAAACAACAAGGTTTCGCCAAACCTTAAGGCAAAAGCAAAAATTGAATTAGGCGATATTTATCTTCTTAAAGAAGAACCATGGGAGGCTACCTTACTTTATTCGCAGGTAGAAAAATCGCAACGCGAAACACCAGTGGGTTACGAGGCTAAGCTTAAAAACGCTAAGCTTTCTTATTTTAAAGGAGAATTTTTATTAGCACAAGAACATCTGGATATTTTAAAGCAGGCCACCACACGCGAAATAGCCAACGATGCAATTGATCTAAGTATGCGGATAAAGGAAAATACTGTTTTCGATCCGGAGGGTTCTGCGCTTAAAGAATTTGCCTCAATCGAATTGCTGGTGGCACAGAATAAAACAGATTTGGCATTACAGCGGCTACAAAACTTTACAGTAACCAGAAAGGTTAAAATGAGTGTGACAGAAGCGGTTGAGAAAAACTTACAGTTTCAGCAAAGTCAACAACCGGATTCTGTTTGGGTAAATGAAACAGTAAGTACAGATCGGTTAACGATAAAAGACGATGTGTACTGGCTGGAGGCAAACCTGCGCATGAAACGCGGTGAATTTGAAATAGCCTATAATCTGGCCGAAAAAATCTTAACGGAATTTAGCAATGACATTTTAGCCGATGACGCCTTTTTTCTACAGGGAGAACTACAGGAGCGATACCTGAAGAATACAGATAAGGCCATGGAAATTTATCGCGACTTTTTAAACAAATACCCCGGAAGCGTTTATGCAGCGGAAGCACGCAAACGCTACCGCACCTTGCGTGGTGATTTTACGGAAGTTGATAGCTCGCCCAAATTTTAATGGATATGCGAATCCTGATAATGCTTTTGCTGACATCAGGATCGGTTTGTGCACAAGTAAAAATTGCCGGCCATCGGGGTGGATATTATCATCAATATCCTGAAAGTTCTTTTCCGCTTTTCGAATTCATAGCCAGTCAATTTGCAGGAGATACCATTACAATAGAGATAGATGTGCGCACCAGTAAAGACAAAACGCTTTACCTGATGCATGATGAGACCCTGGATCGAACCACAACCGGGTCAGGAAAAATTAATGATAAACCAGATGCTTTTCTCAACACGCTTTTACTTAAAGACAAAAACGGAGAAGAAACCACACAACGCATCGCTACGCTGGAAGAAACCCTCAACTTTATACAAACGCGAAACATCAACCTGATGCTCGACATAAAAGAGCCCATCCACAAGGCCACACTGGAACAGGTTAAGAAGCATAACCTTGAAAACCGCGTATTGGTACTAACATTCCAAAAAGAGAACTCGCGCCTGGTTGCAGAAAACCACCCCGATGTTTTGCTTTCTGCACTTATTGAAACAGAAGAGGATTTAATTGTATATAAACAATTACCGACTCACAACAACAAACGAATAGCTTACATCAACAACAAGACTCCGCAAACATTAATAGATAAATTACGCGCAGAAAAAATTCTGATCATGGCTGATGCAAGTGAAGACATTCGCAACAATGGAAAACCACTGGAGACCAAGGGCTATCGGAAAAAAGTGCGCCTGCAACAACTTGATATTCTTATTTCAGATTTTCCTATTGAGGCAAAACAAGCGCTTCGTACTAATTAATTAGATTAGTTATTATCCAGGAACAACCGGGTGGCCTCAATAAACTTTTTGTTTTCGGTAACAAAGGGTTCGTGCCACGACTCGGTAAATAAAATGAGTTCGGGTTGAGTTTGAGTAAGCAACCCGAATGTTTCGTTGGCCACAGCAACAGGTACAACCCCATCTTTTTCGCCCCAGAAAAGCGCAACAGGTATTGTAATGTTTTGCAGATCGTTACCCTTTTCAAAAACAAGTCCATCGGTTTCGGTTACATTGCCATAGTGTTTACCGTGTGTAAATTGCGCAAACGTAAGATTAGGAGAAAAAAATGTGTAGTTGGTAACAAAGCGACCATCGCTGTAAAGCGAAACTGGATTTCCGTCTAACCGATACATGTGACGATATAAGGTTAGCCAGGGATAGCTCAAAATAGTTTCCGGGTCAAGTGGATTTTCGAGTGCAAAATTTCGGGCTCTTTGGTCGTTTCGTTCATCAGCCCGTGCCAACACCCACTCGCGCATATTATAAAGCCAGCGGTAAGAAGAATAGATTCCATTTACGGCAATAAATCCTTTCACCTTTGCCTGATTAACAGGCTTTGCCAGATATTGCCAACCCAACTCAACACCAAAACTGTGGCCCATCAGGTATAGCTCTGTGTTAGGAAATTGTGCTTTTAATAAATCAATCACCAATTCGGTATCTTCCAGAAACTGAGCATATGTAAGTGTAGACACATCGGTTACACCCGAAGAAGATCCTGCAATGCGCTGATCCCAATAGGCTATGGCAAAACTATTTTCAATATCTTTAAAATAATAGCGATAGCACATCGCACAATCGCCCGGGCCACCGTGCAGAAACAAGATCATTTTACCCGAAGCTATATTTCCCCGCACCCAAACAGGCATATCGGCACCCTTATGGCGCAACCGAAGGTCGTATGTTATGTCGGTTTCGTCTTCTTGACAAGCAAACAGAATTGAAATAAGAAAGAATGAAAAAGCAAATCGATGCATAGCAGAAAATGGGTTAGAATTTTTTAATTACACCAGCCTCTAAAGCAAACCGCATTAATGAGGATGAATTGTATGGATACTGACGCATTACATTTACGCGATAGTACCACATAAATGGAATTTGTTTATTCACAGACAGGTCGCGACCACCACCCACACTTAGTGTTGGTAAGAACGCACTGCGGCCGGCCAATGGAATTTTCCGAAATTCATTTCCGGTATACTCATATGTTTTACCTTCATAGAAGTAACGGAAGTATGCAGGAGCAAAAGCCACATCAATTAACCCACCGCGCTTACCTGTTCTGCGCAGGCTTATTTCAGGAGAAGCGATAACCCCAACCAGTTGATGAGGATGGCGGAATACAGCCAGGCTGCCGCCCCACAGAATTTCCTTTTTAATGGTGGCTCCAGATTCTTTACTGGATTCGTGACTTTTCCACACCTTATCATAAGCTCCCTTTAAACCATAGTGTGTAATGGTTTCGCCAAAATAAGCAACCCTTATCTGGTGCTGGCCCCAGCTTAGTGCGGGTAAAAAGGTGAGCAAGCCAATAAAAACGAGTTTCATGAATAGGAATTTTTAATGCTCCTTTTACGGAAGCGGGTTGCCATAAGTTGGCGTCAGAAAGTGGGTTTTAAAAGCGAAATCAGGTTTTTGATACCTGAGGTCAGGTGAATGCCGACCAAAAGGATGTTATTGTGCCAGCCAGGCACGAAAATCGGCTCCTCTTTTTTGACTAATACTAAGGGGCAAATCTGACTTGGTGGACAGGTACAGTGTAATTTTTCCGGAACGATCGGTGGTAAAGTGTCCGCACGCATCCCGATGGATTAAAGTTTGGCGATTGGCCCGGAAGAAATCGCGGGATGAAACCATTAGCTCAAGCTCATCCAGGTGATGAGGAGAAATGTATTGCTGCGAATCGAAAGTAGTAATCAGGTAGTAATCTCCTTCTTTCGAAAAAATGGCAATCGAACGGATGGGCAAGGGAACTGTGCGGTTACCCTGGCTGGCCAAAATAGTTGAAGGCAATAGCACTTCCGATTCTTGTTTTGGAACAAACCAGAGGCTGGCAACAATCAACACCAGGTTAATGCAAAGAATAACCACAATACTGATAGGAAATTCATAGACAAAAAATAAAGTAGTGCGTATATCCTGATGCAGAACAAAGTGCATGTAAGCGAAGGTTAGCCCGAACGAAAGCATAACCGGAAAAACAAGCCCCCAAACGGCTTGCCACAATAATCGTTGAAGTATAGAATCGCGTAACGGAAATCGGTTATCTAATGTATTGTGAGCCGTTGTAATGTAGAACAGAACGATAAAACTGATGATTGAAACAAAGAGGAAATCGAAATAAAACCAACGGGTAGTAAATAAAACCGAGAGGCTATCGGGCTGCCCCAGCATAATAAAGAAGAAGCCCAACAGCAATGCTGCGGGTATTAATAATGCAAATTGTTTTCCGGAAGGCCAGCGCATGGAACAAAGATAGCACCTACTGAAAAGTTGAATGGTGTGTAGCCCACACACGAGTTAAAAAATTGATGCCACTAAATTTTAATAAATATTTTTTTCCGGAACATCCACCAGAGGATTAGTCCGAAAAAGGTAACGAGCGTAATGGCCATTGCAAGCGAAGCATTTACAGGAGCGAGCCAGCTTTCAAAAACATTTTTATAAATCCACGCCCAGGAAGAAACTTCGCCACCGGCACCATCTGTAATTTTTATGCGTGCCATTATTTTAACCAGCAACCCGGAAACTACAAAAACAAAAAGGGCATTCATGCCATACCAGGTAAAGGGTTTTGACCAGGCTTTTACACCATGCACATCAATAAGCCAATGACAGGCCGCAAGAAATTGCATGCCAATGCCGGCAGTATATAAAACAAAACTGCTGGTCCAGAGCGATTTGTTGATGGGAAAGAATAACCCCCAACTAAGGCCTAAAACGATCAGAACAGCGCCAATAAAAAACAACCAACTTACACGCGTGGCGGGGTCTTTAATTTCTGTAAACAACTTTCCTGTAAGCATACCAATAATACCAGTAGCAATAGCAGGAACTGTACTGAGTATTCCTTCGGGATCCCACGTTTTGCTTTGCGTCCACAAATGACCTTTCAGCAAAGTGTAATCCAACCATGCACCCAGGTTTGTTTCGGGCTCTAAGTTTGGCGCACCAAATCCGGGCACGGGCACAAAGGTCATTAGAATGTAATAGGCCAACAGCAAAACTACAGCTATCCGAAGCTGTGTAAGCCACGATGTGGTGAGGTATAAAATGGAAGAAAAGAAAAATACAACACTAATGCGTTGCAATACTCCGGGTATGCGCACAACAGAAAAATCGAACTTTGGAAAGAGAGACAAAAAAATACCCAGGGAAAATATAATGAGCGTTCTTCTAAGAATTTTTAAAAATGTTTTTTGAGTTAAGCCTTCGGGTGTTTTATGCTGGTAAGCAAAGTGAATGGAGACACCAACAATAAAAAGAAAAAAAGGAAAAATAAGATCGGTAGGGGTGCACCCATTCCACGGGGCGTGTTTGAGCGGTGCGTAAATGTGCCCCCAGCTTCCGGGGTTGTTTACAAGAATCATGGCAGCTACTGTGATGCCACGAAAAACGTCTAATGATGCGAGCCGTTCGGGTTGCTTCATAAGAATCAATTCTTCTTTTTCTTCAACAGGTTTTGCAGTTTATTTTCTAATGCTTTTTGTGCCTCTTGTTTAACATCGGTTTTGGTAGAATCGGCAGAAGCTGGTTTAGCGGTGGAATCTTTTTTAGGATTTAGCAGATTGTTAAGAGCGTCTTTAGGTTTTTCGCCAGCCAGTAAATCCTGCACAGCCTGCTTTCCTTTTTCCTGTGCGGCTGTTGTTATTGCCTCTTTTACTTGTTCTTTTTGTTCTTGTGCCAGCAGGGTTACTTTGGGGTCGGTAAACGAACCACCCAAGCCAATCTGCAACGGAATTTCTGAAGTTGAGTTATTACTGCCGGTATATTGATTAACCAAACTCTGAAACTGCGAGCCGAGTTTTCCGGCTGGTACATTCATTTTTAAAGAATAGTTTATTCCGCCATCCAAACCCGAACTTCCGCTTACTGTAGTTACATAGTTGCCAAACTTTACATCGAATGGTTTTACACTTAGCTGCCCGTCTTTTATGGTGGCAGACATGAGCACATCTTTTAATGTAACTTCGTTAGCATCCTCAAGCTTGGTAAGAGAAGTAATTCCCGAAATCAGTTTGGATTGGGTAAGTGCGGCTTGTGCTATCTTAATTAAGCCGCTTGCGTTTACGGTATTCATTTTCGGCATCATATCCTGGCCAAGCTCGCCACTGATTTTAAAATCAGTGCCAAAAACACCATTCACCAGCCCGGCAATTGGCGCATAGGTTTTTACAATCGAGAAAGAGTTAGCCGCTTGTTGTACGCTCATATTCTCAATCTTTAATCCAAAATCATAAAGCGGATGGTTAATATCTTTTGTATTGTAATTTCCGGTAACGGAAAATGCGCCACCTAACAAATTAAACTTCACGCCATTCAGGTTAGCTATTCCATCTTTTACAATTACATCGCCCGCAGCATTGCTGATAACAAAGTCCATCATCTTAACCGTTTTTATGTTAGAGTGGAGAATAAAATCAATGTTCTGTGGCACAGCGATAACACCAAGAGAAGCCGTGTCGGTTGTTGTTTCGGCAGTTTCAGTTTCTGTCATAAACTCATTTAAGTCTAGCAGGGTAGAATTGAATGCCACATTTCCTTTTATGGTTTCGTTACCGAACAGATAGCCTATGTAACTGGTAATAGCACCGGCTACTGAAAAATCGCTTTTTCCAATAGTACCCGATGTGTTCTTCAGCTCAATCTTTTTAGGGTCAAATGCCGCTTCGGCCTGAGCAATGGTTATACCATATGGCAGATCGCTTGAATTGAATTTGAAATCTTTAAGTGAAGCAGAACCGCTGGTTGGTAACTTATCGTACCGACTGGCCTCTACATCAGAATACTTACCTTTTGTTTTAATGTCGGCTTTTACTTTTCCGGCCAGTGTCATTCCCTCCAAAGGAAATATTTTGGTAATTTTTTCAAGATCAATTCCTCCTTTGGCATCCAGATCCCACGTGTAGTCGTCTAAGTTTTGAAGACTCAGGTTGCCACCAAAACTTTCTCCGTCCATTACCATTCCAAAATCAGTTACAGTAACAAATGTTTCGGCCATTTTGCCGGAAGCATTTTTGATGGAAGAATTAAACCTTAGATTTTCAAGTGGCATGGGGAACTCTGCACTTTTTATGTAACCGTCTTTCAATACCATGGCAGCATGGATGGCCGGAATAATTTTTTTTACACTATCATACACACCTTTGGCCGAGGCATCAATGCTAAACAAACCGGCCATGTTTAAGCCTTCCATGGGGAACATTTTTCCGAGTTCGGCCAGGTTAAGCGATGCTTTTACCCGCCCATCCACGCGGTAATCTTTCAGGTTTTCGATAAGCAGGGTTGCATCAACAGGATTAGATCCGAAATCGAGGTGCATCGTTTTTAAATCTATCAAAGTGTTTTCAATTACTCCGGTTTTGTTGTCTACCAGTAAATCCATGTTGATGTTGGAAATAGCCGTTGGTAAATCAGGATATTTAAACATGGCATCGTTCACTTTTAAATTCATATTAAAAGCCGGCATTTGTGTATCGCTGAAGGTGCCTTTTACAAATCCCGCAAAAGCAAGGTCGCCTTTGGTTTCTATCTTCCCGAAATCCTGTGTATATACTCCGGGCACGAGTGAAAGCAAACTTTTAAACGTGTTTTCCGGACTACTGAATTGTATATCCATAGCATAGTCGGCCTCATTCATTTTAAACCAACCACCGGCACTCAGGGCAAAATCATTAAGTTTGGTTAGGTTGTCCTTGAATGTGTAGCGGGTGTACTCTTCGCTAATGCCAATAATGGCATCAATGGTTGCGCGCTTATTGGTGAGGTATTCTGTTCCATCGAATTGTACGGTTACGCTATCGGCCGATGTTTTGGTGTTTAAATCAAATTCTTTCTCATTAAAATTGCCACTACCACTATGGTTTAACCCGCGAATGGAGGTATAGAATGGAATAGTAGCATCATCATAAATCAGTTCGCCATCAATAATTTCCCAATGATCAATGCCAAATGAAAAAGAACCGGGCTCTTCTTCGGTAACCGGAGCGGCATCATCGGAGGGATAAGTAATATCATAATTTGCACGCCCATCGGCCAAAACCTTTATGGTAATTTGTGGGTTAACCAATGTAATTCCTTTTATCCGGAGCTGGTCGCCAAACAATACATCTTTCAGGTTTACCTCAACCTCAGCACGATCAATTACAAAAAGAGGCAGGCCCTCAAAAGGAGCACGATTAAATACACCCAGTTCTTTTACCTCGACTGTAATGTTTGGAAAATTACTAAACAGCGACAGGCTGAAGTTGTTCACATCGAAAAGCACATCGGCATTTACACTCTTCTCTATCTCCTTGTCGATGGCAGCTTTAATATCATCTTTAAACACAACCGGGATAATAAAAGCAGCGGCTATCAGTACAACAAGCACAACAGCAAAGCCGATCAGAATTTTCTTAACAATTTTCATAAAAGGAACATAAAAATGGATTGCACAAAATTAGCAAAACGTGTGGCAACAATCTGCGTTAATAAGCAGCGAGTTACAGAATAACGCAAAAGGTTACATTTCTATATCTACAACCAGCGTAACATTAGGTCAATCGTGCGCTTTACGCGATTAGTAAAAGGCGGGTAAAGAAATGAACTCATGGTTAGTCCTCTTTTCTGTTTTAATACCGGCTTTTCGTTGCTGAAGGCCAGAAATCCATAACGCCCATGGGCCTTGCCAAAGCCACTGGCATGAATACCGCCAAACGGAAGGTTAGGGTGTGTAAATTGCAATACACAATCGTTGACACAAACACCGCCTGCCGAAACTGCCGCAATAAGTTTTTGTTGAAATGCACTACGGGTACTAAAAATATAAAAGGCAAGAGGTTTTGGCCGCGCTAAAATAATGGGCAGAATTTCTTCTTCGCTGGCATAAGAAATAATGGGCAGCACCGGCCCAAAAATTTCTTCTTCCATAATTTTTGATTCGGTAGAAACACCACTCAGAATAACCGGGTGAAAAAATCGGGAGGCCGCATCAGAAGGTCCGTTCAATTCAACCGTTGCGCCAAGCTGAATAGCATCCTGCACCAGGGTATCAACACGATTAAAGTTTCGGGCATTTACGATGCGGCAATAATCAGGTGATTGAGTGGTAATGTGGCCATTAGCCGCAAATAATTTTGCGATGCTTTGTTTAAGCAAGTCGATGAATTCACGTTCAACCTTTTTATCGATTAGCACATAATCCGGAGCTACGCAGGTCTGCCCCACATTCAGAAATTTTCCGAAGGCAATACGCTTTGCTGCATCACCCAGATTGGCCGATGAATCGATAACCGTAGGAGATTTTCCGCCCAGTTCAAGCGTAACAGAAGTGAGGTTTTCGGCTGCAGCACGCATCACGATTTTGCCTACGGATGTACTGCCTGTAAAAAAGATATGATCGAACGGAAGTTTAAGAAGTTGTGTAGCAACGCTTGGGTCACCCTCAACTACCGCCACAACATCTTCGTCAAAAAACTCCTTTAGCATATCGCGTATTACAGCCGAAGTATGCGGAGTTAATTCAGAAGGTTTAACAATAGCGGTATTGCCGGCAGCCAGGCATGAAACAAGCGGACCGATAGTAAGGTTAAAAGGGAAATTCCAGGGGCCAATGATCAGGCAGGTGCCTTTTGGTTCGTATTGTACTTCGCTTGTTGTGCCCAGATAAGTAATCGGGGCATTTATTGGTTCGGGGTCGACCCAATCGGCTAAATTTCGAATGGCATCCTTTATTTCTGTCATAACAGGAAGCACTTCAGAGATGTCGCATTCGGTTTCAGATTTTCCCAGGTCAGCATTCACGGCTTCCGCGATTCGCTGACGGTTTTGCATCACAAATTCTCCCAAAGCCTTCAGCTGTTTTTTTCGGTTTTGCCACGGCTCAGAACGAAGACGCTGGCTTCTTAACACGTGCTTTTCAAACAGGGCTTTAAAATCAATGTCCATCACAACACCCTCCTTTTCCATAGTCAACATTTTAATTAAGTGAAAGTCAGAAAATGCCGGCCGAAAAGCAACCGGGCCTTATCCAATATTATCAAATTGTTAAGTCCGTTTGCATCATGTTACCTAAATATTAATTTTAAGATGATTTGATTAATAATCCGGTAATGTTAAGGTTTGTTTTATGTGGCGCTATTATATTCTGTCTCGCTTTCGCGGAGGTGAAGGGGCAGGATATTTTACAATTGCTACTTACAACCCAAAACGCAAAAGATCCGGCTGCAATTGAAGCCCGAATAGACAAGTTTATAACAGACCTTCGCAAGAAACAAACCAACCGAAACGAACAGGATTTTTTGCAGGTGATTTTTCAAGAAGCTCATCGAAAATTTTTCAAAACGTATAAACCGTATACGCAATTTTCAGAAGTGTTTGAGAATGGAAGATACGATTGTCTAAGCGCCACAAGCCTGCTGGCTATTGTTTTGGATGCGTTGGGGTATAATTTTCATTTGATTGAAACCAACTATCACATTTTCATTTCGGTGCAAACCAGCAAGGGTATGGTTTTGCTGGAATCTACCGACAGGCTTAATGGATTTGTAACCTCGGCTCAACAAATTGAAAAACGAATTTCTTCCTATAAGGAAAACCAATTGCAATCCAATAACTCAGAAAGGTTGCACTATCAATTTAACCTGAATTTGTATCAGATTATTCAAGCCAATCAGCTATCGGGTTTATTGTTGTTTAATCAGGCTATAGTAGCATTTAATAGTCAACAATATGAAACCTGTGCACTTCGTCTTGGCGAAGCCATACGGGTTTATGATTCTCCGCGCACGTCTGAGTTTGCGACTATTTTAATTGCAGCAATATCGAACAGTTCAATTAACGATGAAACGAAAAAGGACCTGATCAGGCCCTTTGCAAAGTACATTCGTGCTACACTGGCATCGCGTTAATTATCCAGAATCCGTAACTCAACTCTGCGGTTTAAAGCATGAGAAGCCTCGGTGTCTTCGCGGCTAATCGGCATTGAGCCACCAAACGCTTTTGTTTTAATCCTACTTTTGCTTCCACCCTTTGATGCCAGATAAGACTTAACTGCTTTAACCCGTTCTTCTGACAACGCCAGGTTGGCATTAGCATTTCCGCGTGTGTCTGTATGGCCCTCTAACTGGATAACCATTCGGGGATTTTTTTTCAACATCAAAACAACTTCATCCAGTTCACTAAACGAAGAAGATGAGATTACAGACCGGCCAGCATCAAAATTCAGATTATTAAGACGCATTACTTTACCTACGGTATGAGAGCTTTCTGCATTATTCGATGCGCCCGAGGGTAA
>DEIA01000041.1:18326-35252 GCA_002352225.1 Flammeovirgaceae bacterium UBA2786
GCAGGAGAATAATACTAAAAACAGAACCTTCATTTATTATAGTTTTAGGATTTTGAATTCAACCCTTCTGTTCTTTCTGTTTCCTTCACGGGTTTGTGTAGTGTCTACAGGCTTGCTTTCACCAAAAAACACAGTGGTGATGCGGTCCGAATCAACTCCTTGTTTTACAAGATACGAACTTACCGCTTTCGCTCTTCGTTCAGACAGGCCTAAGTTATATGCTTCTGTTCCTACAGGATCGGTATGCCCGGCAATTTCTACCTGCATAGCGCTCTTTTCTTTCATTAATGCTGCAATACGATTAAGCTCAGGGAAAGACTCGGCCTTTAGCTGTGCTTTATCGAAATCAAAGAAGATGTTATTCAGTGTAATGGTTGTGTTTACATCAACTACTGCCACTTCAATTGGTGCAAGCGTAATGTCTTTGTTAGCTAACTCACCATCTTTGGTAAAGCCACGCAAATCCAGATTCTGGTTTTCTGAAATATGACCATCCGCCTCTGCACGGAAACCATATAAATGTCCTCCCGGTAAATGAATTTCGTATTCTCCGGTTTTAGGATCGGAGTAGGTTACGCCTACTTCTTTTCCATCGGGCAGGCGCTCGTAAATAATTTTTGCTCCAATGGGCTCACCGGTTTTAGCGTCAATCAATTTGCCTTTAACAATTACAATCGGATCGGGCGTCATAAACATCGGCATCTTTACTCTAAAGATATCGGAGTTATCAACCGTTACACCGCGCGAGTAATAGGCAAACTCGCTGGTTGAAGGAATATTAAAAAACAGATCATCAAGTTTAGTGTTAATATCAGGCCCCAGGTTTTCGGGTGCCGACCAGTTAGTCCAGGTATCATCCAATCGCTTTGACATGTATACATCACTACCGCCATAACCACTAAATCCATTCGAAGAAAAGTAAAGAGACTTATCATCCGATGCGAGAAACGGAGCCGACTCTTCGCCTGCTGTGTTAATGGTTTTGCCAAGGTTAAGCGGCTCGGTCCACTTACCATCTTCTTTTTCAAAACTTACATATAAATCGCGCCCACCTTCAGAGTCTTCGCGCTCAACCGACATTAACAACGCTTTTCGTGTATTCGCTAAAAAGTAGTTTGCTTTTTCGTTGTAGTTGTAATCGTTTTCAATTTCAAGTGGTTTTGGATCGCTCCACGTTCCGCCCACATTGGTGCTTACCGAAACACCCGCAACCATTTTGCCTTTATCAAGATATTTATTTCCCAGCAGCAATACGACCGACTTACCATCTGGGGTAGCCGCTACCGTATTTACAAAATTGGGTTGATTGTTGTTGAACTGCGGGCCCATGTTTTTAGCCAGCGACCATTTACCATCAGCGCCCAACTCAGAGTACCAGATATCTTCTTTGTCGCTGGTACCACCGGCATTTTCGGGGTGGTTTTTACGACTGAAGTAAAGCGTTTTGCCATCAGGCGAAAGCAACGGATTATACTCACTGAAGTCGCTGTTTACATTGTTATCGAGGCGTTCTACCACCAACCCTTTGCTCAATAGTTCAGGCAGATTAATGTCTGCAATTATGGGAATGTTTGAATCGGAAATAGCAACAGCATCAAGAGAGAAGTAATCGGGCAATGCGCTTCCGTCAAACTCTAGTTTAACAGCCGCTACCTTGTATTCTGTTTTAAAAAACACATTCAGCATACGACCCTGCAAAGGCACGGCCATTGGGCTGAATGTATTAACCGGATACTCGCGGCCAGCCTCGTCATATACAAATACTTTGTAAAGCGCACCCGGGTTATAAGATTCTGCAATGGCTATCTGTTGAATTTGCATTGGCTTATCGTAACCAAGCTTTATAAACTCACTGCGTTTGGGTTTGTCGGGTGTCCAGGCGCCCGGGTTTTGCCCGCCAGCCGGAAGCACGTTAGGTTTACCCAGCGCTTGTTGAGCCGAATATTGCACGGGTGTAAGTTGGCTTGAGACATCTAAAACCTTTGAGGCCCACTGAACAGACTGGGTAAAGGCAGTTAAAGAGGATACAGTAATTGAAAAAACTAAAAGAAATCGCTTGGTCATAGGTTTCCCAAATGGGTATTGGAATCGAAGTATAAACATAGCTAAAAATTAAAAAAGCATAAAATAATTACATGATTCCGGATACCCCGGGTTGGCAACCAATAATGCAACCGGGTGAAGATTAATCCATTGATGTTTTATTGAAGAGCAAAAACCCTACATGTAGTAAAACGCCTAATTCATTCTGGGTATCGTCATAATAATTAACGCTCAGGCTTATAGGGCCAACAGAAGAGTGCAGCACCCAACCGGCAGTAGCAGCAAAATAAATTTTAGTAAGATCGCGGTTAAAACGAACTTCCTGATTTGGTCCGGGCATTAATGCTTCAAAGGGTTTAAAGAGGTATCCCTCCAGCCGGAAGTCCAGACTTTTGCGTACGGTAAAGACATTGCGCCAACCACCGGCCACATAATTGTATGCTCTGAAGTTTTCGAGCAGCAGCGTGCGGCTATCCTGAATGGGATTAAACCCGGGGGCATAAATTATAGAACCCTGATAATTACTAAACGCAGGCTGATTAGACAAAACACCATCAAGCAGATAGCCTGAACTATAAAAACCTTTTTTAAAATATTGTTCCATCGTAATGCGAGCGCGCAACCAATTGTGTGGATTAGATTGTACTTCGGTAAGAAGCGAGGTGCTTCCGGGAATCAACTTTTCGGTTACGCCAAACCAGTTTAACGATAGCGCAAAATTGCGCCCGGCAGAAGCATATTGTTTGCGATTAAGTGTGTTAGAGGAAACACTTATTTCTGTGCGCAATCCATTTAGGCGAAGAATATCAGCCGTGTCTGATGAAGTTAAGACAGAACCATTAAGATACTGATCCCGGTTGTTCAGGTAAGCACCACCCAGTATCAGTTTATAATTTTTGCCAAAGGGGATTGCAAAATCAACACCTACTTTTCTATCAATACGGGCCAGTGCGGTGGGGTGTGTGGTACGCTTGAAAAGATCGCGGCCCTGTAGAAAATCCCAGTTGTTTACAGTGGCATAAGGCTCCAGGTAATAAATACCCCGGTTGGGGATATCAATACGCGCTTTAAGCTGCACGGATTTATAAAAATTACCAAGATAAAAATTTAAGTTGCCATGGGTAAGGGTGCGGTTAAAATGATAGTAGTTCAGGCCCAGGTAAATGTGGCTGATTCCCCGGGTGCCAATGGCACCACCAAAATCCAAAGGGAAATTATTTTGTTGCCTTCTGGAAAGCTTGAAGTTAAAGTTGTGCTTGTCTTCGTTAAATGAAAACCCGGGATAGAGATTTCTGAAATAATCTTCAGACACCAGGCGGTAGAAACCAGATTTTACTTCGGTAAACGTAAGCGGGCGTTTTCCACTTTTAAAAAACCGGTTAATGTATTGCTGCTGTTTTGAATTGAATCCATCAAACACAATATGGTCTATTAAAAAAGGAGCACTTTTACTATTAAATTCATTTCGTGCCGCAGCAACGTCATCGCACGTAATACGCGTACTAATTTTGGATTTAATTTCTGCCAGTTGACGCATGGTTTGATTATAACCACTATCGATAAGGGCGCGTGCTTTGGCAAAATCAAATGAGGTATAACCAGTAAGATCGGGTTGAATATAAACCCCGCCAGCCGGAATATCAGAAGGATCGGATTTATCCAGCAGCATGTAAAGTAATGAGCGCGCAACCAGTTTATCGTCCTGATCAAAGGGATACTCTTCAAAAACTTTTGATGACACATTGCTTCCAATAATAACATCGGGCTTAAATGTTTTCTCCATTACATCAACCGGAAAGTTGTTATAAACACCACCATCAAAAAGATATTTACCCTCAATACGAATAGGGTTATANNGATGGTTGCGAAAGTTTTTCGGCTAAAGCAAAATTGAGCGACACATCGCTGGCCAGGCTGGTATTAATTAAAATAGAAAATGAAGAATCGAGCGACAGGTTGAGCCGGAGAAAACTGGCATCAACATCATCGCGTGTAAAATAATAGTTAAAGTTGTCTTCTAGTTTTCCATTAACCCAGTGCAAAAATTCTTTCGAGAGCACGATCTCTTCAATTTGTGCGGGACTCATGCCGGCAGCATAACACCCACCCACAATGCCGCCCATAGAAGTTCCGGTTATGTAATCAATCGGAATCTCATTTTCTTCAAGGGCCTTTAGAACACCTACGTGCGCAATGCCCTTGGCGGCTCCGCCACTAAGCACCAGACCAACCTTTTGCGAATAACCGGTAAGTGTAAAACAGAAAACAAATCCGAAGAATACCCACAACCTCATGCCCGAAAGGATTTTGATGGTAAGTTACTTCAGAAACAAAAAAAGAAAAGAAAAATTGTGTGATTTAATCACACATTAACGCATAGCTACTTCAGGCAGAATTTCTTTTGCCGGAAAGGGGATAAGTTGAAGTTGTTGAATAAGATTGGTTTTTATTTTTTCGAAGTCAGAAAAATAATCGGTTTTTACAGGTTGCGAAGGGGGAAGCTCTACCGTAAGCGCATCTACTTGTACACCATTTTTCCAAAACCGATAACACACATGCGGGCCTGTTGCCAACCCGGTGCTGCCTACGTAACCTATTGTTTGCCCCTGCCTAACGCGTGTGCCGGGGGTAATACCAGTGGCAATCTTAGACATGTGCAAATAGCCGGTTGTATAGGTACCGTTATGCCGCACCTTTACATAATTACCGTTGTTGGTTTTGTATTGTGCCTCTTCTACAATTCCATCGCCCACCGAACGTATAGGTGTTCCGGTAGGAGCGGCAAAGTCGGTACCCAAATGTGGCCTGAATACTTTTACTACCGGATGAAATCGGTTTTTGGAATACCGCGAACTAATGCGTGTAAACTCTATAGGATACTTGAGCAGGGCTTTTCGTAAACTATTGCCCTCTTCATCGAAATAATCCAGACCATCGCCCTGATCGAACGGAAAAGCATAATAACCATTGCCTGAGTGTTCAAAGTAAACACCCAGAATGCGACCAATACCAACGGGTTTTTCTTCCACCAGGTTTTCTTCATAGATAAGTTTAAACTGATCGCCTTTTTGTAATCGTTGAAAATCTACTTGCCAGGCAAAGATGTCTACGAACTTATTGGTAAGATCGTGCGAAATACTCATAGCTTCTATAGTATGAGAAAGTGTTGATTCGATGCGCCCGGCCACGCTGCGCTGCAGGGTGTCTACTTTACGTTGACAGACTTCCACTAATAGTGAATCTTTCAAATGGAAAACCACATAGTCGATAGCATTGGGTTCGTAAACCAATGCTTTTATAGTTTTCAATGAATCATGCTCAACCAGGAGTGTGTACTTTTTGTGAGCAGAAATTTTACGAAAATCGTAAACCGAGCGCGGCAGCAAGTTAAGTTGCTGCTTAATTGCCGGTGAAACATAGTATCCATTGAGTAAATCGGTAAAACGCTGGTTCTTTTTAACATCATCTTCCACCACGTGTAAATCGTTAACCACCATACCGTGCATAAACACAGGTAATATTATTTCGCGTTCCACATGCTGAACGGAATCAACCTCAGCAGCGTAATCGCCTTGTTGGGTAAACCACGATGTCTTGCTATCAATCAGGAAAAACAAACCCACTGCCAGCGCAACGGTGCATACGGCAATAACTGTCCGCTTAAACCAGGTGTTGTGGAGTAAACTCATTACTTAAAAAATAGGGCCGAAGCCACAAGTTAAGTTTAAAAAATGGGTGTTATCCCTTACAAGTTCCAAATATAACAATCAGGGATATAATTCCTTATACTTCTTCTTGCCCTCATCCAGAAAAGCAGCAAATTTATCGGCATCTAAGTTATATCCGTAAGGCGTTACCAGCACGCGCTCATCTTTACCTACCAATACATAAAACGGTTGTGCATTGTTGTTGAGGCGGGTTATCTGCAAATCGGCATTTTGTTTACCGATGGTTTTCTTCACTTTGTTATCGTACGATGATGTGTACCATTCGCTTTCGGGCAGTTCGGTTTTATCATCTACATACAAGGCAACAACCACATAATCATCGCGCAGGCGTTGCAACACCTGCGGACTGCTCCACACGTTGGCTTCCATCTCGCGGCAGTTGGTACAACCGTGCCCGGTGAAATCGATAAACAGCGGTTTGTTTTGCTGACGTGCGCAGGCAATGGCTTGCTCGTAATCGAAGTATCCGTTTAAGCCGTGCGGCAGGTGGAGGAAGTCGGCATATTTAGGATCATCACAAATCGTGTTGGTTTTTTCGGATGAACTCAACACGTTAAAATCGTGTGTGTACATGGGTGGTAGATAACCAGCCAATGCTTTTAGCGGTGCGCCCCACATACCGGGTATCAGGTACACGGCAAATACAAACATGATCATAGCGAGCGAAAGCCGGAATACACTTACGGTTTTGTCTTCAGCATCTTTACCCGTATCGCCCGGCATACGGAAGCCCTTCATCAGGTAAACCCCAATCAACACGGCAATCACAACCCAGATGGCGATGTTGATATCGCGATCGAGAATTCCCCAATGAAAAGACTGATCGGCAATGCTTAAAAACTTAAAGGCAAGTGCAATTTCAACAAAGCCCAATACCACTTTTACTGTATTGAGCCAGCCGCCCGATTTAGGCAACGATTTTAACCAGCCCGGAAAGATGGCAAACAGCGTAAACGGAATCGCGAAAGCGGCAGCAAACGCAAACATGCCGAGTATGGGTTTCAAAAACTCGCCACCGGCAGATGATACCAGAATACTTCCCACAATAGGGCCGGTACAACTGAACGAAACCAGTACCAGTGTAAAAGCCATAAAGAACACACCAATCAATCCGCCTTTTTCGGCTTGCTGATCTACTTTGTTGATTAATGATCCGGGCAAGGTAATATCAAACAACCCCAAAAAGGAAAGTCCGAAAATGATAAAGACCAAAAAGAAAATTAGATTTGGAATCCACTCAGTAGAAAGATGGTTAGCGGTTTCAGGCCCCATTAACGGAGCAAGCGCTGCACCGATAAGCGAATAAATAAGAATGATAAAGAAGCCATACATAATGGCCTGAAATTTTGTGCCACGACCGGTAAAGAAACTCACCGTCATGGGAATCATCGGGAATACACAGGGCGTAAGCAAGGCTGCAAGACCAGCGATGAATGCAATGAGCATAAAACCCCAGATCGATTTTTCTTCGGTGCCGGTTTGTACCAATGCAGGGTCCAACACAGGGCCTGAAGTTTCTTCAATGGCAGGAGAAACAATTTCTAATGGCTGAACAACAGCAACGTTGTTGGAGTCTTCTTCTTGTTTTTCAGGAGTTGTTGTAGTCGAGCTTCCGCTTACTTTAATGTTGAAAGAAAAATCTTCTCCGCCTGGGATACACTGACCGGTTTTTTCAGTACATACCTGGTATTCGGATTCACCGCTTAACCGGAGCGGAGTTGCCAGTATCTTTATCTTCTGCCTAAACTCGGCAGTGCCCTTAAAAATTTTTACATCGCAGTCAAAAACATCATCGTATTTATCAATAGGTTTTACCGGAACCAACGGCCCCGCTAATTGATAACTGCTGTGCGGCACTAAACCAAACGAAGTTTTAATCGGGTCTTCGCAGGGAAATTCAGAAGAGTATAAATACCAGTCTTTATCGATAGTAGCTTTAAAGATCAGTTCAACCTCATCGCCTACTTTGGCTTCGGTTACAGAAGCGTAGGTCCATTTTGCCGGAGTAAGAATTTGGGCAGAAACACCCAGAGAAAGCAGAACAGAAAAGAATGAAAGAAGTAAAAACCTCATACCATTAAAAATTAATCTGCAAAAGTAACGAATGCCGGATAAGGATGGTTCAGGAGCGGGTATGTTTGCACACACAGGCCCCTGATTTAAGAACAAATTAACAAGCCTTGTTAGCCCTTGTAATGCTTATAAAATGCCACAATGGTTTCAATGCCCATTAAAAAGTTTTTGATACCATAATGTTCATTTGGCGAGTGAATAGCATCGCTGTCCAGACCAAAGCCCATCAGCACCGTGTCTAACCCCAACTCTTTTTTGAACAACGAAACAATCGGTATACTTCCGCCATCGCGCGTAGGTATCGGAGTTTTTCCCCACACTTCTTCAAACGCTTTGCTGGCTGCGGCATACGCTTTTGAATCAGTAGGTGTTACGGCCGGTTCGCCACCATGCAATGCGGTTACTTTTACCTTTACGGATTTGGGTGCGATCAATTCAAAATGTTTGGTAAACAGTTCGGTTATTTCGTGGTTGTTTTGAAGTGGCACTAAGCGCATTGAAATTTTAGCGTATGCTTTAGAAGGCAAAACCGTTTTGGCGCCCTCGCCTGTATAGCCACCCCAAATTCCGTTACAATCTAATGTGGGCCTTATACCAGTACGTTCTAATGTTGTGTAGCCTTTCTCTCCCCGAATATCATCAATACTAAGGTCCCGCTTGTATTGGTCCAGATTAAACGGAGCTTTGTTCAGTGCTTCCCGTTCGCTGGCTGTTAACTCGGCTACTTTATCATAAAATCCAGGAATGGTGATGTGCCCGTTCTCATCATGCAGCGAAGCAATCATTTTGCTGAGTACATTAATTGGGTTTGCCACGGCTCCGCCATACACGCCCGAATGTAAATCGCGGTTAGGGCCGGTAACCTCTACCTCCATGTAGCTCAATCCGCGTAAGCCAACAGTTATGGAAGGCGTGTCCATCGAAATAACAGAAGTATCGGAAATCAAGATTACATCGGCTTTAAGCTTATCGCGATTTTCTTTTACGAACGTGCCCAGGTTATCGGAACCCACTTCTTCTTCCCCTTCAATCATAAATTTTATGTTGCAGGTAAGCTGTTTCAACCTCATCATAGCCTCAAATGCTTTGATGTGCATATAGAACTGGCCCTTATCATCGCACGAGCCTCGCGCATAAATTTTTTCATCTTTTACTACGGGCTCAAACGGGGGCGATGTCCACAGATCCAAAGGATCGGGTGGTTGAACATCGTAATGACCATATACCAGCACCGTAGGCAACGAAGCGTTGAGTAATTTTTCTCCATATACAATGGGGTGCCCGGCTGTTTCGCAAAGCTCCGCCTTATCGGCACCTGCTGCTTTTAACTTTTGAATCACATATTCAGCGGCTTTGCGTACATCGGTTTTGTGGCGGCTATCGGCACTTACCGAGGGTATACGCAGCAAATCAAAAAGCTCGTCTAAAAAACGTTGCTGGTTGGATTGGATATAGTCTTTAATCATAGTAAAAGCTTAATGCTGCAAGGTAGGTTTTTGAAATGAAAAAAATACGGATGATGAAACAGGCTGTGGCCGGCTGAAAAGAAGTACAAAAATGCGGTAGCTGTAGCGTTATTGCCCGGGCAGTTCGCCTTCAATCTTACCTTCAAGCCGGTCTTTCACGTATTCTATTTTTGTTTTACCATGCGCAGCGGGTTTGCCATCGGCACCCAGGTTTACGAATGTAATTTTATCGATTTCCAGAATGGTCATGCGGGTCATTTTGTTGCGCACCACACATTGCAGGGTAATGGAGGTTCGCCCGAATTGCGTGGGCAAAAGACCCAGTTCAATAATATCGCCTTGTTTGGCAGAGCTTACAAAATTGATTTCGGACATATACTTAGTAACCACACGCTTGTTGTCTAACTGAATCATGGCATAGATTACAGCCTCCTCATCAATCCAGCTTAACAGCTTTCCGCCAAACAATGTACCNNTCCATATTCGGTAAAATCCTTAACGCATTTTTATAGTAAATCTTTTTCAGGATTTCATCGGGCAAACCAATACCGTACATGCGCCAGAAAGCGTGGTAGCGTTTGTGGTAGGGAAAGTATTCGTCTTCTGATTCCAGTACACGGAAATAGGTTTCGTATTCATCGGGTACCCAACTGTCTTTACCAAATAATACGCGATCCTGATACTTAGTCAAAAATGCTTTTGCTGTACGGGGTTGTCGGCCAAGCTCAGCAATTACAGCACCAATTTCGGTAAGCATGTTAGGGTATTTATCCATCAGTTCGCCAAGTTTTTTCAAATCGTTGCCATACCAGCCCAGGTGTGCATTAATGAAATTGGTTTTGGGGTGCTTGCGGAATATATCGTGCTGGTCGGCAATCAGACTCTCCCAGCTTGGAAAGGTTTCGTCATATCTACGGCCAGGGTGAGTCTTTAATTCTAACCAGCGTTCATTGTTATTGTCAATAGGATCCCAAAAAGGTTTAGGGTCTGCTGTATGAATTAATACAGGCACGCCTAACTCACCACACTTAGCCCATATCGGATCAATGCGGGGGTCGTTTATTCTAATTCTGTTGCCTTTGCTGTCTCTACTATGAAGCCCCAGGCTCTTATAAATTTTTAAGCCTTTAGCTCCCCGTTTAATATCTGCCTCCAATTGTTTTACNNCTCAGGTTTATCATTACCCCCATGTTCAGTTTGTCCATCTTCTCAATCAGGTCTTTGAAGTCGCTGGTGTTCATATTGCCCTGATGGTTGTGGATATCGATAAACGGAAACTTGGCTCGACTCAACCGGTGCTCTTCTACTTTTAATGTTGAGGGCGGATCGTACTGTTCAAAATCCATTTTCATATCCAATGGCTTTTCCTGAGCAAGAACGGACACACTCATCAACCCGAGGCAAAAAATCAAAACGCGTTTCATAACCAAGTCATTTAAGGCATCCAATTTACTACAAACATTAAACCACCGTTAAAAAATTGTGTGAAAGGTTTAAACCGGCACAACTTTTGGCAATCAAAGGGGTATAAAGTTGGTTTTATGAAAAAGGCTATCACACTTTCGGTATTTATTGCGCTTGTCTTGATTATGATATTAGGAAAAGGGTGGAGCATATAACCCGCTAAACTGATCGTGCGCAATTTGAACCACATAGAAAACATAGCTTTTACTCCTGATGTGAACTACGTGCGTATGTGGTTTAAAGGGCATTTGTAATCCGCAAAGGAATTCTTGCTAACTTGCCCTTCAGAAAATCGCACAATGAAAAAACTGATTTTTCTTTTTGTTTTACTTCCGTTGATCGGATTTGCTCAACCCGATGTATTGGAAGCAGCCCGCAAGAAAATAGAAGCCGGCAATTTTGCAGCAGCCAAAACAGAACTTTCAAAAATCATTGAAACCAGTTCACGCAACAAAGCAGCTTTTGTGTTAAGGGGCCGGGCAAACATGGGCTTAAATGATTTCTATGGCGCTATTGGCGATTTTAACTTTGCATTGGAAATAGACAGCACATATGCCGAAGCCTTAAACTACCGGGGCGAATCCAAAATTAACCTGGGCGATGATGATGCCGCTATTCTGGATTTGAGCAAAGCCATAAAATTTAATCCGAGGTTGGCCGATGCATACACAAACAGAGGGTTTGCG
Source organism: Flammeovirgaceae bacterium UBA2786 (assembly GCA_002352225.1). Lineage (GTDB taxonomy): Bacteria > Bacteroidota > Bacteroidia > Cytophagales > Cyclobacteriaceae > ELB16-189. The sequence goes on from DEIA01000041.1 coordinate 29,787, forward strand.
TATTACAATGTAGAGGATTTACAAGCTTCCTATTTCGATTTTTCAAAAGCACTTGAGCTTGGCCCGCCCGATGCTGATAAATATTTTAACCGCGGGTTGGTAAAAGCAGAGCTTGGTGAATTTGTAAGCGCTATTGATGATTATACCAAAGCTATTGAATTAGACAAGACGGACGCTAACCTGTATAACTACCGTGGAGTAGCCTACTACAACACAACAAATTTTGATAAGGCTATAGCGGACTATAATGAAGCCATACGATTAGACGCGAAAGATGCCTTTAAGTACGAAAATCGTGCGTTAGCCAAAACAGCAAAAGAAGATTTGAAAGGTGCGCTGGCCGATTATAACAAAGCCATTGAATTAGATGGCGAAGACCCCGAAACGTTTAACCTGCGCGGAGTATTAAAACACACAATGGAGGATTATGACGGAGCCATTGCCGATTATACCAAAGCCCTGGAGTTGGATGACACCAACCCCACCTATTATGATAACCGGGCCTGGAGCAAAACCGAAAAAGAAAATTATGCCGGGGCCATTGAAGACTACACCGCTTCAATAGAACTTTATCCCAGCGATCCGGAAACGTTTTACCAACGCGGACTGGTAAAACTGCTGATGAACAACAACTATGATGGTTGCCTGGACTTGAAACGAGCCGATGAAATGGGCCTGCCCGATGCAAAGGCAGCGATTAAGAAAAATTGTAAGTAAAGGTGTTGCCACCTATCTTCTGGAAAAGGAGGCATGTGCTTAATTTTAATCAAGAGTCAGCTTGACAATAGCCATCATTCTTAACGGCATCTCCAGAAAGAAAAAATTCTTTTATCAAACCATTCTTCCGGTGCTTGCATCAAAACATGCGGTGGAAGTACGTGAAACAAAATATGCGGGTCATGCCCGCGAACTGGCCGCGCAAGCCGCTCAAAATAAAACTGAAGTAATACTTTCTGCCGGGGGCGATGGTACACTACACCAGGTATTGAATGGAGTGTTTGATGCGGGAACGGAAACACAAACTACATTAGGCGTAATTCCATTAGGTTCAGGTAATGATTTTGCGGGCGCAGTTGGGGCAACAACAAACGGAAAAGATATTCTTGAAATAATAGCGCGTGGAGGCAAGCCTACCGATGTAGGACTGATCTTATGTAAAGATTTTGCCGCGCAAGACATGACGCGTTATTTTATAAACGTATGCAGTATGGGTATGGGCCCGGCTACTATTAAACAAATGGAAAAGGCACCCGCCTGGGTAGGTGTAAACGGGCGATATCTGACATCGATTCTTAAAACATTTTTTACACACAAGCCAGAGCAAGTAGAATTAAAAACCTCAACATGGAATTGGCAGGGGAAGGCGCGCGTGTTGGCCATAGCCAACGGCAAATCGTTTGGCAATAAAATTTACCTGGCCCCCGATGCAAAGCAAGATGATGGGTTGTTTAATCTCTTTGTAGCGGCTGATTTGCCCTTGCTAAAATTTTTGCGGTATCTGCAAACCATAAAAAAATCCCGCAAGGTTACGGATGCCGGTATTTACTATGCAGAAACAAACCAGATTGAAATTTCGGCACCCGAACGCGTAGCCATTGAAGCCGAAGGAGAGGCCGTTGGGTTTTTGCCGGCTACGATAAGCATAAAGCCATTGGCTGTTTCTTTTTTAAGGCAATAAAAAAAGCGCCAACCTGATTGACGCTTTTAAGTTGTAACAAGAAAGAAGTTAGCCTTTCTTCAACACCAAAGTACTGGCAATCATATCATGAAGAGCTTGTTTCTTTTCTGTGAACCCGGCCATGATATAACCAACCAGAAGAGTAAAATTGGAAATGATTTTGCATAGGTTTCGAACCAACGCTTTTGAAAAATCCAGCTTGCCTCCCTGTAAATCTGTAACCTTCAGGCCAAGGGCTAATTTGCCAACGGTTGCCTGTAATTTTGATGATTCCATAAAGGTTGAATACAGAACGGAAATGGTAATAGATAAAATCCAATAGCCGCCCATCATGGCCGAAATGCTGGCCATCAGGCCTGCGGCTTGATTTGGATCGGATAAGTCCATCGTATCCATTGAGTTTGCAAAACCCAGTCCCAAAGCAGCAAGAATGGGAACGAAAACGAAAGACTGAACTACACCAATAATAATTCCATCAATAATAATTGCTACAAAGCGTAGCCAGAATCCTGCGTAATTTGTGTTCATGTGTGATATTGGTTTAAGGTAAGGTTTTTTAAAAGTATCGAAAAACACCTGAGCGAACAAGCCATCTTTGTTATTCTAAACTTCTTTTAAGATGAATGTTGAATTAAGGAAACAGTTTAATAAGCTTGAAAAACTGACAGCGGAGCTTATCGGGGCAATCGAAAACACCACTACAGCCCAACTCCACCAATCCCCACCGGGCAAGTGGTCGCTTAGCCAGGTGTTCGCTCATCTTATTACGGCCGAGCAACTATCGGTTCAATACCTGAAGAAGAAAATTCAGGTTATTGAAGAACAACCCAACACCGGCTTAGCCGAGGCGCTAAAAATGTGGGTACTTATACTTTCGCAACGCCTGCCGCTAAAATTCAAAGCACCAAAAGTGGTGGTAGACCACACTGCGGCCTATGCCGATGTAGCAGAGATTTTAACCGCATGGAGTAAAACCCGCATGGAGTTAAAAGAGTTGCTGGATCGAATTTCTGACGATCAACTAAAGCGCAAAATTTACAAACATCCGGTGGTGGGCAAATTAAACATGGTACAAACGGTGCGCTTTTTCAGAGAGCACATTATACACCATACACCACAAATAAAAAGATTGTTGAAGCAGACGTGAATTTTTAACACCTTGCTTTAATTAAAAATACCCACCCCCCTTGTCCTCTGGAAAAGATTGGGGTAAAGTCAACCCAAACCTATTTTATGAAACGCATTCTGATTTTTGCACTTCTCCTCTCTGCCGTTATTGTATCGGCTCAAACCAAAATTCAAACGCCCGATGAGTTTCTGGGCTATGAACTTGGTTCCCGCTTTAGCCGCCACCACAGGGTGGTGGAGTATTTTAAATACGTTGATGAACTTTCACCGAATGTGAAAGTAACACAGTATGGCGAAACCAACGAGTTGCGTCCGCTTATCTATGCGGTAATCGCTTCGCCCGAAAATTTTGCCAACCTGGAACAAATCCGGCAAGATAATTTGAAGCGTGCCGGGGTACAGGAAGGCAGCCCTTCGGGCAAAGTGGCTATTGTGTGGCTTAGCTACAACGTGCACGGCAACGAGGCCAGTTCGCTCGAAGCCTCTATGAAAACCTTATATGAATTAGTAAACCCGGCCAATGCCAAAACCAAAGAATGGTTGAAAAACACCGTGGTGATTATGGATCCATGTATTAACCCCGATGGCCGCGATCGGTATGCAAACTTTTATAATCAATATGGCAATGCCCCGTTCAACTCCAGTGGAGATGCCAAAGAACACCGCGAACCCTGGCCCGGGGGAAGAGCAAACCATTATTTATTTGACCTGAATCGCGACTGGGCCTGGCTAACTCAAAAAGAATCAAGAGCAAGAATAAAAATCTATAACGAATGGCTTCCACATGTGCATGTTGATTTTCATGAGCAAGGCTATAACAACCCATACTATTTCGCTCCGGCCGTAGAACCTTTCCACGAAGTAATTTCTCCATGGCAACGCGAGTTCCAGACCATGATTGGAAAAAACAATGCAAAATATTTCGATGAACAAGGCTGGTTGTATTTCACCAAAGAGTCATTCGATTTATACTACCCCAGCTATGGCGATACATACCCCACCTACAGTGGCGCCATTGGCATGACGTATGAACAAGGCGGTGGAGGCTTTGGCGGGTTAAGTATTACCACACGCGAGGGTGATCCGCTTACACTGAAGGACAGACTTACACACCATCATACATCCGGACTATCAACGGTGGAAATTACATCATTGAATGCCGCTCGTGTGGTAGATGAGTTTGAAAAGTATTCGAAGGAAAACCTGAACAACCCGGCATCTCCTTACAAAACCTATGTGATTAAAGGTGACAACAATGCGGATAAAATCAACACGTTAACGAAGTGGTTAAACAGTCATTCTATTAAGTATGGCCATCCCTCAGCCGGCAAGGCAACCAGAGGGTTTGATTACCAAACCCAGACCACAGGCAATGCCAACATTTCTACCGATGATATTGTGATCAACATCTATCAACCTAAGTCGCGGTTTATTACCACGTTGTTCGAACCGGTTTCCAAGCTCCCTGATTCGGCCACGTACGACATTACCGCCTGGAATCTGATGTATAATTATGATTTGAAGGGCTACGCGCTTAACGAAAGAGTAAATCCCGGCAAGGCCTATCAACCCAAAGCAGTAGATAACACGAACACGCTGACAAAACCATATGCCTATATTTTTAAATACGAAAGCTTGCGCGATGTAGAGTTTCTGGCAGAGTTACTAAACAAGAACATTAAAGTGCGCGCAGCTGAAAAAGCCTTTTCGGTAGCCGGCCAGAATTTTGAACCGGGAACATTACTGGTTACGCGCAGAAACAATGAGAGTATTGCTGATTTTGACAACCTGATTAAGAAATTGGCTACGGATAAAGAAAGAAAGATTTACACCACCACTACAGGTTTTGTAGATAAAGGTAAAGATTTTGGATCTTCTTCTGTTGGCTATCTGAAAGCTCCAAAGGTTGCGGTACTGTTTGGTGAACAAACGTCATCGTTAAGTGCAGGCGAAATCTGGCACTTTTTTGAAGAGCAACTACATTATCCTATTACTCAAATTGGAACAGAATATTTTCAAAGTATTGATCTGAATAAATATGATGTGCTGGTTGTTCCGGAAGGCCGGTACAGAATGTTTGATGAAGGAACCCTGGAGCGTATCACTTCATGGGTTTCGGGCGGTGGCCGGTTAATTGTTATAGCTAATGCGCTAAATTCATTTGCAGAGAAAAAAGGCTTTGCTCTAAAAGCATTTGCGAATGATGCCGAGAAAACCGAGGCTGAGAAAAAAGAAAAAGAGGCCCGCGAAAAAAATATTCTGGCAAAGTATGAAGAAGCAGAGCGCAAACAATTATCAGATGGTATTTCCGGAGCTATCTATAAAGTAACATTAGATAAATCGCACCCGCTGGCATTTGGTATGAAAGACTTTTATTACACCTTAAAGACGAACGAATTGCGCTATGGCTATTTACAAAATGGCTGGAATGTAGGCGTGATTAAAGGCAATGCTAAACCAGTACAAGGCTTTGCCGGGTATCGGATAAACAAAAAGATGAGCAACAGTTTAGTTATGGGTGTTGAACCCAAAGGACAAGGGAATGTGATCTATTTAGTTGATAACCCGTTGTTCCGTACGTTTTGGGAGAGCGGTAAAATGATTTTTTCGAATGCCGTGTTTATGGTGCAGTAAGATAAACTAAATCAATAGATGGGCAG
>DEIA01000062.1 GCA_002352225.1 Flammeovirgaceae bacterium UBA2786
GGTCGGTATATTCGCTGAAAATCCAATGCAAGGCCCAAAACATGCTCAAACTCTTTAATTGAATGTTGCCCTTTCCAGATGGTACAAAGTGCATCGACAGACGCATCGTAATAGATTTTCGCTACATCATTATCCAACAGAAGTTGTTCATTTACATCTTCGGTTAGTTTAAATTTTACCAGAAATGTAGTGCCTTTATCTACTTCACTTTGTACTTCTATTTTACCGCCAAGCGCTTCAGTCTGAAGTTTAGTCAGGAATAAACCCAACCCTTTCCCTTCTGTGTGTGTATTAAATCTTCGGTATAAGTTAAAAAGTTTAGTACCAAAGCGCTCCAGGTCAATACCTATACCATTATCTGAAACTTCTAGTTGTATATAATCTTTACCCTTTGTTGTATGGATATGTATCTGGCATGGTTGTAAAGGGTTACGATACTTTATGGCATTGCTTACCAGATTGTATAAAATACTGTGCAACATGGGTTTTACCGAATAGATTTCCGGTGCATTTTCAAACGAGGTAAAAATCTCTACCTCATTATCTTCAATGTCTTTCGCTAATTGTGTTTTTATGTTTTGGGTTAACTCATTCCACACGATGGACTGCCGAAGACGGGTAATACGGTTACGGGTATCAATTATATGGCTAAGGTCGTTAATCGTAGATTCCAGTGCTTGTATAGAAGTTTTGAAGTGCACCAGAAGTGGTTTGTTGGATTGGCCCACTTCACCTTCGTTTACTAACGCCAGCAAACCGGTAATGCTGGCTAATGGTCCGCGTAAATTATGAGAAATTGTGTAGCTGAATTGTTGTAAGTCGTTATTATGGTTGATTAACTCCGCATTGGTTTCTGATAATTGCTTATTTTTTTCAACCAGCTCGCGATTCAGGTTCAGATTCTCTTCGCTTAGCAGGTTCTGTTGTTTTTGAATTACAGTATTTGCTAAACTAAGTTCATTACTCTTTGTTTTTAGTTCTTCAATCAGAATTTCGTTTGCAGCTTCCGATTTTTCGTAACTGAGTTTGAGAAAATATGTTGTAATAGCAATAACAAAAAAAGCAGCCACCGACATTATGGTGAGAAATGAATAGTTTGGACTGGTGAATCCTTTTTGATAAAAGCCTACCCCAAACCAGTTGTGAACAGGATCGTATAGTGCTATGCATAGAAAATTAACAACGAGTGCAATTAGCCAGAAGCGTACTTCTTTTAAACGAAAGAGAATGAAAGGAAATAGGGTAGCTGTAAGTAACGTTAGCCTGAATTGAAAGTATTGAAATTCTTCCAATTCGTAGTAATCAAATTTATCTACAACCGAAACCAACAGCGATGCAATACTTAATGCAACGGATAGTGAGACACGGGCAAATGAGATAAACCCTGCNNCTGATGCGATTGGTAAGAATAATCGCTCTTTTTTGTTGTACAGTTTGCAAGGGGGTTACACCCAAATGACTTAGTCTTAGCCAAAATGTTTGAAGAGCAGAAACCATATTTTAACGCAGTAAAGTACTTTGATTTAGTATTCTATACAAACCTTTTTGAAAGACGGCAGCCCATTAAAAATAAGTATATTGGCCCGATTTCAAACGATTGTAAATGGCTCGTACGGTAACGAAAACACGCCATAACCCGGCTATTAGTTTGGTTTTGTTGAAGAAGGCTTACAGGTTGATGAAGATCGCAGAGAAGATGGCGCACCTGTATGATGAACAGCGCGAAATATGTGCAAAATATGTGCACAGTACATCGCGCGGCCATGAAGCTATTCAGGTGGCTATGGGCTTGCAGCTTAAAGAGTATGATTATGCTTCGCTGTATTACCGCGATGAATCAATCTTGTTAGCCATGGGCATTCAGCCTTATGAGCTGATGTTACAGCTTATGGCTAAAGCCGATGATCCGTTTACAGGTGGCAGAAGTTATTATGGACATCCGGCCCTGAAGCGAAAAGGGTTTCCCATTATACCGCATCAAAGTTCGGCCACCGGCATGCAGGCTATACCGGCCACCGGTATGGCTCATGGTATTTCTTACCTGCAAGCTACAGGGCAGTTAAAAAAGAATAATCCAATTGTACTTTGCTCGCTTGGCGATGGATCGGTAACCGAAGGCGAAGTAGCAGAAGCTTTTCAGATGGCAGTATTAAAATCGTTACCCGTGTTATACCTGGTGCAGGATAATGAGTGGGGAATATCAGCCACAGGTTCTGAAATGCGTGCCATGAATGCCTATGAATATGCGGCCGGATTTAAAGGTATGTATCGTATGCAGGTAGATGGTTCTGATTTTACAGCAAGCTATCAGGCAATTGATACAGCGATTGATTATGTGCGTGAACATAGGGCACCGGTATTACTCCATGCCACATGCCCATTGCTGGGGCACCATACTTCGGGTGTGCGCAAAGAATGGTATAGAGGAGATGATCTTGTTCAGGACTACAAGCGCGATCCAATAAATATTTTAGAAGATCAATTGTATAAACAGGGAGTGTCTGAGGCTGAGATAAAAGCTCTGCAGAACGAAGCAGATCAACTGGTACGGTCTGATTTTAAAAAAGCAATGGCAGCACCGGATGTAAATCCTGATGATTTTGATTCGCATGAATTTGCACCAACTCCCATTACAACGGAAACAGGAAACAGAAATCCCGCCAAGGCTGCAAAAGTGATAATGGTAGATGCAGCATTACATGCCATTGATGAAATTCTGAAGAGCGAACCGGCTGCACTGTTTTATGGACAAGATGTAGGCGCCCGGTTAGGGGGTGTGTTTCGCGAGGCCGCTACACTGGCACAAAAGTATGGCGATAACCGGGTATTTAATACGCCCATACAAGAAGCATACATTATTGGATCAACGGCAGGCATGTCGGCTGTAGGCGTAAAGCCTATTGTGGAAATACAATTTGCTGATTACATCTGGCCCGGACTAAACCAATTGGTGGAAGAACTTTCTAAAAGTTGTTATTTAACAAAAGGTAAATTTCCGGTACAGGCATTAATACGCGTTCCCATTGGTGCCTATGGCGGGGGCGGGCCTTATCATTCCGGAAGTATTGAATCAACGTTGCTAACCATTAGGGGTATAAAAGTAGTGTACCCTTCCAATGCAGCCGATATGAAAGGCTTGATGAAGGCTGCCTTTTACGACCCTAATCCTGTTGTGATGCTGGAGCATAAAGGATTATACTGGAGCAAACTTGCGGGTACCACCGATGCCAAAACAATTGAACCCGATGAAGCATACTGCTTACCGCTTGGAAAAGGTAATGTTGTATTGAAAGCATCAGACGAAATGAAAGCGGCTGCTAAAACGGCATTGGTTATTACGTACGGAATGGGTGTGTACTGGGCGCGCGAAGCGGCAACAGAATATCCGGATCAGATTGAAATAGTAGACCTGCGTACACTTAATCCAATTGATTGGGATTTAATAACGGATTGTGTAACGCAACATGGCCGGGTAATGATTCTTACTGAAGAACCTGTACTTAATTCATTTGCTGAATCGCTTGCCGGAAGAATTTCGCAGCGGTGTTTCAAATACCTGGATGCACCGGTTTCGGTTGTGGGTGCGGCTAATCTTCCGGCTGTACCGCTTAATGTAGCACTCGAAAAAACGATGTTGCCCGATGCGGTTAAAGTGGCCGATGAATTAGGTAAGCTGCTAACGTGGTAAGCCCTTAGAATGGATACCCGATTCCGATATTAAAAATTACAGGTTCTTTACCCACAAACGGACCAAAGAATTTCATTTTGTTAAGCACAAAACGTTGCCCTTCCGGTCTTCCGGGATCAAGTACTTTTATTCCCATATCAAGTCGTAACACCAGAAAAGAGAAATCGAACCGAAACCCAAAGCCAGTGCCTACGCCCAATTGTTTGTAAAAATTACCATCAATTCGGGTAGAGCCATTCCACGAAGCAACGTTTGAGCCTTCGCGAATTATCTGAATTTGCCTGAACGACCAAACATTTCCGGCATCAATAAATATGGCGCCATTAACAAAGCCAAATAGTTTTTTACGCAATTCAATACTCCCTTCCAGCAATACCTCACCTGGTTTCTCAAAACTATAATCAAACAAACCATCCTTATCAGCGTTTTCGCTTAAGTTAGGCGGCACCGTTCCAATTCCAAGCCTTCGCGGTAGCCAGGCCCGTACACTATTGCTACCACCGGCAAAGAAATATTTTTCATAGGGTAATACTTTATTATCGCTATAGGCATACCCAACACCGGTATTAAACCGATAGGCTAATACAGTTGTTTTATTAATTACCACACTCCTTCGCAAATCGAGATTAAAGCGAACATATTGATAGAGTTCCAGCCCTTGCCTGAGGATGTAACCCGGTTCGGCAAAATTGAATAAGGTTCCTCCTGTTTCGGCTTGTGCCCGCATAAAGAACGAACTCTTCTCGGTGTTTCCGTAGTTGTTCGGATTCCAGGTAATTCCAAAAATCATACTGCTAACAAACGAGGGGTTAAAAGAGTTTTTAAGATTATTCCCCTGATTGTTCTGTAAGTCGGTAAGCAAAGCATTAAACGTGCTATCTAACCGGGAGCGGATAATGTTTAGGTTAATAAGGGTAAGCGAGAGTTGGGTAGTTTGTTTGTTCTGCCAGGTGTATGTGTTGGAAACCGTTGTAATAGATCGGGTGTATTCTGGTCGTTCGGTAAAGGTAAAACCGGCCAGCAAGCGCGTGCGGGGATTGTACTTTGCCATTCGGGTTGCTGCTTTTTCGCCAAATGGAAAAAGGAATTGTGGAAACGTAATACTTCCATTTAGACTGGCTTCGGTACTGGTGTAAATATTGGCCCGGTCAGTAACAGACGCAACCCCTTCAAATCCGTAACGCCCGTTTATTTCAAGAATCTCTAAACCTCTAAAAAGATTGCGCATTTTGAAATTGGTACTTATGTAGGGCCCCGGAAAACCCTGCGTTACAGTAACTCCGGCTTCATTTGACCAGGAATACCGGTCGAGCGGGCTACAGAAAATATGGCTTATAAACTGACCTGCACTGGAATCAGATTCGGTACTTATCTGTTCATAGTTAACGTTAATGAATTTAAAAATGTCAAGATTGGCGAGTTGTCGTTGGCTGTTGAATGTAGCACTGCGACTATACAGACTGTCTTTATGAATAGAAACCCTGCGCGATAAAACTTTTTTATTATACTGATTTCGGAAATAGTTGAATGTGATAGAGTTGTATTCTTCGTACGTGCGTTTTAACGTATCGCGCGTATTTACCGCAGCATCGGTAGTAAACAGAATAGAATCAACCCGAAAAACCTGATGTGAATTTCTGCGTGGGGGGTTAGTAATTTCAACCCGAACGGCTACTTGTTGTGTACCCCTGAAGGCTGTATCAATCGAAAACTCTACGTATTGCCGGGTAAAGTTAAAGTAGCCTCTGTCTTTCAGGAGCAAATCAATTCGTTCGCGTTCTTTGTTTAAAATGTCTTGTTTGTACCGTTCGCTTCTGCGGATAAGACTTTGGTTGTGGGTTTGCTGAATTATTTTCAGGATACCGGAATCAGCAATTTGATAAAACAGCGTGTCAAAAAAATAGGCTTTACCCGGGTTTATGTGGTAGGTAACACTTACCCGTTTTTTATATTCTTTTGTGGTGGATGTAACGTTATTTTTAAAGTAACCCTCATTAAAGAGGTAGTCGTTCATTTTGTCCTCGGTGGCGGTAACATTGGCGGTATCAAATACAGCTGCCTGCTCGCCCCATTGCATAAACAGATTTCCTTCTTCAATTTTCTTATTCAGTTCGTCAACCTGGTTTTGCTTGCGATACTGGTAATTGGCAATCTTTTTTGTATTCTGTGTACCTGCAATTTTCCTATCGAACTTTGCTTCAACTTTTGCTTTTTTGTCGATAAACTTTTGCTGGTCGTAATGCTTTTCTCCTTCATGGTGCATCCAAACCAGGCTGTTGATGGGTAATCCTAAAAATTTTCGGTTGATTTTCTGAATATATAAATCCGAAAGATTAGTCTTATTAATACCTTTTGGAGCTTCAATGCTTTGCTTATCGAGTAACTTTTGATTTTCTTGGAGATACCGGGTACCCCGGCAGCTTCCCAGCAGCAGGAGTACTAAAACATAAACAAGTATCTTTGTTGAACCGCTCACTATGATTTCGAAAGCTAAAGTTAAGCATATCAAAGCACTACAGGTAAAAAAATACCGAAAAGAGCAACAATGCTTTGTGGTAGAGGGTACAAAAAGTGTGGTGGAATTATTGAACTCCGACTTTGAAGTGCTTTGGGTGGCAGCATCGGAAGAGTTTGGCGAGGCTAAGCAACAAATATTGAGATTGCGCGGTGTTGAATGGGTAACAGCCACGCCCACTGAACTGATGGCTGCCGGATCTTTTAAAACTAATGATGGGGCTTTAGCTATAGCCAGAATGAAACCCAATATTAAGCCCAAAGTAACACCCGGACACCTGGCAGTGATGTTGGATGATATTCGAGACCCGGGCAACCTGGGTACTATTATCCGCACCGCAGATTGGTATGGGATTAAACACGTAATCGCATCAGAAGAAACCGCAGACCTGTATAACCCTAAAGTAATTTCGGCTACGATGGGATCGTTTTGCCGGGTTAATGTATTCTATACCAACCTTATTGATTTTCTTTCAGAATACCCGGGCCCCGTATTAGGAGCATTTATGGATGGCACAGATGTGCACACCCTTCAGGTTACGGGTGGGGGTGTACTTGTAATCGGTAATGAGTCTAATGGAATCTCAGCTGCTGTTGCCCGATATGTAACGGAAAGAATTACTATTCCGCGCGTGGGCAAAGCCGAATCGCTGAATGCGGCCATTGCAACCGGAATAATTCTGGATGTAATTCGTCAAAAGAATGACTGACTTTCTCCGGCTGCTTCTGCTGAAATTTTTTCAGCTTGTTCTTTTCCAAGATAGCGGTCGATCAGGAAATGGCCTAAATAGATAAGTGGGGTTAATAGAATAGCCACCAGAAATTTATAGATGTAGTTGGTTATACCAATGGCCACAATCTGTTGATTTGGAAAAATACCATAGAAGGCAATGTATAGCACTACGAAGCTATCCAGAAATTGTGAAACAAGCGTAGAGCCGGTTGCCCGTAACCAAAGCATTTTGGAGCCAGTAATTTTTCTTAGTTTTTGAAATACGAATACATCTACTAATTGACCGATTAGAAAAGCGGTAAGCGAACCGATGATGATACGTAACCCCTGGCCCATAATTTTGCTAAATGCAAAATCGATGTTGAAAAAGTTTCCGTCTGCATCGGTATTGTTGGCATCTAACCACCACTGAGCCGGTGGCAACCCGATGGTCATAAAAATTACAACAAAAGAATAGGCAATTAGTATAGCGGCCAGGTAGCTGATGCGTTTTACACCGGGTTTGCCAAAGTATTCATTAATTAAATCGGAAGTAATAAACACGATGGGCCAGATTACCGCACCGGCTGTCAGGTTAAAGTCCATCGCAAAACCAAGAATGTTTAGGTTAGCGGGTTGCAGGCCCAATGTGGTTTCGCCCGAAAAAATTTTNNTCAATCGCTAATGCGGTATTGGCAAATACAGTTCTGGCTTCGGCTAACAAGGGTTCGAGTTCGCGGTAACGCGCAGAAAAATGACCAATCAGTAATTTGCCAGCCTTAACGGTAAGGGCCATCCGGGCGGCATCAAGGGTTGTGCTATGTTTGGTTTCAATAGCTTTGTTTCGTTCTTCTTCCATAAATGTAGTTTCATGGTAGAGTAAATTTATGCCCTGTAGTTGATCAATCATGTTTTCATTCCAGGCTGTATCTGAACAATACCCATAAGAATAAGAGGGGGTAGGAGGTAACGTGAAGTCGGAGTTTCGGTAGAGCAGGTTGTTGTTATCATCCCGCACATCGGCACCTGTTTTTAATAAAGCAATATGTTGCAACTTCATATCCGGAAGCAACTTTTGTTTATCCAGTTTAAAAGGTTTTTGCTTTTCGCGGAAAAGAAATCCGGCACACGGAAGTTTATGAACCAGCGGAATGGTTTCTACCGTAAGGGCATCGTCCTGGTACAACGTTAGATGTTGATCGGGTTCAAAACTATGAAATTGAATGTCGTAGTGTAAGGTGGATTTAGAGTGTTTAAGCTGGAGTAGAATAATTTCATCCAGTCCTTTTTGACTATACAGATGTAAATCGGCTACCCGTTTTTGCAAGTGCATAGAAAACAACAACCCCATCAGGCCCAGGTAGTGATCGCCATGCAGGTGACTAATAAAAATATGATTGATCTTATGAATGGGAAGTTGGTACTTCATCAACTGCATTTGGGTACCTTCTCCACAATCAATTAAGAAATGCCGGTTTTGAATGGTTAAGTATTGCGATGAGGGAAATCGTCCAAAGGCAGGTAATGCCCCGCTTGATCCTAGTATGGTTAACGCGAAACTCAATTGGTTTTTCAAAATTTGATTAGTTGAAGATGTTTCGCTGAGGTGTCCTCTTTTGCGATGAGCACATTTTCAGGTTCATCAACTTTTAAATTACCTAGTCATCGTCTTTCATGTCTTTTTCAATCTCGTGCATAAACACTGCGTCTATACCCTCTTCTACGGTGGGTAGAATATTAAGCACACTATCTAATTGCGAGATTTTGATCAGCTTCATGGTGTGGTCTGACAGGCGGGTGAGCACGAAAATGCCATTGTCTTCCTGCAGAATGCGGTTGCCAACCAACAACGCGCTTAGGCCTGATGAATCGGTATACTTTACTTCTGAAAGATCCAGTACGATGTTGCGTACACCCTCTGCATGCAGGGTAACCATCTCTGATTTTAACTGGGGAGCGATGTTTGAATCCAGTTTATCCTCGTCAAGGCGAAGGAGGGTATATTTTTCTTGCTTATCGACCGAATACTTCATACAGTAATTTATATTAAGTGCTAAAATTAATTAATTTATTGATTTAACGATACTTTGCTCAATTCGTTCTAAAATGGCATGATAACTTATTGGCGTTAATGTTTCTCCGGTAACCTGCTGATATAATTCCTGATAGCGTTCAGAAATGGATTTTACAATTTCAGCGGTCATTTCCGGAATTTTTTGACCGTCTTTTCCCTGAAACCCATTTTCAATCAACCATTGACGCACAAACTCTTTCGAAAGTTGTTTCTGAGGTTCGTGGCGTTCTTGTCTTTGCGTGTAACCTTCCTGATAAAAGTAACGCGATGAATCGGGGGTATGTACTTCATCAATCAGATAAATGGTACCGTTGTGTTTACCAAATTCGTATTTGGTGTCAACCAGAATTAACCCGCGGGCAGCAGCCATTTCGCTACCTTTATTGTAAAGCTTAAGGGTATAGTTTTCTAATTGTTCGTAATCTTTTTGAGTTACAAGTCCGCGGTTCAGAATCTCCTCGCGCGATATGTCTTCATCGTGGCCCACCTTAGCTTTTGTAGTTGGCGTAATAATAGGGGTGGGTAGTTTATCGTTTTCTTTCAGTCCATCGGGCAACGTAACTCCACACAGCATTCTCTTGCCTGCCTTGTACTCGCGGGCGGCATGCCCGGCCAGATAACCGCGTACTACCATCTCAACCGGAAAGGGATCGCACCGGAAACCAATGGTTACGTTTGGATCGGGGATGTTGATAACCCAGTTAGGCACAAGGCTTTTAGTGGCTTCCAGGTTTTTGGCTGCAATTTGATTTAATACACGGCCTTTGTCTGGTATGGCTTCGGGTAAGATTACATCAAAAGCTGAAATACGGTCGGTGGCCACCATGGCCATGGTATCGCCAAAGTAGTACACATCGCGTACCTTACCCCGGTAAAATCCGGTTTGGCCTTTAAAGGTAAAATGAGTTTCTTTTATGGATTGCATTAACTCGGTTTTGGAGGGTGCAAAATAGCGAACCGGGTCAATTTATTTATTTCTCCTCAATCAAAATTCCAGCCCTGAATACATAAGTTTTAACTACAGTACCTTCTTCATCAAATTCTTTCCATTCTTTGTGTTTTTTATTGGCTACGTATTCGCCCTGCTCTTTAATTTTCCCATTTTGGTAGTAGCTGGTGTACAGCCCGTGCTGTCGGCTGCCGCGGTACATCGTTTCGGATAGTAGTTTACCATTGTCGTAATAATTTTTAACCGGCCCGGTTAGCAGATTAAACTTCCAGGTTTCTTCAGTAGCTTTTTGCCCGTTGGGGTGATAAAGCGTTCGTAAACCTTGTAATTGCCCGGCCTCGTAGGTCTCTTTTAATTTTAATGTTTTTCCATCGGCCGAATAAAATATCCATGAGCCATGTGGTTTGCCTTCGCGGAAGGATTTTTCATAAACCACTTTTTCATCGCTGGTGTACTCGGTTAACTTACTATCGCGGCCATTTGCTGCAAATTGTTCTTTCGCTCTTACTTTTCCGTTGGTAAAGTAATCGATATTGGTTCCCACCTTGCTGCCNNCGGGCGTTCATAAAGTGCCCCTCCAATAATTTATGCCCTTGTTCATCATAATGTAAAAAATCACCCACCTTTTCGCCATCCTTAATGGTGTACACTAACTCCAGTTGCGAATTGGGATAGTAGAGTTTGTAGAACCCTGAAATAAATCCGTCTTTGTAGCGTGTTTCGCTTTCCAGTACTTCGTTTTCGTAATACGTTTTTGTTATACCGTTTGGTTTTTGGTTGGCATACATAATTTCCTTTTGCAGTTTGCCTGAAGGATAGTATTCTTTCACTAATCCATCGGGTTTACCCTTCACAAAAACACCTTCTTGTTTAAGTACGCCATTGGAAAAAAAAGATTTGATACTATCAACAAGTTTATTGTTCTGGTAAAATGCGGTTTGAATGTTTCTACCCTGTTCGTCAAAGACTTCTACCGCCCCATGCCGCATGCCATCTTCATAGGTAATTTTACGAATAAGAGTTCCATTAGGATGGTATTCATAGAAGGTACCCCACCGTACTCCATTTTTAAAATTACCTTCAATTGAAAGTTTACCGTTTGGAAAGTATCTGCGGTATTGGCCCTCCATTGTTTTTCCATCAGCCAATACGGTTATTTCTTCATCCACCTTAAGGTGCATAGGGTCATGATATGTTTTTACAACTTTTTGGGCGACAGCCTGAGCAGACCAGAGAAACCCGATAATCATTATGAATCGAAACATACCAATAGAGTTATAGCACGTTATTCAAACGCCTGGTTAGCCTTGTTGTTGTTCTTACAATCGTTCAATAACAATAGCAGATGCACCGCCTCCGCCATTGCAGATTCCGGCCACACCAATCGATGCATTATTTTGTTTTAGCACATTAGCCAGGGTAATGGTAATACGGGCACCGGAAGCACCCAGCGGATGGCCTAAGGCCACGGCTCCACCGTTTACATTTACTTTTGCAGCATCCAGTTCTAGTTTAATGTTGTTAGCCAGGGCTACAGCAGAAAACGCTTCGTTAATTTCATAATAACCCACATCGTTTATAGTTACTCCGGCAACTTTCAATGCTTTGGGAATGGCGAGTGATGGGGTAGTGGTAAACCACATGGGATCTTGTGCGGCATCGGCAAAACCTNNATTACGGCCGCTGCACCATCGTTAATAGTAGACGCATTGGCTGCAGTTACGGTACCTTCTTTTGTAAACACGGGTTTTAAACCTGGTATTTTATCGAAGTTTACGTTTTTGTATTCTTCATCTTCTGCAAACACGCTTACCTCACCTTTGCGCCCTGTAATTTCTACCGGAATTACTTCGTCTTTAAATTTACCGGCAGCCCATGCGGCTGCTGCCCGTTTGTACGAGTTGATGGCGTAAGTGTCCTGATCAGCACGGGTAATGTTCATTTCTTTTGCCGTGTTATCGGCACATACACCCATTGCACAACGGTTATATACATCTGTAAGGCCATCGTATGTTAAGCCGTCCAGCACTTCTCCATTTCCATATTTATAACCATAGCGTGCTTTGGTTAGGTAGTATGGAATGTTTGACATGCTTTCGGCACCGGCTGCTACTACTACTTCGTTGTGCCCTGTCATAATAGACTGTGCCCCCAACATAATGGCTTTCATACCAGAAGCACAAACTTTGTTTACCAATGTGCACGGAATTTCATAGCCTAAGCCTGCACCTACGGCAACTTGTGTAGCGGGAGCCTGACCAAGGGCTGATGGGATTACATTACCAAAAAAAACTTCCTGTATCTGTTTTGAATCAATTCCTGCTTTTAGAATAGCGCCCTTAATAGCAAGAGCCCCTAATTGTGTGGCCGATAAACCGGCAAGTGTTCCGCCAAAACTTCCAATGGGTGTTCGTACAGCTGATACAATATATACTTCTTTCATATCTATTCTTTAAACTCTAAACTTTTCACTTCTCACTTTCTACTTTCAACTTCTAACCCCACCTACCAATCCGGCTTATTTCTGTCTTTGGGTTTAGTTGCCTTACGTTTATTCTGCTGCAGGTATTGAATTTCCTGATTCTTCATGGCTTCCAAAATCATTTGAGCTTTTTCTTCGCTCATTTCCATCTCTTTCAGTTTGTCTTTTACTGATTGGGGAGTTTCTTTTTTGTCCTGTTCTTTTTGCTCTTGATTTTGTTGCTCCTCCTCTTGCTTTTTCTGCTCTTCTTTCTTTTGCTGATCCTGTTGTTCTTTATTCTGCTGATCTTGTTTTTCCTGTTGCTCTTTCTGATCATTTTTATCCTGTTGTTCTTTTTGCTGATCTTTATTTTGATCCTGCTTGTCTTTATTTTCTTCTTTCTGATTAGGATCGTTTTTCTTTTGCTCTTCTTCTTTCTTTTTTTGCTCTTCCAGTTTTTTCTTCACCATTTCATAGTTGTAGCGGGCATCTTCATTAGCAGGGTCTGCCTTCAGGGCCTGTTTAAAACTGGCAAGTGCTTCTTCATATTTGTTTTCGCGATTGGAGAGTACACCCAATTGCTGGTGTGCAACAGAACGTATTTTGGAATTAGTGCTTTGCGTTAAGGGTTGGTAACTCATGGCTGTGTTAGCCGTATCTTTAGATTCGAAGTAGGCATTGGCCAGGTTAAGCCTTACTTCATCTTCGGTTACGCCAAGCGAATCTACCAGCGTACGATACGTTGAAACTGCGGATTTAAAATCACCTTTCAAGTAAGCTTCCTTAGCCTGAGATTTTAACGAATTAATCTGACCGATCTTGCCCGGATCAATGAGTAACGCCAGTATAATCAACAGCCCAATTTTCATTTTTTATGCGATTGTAACATGATAACGTAATTCTTCTACTTAAATTCGAATTGTGCGAACACTTATTAATACATCCACAACCAGTAAGAGCAGCGCGCCTAACAGAAAGTAAAAATAACGATTTGCTGAAACATCTACCATGCGGGAATCGCGCATCTGACCTTCTATTTTGTTTATTGCATTAATTAACCGGTTTACATCGTTTCGGGTGTTGTTGATTTCGAAATATTGACCATCGGTTTTGCTGGCTAGTGTCTTAAGCGAAGCAGGATTTAGCTTCGAAACCACTACGTTTCCTTTTTGGTCGGTCTTAAATCCCCTTGATGCGGCAATCTGACTGCCTTGCTCAGTTCCTACGCCTAATGTGAATAAACGAATACCATCATCTTCTACCTGGCGGGCTATGTCATTGGTTTCTTCTCCAAAGTCTTCCCCATCACTGATCAATACAATTACTTTTGATTTTTGGCTTCCATCTGCGCTCTTATCATCTTTCATTTTACTGAGGGCCATTTTTAATGGCGGGCCAAAATCGGTACCGCTGGCTGGTACCAGATTGGTGTTCATGGTTTCGATAAAAAGATTCAACGCGTTTTGATCGTACGTTAACGGACATTGCATAAAAGCTTCTGACGAGAATATGACCAACCCTAACCGATCGGAATTAAATGCGGCTACAATTTTTTTAAGCTCAAATTTTATTTTTTCGAGCCGGGTGGGCTGAATATCAAATGCATCCATCGACTTCGATAAATCCACGCACAGCATAATATCCTTACCTACCGATTTGATTTCTTTTTTAGAGTCTCCATAGGAAGGTCCAAGAATTGAAACGATAATCAGGCCAACGGCTACTGAACGCAAAACCAGTTTAAAAATAATGGTGTAAGCAGGGGAATGGAGAGCCCTGCTAATGCGGATTATTCGCCATAGATAAATTCCGTATGCAATCAGAAACAAACCAAGCAGTATCGCCTCAATCCAACCAAAGTTTCGGATCATGAAGTAAAATTAAATCGCAATTTACAAATTACGCAAGGAGCCTCAAAGAGTTTTTGCTAAAGTAAACTGGCTGCTTCCTGATCGAGCATAACATAGGCATGCGGAATAAGATGCACCACACTTACCGGTATTTGGGGGGTAGCATTACCAGTCAGCGCCTTTGATAAAATAGCTGCTTTGCGCGAACCATTTGCCATTATAATCGGCAACTTAGCCTGTCGCAGATGGTTTAACCCCAGAGTTATTCCTTTCGACAACTTCGTTTTTGTGGCAAAATATTTTTGGCCTACTGTTTTGGTTTCGTCAGCCAGTTCGCCTACGTGGGCAACCGAATCGAATGAAGTGCCCGGTTCATTCATACCAATGTGGCCATTGGTACCAACACCCACTAACATGATATCCAACCCGCCCCGGGTTGCAATCAGGTCGTTTATACGGTTACATTCTTTAGTAAGGTCTGCGTTAACATTGAAAAACTGAATCTGTTCCGGTTTAATCTGCAGGGGCTCAAAACAATCGCGCTGCAACATCGATAAACAGGAGCCCGAATCGGAAGGATCGATACCGAGCCACTCATCCAGACTTAAAAATGTACACCGGCTAAGATCTACGTTGTTTTGTTCGATGGCATTTTTTAGTTGCCGAAAAACTCCAATTGGGGTGTGGCCAGAGGCAATACAAACTAATGCGTCTTGCTTTTGATTGATGTAAGAAATGATCAGTTTGGCAGTATGCGCAGAAAGCGTTTCGTAATCGGGGTAAATTTTTAAATGCATGGGTTAAGACCGGATCATAATTTATTTTCCGGTAAGCAATATAAAGTAAATGAAGTATTCGGTTTATGTTTAATTTAAAAGTCAGAATGAAAACCATTTGTTACCTGTTTTTTGGGAGTATTTACTTTGGACTTTTAGCTGCATGCACCAGTGGGTATAAACCAATTATAAAGGAGAATAACATGGTATGGCTGGAAGGGGGCGAATTTATGATGGGAACAAACGATGCGGGTGCTTATAAACATGAAGGCCCGGCACATGCTGTAAAAGTTGATGGTTTTTGGATGGATACAACCGAAGTTTCCAATAACCAGTTCCAGACATTCGTAAACGCTACCCATTATACAACTGTTGCCGAACGAAAACCCGATTGGGAAGAATTGAAGAAACAAGTGCCTGAAGGCACACCTAAACCACCGGATAGTGTATTGGTGGCTGGCTCGCTGGTCTTTCAAGCTCCCGAAGGCGTTGTACACCTGAATGATTATTCGCAATGGTGGAAATGGGTGAGGGGGGCCAACTGGAAAAACCCTGAAGGTGAGGGAAGCGATATTGAAGCCCGGTGGGATCATCCGGTGGTTCACATTGCCTATGAAGATGCACAAGCATATTGCAAATGGGCAGGAAAGCGATTACCCACCGAGGCCGAATGGGAATATGCAGCTCAATTCGGTGAAATGAATTACGATGCGCAACGCGAAACCAAAAAAGAAGATAAGCTAACGGCTAATTATTTTCAGGGAAGTTTTCCTGTGCAAAATCTGGCCGAAGATGGTTTTGAAGGTACGGCACCGGTTGCAAGTTTTGAGGCAAATAAGTTGGGTTTATATGATATGATTGGAAATGTTTGGGAGTGGACAAGTGATCTGTATAATAGTAATTACTTCGCTACCTTACCTGCAAACACAACAACACTAAACCCAACAGGCCCTGAACATTCATACGATCCGAACGAGCCCGGAATTACCAAATATGTTACCAAGGGCGGATCATTTTTATGCGCTGCTAATTATTGCTCAAATTACCACGCTACCGCACGGCAGGGTACGGCATTTGATAGCGGCATGTCTAATGTAGGATTCCGGTGTGTTAAAAAATGATTGCGCGTGTTTTAGCTCGTGTAGTAAATACTGTTACCTTGCTTATTACAGTATAACAACAAGTAAATATGAAAACAGGTAGTGTTGTAATAGTACTAATAGGGTTAACTTTTTCGCAAGGTTTTACACAAGCCTCGCGGTGGACCGAAAAGCAGGCTAATGACTGGTATGCCAGGCAGGGATGGATAACCGGTTCTAATTTTCAACCCAGCACAGCCATTAATCAACTTGAAATGTTTCAAAAAGAGACATTTGATGTATCAACCATCGACCGCGAACTAGGATGGGCTGAAGAGTTAGGGTTTACCGCTATGCGGGTTTACCTTCACCAT
The DNA here is from genome assembly GCA_002352225.1 of Flammeovirgaceae bacterium UBA2786. Taxonomy (GTDB): domain Bacteria; phylum Bacteroidota; class Bacteroidia; order Cytophagales; family Cyclobacteriaceae; genus ELB16-189. Next base: position 16,478 of record DEIA01000062.1, read on the forward strand.
ATTTTATGGACATCCGATAAGGAAGGCTTTAAGAAACGATTACACGAGTACCTCTCCGTTTCATCTAAACATAAGATTAAAACCATTTTTGTATTCTTTGACGATTGCTGGAATGATTCATATACACCGGGTAAGCAACCCGATCCCAAACCCGGTATTCATAACAGCGGCTGGGTGCGCGACCCAGGAACTATGATTTATTCTCACCCCGATACCATGAAAGTGCTGGAGGCATATGTAAAAGATATTATGACAACTTTTGCGAAAGATGAACGGGTACTGCTTTGGGATTTATACAACGAACCCGGTAATAGCGGTCAGTTTAACAAAAGTATGCCGTTATTGAAGAATGTATTTACCTGGGCACGTCAGGTAAATCCTACGCAGCCTGTTTCGGCAGGTATCTGGCACGGAGGAAAGGAATTTGTGGATTTGAATAAATTTCAGTTGGCCAACTCTGATGTGATCACGTACCATCAATACCAGTATATTGATAAGCATACATCCACCCTTGATAGTTTAACCAAACATAATCGCCCGCTTATTTGTACCGAATACATGGCTCGAACCAATGGAAGCCTTTTTCAAACTATTATGCCGGTACTTAAGGAAAAGAAGGTTGGTGCCATTAACTGGGGTTTTGTGTCGGGCAAAACAAATACTATTTATGCCTGGAATACCCCCATGCCATCTGGCGCTGAACCGGATTTGTGGTTTCATGATATTTTTAGAAAAGACGGAACGCCTTACAGTAAGGATGAAATCAGAGTTATTAAAAAACTAACCGGCAAAAGTAAATAAGAACAACTGATTATTCTGAAACAATGCAAATTGTGAGCCCGTTAGTAAAATTAAAGTTCATTGCGTTATTCCAATCAGCCCCCTTACTCATTCATGCTCCGGGCCGCATTAATTTAATTGGTGAGCACACCGATTATAATGAAGGCTTTGTGATGCCGGCCGCTATTCGGATGGGGCTTAATTTTGCTTTTGGTGTGTCAGACCAGAGTCAATCATCAATTTACTCTTTAAAGTACCACCAACTCCATGTTCTTGATCTGTCCAATCCCGCAAAGGTAGAAACACCGGTGTGGGTAAATTATTTTTTAGGAATTATTGATCGGTTGAACACACGCGGGCTTAAACTTGATAATTTTAATTGTGTGTTTGATGGTGATTTACCTACCGGAGCGGGGTTATCTTCCTCTGCTGCAATGGAGTGTGGTTTTGTTTTTGGGTTGAATAAATTATTTAACCTTGGATTAACCCGTCTCGAAATGATTTACATGGCACAATGGTCTGAACACAATTATGCCGGTGTACAGTGCGGCATCATGGATCAGTTTGCCAGTATGATGGGTAAAGCTAATCATGCCTTTATATTAGACTGCCGATCGCTTGAGTATGAATACCTTCCGCTGGAACTTGGCGATTATACGTTGTTATTATGCGATACCAACGTAAAACATACGCTGGCATCTTCTGAATACAATACCAGACGAAACGAATGCCAACAGGGCGTAAAACTGATCAGTAAAAAATATCCTATCGTAAAATCGTTACGCGATGTTACACAGCCTATGCTTCAGGTATGCAAAGAAATGCTTCCGGAACAAATTTATAACCGCTGCCGGTTTGTGGTAGAAGAAAATAACAGAGTAGTGGAGGCTGCCCACGATTTAAAGCAGGGCGATCTTGCTGCTTTTGGAAAGAAAATGTTTTTGGCGCACGAAGGCCTTTCAGCGTTATACCAGGTAAGTTGTAGTGAGTTGGATTTTCTGGTTCAATTTGCCAAACAGGAAACCGGAGTTTTAGGAGCTCGCATGATTGGTGGCGGTTTTGGCGGATGCACACTTAATATCGTTCATAAAAATAATAGTGCACCCTTTCTGGATTCAGCAAAGGCAGCTTACCATTTAAAATTCGGCATTGAGATGAGTTCTTATGTGGTACAACCCGGGGCTGGTACGGATGTACTGATAGAATAATTATTTTTTGCTAACCAGATGTTTTCGGAATACCAGCACACATACCGTTACCAAAACCATAATCAGAAGTGGGATGTTGCTATTGGTCTTGTATGTAAAATAAAGACAGGCAGCTGCTAAGAGAACCAAAATCAGAATAACAATATTTTTCATTAAGCGATGGAATCATTCGAAAGATAACAAAAGAGTGCTCCTGACCCACTTAATTTTGCGATTCCCCGGACTAAAATCTAACTTATTTTATTCTTTAACAGGGTAAATATTGCGTTTATGATTAGCCTCATAAGTGCTTACCTGATAACCGGGTATACTGCATCGTTAATTCGTAACCAGATAAAATTTCTGAGATACTCATAAACCACGTAAACATGGAAACCATACACATTGCATCGGGAAGCAAAGCAACCATTGGAGAATTTGTAGCAAACGATTGGCGCACAGCCGAAGTTTTTAAGCGACATGGTATCGATTTTTGTTGTGGCGGTAAAAGGACGGTGGCTGAAGCTTGTCAGAAAAAAGGAATTGATCCTAAACGAGTTGAAACAGAATTGGAAGAAGTAGCGAGAACCGGTTCATCGCACCAACAGAATTATAATGAATGGAACCTCGATTTCCTTGTGGATTATATTGTGAACAATCATCACCAATATGTTAAGAAGGCAACCCCATTTCTGGATGAGATTAGCCTGAAGGTATCCCGGGTGCACGGAGATCATCATCCCGAATTGATTGAGATTAA
>DEIA01000020.1 GCA_002352225.1 Flammeovirgaceae bacterium UBA2786
CGCGTTACACAGATGACTTTACAGATAACAGGAAAAACACCCATCACGTTAACATCGGGAACAGTTGAATTATCTAAGTACGGACTTCGTGCTGGCGATAGCTTCTCTATTTTCAATGTGCAAGTGGTGCGTTCAACCTGGGATCCTAACGACAATGACCAAAAACCAGTGAATGCCAAGTTAGAGGGTGTTTACGTGATGGGTAGGTAATAATAACTGACTGAAGAAATGAAACTTGTTAAAATAGCAATTCTGTCTTTTGGCTTGGCAGGTGCGGCTTATGCGCAACCGGATACTATTTATAATCCGAATTCAACTGAGAAAATTCCTTATTACGAGCAGTTATATCGCTTCAGAGTTTGGAGAACAGTTGACTTAGGGGAGAAGCAAAATGCCGGATTTAAGTCTGCGCAATCTGACCTAACCAACTTTTTGATAAAGGGTATTCAGAGTGGTGCCATTGTGGCGTATGATGATTCATTGAAAAACATAAGACCGGCTGAAGAAATTCTGGTAAGCAATCAGGCTGTTGCAGAAATTGCTTATGATCCCAACAAGTCTTATTTCTCAAATGAAGCAGTTTCTTATAGAGGGAAGAATTACCAGTCTACCCGCAACGATAACAAAGGGAATTTACCAACGGATAATCAATGGTGGGAACTCTCAGCTTCTCAGACAGAGTATTTTACCAAGGATAATATTGTGGCGATACAAATCATAGAAGACGTAATTTTTGACAGAAGACGTTCTCGTTTGTACTATGATATAATGTCAATTGGGTTGTTAGCGCAACGTTCGGGCGAAACTACCATTAACCCGATTGCATTTATTAACTATAAAGACTTTTATAACCTGGTTGAGAAAACAGCACACAGTAAGGACTACAAAGAACGGGATAAAGTCTTGTGGAGAAACCGTTATAATCCTGCTGAGAACAGAACCTTTACAGATGCTTTTAAATTAAGATTATTCAGAGGTGTGATTGACAAGGTAGAGAATCCAGATGACCGTTCCATTCAGCAGATTTATGAACGTAATGGCAGAAGCTATGGAGAGTCTGTATTTGCGCGCTGGGAAGAGGAGATGAAACTGATGGAGAAGGAGCACAATCTTTGGGAGTATTAAAATTCGAAAAAAAATTCAATATCAGGGCCCGTAAGGGCCCTTTCTTTTTTTAACAAATTCATACCATGATCAGAAAAGGAAAGCGTGAAGATTTGCCCCGGGTTTTTGAGTTAGTAATGGAGTTAGCTCACTTTGAACGTGCTCCACATGAGGTAACGAATTCTGTTAAGCAAATGGAGCGTGATGGTTTTGGTCAGAATCCATTGTTTGGTTTTTTTGTAGCTGAAGATGAGACAGGCATTCACGGAATATCCTTGTATTACTATCGGTATTCCACCTGGAAAGGAAAGAGGTTGTACCTGGAGGATATTATTGTTACTGAAAATAAGCGTGGTCTTGGCTTGGGGAAAGCGTTGTTTGATGCTACCATGAAACAAGCATTGCTTGACAATTGCACAGGAATGATGTGGCAGGTTTTAGAATGGAATAAACCAGCTATTGCGTTTTATAAATCGTATGGATCGCGTCTGGATACAGAGTGGGTAAATTGTCATCTTGAGGCAAACCAGATCAGGCAATTGCTGGAAACACGCTAAAGTTCTTCCAGTAATGTATTGAAGGCTACATGCTGATCTTTAAACCGCGTCCGGTGCGCCTCTACTAGCTTAGGAGCAAACTCGTTCAGGTATTGTAAAATGTGTTCAATAGAAGGAGCAAAACATTGAATACTGTACGACATACTGGTTTCATCGTCATGCGTTAATACTTTGTAGATTTTGTATTCCGAAAACAGCCCTGTATTCATGATTCCCGGAATGTAATTTTCGTGAATCCACAATAGCCACTCTTGCTCAATTTGCTTATCTATTCCAAAGGTTACATTATACAAAAGCATACATTAAATAATTACGTTGGTTGATTTACATAATCCTGCAGGTAGGAAAATTCTTCGGTCAGTTTCCCGTTATCTGTAATTGTTCCCCGTTTAATAATTCCTTCGGGGTCATCAAACAACAACGGTTTCAAAATGCGATCTATTAAATCTCGGCCAAACTCATCAGAAGCACTCCGGGGCAATTCACACGGAAGATTATCGACTGCCATTACAGTAACAAATTTCTCGTCACTAAATGCTGGAAAATCAGAGTTGGTTTTTGCGTTGTAATCGTACAAAGGGTTTGGAATAGAACTGGCTTTAATGGTACTGGGAACAGAACCATTAATATCGCACGTGATATCTGCTATTATTTTTATTTTGAAATTGGGAGCAAGCATATTTTCACGTGTAAAAAGTACCGGAGCTTTCGGGTTCCAAAATGCGCCTGCCATAAGTATATCGGTAACAGGCAAAAACTTATCAAAGGTAGATTGATAGTACTCGGGGTTCCGGTGAAATTCGTCTCGGTTAAAATGCCCACCTTCTTTTCTTTCGTGATACTCAGCACTACTAAGTTGAGAATAGACGGGTTCGGAATACGTTTTAGTCAAAAAATCGGTTGGGCTAACTTTACGGATACCGGCTGTGTCTAAGGTTTCCATAGCGCCTTTACCCACACGCCCAGCTCCGGTTAATATGATTTTTATGGGAGGTAATTTAACTTTTCGCAATTCAAGTTTCAGATCATTGATGTCGAAACAATCGTAGGCTCTTCGTAATTCATATTGTTTAAACCGTTTTCCATACGCCCACAACCCGTTGTAAGCGCCTACAATTCCGGCAAAGCGCCCAAAGGCTACTAGCCTGTTTCCCTGAGTGTCTTTTAGTGCTTCGTAATCTATTAGCCTGATGTTTTTCTGAAGGATAGCTTGCAGAAGTTTTCGGTTGTACGGCTGCTTCTTGATGGTATGAGAGAAAAAGAGATACGTTTTATTGGGTACCAGCATTTCAACAGGTACTTCCTTAATACCCATCAGAATATCGCAATCATCAACCCCGGGCTGTGTTGTAATGTGATGCGTTTCATATTCAGAATCGTTGAAGCAGCGAACCTCGCTTTGTTGGCAAATGACCTTTGCGTGTGGAAACCGCTGTTCTATTTCTTCAGCTTGAGCAGGGGTAAATGGAACTCGTTTGTCAGGAGGGTTTTTGCCTTCACGAATTAATCCGATTTTTATTAATGACATAAGCAACTATTCAATTACCCGAAGGTAACCAGCTTTTAGTATTCTTAAGCAATACCCTTTATGTTTTAAAGGGTTATTCCAGGAAGTTACCTAGCAGAGATCCTCCTTCTTTCCTTGAGTTTCTGCCGTAAGGCGAGAGTGCCTGTACAAGTTTGCGAATTGGCATCGACTGTAGCCACACTTTACCAGAGCCTCGCAGGGTAGCAAGAAAAATTCCTTCACCACCAAAGATCATTGACTTTAGGCTTCCGGTGGTTTCTACATCAAAATCGATTTGCGATTCGAACGCCACCACACATCCTGTATCTACGCGAAGAGTTTCATTGTTTAGCGTTCGCTCAATTACCGTTCCACCAGCATGCACAAATGCTCTTCCATCGCCCTGTAGTTTTTGTAAGATAAAACCTTCGCCACCCACAAGACCGGCACCTATTTTACGATTAAAAACAATTGAAAGCTTTGTGCCGAATGCCGCACAAAGAAATCCATCTTTCTGAACAACCAATTCGTTATTGCGACTGGTTGCTAAATCAATTGGAATAATGGTGCCCGGGTAAGGTGCTGAAAACCCAACCTTAGCTTTACGCGAACCACGATTGGTGAAATGGGTCATAAACAACGACTCGCCTGTTAATACCCGGCTACCGGCTGACAATAATTTATCGAAAATACTTTGATTAGGATTTGAGCCATCGCCCATTTTGGTATCAAATTGAATACCTTCTTCCATAAACAACATAGCACCAGCTTCGGCAATTACAGTTTCCTGGGGATCGAGCTCTACCTCAACAATCTGAATGCTCTCTCCTTTAATTTGGTAGTCGATTACGTGCGAAGTTGCCATGGTTATTTGTTTTTAATGGTGTACTTAAATACGGGATATTCTACCGGTTTGTTTTCACCTTTATTGGTTTCGATGTATTCATCCAAAAAATTCCAGGTTAATAATCCATCATCCGATTGAGGTTCGAGTAAGTAGAAAATGAGATTGGCCAGTGGTTGATTCATTTCTACAACAAAATCACCCTTTGAAAACCTTTTGGTCGCTGAAACAAACTGGCCATCGGCCTGGGCCATAGCATGTCCTTGAAAAACCTGTTTTGCCTTTTCAAATTTTTTGATTTGAAAAACCTCGCCCTGAAAAGTGGCTGATTTTGATAACGGATCAACCTTTATTCCATGCATGCGAAGATTATCGGCAATTTTTGAAAAGCGTGCGGGAATAATATAGCCGCTGGGCACGGTAGCTTCAAGCGTTGGCTCGAAGCGTGCATGGTAGGTAACATCGTTGTATTGAGAAATTTTTCCGCTGCGTACATTTTCTATTGTGCCATCTGTTTTTTGTTTTTGAATATAATCGTATGTAAGAAAGCTGTTTAATTTTTTTAATGGAGCCATTTTAAAGCGAACTCCTTTCTTTAAAGAACCGCCCCCATTTTGCATTTGAGCCACTGTTTCTGCATCGGCTCTTTTCGTAATTTCCATTATTTGGGAAGTATGGGTATTGGTGTATTCAAGAATTTCAGAAACAAACCGATAGGTTGAGTGTATGCGCTGATAAAACCTTTCATGGGCAAAGGCTTCACTAAGAATGGATAGCCGGTTGCGCAATCCAAATTGATTGACAAGGTAGCGCGGGTGATGGTTGTAGGTATAAAAATTTTTGGGAGGCCAACCTTCCCGTAAATAATAATCTCCGAAAGGGCCAAAGTTCAGATCGTACTTTGATTTTACAACTGAGGTAATTTCCGGAAGCATTTTATTATTTACAAACTCATAGGTAGCCGGGTGGCCGCTGCTTTGATATCCGGGAGCCCAGGTTAGGGAATACCCATGCCAGGTTCCATTAGTAGTATGAAGATCTACGAATACGTGCGGATCCCACGGTAGCAACACATTGGCAAACAAAGATTGCGTTTCAATAGCTTCCATTTTCATTCCATCGCGATTCAAGTCCAGCCCCTGACTGTTTTCGCGTAAACCAACTTCAAGCGGGCTGTCTTCTTGCGAGGGGCGCCTGCCTTTTTCCATTTTGTCGTTACTGTCAGTGTTGTAGATAGGGGCGAATAAAATTATCTGATTATCGAGCAGGTGCTTCTTGTCGCCCAACAATATTTCACGCATCAGCAGCATCAATACTTCTTTCCCCTCTACTTCTCCGGCATGAATATTACCCTGAATATAGACTACCAACTTGCCAGATGTTTTGACTTCAGCGGCTGTCTTAATTTTATCTTTTGACAGAACGACCACAGGGATTTCTTTGCCTTCTTTGCTGGTTCCCATCGAAAACAAAAAAGCATTTTCTGATTTGCTTTGAATAGCTTTGACAAAATCCATTACATCGGCATGTGTTGAAGTTTTTATGTAATTGGTTTTTTCGGGCGTAGTAATCAGATCTTCCGGCCAGCTTTGCTGCGCAAATACGGATAGAAAGGAGAATAGTAATATTACGGTGGAAAGAATTCGCATGGCTAATTGAAGATAGGATACAATAAGAATACAAATTTGAATAGAGGAGTTATCAGGAGTTAACTCTTTTTTTTCTTCACCTTTTTCAAGTCATCGTAATCGGTTCGTTCAGCAAGCTTCTTGTCGTCTACGTTTTCGTTTAAGAACTCGTTTAGTTTCTCGATATCCATATTGGTTTTTAGCCCTCCAAACTGGTCGATAGAAACTTCAAAGCCGGATAATTCCTTATGAACACGCGGCTTACCTTGTTTCTTGCTGGGCTTGTCGGTTTTCTTTGCCATTATACTTTTTTTAATGTGGATAATGCCCGATCGATTCTGGAGACTACTTCTTCTGACCCCATAATTTCCATAGAGAGCATCAGGTCTGGTCCTGAGCCAGCACCGGTAATGGAAACCCGCAGTGCCTGTAAAATTTTTCCCGTACTAATGCCCAACGATGTAGTTACGTCTTCTAAAGTAGTTTTGGCCATTTCAGCGGTTAGTTCTTTAATAGAAGAAAGAGTTTGTTTGTAAGCGGTGAGTACACGGATAGCATCATCGTTCCATTTTTTGCTTGTTACGTGCTGATCGTACTCCGTTGGAGCCTCAAAGAAGAATCGTGCCTGTGTGGCGAAGTCGTGAGTAAAGGTTACGCGTTCTTTTAAGACACCGCAAATTTTTGCGGCCTTCTCCGCAGAACAGGTAATTCCCTGAGGCAGGGATGTTAGCAAAAATGCAGCAAGATCAGTATTGGATTTTGCTTTTATATATTGCTGATTGAACCATTGTGCTTTGAGAATATCAAAACGTGCTCCTGCTTTTCCAATGCGTTCAACAGTAAACGCATCGATCAATTCAGAAAGAGAAAATATTTCCTTTTCGGTACCCGGGTTCCAACCTAAAAATGCCAGAAAATTGATAAGAGCATCTGGCAAATAGCCAGACTCACAAAACCCTTTTGATAATTCATTGGTTGTTGGGTCAACCCAGTTAAGCGGAAATAAAGGGAATCCTGCCTTATCTGCATCGCGTTTGCTGAGCTTACCGTTGCCATCAGGTTTTAGAAGCAAAGGCAAGTGAGCAAATTGGGGCATCTGTTTCTCCCATCCTAAAAAGCGATATAAGAGCACATGTAAGGGCGCTGAGGGCAACCATTCCTCTCCCCTAATTACATGTGTAATCCGCATCAGGTAATCGTCCACTACATTGGCGAGGTGATAGGTGGGCATCCCATCCGACTTCATTAGCACCTTGTCGTCAATCTGTGAGGAGTGAACATTCACTTCACCCCGTATCAAATCTGAGAGAGATATTTCCTCTGATTCAGGAACCTTTAAACGGATTACATAAGGATAGCCTGCTTTAAGCTTTTGTTGTACTTCACTTTCCGATAAGGTTAGTGAGTTATCCATCATCATACGGGTAGTGGCACTGTATTGCTGATGGGAAGATCCGGTTGCTTTCAGGCGATTACGCATGGCCTCTAGTTCCTCTTCTGTATCGAAAGCATAGTAGGCATTGCCTTCGTCAATTAATTTTTGTGCATACTGTTTGTAGAGGAGCTTACGTTCCGATTGCCGATACGGAGCGTGTGGGCCGCCTTGCCCTACACCTTCGTCAATTTTAATGCCCACCCACGCCAACGATTTTATGATGTACGCTTCGGCACCGGGTACAAATCGGGTTTGGTCGGTGTCTTCAATGCGAAGAATCATCGTGCCGTTGGTTTTTTTTGCCAACAGGTAGTTATAAAGGGCAGTGCGCACTCCGCCAATGTGAAGGGCGCCTGTTGGGCTGGGGGCAAAACGTACTCGAACGGGCTGCATGTAAATTAATATAGGGAGTTAAAGTTAACCAGATTGCAACACAAAGAAATGCTGCGTAAAAGCAAGATTACTTTACGGCAATGCAAGAAATTTCAACGTTTACATCTTTAGGTAATCTGCTTACTTCTACCGTTTCGCGGGCCGGAGGATTTTGAGTAAACTTTTTAGCATAGGTTTCATTTACGGCCGGAAACTGCCCCATATCTTTTAAAAAAATAGAGCACTTTACCACATGCGAAAAATCCATACCGGCAGCCCGCAGTACTTCATCTATGTTTTTTAAGACCTGATTGGTTTCTTCAACGATGTTGTCGGTCAGGATTTTTCCGCTCGATTTATCAATGGCAATCTGACCAGAAACAAACAACATAGAACCGATTTTGATGGCCTGGCTATAAGGCCCAATGGGCTCGGGAGCATGGGATGAATAAATTACTTCTTTTGACATACGAAAGGGTGTGTTACTTTTGATCAAATATCGGGAATTCGATACACAAAACACATGAACATTCTGGTAATTGGTAATGAGGCAAACCGTGTAGAAATGGCTCAAAAATTTGGCAGCCAACACAGCTATGCTCTTGCTAAAAACCTAGCTGAGCAAAAACCAATACTGGAGTGGGCAGAAGTTATTTTTGATTTTGTTTCAGCATCTGCGGCACACACCCTTGTAATTTATGACAAGGTTTTGGTGCCGGTATTTCTGGACACAACGTTTACATCTTTGGCAACAGTACTTAACACTGCTAAAATAAAGAAACAGATTATTGGTTTTTGTGGCTTGCCAACTTTTGCTGGCCGCGATGTATTAGAGGTTTGTATTGTATCCGAAAATGATTATCAAACATTGAAAGAGGCATGCGAAGCACTTAATACAAAATTTAGTCTTGTACAGGATCAGACAGGATTTGTTACACCGCGTATTATATGCATGATTATCAATGAGGCTTACTTTACCGTAGCAGAAGGTACGGCTACGCGCCAGGACATTGATTTAGCCATGAAGCTCGGCACAAATTATCCGTTTGGGCCTTTTGAATGGGGGGCAAGAATTGGTGTGCAGAACGTTGTGAAAATTTTGGATGCGGTGTACCAGACCTCTGCAAATGAACGCTATAAAGTTTGTAGTTTGATGAGAGAAGAGGGAGAGTTAGTTAATCTTCCTTTAAATGAAGGAGGTTGAAAAATACAATTACCTGTACCGGGTACCAAGAAGTTATTCAACAGTAACAGACTTTGCCAGATTCCGGGGTTGATCTACATTACAACCTCGCATTACTGCAATGTGATAAGAGAGAAGTTGCAGCGGCACAACCGAAATTAAAGGCATAAGAGCCTCCGCAACCGGGGGCACTTCAATTACAAATTCAGACATTTTAGGAATTAAAATATCACCTTCGGTAACAATAGAAATTACTCTTCCTTTTCGGGCCTTTACTTCCTGAATATTGGAAACTACTTTTTCGTAAGAGCTATCTTTGGTAGCGATAAAAGCAACGGGCATTTCAGCATCTATTAAAGCAATTGGGCCGTGTTTCATTTCGGCAGCAGGATACCCCTCGGCATGGATGTACGAAATTTCTTTCAGCTTAAGAGCTCCTTCCAGTGCCACAGGGAAATTATACCCTCGGCCCAGGTAAAGGAAGTTACGGGAGTCCTTGAACTCTTCTGCAATTTTCTTAATCTGATTATTAAGATTTAATACTTTCTCAACTTTAGCCGGAAGCGTTTCCATTTCAACCAAAAGTTCATTGAACTTCTGTTCGGTAATGGTGCCCTTCTTTTGGGCCACAATCAAAGCTATCATATTAAGCACGGTAAGTTGTGCTGTAAATGCTTTGGTGCTGGCTACGCCAATCTCAGGCCCCGCATGTGTATAGGCGCCTGCATGGGTAGCACGGGCTATGGATGACCCCACTACATTACAAACACCAAAGATGATAGCGCCTTTTGATTTAGCAAGTTCAATTGCAGCCAATGTATCGGCAGTTTCTCCCGACTGTGAAATGGCTATGACTACATCACCTTCTCTTACGATTGGGTTTCGGTAGCGAAATTCAGAGGCATATTCTACTTCAACCGGAATGCGACAAAACTCTTCAAAAAAATATTCGGCTACCAAACCAGCATGCCACGAAGTGCCACAGGCTACAATAATGATCCTATCAGCTTGAATTAATTTATTCAGATACTCGCGCAGTCCCCCCAAGATCAATCGGCCCGAAGCAGAATCAAGCCGGCCGCGCATACAATCTTTGATGGAACGGGGTTGCTCAAAAATTTCTTTTAGCATGAAGTGTTCATATCCACCCTTTTCAATTGCTTCCAGCTCAAGATCTACAGTTTGTACATAGGGTGTGAGGGGAAGATTTGAAGTATCTTTAATGGTTAGCTTACCATTATCAATTATGGCAATCTCCTGATCGTTTAGATACACAACCTCGTTCGTGTACTCAATAATTGGTGTAGCATCTGAAGCCATAAAAAACTCACCACGACCAACCCCTAATACTAATGGGCTTCCCTTGCGGGCTGCTATCAGCAAGTTGGGCTGATGCACCGACATCACGACAATGGCATAAGCCCCAACCACTTTGGTAAGCGCAAGCCGCACGGCTTCATCAAGCGTACAATTTTCATTTTGTTGAATGTCTTCAATAAAATGAATAAAAACTTCGGTATCCGTTTCACTTAAAAAAGTATGCCCCTTACGAAGCAAGTCCTGTTTTAAGGCAGCATAATTCTCGATAATACCATTATGGATAATGGCCAGATTTTTTGTTGCGGAGTAATGCGGGTGAGCATTTTCATCATTGGGTTCGCCATGGGTAGCCCAACGGGTATGCCCCATTCCTATGTGGCTATTTAAATTCTGACCTTTAATAAAGCCTTCCAGTTCTGTAACCTTGCCTTTCTTTTTATACACATTGAGCCCGTCATTTAAGAGGGCAATGCCTGTGCTATCGTAGCCCCTGTACTCCAGGCGCTTAAGTCCTTTTATAATTACTTCATGTGCCTGGCGATGGCCTACATATGCTACAATACCACACATACTATTTTATTCAGAAGCATTAGGTCGTGTATAATATACTTTGAGCTTGATATTATCTTTATTAAACACGGCACGGTTAACAGTCTTGTTAAAGGGAGGATTGATTGCTGTTAATGCCCAGTACGGATACCGTTTCTCGCGTAGCGCATAGAGCTGTTGAAAAAACAGGGTAGGGTAGGCAAGAAACTTATCGTTATCTGACGAATAGGTAAGTCCTAATAAAGAAGTACCATCTGAGATAATATAGGGAGCGGTTAAAGCATCGTTACTGATTAGTGTTCCTATCAATAATTTGTTGTTGAAGGAAAGGTAATCAGTAGTGTCTTGTGCTGTTGTAAGTTTTTTAATCTTATTATTTTCATCCAACATAACTAATCCCAGGGTAGGGTACTCCAGATCACCCGGCTCGGCAACATTGTCTACAGCCAGTTCGGCCGAGTTAATGATTACGTTAGGGAATTCATCAAGTAAATCGTAGAATCCTGAAAAATCCAGCTTGGTTGTAATGCCCACACCGGACTGAACATACCGGTTAACGGGAGGTAAAAATTCTTCGTGATAGTTGGTTAGGCCACTTAATTCTGTTGATGATCTGTCGGATGTAATGTTTGAAAACGAAATACCAGACCCTAATACAAAAGTTCTTGTACTCTTCGTTTCTCCGGTATGGTAGTAAAGGGTAAGGAAAGAATTGGAGTTATTACTAATCCCAACAATGGATTCAGAAACAGTGGGTACAATGGCGAGTCCTTTAAACTGATTCTTAAACAGGTTAAAATTCGAAAAATTTTCATCTTCAGGATTTATTGCATCGTACACCCGCTGCCCGAAATTATGAGTTAGTTTAATCTTAACAGTAAGGAGTGTGTCTGCATCGGTATCATTCAGTTCTTTGTCGAATAAAACCTGATTGATGGAAGTTGTTGCCGTACCGAGTGGGGTGGCGTTATAGGCTGCCTGCGATTTTGAAAAATATTGATTCTCCAATGGCAAGGTTTCTATGACTTCATGAACGGATAATTCGAAAGGAGTGAAACCCGATGCACCGTAATTGTAAAAATCAAAACGCAATTGCAAAATAGCAGAATCAAACTGCGAACCGTTAGCAATAAAGGTGGTGATATCAGCCGGGCGAAATTGTACAAAGCCTTTGGCCTGAACCTCGCCCATAAGCGGGTCGGAATACGACCCCACCAGCAATCGGTTTGTTTCGGTAGTTAAATAGTTCATGCTTCGAACAGAATCCAGCAACAACACGCTGCTGGGAACAGGAATTTCTGCGTAGTAAACTTTAAAACGCTGATCATCGCCCCTGAACCCCAACAGGTTCAGGTCTTCTTCGCATGAAAATAAAAAGGCAGTGAACAAGACCAGGCAGGCTTTAGCCCACCAGGTCTGTATAAAGGTTATAAAACGACTCGGTGTAGTTATCGTCTTTCTCGATGGTTTCAACTTTTTTCTCTTTTAGCTTCTTAACTAATCCTTCTAACTTTTTATTGTCTCCGGCTGTAGAAACTACATCCGAGAATTGCGCGCCTAATTTAATAAAGCCCTCATAATCGCCAGTCTTCAAGTGGCCCAGCATATTATCTTCAATATCCATCATGCGCACCTTGCCCATCAAATCGCCTTTAAACTTGTGAGTAAAGCTATTGTTGTAAATCGTGAAAACGGTCTTTGTGTTTTTGAACAATGGATCGTTCTTGTAGGTAGTTTTCAGGTACAATGGAATGAAACTGGTTATCCAATCGTTGCAATGTACAATATCGGGAGCCCAGCCTAATTTACGCACGGTCTCAATAACTCCCTTGCAGAAGAAGATGGCCCGTTCGTCATTGTCTTCATAAAACCTGTTTTCCTTATCGTGGAATACATGTTTGCGGTGAAAATAATCTTCATTATCAATAAAATACACCTGCAATTTGGCATTGGGTATAGAAGCTACCTTAATGATCAAGGGTTTCTCCTCATCGCCTACCGCAATGTTAATTCCTGAAAGTCGCACAACTTCGTGTAACCGATTCTTCCTCTCATTAATCAACCCAAACCGCGGCACCAGAATTCTGATCTCCATCCCTTTTTCTTGCATGGCCTGAGGAAGTTTTCTTACAAATTCAGAAACTTCCGTAGTCTGCAGAAAAGGATTGATCTCGCTGGCTACATAAAGAATACGGATTTTAGACATAATCTTGCTTTTTAATTCAGAATGGAAAATTGGACTACAAAAGTACGGAATTTTAAGCCCGGGTTCAACTAAACTTCAGTCATTTGGCCTATTTCGCAATCCTTTAAAACACGCGAAAATGAAGGTTTTTAGAGAAAAGCTGGGCTGTTTGGTCTACGTAAATACGGAACATTCAAGAATAAGACCACAAAGAAATAGGGAGTTTTAGCCAAACCACTTTTATTACTACAGGTATTAGTAGAAGTGCTTTTTGTGTTTACCATCATTTGTACCCAACCGGGATAATGAACTCTAAGGCCTGATGCTTAGAGATTGAAAAAAGTTGGATGTGAGGGCGGTTTATCTTCTCCAAAAGATGATGTATAGTTCGAATAGGAATTTAGGCAGTAGAATTAAAATAGAGGGATGTAATAATTATTATTCCTGATGGTTTAAGGTAAATGTAAATAGCCCGTACCTTTGGCTGTGTTTTAATCTTTTCAATTCTCATAATCTGCCGATTTAACCTTGCATCCCAAACTAAAAACTGCTTTACAATATGTTGTGGTCTTCGCAATTACAGTTGCGTTATTGTGGTTGTCGTTGCGTGGGCTGGTGGTTGCTGAAGGTGAAAATAAATCTGAATTTTTATGGAATGCCTGGAAGAAATGCGATAAGGGGTATCTGCTTTTAATGGCAGCAGTGGCAATGTTGAGCCATGCGGTGCGTGCAGAACGTTGGAGAATGCTACTTACCCCAACCGGCAATGTTATATCATTCGGCAGCAGCTTTCTTTCGTTAATGATTGGCTACCTGGTTAACCTGGCCGTACCGCGGGGAGGTGAAGTGTCGCGCTGTTATAATCTTTACAAATTAGAGCAAACGCCTATCGAAGTGTCGTTTGGAACGGTAGTGGTGGAGCGGTTAATTGATTTGATTTGTTTAATACTGCTGATTGCACTTTCTTTTTTTGTGGAGTGGGATAAGTTAAAAGGGTTTATTGAAACACTGCCGTTTGCAACGGGTGAAAAATCTTATACCCTTTGGATTATTGCTGGTGTAGTGGGGGTAGGATTATTAATAGCCTTCATTTTTCTGATTCGCAGAAATGAAAAATTAAAAAAGTTATTTCTTGGGTTTAAGAACGGGCTGTTGGCTGTGTTTCGCCTTCGAAACAAACCCCTGTTTATATTTTATTCCATCGCAATCTGGGGTTTGTATTTTATTATGAGCTACCTGGTGGTACTGGCATTTCCGGAAACAAGCGGATTAGGTATTAGTGCGGTGTTAACATTATTTGCCATTGGGGCCATTGCCATGGCAGCACCCTTGCCGGGTGGTGCCGGCTCCTATCATACTCTGGTACCATTAGGGTTGGTAACATTGTATAACCTTCCCCAAACCGATGCTATTGCATTTGTGTTTATCTTTCATGGCTGGCAAACATTTATAATGATTGTAGCCGGAGTACTATCTTTATTCATTAGCTATGCGTTAATGCGATGGAAAAAACAACCGGCAAAATAGTTTCGTGGGCGAAAGCAAAAGAGCAGGTTAATGCCTGGAAAAAGTCAGGAGCCAAAGTGGTATTCACCAATGGTTGCTTCGACCTGGTTCATTTGGGTCATGTAGATTACTTAGAAAAGGCCCGCAACCTGGGCGATAAACTGATTTTGGGTCTTAATTCCGACAGTTCAGTAGCACGGTTTAAAGGCCCCGAAAGACCCTTGCAGGATGAGAATTCGCGGGCACGCGTTCTGGCTGCCATGCAATTTATCGATCTGGTGGTTCTTTTTAATGAAGATACCCCGTTAGCCTTGATTTCGGAGCTTGTACCTGATATTTTGGTAAAAGGAAGTGACTATTTGACAGAAAATATTGTTGGCGCAGATGTTGTAAAAAGGGCAGGAGGTGTGGTAAAAACTATCGACTTTGTGTCGGGTTATTCTACCACCCGAATTGTAGAAAAAATAAAAAAACATAAACAAATATGACTATGGGATTTGGGCCATTAATTATTACGGGTTTCTTTATGCTGGTGGGTTGGATTGTAAGCTCGCGCCTAAAGAATAAGTTTAAAAAATATTCAGAGATACATTTAACAAAGGATTTAACAGGCGCTGAAATAGCAAGACTAATGTTAGCCGATAATGGAATCGCTGATGTACAGGTTATTTCAGTTGAAGGCCAGTTAACCGATCACTATAACCCGGCCAACAAAACAGTAAACCTGAGCCACGATGTGTACCATGGAAGGAATGCAGCGGCTACCGCTGTGGCTGCGCACGAGTGTGGCCATGCTGTGCAGCATGCCAAAGCATATAGCTGGTTAGAGTTTCGTTCAGCTATGGTGCCTGTTCAAAACATTAGTGCCAAGGTTATAAATTTTGTTTTTCTGGGTATGATGTTCGGGGCTTACTTCTTAGGCGGTATCTTCTCATACGATTTAGCACTGATGGTAATTATTGGTTGTTATGGTGTGTTTGCACTATTTGCTCTGGTAACATTGCCTGTAGAATTTGATGCCAGCAAAAGAGCATTGGCTTGGATTGAAACCCGTGGTATTGTAACACGCCAGGAACATGACATGGCTAAGGATGCGTTGAATTCAGCTGCGATGACATACGTGGTGGCTGCTATTGGTGCCGTTACCATGTTGCTGTATTATGTGATGATTTTTTTAGGCAGAAGAGATTAAGAAGTAAATACTTAAATATAAAATTGCAAGCCTGAGTTAACCCTCAGGCTTTTTTTTTGTTTACTTTGAAGTTGAAATGAATCATATATGAATTTTGAACTCACCGAAGAACAATTAGCCGTTAAAGCTGCAGCCCGCGATTTTGCCCAAACCGAACTTTTGCCAGGTGTAATTGATCGCGATACCGAACAGAAGTTTCCAACCGAGCAAATAAAAAAAATGGGGGAACTTGGGTTTATGGGTATGATGGTTGATCCCAAATACAATGGCGGTGGGATGGATACGGTATCGTATACACTGGCTATGGAGGAGATCTCAAAAGTAGACGCCTCGGCTTCGGTTTGTATGTCAGTAAATAATTCGCTGGTGTGTTGGGGGTTAGAGCGTTTTGGGTCTGAGGATCAAAAGGAAAAATATTTAAAACCACTGGCAGCAAAAGGGATTGGAGCATTTTGTTTATCAGAACCAGAAGCAGGTTCAGATGCAACCAGTCAACGTACTACTGCAGAAGACAAAGGAGATTACTATCTGTTAAACGGAACCAAAAACTGGATAACGAATGGCAACACCGCCAGCACGTATATTGTAATAGCGCAGACGGATGCTTCCAAACGGCATAAAGGCATTAATGCATTAATAGTAGAGAAGGGGATGCCAGGCTTTATAGTAGGGAAGAAAGAAGATAAGATGGGCATTCGGGGTTCAGATACACACTCGCTTATGTTTAGCGATGTAAAAGTTCCGAAGGCCAACCGTATTGGCGATGATGGTTTTGGGTTTACGTTTGCTATGACTACGCTTAATGGCGGGCGTATTGGTATTGCGGCACAGGCACTTGGTATTGCAGCGGGTGCATACGAGTTAGCTGTTAAGTATGCCAAAGAGAGAAAAGCCTTTGGTAAACATCTGGCCGAACATCAGGCCATACAATTTAAGTTGGCCGATATGGCTACCAAAATTGATGCAGCCCGGTTGCTAATCTGGCAAGCGGCCAGCCTAAAAGATCAAAAGAAAGATTTTGTAAAAGCTGCAGCTATGGCAAAACTATATGCTTCGCAAATAGCACAGGAAGTAACTACTGAAGCCGTGCAGATTCATGGTGGTTATGGGTATGTAAAAGAATTTCATGTGGAGCGTTTAATGCGCGATGCCAAAATCACTCAGATCTATGAGGGCACTACTGAAATTCAAAAAATGGTTATTTCAAGAGAACTGTTAAGACAATAAAGACTTTTATGTAAAAATTCCGGTTCCCGCAGAACGGGATACCGGAATTTTGGTTTAGTGCCATAGTTGATACAGTACAATAGTTTGCTATAATTTTTGGTTATCTGATTTAATGCGAAGCCTTGATCAATTTCTTCGTTATTGTACTTCCATCCTCCAGGTGTAGTTTCACTACATAAATACCATCGGCCCATGTACTGGTCGAAAATTCTTTACGTGTTGTACTTCCGGTAAGGGGCAAAGGCTCATTAACCAACTGCTGACCTTGCAGATTTATAATTTGTACCTGCCCACTGGCTGCCGATATTCCTTTTACCTCAAGGGTAATGTTATTGCCGTTGGCCGGATTTGGATAAACGGAAACAAACAAATCGGGGGCTTCTTTTATCCCGGTAACGGGGCCTTGTATACTTAAGTTATCCATTGCCCAACCCCAACCATTACCGGTTGCGTCTGCTGATATCCGAAAGCGAAAGAGTACGTTATCACCAACTTCAAAATCGCCCGTAGAGGTTATATCAATAAGCCGGGTTCGGAATAAGTTGGCCGTAGCAATACCCCCAATATCAAATACATTTTTCCATGCCGATAATGAATTGGCGGCATAAGACCCGGTTAATGAATGCCAGGAGGTACCTCCATTTTTAGAGCCTTCTACCGTAACAAAGTCCTTAGGGTTTGCCCCACCGTATTCAACAACAACAATTTCACTAAATAACATATAATGATTGGTTTGGCTTACCGTAACCGGTTTGGTTAAAGTAAGAGCATAATTAGAAGTGTTGTTTGTTAGTCCAAACCCATTTGGATAAGGGTGCGGTGTATGGATTGCATGATTGGTAAACCCGGTAGGTTGAGTGGTTGAAAAAAAGTTTCCTACAAAATCGGTATTGGCAGTATTAAAATCATGAACGTATTGTTGTATGGGTGTGCCGAAAGAAATAACCGGTACCTGAAAGAATTCAGTTGCAGGAAGCACAGCTTCATTTCCTATTTCGTCTTTTGCCCGAATTCTATACTCAATTTTATCACCGGCCTCAAACCCATCTAAGTCAAGAATATAAAAGTATTCACTAACTCCATCTTGTAAAGTAATTTCATCTATTTGAACAGCACCGTTATTTACTTTAACGTCCACAAAAAGTTCGGCAACACCCGAAGCATCAGAAGGTTTAATGGTAAGAGGCAGTGATGTGGTAGAAGATAAAACATAATCAACATGATCGTGTAAAATTGTAGGTGCAATATCATCAATCTGGATTTTTAAGTTATCAATAGCCCACCCCCAACCTACTGCGGCAGGGTCGCTGAATAAACGGAAACGAATGACAACTTCATCACCGGTATCAAATTTATCCTGAAGATTAAGCATTCTGGTTCTGAATAGCGTGGGGTCTCCAATTGCATTTGAGTTATTGCCTGATATGGCACTGTTGTACCGCGTTAGCCACGGAGCAAAGTCGCGGGAATCATACCCATTAGCTACCGTAGTCCAGGTAACGCCACCATCTTTCGAGCCATCTACCACTACGTAATCATAAAAATCTTCGCTTGGAAAGGTTGCGCCAGTTTCGCCTGGTTCAATCAACACCACTTCATCAAACTTAATGGTTGCGTCTGTTTCTTTAACCCGTATTGGGATTCGTAATTGATACACCCATTCAAACCTGTCGTTAGGAAACCCTAACCCCTGCAAATAGGGGTGAGCGGTGTGAATGGCTCCATTCGAAAAACCTGTTTCTGCACGGATAGAAAACCCGGTGCTGCCAAAAAAATCCTGACTGGCCGTGGTTGTGTTATTGAAGTCATTGCTATAAGAATCCTGGGTAGGAGCAAGGCTTACTATATTTACATTATAAAACCCAGGTGAGCCTGTTGGTACCGATTTCGTGTTGGGTGTATTAGCCAGATCGGTTGCCCGAATGCGATACTCAATTTTATCTCCATTGCTTAGCCCTAAGCCGCCATAGGGAATAGTTTGCGAATAGGTTGAGTCTGTTCCGGCAACTAAATTCATTGGCAGGGTTAACAACGAACCCGTTACTTCGCCTTGTGTTATTTGATAATCCACAAAGACATTGCCCACCGCTATATTGTCTGATACGATGGCACTAATCTCAAACTGTGTATCAGATGCTTTTGTAAAAGCTACCGGAGAATGCGAAAAGAACGGGCCTTTGGTATCGGGCCCGGCTTCGAATAGAAACAAACGCTGAACAGGGGCTTCACCATCATCCGTAAATATTCCGGGTTTTACCAGCGTGCGCTCCAGATTATCTTTAACTGAGATATAATACCCATAGGTAACCGCACTGCCTGTTGCCGGTAAGGTTGCAGAAAATTGATTGGCTTGGCCGGTAGCAGTCATATCAACCGTGGTAAACGTGGTGCCATTGGTAGTGTAGTTTAACTTCACTTCGCTGGCATTGTAAGAGTATGCACCACCATCCTGACTTTTGGCATCAGCTTCTAACGTAACAACTACGGGGTAAGGCGATGATACATTTTCTGTATTGGGTAAACGGGTGTGTACAATTCGGGTATTTACCCAACCCATATCGGCCAGCATGCGCATAACTAAGTTTCCGGGGTTGTGCATTACTTCGGCATTTCCAATAAAGGGTGTCATTAACGCATTAGGAGTTGCGTTATACGTGCTCTCGTCAAGGTGAGCAATGCTGGAGCCACCGGCAAAGGTAACGGGAGCATAAATTCGTGGCCTGTTATCTATTGGTGTTTTTTGGAGTAAGGGCGACCGGAAGAACAATGAAGTACTTGTAAGTTCTGCTCGCAATGGGGTTGATGGCGGTTTAAATCCCTGAACGAGGTTAACATCTGTACTATTCTCCAGAAAATAATCGTACGGAACATGTAAGTCTGAAAAGAAGTCGCCAATAATGCCATCAACTGCGGTTACATCATAGGCCTTAATAATTCCTAATCCATGGCCTATTTCGTGCAACACAACAGAAACCAGATCTGTTTTGTTAGGAGTAGGTGTTCCGTCTGTACGAAGCGACCAGTCGGCAAATGAACTGTTAAACTGGGCAAATATATCGGGCTCATCGGCATCATTAAATTCACGCCCGGCCATTTTTTCAGCCAGTGCAACCGGATACCAGGTTAATACTTTTTGTGCACCATCGAAATCGCGAATGTAAGTACCAGGCGATGCCCCACCCAGCACGCTTCCCGATAAGGGTTGCCATACAGCCAGAATTCGGATAGGCACCGGGCTTTCGATAAGGGTTGACCAGATATCTACCGCTTTTTGAAATGCCGCTTGCGCTTCGGCAGAAAAATTTACGTAGGTAACTTCAAAAGTAGTAGCATTTGTTTTGGCAGCAGGATTTCGCTTCCAGGCTTCGTAGGCTGCTGGTGGAGGGATAATCAGATTGGAATCTTCAGGTTTGTGATAGCAGATAGTTCCGCCCTGAGCTTTTTTTATCTGTAGGGGAGGCAAATCATTTTTCCATTGAGCTTGTGCTACACCTGTAAGGGTAAGGGTTACCATCAACACAATTCCATAACGCATATACGTAATCAGTTTTTTTGACAATTAAAGGTAATAAAGAAATCTGCTGCTTCAACGCGGTTAAGGTAGAAAGCGCCAGTTTATAGGCTGGCTGTTTAGTAAAGAATGAAATTATATTAAATTCCGCGCTTTTAACTCCAGATATTTGTTAATCGTATTAACCGTAAGTTTTTCGGGCGCGGTAAGAATAGATTGGATTCCGTGTTTTTGCAATTCTTTCACAATAAGTTTTTTCTCGTAGCTAAAACGCTCGGCCACGGCTTTGTAATAAATTTCTTTCAGGTTATCGGCCGGGTTGTCGATAAGTGTTTTCAATTCTGTGTTTTCAAAGAAGATTACAATCAGTAAGTGTGTTTTATGAAGGTTAATCAGGTAAGGAAGTTGCCGGTGTAAACTGTGTATGCTTTCGAAGTTGGTAAAAAGAAGAAGCAAACTTCTTTGTGATATTGTTCTGCGAATAGTGGTATAGAGCACCGAGTAATCGGTTTCAAGAAAGGCAGTTTTCTGGTTATATAATACTTCCTGAATAGTAGCCATCTGGTTATTGAGTCGTGTAGCTTTCAGAATGTTTCCGATTTTGTCCTGAAACGTAATCAACCCGGCCTTGTCAGATTTTTTTATGGCGATGTTTGAAATCACCAGAGAAGCATTAATGGCGTAGTCCAGTAAGCTCATTCCCGCAAAGGGCATTTGCATAACCCGGCCCTTATCTATAAGCGAGTACACCTGCTGCGAACGTTCGTCCTGAAACTGATTTACCATGAGCCGCGATTTACGCGCAGTGGCTTTCCAGTTAATGGTGCGAAAATCATCACCGGCTACGTATTCTTTTATTAACTCAAACTCCTGATTATGGCCAATACGTCTTATTTTTTTTATGCCCGACAGGGTAAGGCGATTGTGTATGGCTAACAATTCATACTTGCGCATTTGTATGTAAGAAGGATACACAGGTACTTCTTTGTTGGAAGAGAATTTATATCTGCGTGCTACCAGTTTAAGTTTGGTTTGCACCAAAACGTTAACCGAACCGAATGAATAGACCCCGCGCTTAACTGGCCTTAACTGGTATTTCACAATTTTAGTTGAGCCACTCTCCATTACGAGATTAAATTCTAAATCTCTTCGCTGAAACTGATGTGGAATTTCGTCAAAAATCCGAAGCGAAACAGGAAGTGAATAAAAACTCTCGAAGTAAATGGAAATTTCATTCTCATCTCCATTCGAAAGTTTTTCGGCTACTATGCGCTCTCCTCTAAGCCCGCGGGTAGTTTTGAAAAGTAAAACCACATCCGTTAAAACGGTAGCAAGTAGAAGAAGGAAGAGAATTTTGGGAATGATATACCCTTCGCCCAACACAAACGCGAGTATGAAGGTGCTTACCACAGTACCCACTAAAACAAACAGGCGGTTGCCGAGATATAGTGCCCGAATCAACTTCACTAGCGAGGGACTTCTATTTTATTTATGATTTGGGCAATTACCTCATCTGCATTAAGCCCTTCCATTTCTTTTTCAGGGCTTAAAACAATACGATGACGAAGCACCGGAGTGGCAATGAATTTAACATCTTCGGGGTTTACAAAATCCCGGCCGTTAAGTATGGCATAGGCTTTGGCGCCTGTTAAAACAGAAAGCGAGGCGCGTGGTGATGCACCAAGAAAAATCATCGGGTTGTTACGTGTTTCCTGAATAATTTGCGCGATGTAGGTAAGCAGGTTTTTTTCGATATGAACCTGCCGGGCAAACGTTCTGAACAATTCTATTTCATCGGCTTTCAGTAGCGGTGTAATTTCAGAAACAGGCAAAGCTCCTTTACGTTCGTGATGACGCGAAAGAATTTCTATTTCCTGATCGTACGAAGGGTAAGTAACCATAATCTTAAACAGAAACCGATCCAGTTGAGCTTCTGGTAAGCGGTATGTCCCCTCTTGCTCAATCGGGTTTTGCGTAGCCAGTACCATATACGGCAAACGCATTTTATGGGTATGCCCGTCAATGGTTACCTGGCGTTCTTCCATTACTTCAAAGAGAGCCGATTGTGTTTTGGCCGGGGCGCGGTTAATTTCATCAATTAGAACAATGTTGGTAAATACAGGGCCGGCTTTAAACTCAAACTCAGAAGTTTTCAGGTTGTAAACAGACGTACCAAGAATATCAGATGGCATCAGATCGGGTGTAAACTGCACACGCGCAAAATCAACTGATATAATTTTTGATAGTAATTTTGCCGTAAGGGTTTTGGCAACACCGGGCACGCCCTCAATCAGAACATGTCCATCGGCAAGAATAGCGGTTAGCAACAGGTCTATCATTTGCTCTTGCCCCACAATTACTTTTCCGATCTCGCTTTTAATTTCGGTTACACGGGCATTTAATGCGGTAAGATCAACCCGGTTTTGAAATGGATTTTCCATATTTATTTCTTATTGTGAAAGTTTTCTATTAAAAGGTTAAGGTCTGTCAGATCATTAGCCGAAATTTTTTCTTTCGATCGAATGAACTGAATCCGATTGATTAGCGCCCGAACGGTTTTTTCGGCAACACCCGATTTGCGAATTAAAAATTCAACATCGGCCTCATTAAAATGGTGCAGATTAATTCCCTGGTGTGTGCGAACGTGATCAAAGAAAAATTGAATTTTCTTATCAGCAATATTTTTATGATCGCCATTCTGATAGTATAGATTTCCAATCGTGCTAACAAATTCCAGCGAAGTATTGGCTAAGGGAGGAATAACCGGAATGATACGCTGCTTACGCTTGGCCTCAAAAACGATGAAGATCAGAATAGCTGAGAGGGTGATAAAATAAGCCCACCGTAACGGCTCAGTTGTTAAAACGTAACGCAATGGAGTAGAAACTTCAAAGCGCCCCAGGTGATAATACGCTGTCCAGACGATTTCTTTTTCTGGCAAATAAGAGAGTAATCCCTCAGCGAACTCATAATTACCGGAGTCAAGCAGATGAATGTTGGTAAGCACCATAGGGGTGCTGTTAATAAGCAGCGTTCCTTTTCCCCAACTGGCTTTTATTGTAACGGGTTGAAAATAGCTGTTCTTAGCCAGGGTTGTTGCCGAAAGGGAATCTACCCGGGCAATGTAGTTGTGAATGTTTCCGCTCGTGTATTGAAATTCGTGTGTGGAATCTATGACTGTACTTACAAAATGCAGTGATGCGGTGTCGTTCCGGTTAAGCGCGGTCTCTAAGTTCTTAAATAAGACATCCCTCACCTCAAGCCCTAATGTGTCGGCAAACTTACCGTAAAAATAATTTGCACAGATAAGGGCTGTGCCACCTGCTTCAATATATTTTAACAGGGCTTCTGTATCTTCTTTTCCGGGAGCAAATGTATTGCTAACAATTAACAGATTCTGATTAGCCGATAGCGAGTCCTTTAATTCGTACAATGTTTTGTAAGAATTTTTTACCGGGTTATTCAGGGTTGATAGTAAGGTATTAAAGGCATAAGCTCCATAGGGGTTTTTGTCTTCATGCGAAAAGGTTACCGTCCAGTCGTATTGTTTGTTTTTGGTAAGAAGTAGTACCGTAAGCAGTACGCCCAGAATAGCCAGATAGGTTATGTACTTCCAGTCCTTCATTGTACTTTTTCTTTCCAGAGCGAAAATGTTTGTGTAATTCTTTGAAAGTGCGATTCGCTTATAACAAAATTACCATACCAGGCATAGTCAAAGTAGAAGCTAAGTTCATTCAGCCCGGTTTTAATCTCGCTGGGGTTAAGTTCTTCTACGTAATCATGATTGGTTTTGCCGGGCATAAACGCAATCAGTTGTTTATCGGCCAGTAGTTTAAGTGCGCATAAAAAGACTAATCGGGTAGCCAAACGAAAGTCTTTTTTATCGGTTGCTTCCTGTATAAGTTTTTCAAAATTCATTTCGTGAATATTTTCGTGAAATACGGAGTAGGCCGGGCTGGCCGAATCAGCTCCGGAATAAAAAACACGAAAAGCATTTACCCGCAATAATGTCATCACTATAATAATAATGGCTACCACAGCTAAACTAAAAAGCAGAAAACGCCCCAGGTCGGTCGTGGTGGTTTTTTCGAATAAGGAGCTGAAGAACCAACTAATCCAGCGTTTTATCCGTTGCCAAATAGACTCGGCTATTGTTGGCGGCTGGGTGTATTGCAGTTCTTCATCTGCCTTTAGGGACCCTACTGTTGTTTTAGAAAATTTTTTGTGTGCAACAATTACGGTGTCGGCAGGGCCTGCGTAATCAGGAATTTCTTCATCGTTAACGTAGTTTATGTTTAACGAATCAAAAGTGGTACTATCCCTATCAGCGCTAACCGGAGACTGCGCCCATACAACTGACGTTAAAAAAAAACTAAGTAAAATGCAAAACAGCTTCAAAGGTACTAAGGTTAGAAATGTTCTTCAGGTCGGGGGCCGGAATCGTTTTGGCCGATGGTTTCAATCTGGCTCATCAACCCCCGTGCTTCTTTTAGTTCAACCAGGTTAAAATATTGAAAAGCAATGCCAACGTTAGGTAATGCAGACAACAGCATCTGGGCCATGTAGTACAATGTAAAGCACACAAAAGCTACTATGTAAAGGGAATCAGGAATTTGCAGGGGCGACTCGCCAGAAACAGAATGAAGGCCATAGGTGAACATGACAAAGTAGTAGGGTATCATAAAGATGTAAGAAGAAATACCCATAATTAGTTGAAGAATAAAAAGTAACCCGAAGGTACTCCACCATTTGCCATTGTTTATCAGTTTATAGGAACGAACCAGTGCATCAAAGAAATTTTTTCTTTCGTACAACTGCACGAAATATGTTAAAGACGAGCTGATCAACAGAAAAACGAATGCAACAGCAAAAAACATAAAGCCAAAGAAAATCAGAAAAGGAGAGATGGCACCTAAAATAAAGACAGGAATAAGCAGAGCAATATAAGCCAGCAACAAGGCAATAAAAAACAAGAACGTTGTGCCTAAATAAGTCCAAAAGGTATTTTGAACGCGGCTCCACACTTCGGCTACTTCAATTTTGTTTGTTTTCTTTTCGTGGTATAGAATTATGTAGTTGTTTATAGTAGCAATGCTTATTACATAGCTGATGAATACCAGCACAAACAAGAGTGAAACCTGTAACCAGAAACTTACACTCAAAAAGTAGTTGCCCAACTGCTCGGCATCGCCAGAAGACTGTAGCCCTTCAGATAGGGTTATGAATTCACTAAAAAAGAATCCAATTAATAAACTGGCGGTTAGTACAGGGGGGCCTGCTATATATAAAATAGCTTTGCCCAACGATTTAAAGTTTTGGCGGATGAACTCAAATGTGGTGTTCATTTTGCGACTAAAGTCGCGTGCTTGTTGAAATTCTATAGGTTTAAATTCTTCCATTGCGTTTTAGCTGAATTGGATATATAATAAAATAGTAAATCATAAGGAGGGCAGATAAGCTGATAACCAATAGCTTTAAGCTCCAATGCATAAAGGCATACCGGGTTATAAAAGATTCAATAAAGCCGGCCAATATAAAAAACGGAACCAGGCCCATTACAATTTTTAACCCTTTAATGGCTCCCATCTTAAACGAGGCAAGGCGCGAATATGTACCCGGAAACAAAATACTGTTGCCCATTACAAATCCTGCGGCTGCAGCAATAACAATTGAGGTAAGCTCAATGGTGCCATGCAACATAATAATCGGAAGAGCCTGGCTTAACTGATTTTCCTGGTAGAAAAACATGATGAATGTGCCCACCATTATGGCATTGTAAAACAACATTAAGCCTGTACCCAATGAGGCCATTATACCCAAAACAAAAATCCGAAACGACACCATTACGTTGTTGAGCGTAATCATAAAGAACATATCCATTTCCCCGGAAGTAGCGTAAACCGCTGTTGGATTTCCATTCTTGATATTTTCGAGCGTCATGTTTACATACCCATCGCCTAATATTAATCGTACGAAGGTATCGTCAGAAGCAACCGACACAGCTCCTAAAATTGCAGCTACGCAAAAGATAAGAAACGCATAAAGAAGTTGCTTATGCACGGTAATCATAACAGCCGGCAGTTCTGTTTTCCAAAAAAGTACAAATCGGCTCTTCTCTTCTTTTTTATTTTTATAAATCTCGCCATGAATTTTGCTACCCAAAGAATTGAGGTATTGGGTTGTGCGGCTTTTTGGATATTGTGTGCGGGAAAATGAAAGATCGTCTGTAATCTGAAGGAATAATTCAGCCAGTTTATCGGGCGGAGTTTGCTGTGGGTTTTGAAGAGCTTTTTCAAACTCTTGCCAACGGGCTTTGTTTTTACTTACAAAATAGGCTTCGCGCATAAAAAATCAGGTTGGAAGATAGAGGATAGGCCTAACTCCTCCAACCTGATAAGAAAGATTTGAGGGACGAAAATTTTTATCCACGACCTGCCACTTTTTCAACGGCATTCCAAACCCGCCATACATTTTTATAGCAAATTTTTTCAATGTCTTCTTCGGTATAGCCCCGCTTTAATAAAACATAAATCAGATTAGGAAAGGTGGATACATCTTCAAGTCCAATGGGTAGCCGGTTATCTACTCCGTCATAATCCGAACCAAAGGCCACATGATCTATACCGGCAATTTTTACTACATGGTCTATGTGATCGGCCACGGTTTCTATGGGTGTAGTCTTCCAGGGGTGTTCTTTTTCAAATTGTGCAATCAGAGCTTGCGCTGCCGTATCGCTGGCTTGCAGGCCCTTTTCCGCGAGTAGTTTTTTCAGTTCGGCCCGCGATTTTGTGTTGGCGTTGCTTACAGCCGAATCCAAAAAGGCTGAATAAAAATTGATTTGCATAACCCCACCGTGCTCGCCCAGTTTTTTAATCATGTCATCGGTCATGTTGCGTCTTACCGTTGGCGCAAATGCACGGCACGATGAGTGCGAAGCAATAACGGGGGCTTTACTCAGTTTTACTGCCTGATAAAATGTGCTGTCGTCTACATGCGAAATATCTACCATAATGCCCAGGCGGTTCATTTCGGCTACTACATCTTTTCCGAAAGGGCTTAGGCCGTTCCAGGTTTTGGTGGTATCGCCCGATGAATCGCAAATTTGATTATCGCGACTATGGGTTAGCGTAATGTAGCGTATACCCCGATCGAAAAAGTGTTGAAGATTTGCCAGGTCGTTTCCAATAGGAGCACCATTCTCCATGCCCATTGGCAACGAAATTTTTCCTTGTTTAAAGTTGGCTTCTACCTGTGCGGGTGTGTTGGCTAATGCAAACTTATCGGGCAGAAGTTGAGAAATAGCATGCACCATATTAATCATAGAATCGGCCAGGCTTTTGCCCATATCGGGCAGTGCCTGTCGGCTTGAGGGTATATAGATAGACATAAAAGGCGCGGTAAGCCCACCCTTAACAGCACGTTCATAATCAAAATTACCCTTGCCTGTGTGGATAATGGTATCGATATTTTCAGCAGTTGGAAAATATTTTTTGTCAATCAAAGCCCCGGGCAAATCCACATGGCCATCGGTAATAATGTATTTATGGGCCAGTTCATTCGCATAAGTGCGTAGTTCGTCATCCGTCATTCGGCTAACCGACTTTTTATCAGAACAACTTACTATTGCTAAGGCGGAGCAAAACAGCAGGAGACTATGAATCTTCATAACAATTAAGGTTTTAAATATTTGGGTGCATAAAGATAACATTAGGCAGATTCATTTTCTTTTGTTTTTTTGGTAGGGATAATTGGTAAGAGCGGTATGCAAACGATTCAGGTTCGTACAACACAAAATGTATTTATTCATTACCCGCTGGCAAGTGTAGGCGATCGCATTCTGGCCTATTTATTCGACCGTGTAGTTATAGTAGCTTTTATGATTGCAGTGGGTACGCTTCTGTATAATCTGGGTGTACAAGGTGAATGGGTTTGGATTTTGATATTGGGCTTTCCGTATCTTTTTTATTCCGTTTTTTTCGAAATATTTATGAATGGCCAAACACCGGGTAAGTATCTGTTAAAAATACGGGTAATTCGTTTAAACGGAACGCCCGCATCTATTGGTGATTTTGTACTACGCTGGATTTTTGCCCTTATCGATTTTGGGATTTTAGGCGGAGCCATTGCCTTAATATTGGTAGCAGCAGGAGGAAAGGGGCAGCGCCTGGGTGATATCGTAGCAGGAACAACCGTAATTAAGTTGGTTGAACAAAAAGAAATTACAGCCAATCAGGTTTTTGTAACACCGGAAACCGAGTATCAACCCGTATTTGTACAGGCCATTCAATTAAGTGAGCGCGATATTGAATTGATTCAGCGTGCGCTTGAAGTAAACCGCGATGTTGGCAACGCAACACCCATGCTGGCGGTAACCGAAAAACTGAAAACCCAATTGGGAATTCAAACTGATTTGCCACCGGTTAAATTCTTATACACGCTGGTTAAAGATTTTAACCACCTTACTTCACGATGAGCGCGCTGCCGGTAATTACCAAAGCCCAACTCGCATTGCGCAACGGCCAGGATAAGCCCGAAATCTGGATTGCGTACAATGGAAAAGTTTATAATGTTACACACTCGCGCCTGTGGCGCAATGGCAAACACTACGAACATTGGGCCGGGCAGGATTTAACCGATGAACTAAAAGATGCCCCCCATACCGAACAGGTTTTTGAAAAACTTACCCAGATAGGAATTTTGGCGTTAACCCCGATATAGGTTATTTAACAATCACAATACCGTTTGCCGTAAGCCTTATTTCTTCTTTGGGTTCGGTAATGGCATCAATTTCTTCCTTCGATTTCTTGGCGTCTTCGGCATAGTGCTTCAATTCATCTACCGATGTTTTTATTATTTTAGCCTCGCCATCAATCACTACGGTTTTTCCTTTCAACTCAACAGGTACAAAAAATCCGTAATCTTTCATCTTAACAAATACCTTGCTTTTGTCGGGCATTTCCAGCGAAACCCAGCATCCCTTTTTATCGCATACCTCGGTAACAATTCCTTCAACCTTAAGTTGCCGGGCTTCATTATTTTTTAAAAGAGTAGGCAGCGAGGCCGCAGGAACAGCTCCGGCAACAATAACCTTGTCTCCAAACGTAGTACCTGGTGTAACGGGGCCTTTAGGCGGTTGTGCCAGTACCAGAGAAACAGAAATAGCGAAAGCGAAAAGCGTTAAAAAGGGTTTCATAAGCAGGTTGATTTACAATAGGATTGATAATGAATGCGCGAAGGTAATTAATAATGGAAGCGACATGCTGAAAGTTTGCATTACGGGTATTTAAATTTCCTTTTGGGGCATTTAGAAAGCGTGTATCTTAGCCCCATGGTAATTGTAGCAGATAGTGGAGGCTCTAAAATAGACTGGCGATTCTTACTAAAGGATGGCAGCATAGGGCAGGCACATAGCCCGGGATTTAATCCGTACTATCAACCCTTAGAGCATTTACACCGTATTATTAAAGAAAGCCTGGTGCCGCAGGTAAAAGAATCGGTTACCAAGATTTTTTATTACGGTACCGGTGTTTCGTCTGAGAAAAATCAACAAGTTATTCGTGAGGCGTTTGCCCAATATTGGCCTGAGGCATACATTGAAATAGGCTGGGATTTATTAGCAGCCGCCCGTGCCCTTTGCGGTCGCGAAAGGGGTATTGCCTGCATTTTAGGAACCGGTTCTAATTCATGCCTGTACGATGGCGAAAAAATAATAGACAACGTAGCCAACCTTGGCTGGATTCTGGCCGATGAAGGCTCAGGCACCTACATTGGTAAAAAATTTATCTTCGATTATTTCCGTAACGAAATGCCCGCAAAACTGGCCGAACAGTTTAATGAACGGTTTCCGTTTACACGCGAGGAAGTTTTAGAGAAAGTGTACCAGGGCGAAAAACCGGGAGCATTCTTAGCCAGTTTTTCGAAATTTATCTTTCAGCATTTAAAAGAACCATACTGTTACAAATTAGTTTACGATAGCTTGTCCGACTTCTACGAAAACAATGTAATGAAGTACGATAACTATCAGAACACCAAAGTTCATTTTACAGGCTCCATTGCATTTTACTACAGTGATATACTAAGGCAGGTGGCGAATGATAAGGGGATTACGGTTAAAAACATTCTGGAAGGGCCTATTGCCGGGCTTACGCTCTACCATAAGAAAGACGTATCAATTGACAGTTGACAATGCCGATAGCTATCGGGGCAATTGACAATGTTTTCTCAAAGCCCTTGTCAATTATTAATTGCTTCATGCATCAAATCGAACCTTTCGCTAACTGGCTTAAATATTACGATTCATCTGCCGATGATAACTCACCTTTTCAGGGAAAGGAATACAACTACGAACTTTATTCCGAAACCATTTATGGATATTACATCGATCCAGCCTGGGATAACTTCGGCTCAGAAACATTGTACTTGAAAATCTTGTATGCTGATTACGACCACGGTTATGCAGTGCTGGAGTTTATTGGTGAGTGGAACGATACGCTGAACAACGACATCATGACATTAAAACGCGATGTATTGGAGCAACTCATGTACAAAGGCATTACCAAGTTTATTCTGATTGGTGAGAACATCTTCAACTTTCACGGCTCTGATGATTTATATTACGAAGAATGGTTTGATGAAGCAGAAGATGCCGGAGGCTGGATTGCGGCTGTATGTTTCCCCGATTTTATTCAGCAAGAGATGATGAAGTATAAAATAGACCACTACATAAATATGGGTGGTACCCTTCAGGTAGATAACTGGCGTACGCTGCATCCCGCCCGGTTTTGCGAGTTGATTGATAAACTGATTGTGCGGAGGTTGAATTGATAATTGAAAGCCTCACACGACTGACTTTATCAACCTTTTGGTAACGAATTGAAGAAATCCTTGAGGTCCACCAATACTCGTAGGGGAATATCAATTCTCGCACACCCGCAAACCATCATTTGGAAGCCTTTCGGTTTATCAGCGCGAATTGTCGCTTATTGCTTTAGTGCGCATATCTAAAAAGGAAGGATAAGTTACCCCCACAAAGTTAGTTGAGCATGCCCTACCGGAACATCGGCTGGTACCAGAAACTGGCGCTTTGATTTTACTTCGGTACACAAGATACGGGTGCGTTTTAATCTCCCCTTCTTAAACCATCTTCCATTCAGATCGAAAATGCTACCCTCAGGTAAATCGGCCAGGTAAACCATCCTGGCTGTGCGCGGATCTTCACGATGAAGTAATCGCGTAAGCTCAGTATCGGAATATGTGGAGGCTTTAGGGTTTTGAAGATGCTGATGCAGGCAACTGAGAATGGGTTCAGGGAAAATATGATCGTATAGAATTGGGTTCATCAATTCCTGAAATTTTAGTTTCCATTCTGTTCCGTGTGCTTCGGCTTTAAAGCCATGCGCCTGGTGTACGTGCAGATGCGCCACCTCATGTACATAGGTAATTAAAAATTCAAGTTGGGTAAGATCTCGGTTAACAGTAATACGGGGTTGGTGGCCGTGCCTGCATGTAAAGTCGCCCGATTTGGAAACCCGCTTTTTACTGAGGTGAAACTGAAACGGATTTTGCTGCCACAGTTGAACGCAATAATCAAGGGCAGCGGCTGGTAAATGGGGTTGTAATTGTTCTCTTATTGGCACAGTTTAAAGGGTGAAAAATAAAAAAGGCTTTAGAACATCTAAAGCCTTTCGGGGTCAAAATCTTTCGATTTTGATTACTGTACTGCAGAAGCAGCAGAGTCAAGCACGGCAGCGGCTGAATCAACTACAGTAGCAGCAGAATCAACAACTTCCTGAGCTGCGTTAGCTACTGAATCAATAGCAGCAGCAGCCTCTTCTTTCTTAGCACCGCAAGCAACCATTGCTACTGCAAAGCCACATACGATAAGAGATGCAACAATTTTTTTCATAGTTTCTAGGTTATTTTGAATTTGGGCGCAAAGATACAGGCAATTCGGCTTTTTGGACTATATAGCCGGTAAAATATTAGAAAATAATTAGAGGATTTATCAGATAATACTACATCAATCCTACAACAATCGTTTTCTGATTATTTTTTCCTGAAAAACAACCGTATAGGCACCCCTTCAAAATCAAATTTCTCGCGCAATCGATTCTCTAAAAACCGGGTGTACGAGGGCTGAATATATTGAGGAAGGTTACAAAAAAATGCAAAAGCAGGCGATTTGGCTTTAATCTGGGTAATGTATTTGATCTGAATAAGTTTGCCTTTAAGAGCTGGTGGCGGGTAATGGGCTATTTCCGGAAGCATGGCATCATTTAGTTCTGAGGTGGCAACCCGCTTGGTTTTATTGTTGAACACGGTTACAGCCTTTTCAATTACCTGAAAGATGCGCTGCTTAGTAAGCACCGAAGCGAAAACCATTGGAATGTAATCGATAGGTGCCAGTTTTTCCAGAATATCTTTTTTGAACTTATCGGCTGTCTTACTGTCCTTTTCTACCAGATCCCACTTGTTTACCATAATTACAATACCCTTACTCTGTTTGTGTGCCAGAACAATGATGTTTACATCCTGCGATTCCAGCCCGCGTTCGGCATCAACTAATACAATGCATACATCACTTTCTTCAAGGGCCTTTAACGAACGCAGTACGGAGTAG
This sequence comes from Flammeovirgaceae bacterium UBA2786, assembly GCA_002352225.1. Taxonomy (GTDB): domain Bacteria; phylum Bacteroidota; class Bacteroidia; order Cytophagales; family Cyclobacteriaceae; genus ELB16-189. The sequence goes on from DEIA01000020.1 coordinate 32,740, forward strand.
AACTCCACGTCTTCGTGTACTTTGCTTTTCTTACGGATACCGGCCGTATCGATAAGAATAAAATCTTTACCATACATTTTATACCGGCTATGAATAGCATCGCGGGTGGTGCCGGCTACATCGGTTACAATGCTGCGGTCAGTACCCAGCAACACATTCAGAAAAGAAGATTTGCCTACGTTGGGCCGGCCCAGTATGGCAATTTTAGGAATGCCGGCATCCGGATCTTCTACTCCTTCAGAAGGAAAAATCTTTACCAATTCATCCAGTAATTCGCCAGAGCCTGAACCGTTTTCGGCCGAGATGGGAAACACTTCGCCCATGCCTAACTCATAAAATTCACTTGCTTCTACTGCTTTGTTGGGTGTGTCGGCTTTATTAGCAGCAATAAATACGGGTTTTTTAGACCTGCGAATAATGTTGGCAAATTCTTTATCGTATCCTGTAAGGCCGTCTTTGCAATCCACCATAAAAATTACGGCTGTACATTCATCCAATGCCAGTTCTACCTGTTGCCTGATTTGCGATTCGAACTTATCGTCCGACCCGGTAACATAACCACCGGTATCAATTACGGTAAAAAACTTCCCGGTCCACTCGGCATAACCGTAGTGGCGGTCGCGGGTTACACCTGGCATATCGTCCATAATGGCCTGGCGTTGTTCTACCAGCCGGTTAAAAAAGGTGGACTTGCCTACGTTGGGTCTACCTACTATTGCTACAATGTTTGCCATCGGGTTAGTTCAAAAAAGATGCGCAAAGGTAAGCAATTGAATTTTGGCGAGTACGAGTATTATTACTCGTTAGCGTATCCGAATTGTTTCAGTTTTAGTTTCTGCTTACGCCAGTTGTCGGCCACTTTTACATGCGTTTCCAGAAATACCTTTTTCCCAAAGAAGGTTTCCAGCGATTTGCGGGCTTCGGTTCCCACTTTTTTGAGTGAACTACCTCCTTTTCCGATAATAATGCCCTTTTGCGAATCGCGTTCTACATAAATGGTAGCGCGAATGCGAATAATAGTTTCTTCATCTTTAAAACTTTCAATACCTACTTCGCTGCTGTATGGTATTTCCTGTTCGTAATTCAGAAATATTTTTTCGCGTATGATTTCAGATGCAAAAAATCTTTCACTGCGATCGGTCAGGTCATCTTTTGGATAATAACCGGGGTGTTCGGGTAAAAACTTTTTAATGGTTTGAAGTAACAACTCTACATTGGTTCCGGCTTTAGCCGATACGGGTATGATTTCTTTGGCAGGAACTAATTTTTTCCAATACTCAATTTTGTCTTCAACCTGAGTGCCTTTGGCAAGATCGGTTTTGTTAATAACCAGTACCACGGGCGTTTGCACCTTCTTTAAAAAGGAAAACAGTGTTTCATCATACTTTTCCTCCAGTTCTACAATCAGCAGAATTACATCGGCATCATCCAACGAAACCTTTACATAACTCATCATGGTTTGCTGCAACTCGTACTTGGGTTCCAACAGGCCGGGCGTATCAGAATAAACAATCTGAAAGTCATCGCCATTTAAAATACCCATAATGCGATGACGCGTGGTTTGGGCTTTGGCGGTAATGATGGAAAGATTTTCGCCCACCAGTTTGTTCATCAAACTGCTCTTGCCCACGTTGGGTTTGCCTACTATGCTTACGAAACCGGCTTTGTGCATGGTGTAAAAATAAGAAAGCGACCGATAAGTCGCTTTTCTTTAGTAGCGGGGACAGGACTCGAACCTGTGACCTTTGGGTTATGAGCCCAACGAGCTACCAACTGCTCCACCCCGCGATATATTTTGTTTTAAATTCTACTTATTCTTTTCTGTTTTTATGGGTTATGAGCCCAACGAGCTACTCCCGCATGTGCGGGACTCCACCCCGCGATANNCTCCACCCCGCGATATATTTTTATCAGAATACTGAGTCAACCTTCATTTCGTAGAACTCCTTTCCACGATTTGGGAGTGCAAATGTACACCCACCCCCTATAAAAACCAAATACCACTTAATTTTATCTGTACTACTGCGTTTTTGTAATTTCAGATTTTTAAAGCTCTATGATAGTTGATTTACGCAGCGATACGGTAACCAAACCCACCCCGGCCATGCACCAGGCTATGATGCAGGCCGAAGTAGGCGATGATGTGTTTGGAGAGGACCCGAGCATTATAAGCCTTGAAAAAAAGTGTGTGGCTCTTTTGGGTATGGATGCAGCCGTGTTTTGTCCATCAGGTACTATGACTAACCAAATTGGTGTAAAAATTAATACCCAGCCGTATGATGAAGTAATTTGTTACAAAGGTTCCCATATTTATAAATACGAGGGTGGTGGTGTAGCCGGCAATAGCCTGGCGAGTATGCGTTTGGTGGAAGGCGACCGGGGAAGAATCTCTGTAAAGGAAATAGAATCCAATATCAATAATGTTAACGATACCCATTTGCCTGTAACCTCGCTTGTGTCGCTCGAGAATACAGTAGTGCGGGAAGCAGGCAGTTACTACACACTCGATCAGATTAAAATGGTAAGTGAATTTGCTCGTTCGCGCGGATTAAAAATGCACCTGGATGGCGCACGCTTATTTAATGCATTGGTTGAAACCGGAGATAAAGCCGTTGAGTACGGAAAGTATTTTGACAGCATTTCTATTTGTCTATCGAAAGGGTTAGGGGCACCAGTAGGTTCTGTGTTGATTTGCAAAAAAGAACTGGAGACCAAAGCCCGCAGAATGCGCAAAGCATTTGGTGGGGGTATGCGGCAAGCTGGGTTTCTTGCGGCCGCAGGGATTTATGCCTTGGATAATCACATAACCCGGTTAAAAGAGGATCATACTCGGGCCAAAACATTAGGCAAGGAATTACGTGCCTTGACTTGGATAAAATCTGTTATGCCGGTTGATACTAACATTGTAATTTTTTCTATAAAAGAATCAAGTACACCTGAAAAGGTATTAGCCAGGTTAAACGAGCACCAGATAAAAGCCATTAAGTTTGGCCCACAAGAGATTCGGTTAGTTACTCATCTCGATTTTGATGATCGCATGTTGAACAGAACAGTTGAGGTGTTGAAAAAAATTTCGGTTTAGTTGTTTATGCAAATGTTTCAGGCAAAAATTCCACTGGCAGAACGTATGCGCCCTTCCAGGCTTGAAGACCTTATTGGTCAGGAACATTTGGTTGGCCCGAATGGAATTATCCGCAAAGCGATTCAAAGCGGCAATGTGCCGAGTATGATTTTATGGGGGCCACCCGGTGTGGGTAAAACTACCATTGCCAACATAATTGCCAATGAAGTAAAGCGGCCGTTTCAAATGCTTAGTGCGGTGAGTGCCGGGGTTAAAGATGTGCGCGAAGTAATCGATCAGGCCAGGCGAACCAGTCGCGTGATTTTGTTTATTGATGAGATTCACCGGTTTAATAAATCGCAACAGGATGCGTTGCTGGGAGCGGTTGAAAAAGGAACGATAACATTAATCGGGGCCACTACCGAGAATCCTTCATTCGAAGTAAACTCGGCCTTGCTATCGCGATGCCAGGTATATACACTAAAAGCATTGGATGAAGGTTACCTGGTTAAGTTGGTTGAACAGGCACTTGCAAAAGACATTGAACTGAAAAATCGAAAGATTACAGTAAACGAATACCAGGCCCTGATTAACATTAGTGGAGGGGATGCCCGGAAACTACTTAACCTTATAGAATTAATCAGCGAATCAATAAGTGGCGATATTGAAGTAACCAACGATCTGGTAATGCAGGTGGCACAAAAGCACATAGCCATATATGATAAAAGCGGAGAACAGCATTACGATATTATTTCAGCCTTCATCAAATCCATCCGCGGCAGCGACCCCAATGCAGCGGTCTATTATCTCGCCCGCATGATTGAGGGTGGAGAAGATGTGAAGTTTATTGCCCGCAGAATGGTAATACTGGCTTCGGAAGATATTGGCAATGCAAACCCAACAGCTTTGGTAATGGCCACCACTACTTTTCAGGCAGTGAACGTAATCGGTTACCCCGAGGCCAGAATCATTCTTTCGCAGTGCGCCATTTACTTAGCCACCTCGCCTAAAAGTAATGCCAGTTATGTTGCTATTGAGAATGCAATTGACACCGTGAATAAAACCGGAGATTTGCCCGTACCGCTAGCCATTCGTAATGCACCGACCAAATTGATGAAAGACCTCGATTACGGTAAAGGATATCAATATGCCCACGAATTCCGTAATAACTTTGTAGCCATGGAGTTTTTACCCGATACTATTAAAGGAACAAAATTTTACGAACCCGGAAAAAACGCACGGGAGGAAGAGTTGAGAAATTATTTGAAGAAATTGTGGGACAAGAAGTATAATTATTAATGAACAAATTGACAGTTGTCAACTAAACAACACGAATGCAACGCCTGATTTTTGAGTCATCTCCGCTTTACATCTTCCTCTGTGCAGTTGCAGGATTGGGCTATGCATTTGTACTGTATCGGGCTAAACATACGTGGAGTAAGCAAGTCAATCGCGTATTATTTGGGTTGCGTACTCTGCTCGTTTTTTTTCTGGCGATGTTGTTGCTTGGCCCGGTATTGAAACTTATCACTAATCAATTTGAAAAACCTACCTGGGTTTATCTGGTAGATTCATCTTCGTCAGTTGCGGAAGTGCTAGACTCTGCCAATCGTGTAGCGTTGGGCAGGCAAGTTAATGCTTCGCGCGAAGGAATGGCTGATCAGGGTTATGAAACCAAATTGTTTGATCTGACCGGAAGTGAAATAACGGAACCTGTCTTTAATGCACCCTCTTCCGATATCAATCGGGGTATTCAAAATATAGTGCAGCAGTTTGAAGGCCGGAACCTGGCCGGAATAGTATTGCTTTCGGATGGCATTTATAACTCAGGGGCATCACCGGTGTACGCCCCCATACGCGTACCGGTATATACGGTAGGTGTAGGCGATACTACAGCGCGTGTAGATCTGGTGTTGAAGAATGTTGCGTTTAATAAAATAGCCTACGAGGGCAACCAGTTTCCGGTACGGGCACAAGTGTTGTTGCAAGGTTTGGATAATCAGAATGTTTCTGTCTCGGTATCAAAAGAAGGAAAAGTACTCGCCACACTCAACAGAGATTCGCAAAATAAATCTTTCCTCGATTTTGATTTTCAATTAGAGGCCAACCAAAAAGGCATTCAACGGTACGATGTTTTGGTAAGACCTTTGACTGGCGAAACTAACTTACGAAATAATGCCACCAGCATTTTTATTGAAGTAGTGGAGGGAAAGAAAAAAATTGTTCTGATTGCACCTGCTCCCCATCCTGACATTAAAGCCCTAAAGGCCGTTGTGGAAAAGAATTCCAATTATGAGTTTGTTGTACATATTCCGGGCGTTGCAGAAGCTAAGCCCGATCTGTTAAAACCCGGAGCGGCAGAGCTTTTTGTTTTTCACCAGGTAATTGATTGGGCAGGCAAGACTACTTCATTATTTCAAAACTTATATAGGAGCAATTCTTCTGTATTGTTAATGATTGGTAGCAATAGTAATCTGCGGCAGCTGGCTGTCTATCAGGTTCCCATTCAGTTCGAATCGATTGGCGGGCAGTGGGATGATGTAACACCCGTTATCAACAGTGCTTTTCGCGATTTTAGTTTTTCGGAAAACACCAATGGAATTTTTGCGCGTTATCCGCCAGCCGATGTGCCCTTTGGAAAATTTACGTGGCCGTCATCAGCAACTATATTATTATATCAGCGCATAGGCAGTATTGCAACCGACAGGCCCTTGTTAATGACCTGGCCGGATAACAATCGTAAAATTGCTGTGCTGATAGGAGAAGGGATATGGCGGTGGAGGCTAAATGAATTTGCCGATACAGGAAACACAGTTGCTTTTGATGAACTGTTTTCCAAACTGGTGCAATACCTGAGTACACTGGAAGATAAACGTAAGTTCAGGAGTTTTCCGTTGCAGAATGAATTTTCTGAGACTGAACCTGTGATTATCGAAAGCCAGGTGTATAACGATTTGTTTGAGTTGGTGTATGGCAATACCGTTAAATTGGAGGTACGCAACGAGCAGAACGAAGCCTTCAACTATAGTTATGTGATAAGCCCGGGTGGTGCACGTTACCGCATAGGGGGTTTGAAAGAAGGGGTGTACCGGTTTAAGGCATCTACGGTTTTGAGTGATAAGACAGAAGTGGTTACCGGGCAGTTTTTAGTGCGGGCACAAAACCTGGAAGCCCAAAATCTTACAGCCGATTTTGGGTTACTCCGAACGCTGGCACAGCAAACCGGAGGTAAGTTTTACAAAGCCGCAACGATAGCTCAACTGAATACGGATTTGCAACAAGTGAAAGCCGCCAGTTTAATTCATACAGAAGAAACCTTTAACCAACTCATCAACCAGAAATGGGTTTTCTTTTTGTTGCTAGCGCTGATTAGTGCAGAGTGGTTTACCAGAAAATATTTGGGAGGGTATTGAACTATGTAACAGATGATATTGTAAATCATATCGAATAAAAAATTCAATCAACCCTGAAAGCCCTTGATAAAAGTTCTCTTTCAGATTTTGAAACCCCCGTTCGTTCTGCTTCCTTTTCCCACTTACTCACAGCTTTTTGTACTAAATCGATTATTTCATTCGCTCTCTTATCAGAAACTCGAAAGTAGGGGGCAACCTCTCTTGCAAGCCTTAGGTCAAGCGAATTGTCATTGTCGGAAATGTTTAAACTCAAACCAGTTCCTGTTTCCACGGGGTTTATGTCATAAGCGGGAGAAAGTATCCAGCCCTTGTCTGTTAGTAAGAATCCATGATTTCGTAAATGGTCATCGGTATTGCTTACGCAGATGTAAAACACAATCCTTTTCCAAAGTTCCTCAAGATCAGCATTTGGTTGAGCGCCATGTTGTATGATGAACCCGGCAATATCTAAATAACTAACACCACTTTGATAATCTGTTCCATCGGGGTACCCAAGCAATGTCATTGCCGAGGCAAAATGAATCCGCCCGCCTTTTTTATTCCGATCAAACCGTTTGGTCAGATAAGTGTGTTGCTTGCTGTAATATTTTCCTGTTTTGGCTTCGGCCACATTAAGTTCTGCTTTTACGGCAAGGTTGTGTACCACCATTTCCCATGCACCAATATCTTTTGTATCATTCTTAGCCGGAAACTTGGCAATCCACAACTGCCCGTGGGTATCAACCACGCTGGCCTTCGGTCTGGCACCACCTAAAGAAGAACCGGGCGCCATCAGCATATTGAGCCATTTTATTTTCAACTCATCATCGGTATCTTCTTCAAGACGAAAACTTGCTTCTTCCAATTCGCGTATGGAAGTCCACGGAGGCGCAGCCATCGCCTTATTGTTGTTTAGAAATTCTCCGTCTTCATCTTCTTTGAAACGGAGTGCCCCCATACGATGACCGTCAAAAACGCCAAGCAGGTAATCGGTTTCAAAAAGAGTGCGTGCTTTTCGACCTTCGGCACGGGCAAGTACGGCTTCTCTTCTGCCCATTAACACGCGCCCCCACCTATCGGGCGAAGAGTCTAAGAAGATTCCGAAATTATTTTTCCCATCGTTTAGATATTGCTGACCTGAAAACAACTGTAAATCGGGGTCAAGTATTTGCACGTTACCCGATTTCAGCCAGGCATCGGCATACTCAAAAGAAAATACTTCTTTGCCGCGCACTCGCGTTGCATGCAAAATACCCATGAGGATTGGCTGACTGGGTTTCACCCAGTCGGCATACACCTGGATTGACCGTTGCTGAGTATCCTTAGCCATTCTTTGATTTCTTTGGAGCGCGTTCTTTTACCAACAAGTTGGCATCTTGTAATCTTCTGCCAAGCGGATCGTCACCAGCTACTTTCAATAAATCTTTTTCTAAACCAAGAACAAATAATACCTGTAAATACAAACCCAGGGCAACATTCGGTGAACCTTTTTCAATAGCCCACAATGTGGTACGGGCAATGTTTGCCCGTTCGGATACCTGTTCGGTACTTAGTTTCCTTCTTAACCGGGCCAGCTTGATGTTTTCGCCCAACGCTGACAGAATTTTTATGTTTTTAGGCAGCAAGCCTGGTTTTTTTACATTCATAATGTTCGTAATAGTAAACAAATGTAATCATTTTGCTTATAATAATAAACATTATGAGGATGTTAACCGCCTACGCTTATTAGTGCAGATTGGTTTACCAGAAAATATTTGGGTGGGTATTAATCAGGAGCCTATCACAACGCGTAGGTTCTTTTTTCGTATTGATGAAATTTTCTACTTTAGATTGTATGAAAGCAGACTTCGACAATCTATGCAAAAGGGCATTTTCTCAAGGCGCGGGTATTCCAGAGCTTAATGAGTTATGGGGCAATGTATTTCTATTGCAAAACTGGCTGTTCATTGCTCGTGGGCCAGTCAATCAACCCCAACCTTATATTGCATCGCGTGCCGATGTTTGTAATGGGCAAGATATGATTCGTGCTTTTACAGATGATCAAAAATTGACTGCATTCGCACACGAAAACAAATTAGTGGAGGCAGATGGTTCGGTGCGTTCGTTAGCAATTCCCGTACAAAGTGTTGTTTCCTGGTTGGAAGGCTTTGGACAGTATGGGATATACGGTGTTTGGTTTAACTCAGATACAAAGAGTCAAGGCTTCTATTCTCCACTTGTTCAACTTAGGCCGGTTAAAGATCATCTTGACAAAACCTGGCTGAATAAATAAAAAGACATTTACAAAGGCACAACAACTTTCTCCCAAGCGGGGCCTGCATTTAAAACCGCATTGAGCTGCTAAGTTTTTGGTAGCAAGACGACTTCAGGATATTGCTTTGCAGGCGCATAAATTAATCTGGTTTCCAAGATTAACATTCTGTCTGTTATCAATTTTCATCCTGCCCGTTGGAGAAGAACTCCAACGTGGGCGAGGGCTCTTGCCATGCCTTTGGTGTAGCGGGGGCTTTCGGTGGGTTGGTCAACAACCAACAATAACTAAGGGCTGGCCCATCAGTCTTTACTTCATTCGTACCATAGTCGTATCGATTTCAAAATCTTTCACGTCCCAGTCGTCACCTTCTAATTCAATAATCTTAGGGGAGTCATTTGGAATCATATTTTGTCGAAGGTGAAGCCTGAATGGAAATTCATAAGTCAGCTTCTCAACCGTCCATTTGGTCTCAATTTTCTTTTTTTCAATGAGATCAACATAACCATCCGCTATAACTTTAAAAACATGCCCCAATTTTTCTATTCTGTGCACTGGCTTTAAATAAACTTCAGTAGCTGCTTCTCGGGGTTCGTCTGATAAAGAGGGATCTTTTCCGTAGTTCAAAATGTTAACTTTTACCAATTCTTTTATTTGGTCGTCACTTAAAATTTCATTGTCATCATTTAGAACTTCATAGTTGTTAGATAGATAAAATTTTTGACCATACCTTCTATTGCAGTCGTACTCTAAACACGGAAATGGCAATCCCTCAAGTTTTAGCCCTTTGTCTGAATGATTTGAAAAGTCACCCTTTACAAAGTCGAACTTTGCAACAAAAGTAAAGTCATTGTCGATCGAGTCCGCTCGCCAGAATTTTTTATTGAAAGTTCTAATGTCGTTAACCTTTTCAAGGTCAAGGAATTCGAACTTGTCAAATGATTCTATCTTAAATAAATTGTACCTGTCCACTTTCGTGCACGCGAACAGTAATAATAAAGAAAATGTTATCAGCTTACTCATTTGTCCATCGGGCTTGCCTACAGCATGAAGATATAAGAAACCCCACTTACCAGAAATCAACCCGGGAACTATTTTTTTTGGTGAGATCAATAGACAAAAAAGGCGGGAATCAATCCCGCCTTTCTCTTTATTCGCTTTTCTTCTCTTTGGAAGGTGCTTTTGGCTTTTTTGCTTTTATCGTAAGCGTTTCGCCTGTGCCTTCGTAGTCGGCAATGATGGTGCCGCCTTCTGGTATTTCGCCTTTCAGAATTTCTTCAGCCACCGGATCTTCCAGGTATTTCTGAATGGCGCGGTTAAGTGGACGGGCGCCAAACTGCGGATCGTACCCTTTCTCTGCTAAAAAGTCTTTTGCCTTTTCAGTAAGCTCAACATGGTAGCCCAAGGTAATGATGCGGGCAAACAACTTGCCCAGTGTAATGTCAATTATCTTATGAATGTGTTCGCGCTGCAGCGAATTGAATACGATTACATCATCTAAACGATTTAAAAACTCCGGACTGAACGCACGTTTCAATGCACTTTGTATCGTGCTCTTCATGTGTTCTTCTTCATTCTCGCGTTTAGCTGCTGTGGTAAATCCGATACCTGCGCCAAAATCTTTCAGGTCGCGCACACCGATGTTCGAAGTCATTATAATTATAGTGTTCCTGAAATCTACCCTGCGGCCCAACCCATCGGTAAGAATACCATCGTCCAGCACTTGCAACAGAATGTTAAACACATCGGGGTGTGCCTTTTCGATTTCATCAAGCAACACAACCGAATAAGGTTTGCGTCTTACTTTTTCGGTAAGCTGACCGCCTTCTTCGTAGCCTACATAACCGGGAGGCGCACCAACTAATCGCGATACAGAGAATTTTTCCATGTACTCGCTCATATCAATACGCACCAGCGAATCGTCTTTATCGAACAGATAGGTTGCCAGTACTTTGGCCAGTTCGGTTTTACCTACACCGGTAGGGCCTAAGAAAATGAATGACCCAATTGGTTTCTTCGGGTCTTTTAATCCTACGCGTGTGCGCTGAATAGCCTTGGTTAATTTCTTAATGGCCTCTTCCTGACCAATTACTTTGCCGCTTAACTGATCGCCCATACCTAAAAGCTTATTGCTTTCTTTCTGTGCAATGCGGTTAGCGGGGATACCCGTCATCATACCAATTACATCTGCTACGTTATCTTCTGTAACCGTATATTTTTCGGTACGGGTTTTTTCTTCCCAACGAGCCTTGGCCTGATCCAACTGTTCGATCAGTTTCTTTTCTTTATCGCGAAGTTGAGCGGCTTCTTCATACTTCTGGCTTTTTACTACACGGTTCTTCTCTTTCTTCACATCCTCAATGGCCTCTTCAAACTTCACAATCTCTTCGGGCACATGAATATTGTTGATGTGTACGCGCGCCCCGGCCTCATCCATTACGTCAATGGCTTTGTCTGGTAAAAAGCGGTCGCTTATGTAGCGATCAGAAAGTTTCACACAGGCTTCGAGAGCTTCGCGTGTATAGTTTACGTGGTGATGATCTTCGTATTTTTCTTTAATGTTTTCGAGAATCTGAATGGTTTCATCTACAGAAGTAGAGTCTACCATTACCATCTGAAACCTGCGGGCTAATGCTCCGTCTTTTTCAATGTATTGACGATACTCATCTAAGGTGGTAGCACCAATGCATTGAATTTCGCCACGGGCCAAAGCAGGTTTAAACATGTTAGATGCATCCAGCGAGCCGGATGCTCCACCGGCACCTACAATCGTGTGCAACTCATCAATAAACAGAATTACATCCTGCGATTTCTCCAGTTCATTCATTACCGCCTTCATCCGTTCTTCAAACTGGCCGCGGTATTTGGTTCCTGCTACCAACGAAGCAAGATCGAGTGTAACCACACGTTTTCCAAACAGCACGCGCGATACTTTCTTTTGAATAATGCGCAGGGCAAGCCCCTCGGCAATGGCGGTTTTACCTACCCCTGGTTCACCAATTAAAATCGGATTGTTCTTTTTCCTGCGACTCAGAATCTGAGCAACGCGTTCAATTTCTTTTTCGCGCCCTACAATAGGATCGAGTTTATTTTCCTCGGCCAGTTTCGTCAGGTCGCGGCCAAAATTATCGAGTACCGGGGTGCGCGATTTTTCTGTTCCTTTTTTCTCTTTACTTCCGCTACCCGGGTTAGCCGGGCTTCCAAACATTTTGGAAGAGTCATCATCCGGGTCGTCTGTATCAGAGGCTGATGTAGGTTGATCGGTTTGAAACTCCAGCATTTCTTTTACAACATCGTAGGCTACATCAAACTTGTTTAAAATCTGTGTGCCCAGGTTGTCGGGATCGCGCAAGATGGAAAGGAGTAAATGTTCGGTTCCGATTAGTTGAGCTTTAAATATTTTCGCTTCCAGGTAGGTGATTTTCAACACCTTTTCTGAAGCTCGCGTAAGAGGAATGTTTGCCAGGTTTTTAATTTCGTGTGTAGCGGTTCCTTTCGATACTTTTTCAATCTCTCCACGAAGATCATCTAACGGCACGCCTAATTTTTTCAACACGGCTACAGCCACTCCTTCACCTTCCCGAATCATACCAAGCAGCAAGTGCTCGGTCCCAATGTAATCATGACCTAATCGTAGTGCTTCTTCCCGGCTTAATGAAATTACTTCTTTAACCCGGTTAGAAAATTTAGCTTCCATATTTGGCATAATAATGAATTATGTAAATGTATAGTTTAAGGGTGATTATTCAAAAAACCAGTGTGGCTTCCCGGTATCGGTAATCACCTGAAAAAAACACGAACTGGAAATTATTTGTTCATTCTTTATACTGCGAGGCGGCCAGAATGGAACCGGCCGTTGGTCCCGTACAAAATAGCAAATCAACAAGACTAAGGTTAGGTACAAATTGATTGCCAAAAATCTGGTAGTACTGTGCCGGCTGGTAAAGCTTACGCGATGAGTATGGAATTTTTGCCTGAATTGCCGTTCGATAGTCAAGGTAGCCGGGTGTAGCCGTTTGCTGATACGCCATACTCCCCGCCAATTCAGGTTTTAGGCGCAGGCTTTTCAGACAGAATGACAGCAAGGCGAAGTTGAGGTCGACAAGAAATTGTTGGGGTGTTAACAGAATTTTTTTCAGGTCTTCTGCATAATGTTCATAGTAGGGTGCCTTTCGGTAGGCTGATTCGAGCGTGCGCCAGTGATTGTTTCGCCACCGAAAGGAATTATCGATTTGTACATCTTTTAATATTGTTTTACCCGATTTGTGTGTTACCGGTACAACCAGCATTTGCACACCTTGTGCGGTATTAATAAAACACCGGTTTCGATAGCTCTGTTTCACATAATGTTCGTGCTGCTCTAACTCAATACGGTTAAAGTTTTTGAGTACAATAAAATACTCGATGCTGGGCAGGTAGTGTAAATCAATTAACAGATTCAAAATTCAGGGTTCAGGATTTAAAAGTAGAAAGTATTTGAATTCCGGATTCACGGGGCATCTATTTGTGACACTTGAAAATCAAAAATCACCGATCACAAGTCAATCATCACAAATCAGTAGCTGAATTCTCCCAGCCCCTCGCGGATAACTATCGGTTCGCCCGATGTAAAATCCACAATAGTAGAGGGTATGTTGCCGCCCGCCCCGCCATCAATTACCATATCTACCAGATGTTTAAAGTCTTCAAAAATTTCCTCCGGGTCGGTGGTATATTCTTTTATTATATCATCGTCTTTTATAGAAGAGGTAATAAGCGGATTGGCCAGGTGTTGAACTATTGCCAGTGGAATAGGGTGGTTGGGGATTCGAATGCCTACGGTTTTCTTATTTACATCCAGAATTTTAGGAACGTTGTTACTCGATTCAAAAATGAAAGTAAAGGGGCCAGGCAATAATTTCTTTAAGATTTTGAATTGGGGGGTATCAATTCGTTTAATGTATTGCGAAATATGACTCAGATCGTTGCAGATAAACGAGAGATTAAGTTTTTGGGGTTTTACTTCTGTTATTTGACATAGCCTTTCAACAGCCCTGCGGTTTAATAAATCGCACCCAATTCCATAAATGGTATCGGTGGGGTAAACAATTACGCCACCGTTTCGTAATATTTCTACTGCGCGGGTAATTTTTCGTAACTCCGGATTTACAGGATGAATGGATAAAAATTCGGCTGGCATTGGCGGCAAGTTAAAAACCAAAACAGATTAGATGAAATAGGAAGCATCATTTTACTAACTTTGTTCCCCTTTTGTAATTGAAAATATGGCCGAGGTACCAAAAAAGAAGCTTGCGTTTTTTCTTATCGCTTCCACGTTAACCATCACGTTTGCATTTTATGGTTATCAGATCTACTTCACTCCCAATATTTTGGTCGATCGCGAAAGCAAAGTTTTTATTATTCGCAGTGGGGCCACCTTCCGGAAGGTACAGGAAGACCTGGGTAATGGAAAATTTGTAAACGATATGGTATCGTTCAGTTTTTTGGCAAGGCTGAAGGGGTATGATGAAAATATAAAACCCGGTCGGTATTTACTTACGCCAAACATGACCAACGCACAGGCTATTGCTGTTTTGCGTGCCGGTAACCGCGAAGTCGTGCAGGTAACGTTTACCAATGTACGCCTGAAAAGTGAATTGGCCGGGAAGATTACCAAAAACACTGGAGTTACAGAGGCTGAGTTTAATGATGCACTGGACAAATTTGTGGCTACTAATACCGAGGGGTTTACCGAACAAAACATAGTAAGTATGTTTTTGCCTAACACCTACGAAGTATATTATAATGTATTACCCGATGAACTGATAGAGCGGCTGCACGAGGAGTACAAGAAATTCTGGAATGCCGCGCGTATAGAAAAAGCCAATGCATTGGGTTTAACTCCATTAGAGGTTTCAACATTAGCATCAATTGTACAGGCTGAAAGTGTAAAGGCAGAAGAGGCTCCAATTATTGCAGGGCTCTATATTAATCGGTTAAAGAAAAACATGCCGTTGCAAGCCGACCCCACACTGGTTTTTGCATCTGGAGATTTTACGCTGAAGCGTGTATTGAATGTACATAAAGAGATAGACTCGCCCTATAACACGTATAAATACACAGGCTTGCCCCCGGGGCCAATTAACATGCCACAACTGGCCACATTAGATGCAGTACTGAATTATGAAAAGCACAATTATATTTTTATGTGTGCGCGCGAAGATTTTTCAGGCTTTCACAATTTTGCGGCTACGTTGCAAGAACATAATCGCAATGCGAGTAAATACCAAAAAGCATTAAGTATTGAGATAGCGAAAGGCAAAGCCCTTCGAAAAAAGTAGGAATGTACGTATCAGAAACTTACATACGGGTGCGCTATGGCGAGACTGACCAAATGGGTTATGTATACTATGGCAACTATGCCATGTATTACGAAGTAGCCCGGGTTGAAAGCCTGCGCAGATTAGGCCTTACCTACAAAGAGTTAGAAGCGATGGGTGTGATGATGCCCGTACTTGAAAACCATTCAAAATTTCTTTCGGCCGCCTTGTATGACGACAACCTGAGGATTGTAACAACCATTCGGGAAAAACCGGGGGTGCGAATTAAGTTTGAATACACTATTTTTAATGAAGCAGGTAAGTTGATTAACGAGGGTGAAACACTTTTGGTGTTTGTTGATAAATTAACCGGCAGGCCCTGCCGGCCACCGCAAGTATTTGCTGAGTTGTTAAACCCTTATTTTACCTGAAGGGTGGTTGTAAGAAAAGAAAGTAATACATGAAGTATGTTACCCGTAAACGTATTCTTCAATTTACATCGGCCCGAACCGGTCGCAACTGGTTAAAGCGTATCCGCTTTAAGCGTTTCGGTAATCTTTCGCTTTATAAATTCCTGAAGATATTTTTTCACAATATTGAGGAAGACGAAATTATGGATCGCAGCAATGGAGTGGCTTATAATTTTATATTAGCTACATTTCCGGCTATCATCTTTTTATTTACACTTATTCCATACATCACCCAATTTTTTCCGGCCATCAATCGCGATTCCATTATTCAGTTTATGGGCGATTACCTTCCGCCCAGTATGAATGAAGTTATCTCTTCAACGGTATTGGATATAGTAAGCAACCAGCGGGGAGGGTTGTTAACAATTGGATTTTTCTTTGCATTATACCTGGCCACCAATGGTATGATGGCGCTGATGAGAGCATTTAATGCCTGTTACCGAACCGTAGAGCGTAGAAATGTTTTGCGTATGCGGCTTACCGCAACCGGGCTCACCTTTATGCTCGCTATTTCGCTGCTGCTGGCCGTGGTCTTGTTAATTGGCGGACAATTTGCGCTGGACTACGTAACATCAAACCTTTCAAAATTCAGTAACATCGATTTAAGTAATATTAAATTGTTATTCCTGCTTCGCTTTGTGGTAATTTTTCTGATGTTCTTTATTGCAATATCATTCATCTATTATTTTGGCCCAGCGGTACATTATAACTGGCGCTTTTTTTCGATCGGTTCATTATTAGCCACCTTGGTTATTCTGGCTATCTCGTATGGCTTCTCTTACTACATTACCAACTTTGGAAGTTATAACAAAGTATACGGATCTATCGGGGCATTAATTGCTTTAATGATTTGGATTCAGTTAATCACCATGATCTTGCTCTTTGGGTACGAAATAAATGCCAGTTTACATTACGGGCAAAAACTGGAGAGCGTTAAGTTAAAAGCGGGGCGATCAGAAAAAGCCAATCGTTAAAATTTTAGTATAAACTGCAAATAGAAACGATAAGCCCTGTGGTTTG
The DNA here is from genome assembly GCA_002352225.1 of Flammeovirgaceae bacterium UBA2786. Classification (GTDB taxonomy): domain Bacteria; phylum Bacteroidota; class Bacteroidia; order Cytophagales; family Cyclobacteriaceae; genus ELB16-189. Next base: position 49,233 of record DEIA01000020.1, read on the forward strand.
CTACACCTCTGTGGTGAAATACGAATAAAGCGCAACCAACCCTAATAGCGTAAGGATAAGGCCGGGCAAAAGCGCAACCAACCTGTTGTGTTTTATTATGCGCGATAGTTTCTGCGCCATAAAGGCCAGCAGTACAAGCAAAAGAAGAACGCCAACAGATGTGCCTAAGACATAACTATGCAGGCGCCAGGGTGTATCCAACACAATCCAACCCTGCACTTTAAGATAGGCGGTAACACCAATCCACCAGGGTATGGCCTGCGGATTAAGAATACTTAAGATCAACCCCTTTCTAAAGCCACTCTCCTGAAATTTGACGGTTAACGCAGAAGGTTTACGAGCCGACCACAGTCCCAGAATACCCAACGCAAGCATAACAACCGCGGCCAGTAATTTGAAATTTTGCTTTACCATTGGCGATGAGGTAATCAAATCCTCAAACTCGACAGCAATCCAGGCGTAGGGATACTCTATAATGGCTACGGCCAGAATAAACCGCATGGCAGTTTTTATTTTATTCTCAAGCCCCATTTGCAACACCAAAATATTGAGTGTGCCGGGTGGGATAGATCCTATAAAACTGGCGATAAGCCCAATAATAAAAACCTGTAAAACCAAGTATCAGAATTTAAGCGAGCAAAGCTACTAAACAAAAGTACACCTGTGTGTGATGTGGGTTACTGACTTCTGTCATGTTATACAGGTAAGTTTAAAAAAATTTTATTCGGGTGGAGATTTTGGGGTATGCGGCATCCATAATAATGGGCCTTTTATTGGGATTGATTGGAGGAGGCGGTTCTATTTTAACGGTACCTATTTTGGTGTACCTGTTTGGTATACACCCGGTGTTATCTACAACTTATTCGTTGTTTGTTGTAGGACTAACCAGCCTGGTGGGTTCATATAGTCATTTTAAAACGGGCCATGTGCATGTAAAAACCGCGCTTGTTTTCGGTGTGCCTTCCATTATTTCGGTTTATGCTACACGCAAATTTATAATGCCGGTTATTCCCGATCCGGTATTCTCCATTGCCTCATTCACGTTTACCAAACCTCTTTTTATAATGGTGCTGTTTGCCATTCTTATGATACTGGCAGCAGTATCGATGATTCGTAAATCAAAAATATCAACAGATACCGCACCCGAAATCAAGTACAATTATCCCATTATTTTTCTGGAGGGGTTACTGGTGGGCGGTATAACCGGTTTGGTTGGCGCGGGTGGTGGCTTTTTAATTATACCAGCACTTGTGTTGCTGGCCCGGTTACCCATGAAACAAGCCGTTGGAACATCGTTATTGATTATTGCCCTTAAATCGCTAGTGGGGTTTACCGGAGATTTAGATTCAGGTTATATTATCAATTACACGTTCTTGTTTATGTTTTCTGCTTTTGCTGTTGCCGGAATTCTGGCCGGAAGTTATTTAGCGCGCTTTATATCGGGCAATAAACTAAAGGTTGTATTTGGATGGTTTGTGTTGGTAATGGGTACTTATATTTTAGGTAAAGAGTTACTTTTTTAAAAAAGGGGAATGCTTCTTCAACATTTTGTACATAAGGTATAGATTGACAAAAGTCAGGTTCTTACTTTTGTTAAGCCCGGAAAAAAACTAAACCGAAAATCAGTTATACATGCTTGAAATAATACAAAAACCCTGGCCCTGGTATGTTGCGGGGGCGTTAATTGGGCTTACGGTGCCCGCATTGTTGCTTTTAGGAAATAAGCACTTTGGCATCTCTTCTTCGCTCAGGCATATTTGCGCAATTTGTATACCGGCAAACATTCCCTTTTTTAAGTACGATTGGAAAAGAGAAATCTGGAATTTGTTTTTTGTGGTTGGTATAGCGCTGGGTGGTTTGGTGGCGGCCCAATGGCTTAGTAACCCAGACCCCATTCAGATTGCTGAAAAAACAGTAACCGATTTACAAGCTCTTCATATTACTACCGATAATGAATTAATGCCGGCATCAATTTTTTCATTCGAAAATCTTTTCAACATGAAAGGATTGGTGTTCTTTGTGTTAGGAGGCTTTTTGGTTGGTTTTGGAACACGGTATGCAGGAGGCTGTACATCGGGTCATTCCATAATGGGGTTGTCTACTTTACAATGGCCATCGTTAGTTGCCACATGTTGTTTTATGGCCGGTGGTTTTGCTATGGTTCATCTTATTTTTCCCTGGTTAATGAACGTATTATAATTCCGTATACCCCTATGCAATCATCCAATCAGAACATCGAAACAAGCCCGGCTGCAATAGAGCATCCTATAGAATGCGAAGCCCCCAACGATCAGGTTGCCGAAGAGTCTTTAATAATCTCTAACCTTAAATATGCTGTTGTTGGGGTGTTGTTCGGAATAGTGTTTGTAAAGGCAGAAATTATTTCATGGTATCGTATACAGGAAATGTTTCGGCTTCACTCCTTTCATATGTATGGTGTAATCGGAACGGCCGTAGGGGTTGGTATGCTATCGGTATGGCTGATCAAAAAATTCAAAATAAAAACCAGACAAGGCGAGGCAGTAGTTTTTCACGATAGACAATTTCAATGGGGAAATGTAATTGGCGGCATTATGTTTGGTTTAGGCTGGGCTATAACGGGGGCATGCCCCGGGCCATTGTTTGCACAAATAGGAAGTGGTTTTTTAGTGGTAATTGTTACGCTGCTTAGTGCCATTGCCGGCACATGGGTGTATGGCCTGCTTCGCGATAGACTTCCGCATTAATCATTTATTCTGAGCAGGGTATGGATCAGAACCAACCGAAAGAATCATTAATAAAAGGGTTGTCAGAAAAAATTGGTTCGCGTGGCCGGATGATACTATTGTTTGTGTTTTTGATTTCTGTCTTTATTATTGGTGCTCGCCATTTTGTAAACTGGGTTAACTCATCATCTTCTGCCACAAGAAAAGATGAAGGCATACATGCAGAAAACATTTGGCGTGCACCGGATGATGCTACCATTCCTACCGGTGCAGCAGGCGAAGAAATTCGTTATGGTAAAGAGTTGATAGCGCATACGTCCGATTACCTGGGACCAAATGGAAAGGTAATGGCCATTAGTAATGGAATGAATTGCCAGAATTGTCATTTAGATGCCGGCACAAAACCATTCGGAAATAATTATAGTGCAGTAGCTTCTACCTATCCCAGATTCAGAGCCCGATCGGGCACAGAAGAAACAATTGAAAAGCGGGTGAATGATTGCCTGGAAAGAAGCCTGAATGGAAGAGCACTGTCCAATGAATCGCGCGAGATGAAAGCTATTGTTAAATATATCAAATGGCTGGGGACCGGAGTGCCTAAGGGAGAAACACCAAACGGTGCGGGATTGGTTACGCTTGCTTACCTGAATATTCCGGCCGATCCCGTTAAGGGAAAGATTGTGTTTGACGAAAAGTGTGTGGTGTGCCATGGAAAAAATGGCGAGGGAATAAGAGATACCGTGAAAACAACTTCGTGGATGTACCCGCCCTTGTGGGGGAATGATAGTTATAATGAGGGGGCTGGGTTATTCAGGTTATCGCGTTTTGCAGGTTATATTAAAGCTAACATGCCACTGGGGGCCAATTATACTAATCCGCAGCTAACGGATGAAGAAGCATGGAACATTGCGGCTTATGTAAATTCATTACCACGCCCTAAGATGAATACGACCAACGATTGGCCCGACATTTCTAAAAAACCAATTGATCATCCCTTTGGTCCTTATGCAGATAGCTTTAGCGAGAGGCAACACAAGTACGGTCCGTTCAAACCAATTGCTGAAGAACAACAGAGTAAGAAATAAGTTGCGCAATTTTTTTTGAGATTGTTAGGGATAAGAGGAGAAGCAAAAATTTAAATCATACCGATATGAAACAGATTAATTTTTTATTGTTGATGTTGCTGATAGCAGCCTGTGCGCAGGCGCAGCAATCCCCAATTCTATCCGTTGCTGATTTTGAAAAACAGATAGCAAATAACTCAGCTAAGGTGCTGGATGTACGTACACCAACCGAATTCAAAAGTGGCCATCTTGCTCAGGCCATACTAATGAACATAAACGATGCAGATTTTAAACAACAGATTAGTATATTACAAAAAGACAAACCCGTTTATGTGTATTGTGCGGCAGGTGTAAGAAGCAATAAGGCAGCAAAAGTATTGCGGCAACAAGGGTTTACACAGGTGTTTGAATTAAGGGGAGGTATTCAGGCCTGGCAAGCGGCCGGCAAACCCGTTACCAGGTAGTATAAAAGACTCTGGTTTACTATAGTATGAATGCGCACAACCCAACATGTTCTTGTAAGAGTTGCGAAACTATTTCTGAAAAGGAGAAACAACTGCATGTGCAGATTTCTGAAAACAGCCGAAGAGATTTCTTAAAGAAAGCAAGTGGGTTAGGCTTGGCATTAGGTGTGGGTGGTGGATTGATACCCGTTTCTGCCTCTGCACTGCACACAAATGAAGGGGGTGTAAAGAGTGCAGAAATGCATAGAAGTAAAACGGTAAAACAGAAAAAAGCAACTGTTGTTTCGCTGTTGCATACGGCCGATATACATGCCCAGCTACTAACACACGATGAGTTTTTTGTTGAAGATGGCAAACTGGTATATAAAAAGCGGGGAGGGTTTGCGGTTTTAAAATCAATGATCAGACAATTGCGTGCACAAAACCCTGTCAATACTTTGCTGATTGATGGAGGCGATTGCTTTCAGGGTGGAGGAGTGGCGGCCCTGAGTCAGGGAAAAGCAATTGTGCCTTTGATGAATAACATCGGATATGATGTGATACTTCCGGGCAACTGGGAAGTGGTGTATGGAAAAGAAATGATGATGAAAGATATGTTTGGCTGCAACTGTCCAAAAGTTTGTGCTAACATGTTTCACCAAACTAACGATGCCTTTAATGGCGATTTGATTTTTCCTCCCTACTACGTTAAACATTTCGGAGATTTGAAAATCGGGTTTATCGGGTATAACGATCCGCTAACACCCAAACGGCAATCGCCTGCATACAGCGAAGGAATTCTTTTTACAGAGCCAGAAAAAAACGTGGCCAAATACATTAAAGTGCTTCGTGAATACGAAGGTTGTCATATCGTAATCTTACTTACCCATATAGGCCTGGCGCAACAAGTAGGCCTGGCCAGTATGCCTTTTGTTAAAGGTGTGGATTATATTCTGGGAGCCGATACACATGAGCGTGTACGCACACCTATTCAGGGTGAGTATTCAAAAGTAACAGAACCGGGAGCCTTTGGTTCATTTATTGCAAAACTCGATTTAGTTGTAGAGAAAGGCGAAATAAAGGACCAATCGTACCAGTTACTGGATGTTGATCCGGAGCAGTATGCGGAAGATAAAGAAATGAAGGTACTGGTAGAGCAAGCGCGCAAACCATATGCTAAAGAACTGGATCGGGTAATAGGCAAAACTAAAACTCCATTGGTGCGCTATTATGTTATCGAAACACCTATGGATAATTTTATTACCGATGCGATTATGTGGAAGTTTAAACCAGATATTGCATTGAGCAATGGGTTTAGATTTTGCCCACCATTAGTGCCCGATGCCAAAACGGGTGTAGCCGAAATCACAATGGATTATCTTTGGAGTATGTTGCCGGTTAACAGCGAAGCCAAACAAGGTACTATTACGGGGCAGCAATTGTGGATTTGGATGGAGAAGGAATTGCAGAATGCATTTGCAAAAGATCCTTCCAAACGCTTCGGAGGGTGGGTGGCTCGCGTTAAAGGTATGGAAGCAAATTTCACTATCGCCAACCCTGATGGTAAGCGTGTAAATTGGATAACAGTTGGAGGAACACCACTTGATCGGGAAAAGACATATACGATTGTGGCCTGCGAGCGCGAGGGAGACCCGGACACAACTATTTGCCGGATTGATAATGTTGCTACACCCAAAAAGCTTGGCAGTACCCTTCATACAATAATACAGGAATACCTGGCCAGGCACTCGCCCATTGCGCCCGGGCTTGAAAACCGGATAACCGCTACCGATGCCCCCAACACCCTGCTTACTCAGTTATCGGGATTTGGTTATGAGTTTCGGTAAAGCGAACTATTTGATACCTATATGTTGTTAAAAAATCAGAAATTGCAACCGAAATAAATCCAGATGTATGTGACCGATGTTACGGATAAACACCCTCTGTCTAAGCACATTTGTGTCATTAATTAAGAAATCAAAAAAGTATCCTATATGTATTTTCAACATGTTTACGACAAAACCCTTGCTCAGGCAAGTTATTTTATTGGATGCCAGAAAGCCGGTGTAGCCCTGGTAATAGATCCCAAGCGCGATGTAGACACATACCTTGAAATAGCGAAGCAAAACAACATGAAAATTACGCATATCGCGGAAACCCATATTCATGCTGATTTTCTATCTGGCTCCCGCGAACTGGCAGCATTAACCGGAGCAAAAATGTATTTATCGGATGAAGGAGGCGAAGGTTGGTTGTATGAATTCGCACACGAAGGGTTAAAAGATGGCAGCGTATTTACTGTGGGCAATCTTAAACTGGAAGTGCTGCATACCCCCGGCCACACACCAGAAAGTATTAGTTTTTTATTAACCGATACTCCGGCCAGCGATAAACCCGTAATGCTATTTACCGGTGACTTTGTGTTTGTAGGCGATATTGGCCGCCCCGATTTATTGGAAGAAGCCGCAGGTTTTGTTGGCACCAAAGAAGTAGGGGCAAAGCAAATGTTTAAATCTATAGAGCGCTTTCGCGAGATGGCTGATTATATTCAGGTATGGCCTGGTCATGGTGCAGGCTCTGCCTGTGGTAAAGCATTAGGGGCAGTACCGAGTACAACAGTGGGTTACGAGAAAGCACGAAACTGGGCGTTGCAGCATGAGAATGATGAAAAAGGATTTGTCAAATACCTACTCGAAGATCAGCCCGAGCCACCCAGGTATTTTGCTATGATGAAAAAACTGAACAAGGTTGATAGACCCTTACTTACTGAAGTGCCTAAATTGAAAAAATTATCGGGTAAGGATTTGAAAGCAGCAATGAGTAAAGGAATTAAAGTTATAGACACCCGGCCAAAACAGGAATTTGCTGCAGGCTTTATTCCAAACACAATTAATATACAAGGCAATAATTCGTTTGCTACCTGGATGGGCTGGTTCCTTACATACGAAGAACCCTTTATTCTGATAGCTGAAGAAAGTAAACACGATGATCTTGTGCGCAAACTGATGCGCATTGGGTTGGATAATATTTATGGTTACATACCCGATGTAAAAGAATGGGTTGCACAAGGAGAAACACTCGAAAAGGCAAACGTAATTTCGTTGGATGAATTCAAGAATATTCTGAAAACAAACCATACGCAAGTAGTTGACTTACGCGGGGCCTATGAATATAAGTCGGGCCACATAAAAGGAACAGACCATGTGTTTATTGGTACACTGGAAAAAAATCTGAATCGGATTAAGAAAGACCAACAGGTTGTAATCCATTGCCAGGCAGGCGACCGGGCCTCAATCGGTTATTCGCTGCTGGCAAAGCACGGATTTAAAAACATTAAGAATTATTCGGGCGGGATAAACGAATGGGTAAATAACGGTAACCCCGTAGTAACCGAAAATTGAAAGATTTAATCAGTAAAAAATATAGGAGCAGAAGGTTTCGAGTAGTATCGAAACCTTCTGAGTTTTTGACTAGTTGCAGTGGGCTGTGCTTACTGAATCGTTTCTTTTACACTTCCACACTTCAGCATACGGTCTCCAAAATAAGGGTTCTTAATTTGTTTTTCGTTCGATAGCCAGTAGGCACCTTCATTACCGTTAGCCATTGGGCAGTATTCCAGATACAAAGCGCCAGATGAAAGTTGCCCGCCTTTTACCAGAGTAGTCATTTCATTACTTACCGCACTAAACAACTTACGTTGTTCAGATAAAACACTGGTACTGGCAAATTTTGTAGTTGCTGCAAGAACAGCCGCAGAGCCTTTCACATCTTTAAGTAACTTCTGAAATTCATCGGCTGCTTTTTTTGCGTCTTCTGCATTAGAGGCTACCAACGCATCTTTTACTATTAAATAGTGCGCATACGCTGCGCCCAGTTTTGCATCTTTAAAAGTTGCCGTGGTTGTTTGTGTTTTACTTTGATCATTACCCGCATGGTCGTGTTGTGCAAAAGCTATTCCGCAGCATAATGCAAATACAAGGGTTGTTAACTTGGTTTTCATACTAGCTTGTTTAATTGTTTTCATAATTTATTGGTTTATTAGTTATGGGTCAATTGCAACGTATTAATTGTTCATTTTTTTTTGCGGGTTCGTTTTACTCATGGCTATGCCCAGCCATAGGATCGCTTCCCTTCTTTAAAATTAATTCGCTGTAAAGCAGGTATGCACCACTAACAGCTACTATTTCATTCTCTTGCAGGCCTGCTGTAATTTCGGCATGTTCGAAATTCTCGGTACCAATTTTTACCATACGAGGTATAAACGTGTTATGCTCAGATTGTACATACACATGAGTGCCCTTGCCATCGCGTATTATTGCATCTACCGGTATAACCAACGCTTTGTGCGATGAGTGCGAAAACATTACCTGTGCGTGCATGCCAGGTTTAAACCGGAGGTGTGGATTTTGTACGGTGGCCCGCATTACCATAACTTGTGTGTTTGCTCTGAACTCAGGGCTTAGAAACTCAATTTTAGCTGTAACCGGCTCCGATTCAAATCCATTGATATAAACTTTCAGAATATCACCTTCATTAACAAAGGGTGTTTCATTCGGATAAAGCTCAGCTTCCAGCCATAACGCCCCGATGTTTTCAATGCGATAAAGTTTATCGCCTTCATTAATATATTGACCTTCCGCTACAGCAATCTCTTCTATTACGCCTCCGGCAGGAGCAAGAAATGTAATACGCGGTTTTACAATTTTAGATTCAGCCAGTTGTTCTACCTGTTTTTTGGTAAGACCATAGCGTAACAACTTATTCTCTGCGGCTTTCAGAAAAACTTCATAATGTTTTTCTTCTTTACCCAATGTTTGGTATTGTTCCAAAGCCAGCACGTATTCATTTTGAAGCGTGAGTAAAGTTTCGCTGTAAATTTCATAAAGTGGCTCGCCTTGTTTTACAACACGCCCGGTTTCTTTTATAAATAGTTTTTCAATTCTACCGGCTGTTCGGCTGCTAATCAGAGTTGTTTTTTCTTCATCTGCCTCAAGCTTACCACTTAGGGTTATGGTTTGCCCTATTGTATTTGCAGAAACCTTTTGGGTAGTAATATTGGCCAACTTTATCTGACTATCGGTTAACATCAGTCCGCTGCCTTGTGTATCAGTGGTTTTGGGCATCAGGTCCATACCGCAAACGGGGCACGTGCCACCGCCTTCCTGTATTACAGCTGGGTGCATGGGGCAGGTGTATAGTGTTGCGGTGCTTTCTTGTGCTTCTGCATGATTATGCTCTTGCGTTTTTTGAGTGGTACAACCCATCAGAAGGGCTACAACCAGAAAAATAATAGCGATATACTTTTGCATACTATTTCAGTTTAATAAAACTTTCACTGTCTACCATATACTGTGCATTCAACGCCACTTCATCGGAAGAGGCAAGACCTTGTTTTACTTCAATCAATTCATTGGTATGCGTGCCCGTTACAACCTTCTTTGGTTTAAACACTCCACGTTCTTTTACAAAGGCAACTTTTTCGATACCCATATCAAGGATGGATTCTTTTGGCAGCCATAATGCTTCTTGGTTTTGAACCTGCAACGTGGCCGATACCAACTGCCCCATGCGAAGCCTGTTGTTGTGCACATACACTCTTACTTTTACAAACTCTTCGCCATTGCTGAAGAAGGGCTGAACAAAATCAACGTTTGCTTCCTCCGGTTTATCATAACCCAGATCGATCGTAATTTTATCTCCTTCTTTTACCGATCCGGCCTGCCAAACGGCAATGTTGAGTTCAACACGCACGGCATTTGTGTTTACTACTTTAAATAACGTTTGTCCTGTACTTAGGTAGGCACCTTCGCGTATGATTTCAGTGGTTGGTTGAGAACTGGAAGAAAAATTTGTTTGTGCGTTCTTGTTCGCACCGGCATCGTTCATGCCACCCATTGGCGAAGCAGCGGGTGAGGCTGATGCTGGCTGTAACGAAGGTGCAGGCTGCGTGTCGCTGATGATATAACCACTGTATTCACTAAATAGCGGAAATGTATATACTGCTTCTTTTCGATTAATAATTTCCTGAACTTGTTTGTCAGTAACTCCCAATAGAAATAATTTATTCTTAGCCGACTGAATTAGTTCTTCATTGTTCTTGTCATTATCCACCAGATAAAGCAATTCGCGTTGTGCAGTCAGCAACTCAGGGCTATAAATATCTGCAACCCTCTGGCCCTTTTGTACCGGTTGAAACGCATACTTCAGGTACACTTTTTCTAACCGGCCACCGATACGTGCGGCAATATTATACACGTAACGGGTATCGTACGTAACAATACCTTGTGCCTGCACAGAAGAAGTTGTAGTTCTGTATGCGGGTTTAATTGTTTTGATGGACGCGATCACCACTTCGTTGGGCGATTTTATCAATCGCGCAAGGTCTTCGGTAATCTCTACTTCTTCACCGGGCCTGGCTTTGCGCACCAGATCCATACCGCACACCGGGCAAGTACTGGGCCGATCAGATACAACGGTTGGATGCATAGGACAGATATAGGTATCCGCCAGCCCGGCATGTTTATCGGTTGAGCATGCCACAGCCACTAAAACAACAAGCAGCAATATCCATAACCTCATGATTACAGTTACCGGTTGATTGTTTACCATTGGCGGTCGGTTATCTTTCAAGTTCTTTTTCATATGCTACAATCATTGTATAATACTCTTCCATTTTTTCGAGATATTGTATTTGAGTCATATTCAGCGTTTCCCAGGCATCAAGTACAATGGGTAACTGTTCACGATTTTCTTCATAAGCCAGCATAAGAGTTTCGTAATTTTTGCGCAGGGAAGGAATAATCCTGGTTTCGTAGGTATTCAACTGTTCCTGCATGCGATTTAGCTGAGCAGCCATACCGGCCAGCATACCGCGTGCTTCTGTTAGTATTGCTTCGCGGCCACGCTTCATCGCTTCTATTTCATACTGCATTCCCTGTACTTCGCTCTTATACATTTTTGACGACCACGGAGCGATTGGTATAGATACCATTGCCATGGCGGTGAATTGAGCAGGCATGCTCTCACCTAATGATTTCATGTGATCGAAACGAATTTTAAAATCGGGTTTTGCCTGAGCTTGTTGCAATTTTTGGTTGAAACGCATGGCGTCAATAGTTTTATTTACCTGTTGTACATCGCTTCGTTGGTTGCTCAAAGCCACGGTATCATATACGGCCTGGTTGAAGTTAAACAAAACCTGAGTTGTGGTATCCACTTCAAACTTTGTATCGTAAGGAAGATCCATCAGGGCATTAAGCCTAAAGCGGGTTTCATCAATATCTCCGAGTGTCATGGTCTGCATATTTTTTACTTCATACAAACGCCCTTCCGCTTTATATATATTGCCCAAACTTCCCTGATTATAAGGGTAGCGAATACGTGAAATTTTCACGATCAGTTCTATTATCCTTTCATTCTCCTGAAGTGTTTTCATCTTTTGTTTGGAGATTAACCATTTATAGTACAAATTTTTGGCTTCTGAACGCAGTATGTTGAATTGCTTTGCTCTTCCTTGCTCTTCTACTGAAGCGCGTGAGGCCATGTAATTTTTATTTGCATTTAACTTAGCAGGATTAGGAATATCCTGTTCAACGGTTATCATGAATGAGCCCTTATCCCCCTCATCCATTATCATCTGTCCGGGGTATGGCGTCATAAACGTTCCTGCTCCTACCATAGGGGCCATCCAGCTTTTTGCACCATTGGTATAGGTATTCAATGCTTTCACTTTAAAAGTATACTCCTGAAGCATAGGATTGCGGGCATCAACAGCACGCAATACACTATCAAGCGTAAGCACCTGCGCTGAAGCGGAAACAGCGAGTAAGCATAATAAAGCAATTGCCAATGGCCAACTGCCAATTGATTGTGTTTTAATGATGGGCTTCATACACTTCTATTTTTCCGAATTTTTTAAGTTCATATTCTTTTGTCATCAAAAAGATAAGAGGAGTTACCAACAGGATATGAGTGGAAGAGGTGAGTACACCACCAATCATAGGCAATACAATGGGTTGCATTACATCACTGCCTACACCGGTGGCCCATAATACCGGTACCAATCCAAACAGAGCCACACTTACCGTCATAATTTTAGGACGCAAGCGCTTGGCTGCTCCGGCAATCACATACTCTTTCAGTTCTTCCATAGAAATTGTTTCGCGCGAATTACCCCGAAGCTTTACCAGTTGTTGCATGGCATCGTTCAAATAAATTACCATTACAACTCCCGTTTCTACGGCAATACCAAACAAGGCAATGAACCCTACTGCAACGGCTACAGATAAATTTACGCCATAGAAGTAAACCATATAGGCGCCACCAATTAAAGCGAAGGGTACAGTGATTAAACTAAAGAATGCTTCGCGAATGGATTTGAAAGCGAGATAGAGAGAAATGAAAATAATGAGCAGAACAACGGGTAAAATCACCAGTAGCGTTTGTTGCCCGCGAATCAGGTTTTCGTATTGCCCGCTCCACTCCAGGTAGTAGCCGTTGGGCAGGGCCCCCATTTTTGTGTTCAGTATTTCGATGGCTTCTTTTACGGTGCTGCCTAAATCGCGATCGCGTACATTGAAGAGAACCGCACCCCGAAGCATGGCATTTTCGGATGTAATCATTGGCGGGCCATCTTCAAAGCGTATGGTTGCTATGGCGGAGAGTGGTATTGTACCCAGTGCAGGAGTTTTAACAGGAATACGGTTGAGTTGATCGATGCTGTTCCGATAATCTTGTGCAAGCCTTGCGCTGATGGAAAAACGCTGGCGTCCTTCAATGGTTTGCCCAATGGGCGAACCACCAATGGCCGATTCAACAAGTACATTTACATCATTTACGGATAGTCCGTAGCGGCCAAGTGCCTCGCGGTTAATATCAATGGTCAGATACTTTCCACCGGTTATTGGGTCAACATATAAATCTTTTACACCCGGAATGCCTTGCAATGCGGCCTTTACACGTTCTGATAAAACATAAATACTATCCAGGTTTTGCCCATACACTTTTATCCCTACATCGGTTCGAATGCCTGTGGCCAACATGTTAATGCGGTTAATAATGGGTTGTGTCCAGCCGTTTACAACACCGGGTATTTGCATTTTGGCATCCAGCTCATTAATAAGATCTTTTTTTGTAATGCCTTCTCTCCATTCTGATTTTGGCTTAAGCATAATGATAGTCTCGATCATGCTAATGGGTGAGTTATCGGTAGCGGTACTGGCACGACCTGCTTTACCCAGTACCTTGTCTACTTCGGGCACCGATTTGATAATCTTATCTTGTACTTGTAAGATGCGCTTAGCCTCTTCGTTTGAAACATCGGGTAACGTTACCGGCATAAACAAAATAGATTGCTCGTCCAACGGAGGCATAAACTCCGAACCCAAACTCAATAATAAAGGAACACTTACACCCAACGCCAGCAGGTTTACGCCTATAGTTGTTTTGCGCCACTTCATACAAACACGGATAATGGGCTCGTAAATTTTTTCAAGAAAACGGTTTAGCGGATTTTTATTTTCGCCTGTAAATTTTCCCTTCATAAAAAAGGAAATGATAACGGGAGCAAGCGTTACCACCAGCACCGCATCTACCAGCATGATAAATGTTTTGGTATAGGCTAATGGATGAAATAATTTTCCTTCTTGCCCGGTAAGCATAAATACCGGCAAAAATGAAGTGATGATAATAATGGTGGAATAGAACACCCCTCGCGAAACCTGCTTACTCGATTTTTCAATAATGCTGAGCCGCTCCTGCTCATCAATTTGGGTATAGCTGCGTGAAAAAAATTTCTTAATCATAGCTTATTTCTTTTCTTCAGGATTTAGTTCAGCAAAACGATGTGATAAATTTTTATACGAATTCTCGGCCATAATAATGCCGTTATCTACAATTACCCCAATGGCCAGCACTATTCCCGTTAGCGACATGATATTTGAGGTAATATCAAACGCATTCAGAAAAATAAAACTGGTTGCAATTGTTATTGGAATCTGAATGATAATACTGGCGGCACTTCGCCAGTGAAAAAGAAAAATGATTACAACCAGAGAAACAACAATCATTTCTTCGATAAGTGTAGTTTTAATAGACGAGATGGATTCTTCAATCAACTCGCTGCGATCGTACACGATATTGAATGTAATGCCTTCGGGTAACCCCTTGGCTACATCAACCATTCTCTTCTTCACGGCCCGGATTACTTCATCTGCATTTTCTCCATACCGCATCACCACAATACCGCCTACTACTTCGCCCTCACCATCTTTATCAAAAATTCCCAAACGTGTTTCGCCTGTCATTTGCACAGTAGCTACATCGCGCACCTTTACCGGTATGGTGTTTACGGTTTTAACAGAAATATTTTCGATCTCTTCTATTGATTTTAAGTAGCCTGTAGTTTTAATAATGTAGCCGATGTCATTAATCTCAAACTTGCGCCCACCGGCTTCGTTGTTATTGTTGCGAACAGCCTGCAACACTTCGGGTACCGATAAATTATAATAGATGAGTTTGTTTGGGTTAAGGGTTACCTGATATTGTTTTTGGAAGCCACCGAAAGAAGCAATCTCACTTACACCCGGCACATTTTGCAATCCAAATTTCACATACCAATCTTGCAGGGCGCGCTGTTCACCCAAATCCATGCCGGGTGCATCGAGTGTGTACCAGAGAATATGACCAACACCCGTTCCATCTGGGCCTAATGTGGGCGTAACTCCCTCGGGCAACAGACGCGTGGCGTAGTTTAGTCGTTCCAACACACGTTCGCGAGCCCAGTACACATCGGTATCATCATTGAAAATAACATAGACAAAACTCATCCCAAACATGGAAGAGCCTCGCACATATTTTACTTGCGGCAACCCTTGCAAGTTGGTAACCAGCGGGTAAGTAATCTGGTCTTCCATAATCTGCGGGCTGCGCCCCATCCATTCGGTAAACACAATTACCTGGTTTTCCGATAAGTCAGGGATGGCATCGATCTTATTGATACGAACCGAATGAACGCCCCAGGCAAAGAGCCCGATGGCAACCAGTAATACCAAAAAACGGTTACGAAGCGAGAATGAGATTAATCCTTCAATCATAAAATAATAATTATAAATACTGAAAGCGATAGGTTGCTTTGAGGATAAAGCGAACCAGAAAGAGCGAAGGCCCTTTAGAAGAAAAGAAAAATCAAATCAGGAAAACCTGATGTGTAATTGTCAGGTTGCACGTTCGTAAAGGCGTGTCGTAGTTGAGGTGTTTTACCAGCGAAGAATAATTAGCCGGAATGATTTCTGAAAGAAGAATAGCGGGAGAAGCAAGGGCAACAAAAGAAATACCCGGAATACTTACTTCAGAAGACGCGCTAAAGTCTTCTCCTTCATGCACAATGGTTTCATCATCGCAGCAAGTAACCTTTGCGTGCCGATGACAAGGAGGAAGCTCCTTTTCTTTTTCGCATCCTTCTGCTTTTGTAAACAGCGCAACATGCTTAATCTCGCCACTGCAAAAATGCATGCCCACCATAAAACTGGTGGATGACATAAACACCAGCAAAGCCAGTGTAAAAGATGCTATGGGGCGAAGGTTTTTCATCCAAGATTCAAATATAACGGATTTTTATGGAATTTGGATTTATATGATTTCACGGGCCAGTTACAGAATATACTGTGGTGCAGGTAATGGGGATATAGTAATCGAAGAGGGGCAGGGTATTTAATATTGACAGAAACGTTTTGAATAGTACCTAAACTACTATTCATTTATTTTAAATGATACCATACAATAAATGAGGAACACGGCACTTCAATCGGCTATTGGGTTGTGTATATTGGTGTTGGCAGGAATTTTTTCGGTTCAACTCAATCAACCACCTGAAGTTCAAAACAGAAATTCGCCCGTAACCGGATTTTCGGCTGAACGAGCGCATGATCATTTGAAGATAATAGCGGCACATCCGCATAGCGCAGGTACTGCTTATCATGACTCAGTTCGGTATTACATAAGTCGCTACTGCCAGGAAGCCGGTTATCAGGTAGAAATTCAAGATACCGTTGGTGCTCGCGTAGCTGCCAATGGAAGAGTAATGGTGGCAGGCAAAGTACGAAACATTGTGGCTACGCTGAAGGGCACCGGTAACAAGCCGGAAAACATTCTTGTAATGGCGCATTATGACTCGGAACCCAATACACCGGGCGCCACCGATGATGGTAGTGGAGTAAGTGCCATGCTGGAAACGATTCGCGCTTTAAAAGCGTCTGCTCTGTTACAGCATGATATTACATTTTTATTTACCGATATGGAAGAAGCCGGATTGCTGGGAGCTGAAGCATTTGTAAACCTATATCCCCAAAAATACACAAACACTATTGTGTTGAATTATGAATCGCGCGGAAACAAAGGGGCTGCGATTGCTTTTGAAGTAACGGAGCAAAATGGATGGATGGTTAAACAGTTTAGTACAGGGGCTCCCTTTCCATTGCTGAATTCATTAACGTACGAGATTTACAAACGCTTACCTAACAATACTGACTTTACGCTCTTTAAAAGAAAGGAATACACCGGCATTAACCAGGCTAACATTGGCGGACATGTTAACTACCACAGCATGACAGACACGTACCAACGGGCTGACCTACAGACCATACAACATCATGGCAGTAATATGCTTGGTATGATACGCCACCTCGATACACAGAATTTATCAAACACTAAAGCACCAGATATTACCTACTTTAATCCTGTTGGCTATTGGTTTTTGAGTTACTCATCAACACTTAATCTACCGCTTGTTATCGGATGCTTTATTCTTTTTATCATTCTGATCTATCACCTAAAGAAAAATGAACAAATCAAATTCTGGAATGTAGTTAAAACGGCAGGCGTTTTCTTGCTTGCCATAGTAGTGTCGCTTGCGGGTGTATTTGCAGTAACAAAACTCGTTTTAATGGGGTACCCGCACTATGCAAACTTTTATAACCATGATTTCTATAATAGTGCATGGTATCTGCACGCGTTTATAGGGGTAACAGTTTTGATTTTTGTGCTGGCTTTTTCTACCCTGCTTCGAGCGCTTACTGCTGGGGAGAGATTAACCGGAGTGATGGTGGTGGTATTGTTCATGATTGCGCTGCTGTATCATTTTCTTCCATCGGGGAGTTTTCTGTTGTATTACCCGGTAACCGTTTTTTTAATCATCAACCTGATTGGCGCACAGTTCAAAACCAAAAACGCATGGCAGCCTATTGTGTATTCAATTGCATTGTTGCCTGCCATACTGCTGCTGGTACCTATGGCTAATATGTTTTTTGTCACCTTTACACTTGCTTTGCCTTACGGAGCCTTGTTGGTAATTACTATTCTGATTGGGATGGCCGTGCCGCTGCTGGTAAACCTCCAAAAATACTCGGTCTATTTGTGCCTGGGTAGTATCGTGTACACGATTGTTGGATTAAGCGGGGCACACATCAATTCAAAAATTACGGTTGAGCAACCGTTACGGGTTTCACTTAATTATTTTTTTGATGCCGATGCGAATAAATCATATTGGTTTTCCACCGACCGGTATAAGTCGGATTGGCTCAGTCATTATGTAGATTCCTTGTCGAATGAAGTAGCACTAAGTCCGGGAGAAAGTAGTGGTAAAAATTATGCAGGAGCAGCTCTGGGAAAAAATCTATTGCCATCCAGGGTAACGAGAAGTATTGACACGCTGGCTACGGGTGAATTTATGAATGTTATTACTGTTGCGCCACAACAGGAGGCCATCAACTATCGCATGTTTACAGAAGGCATTGAAGGATCCATTCGGCTTAATGGCAGGCAAGAAGACTGGAACCTGACTAAGAGTTCTGAACCACACGTGATGTTCGTTCGGCCTTTAGGAAAGAATGGGTTCACGCTTTCGTTCAAATCGGCAGAAATTAAACCCATTAAAGTGTTGCTTATTGAACGCTCCTATGGGCTTCCGGCAGAATGGTTGGATGTACCAAAGCCGGATGATATTATCTGGAATACAGGAGATAATGCAAACGCTGTTTTTATTAAGCAGCGAGTAACGTTGTAGTTACCGGAATGCCACCCGTGGGTAATTTTGGAATACAGGTGATTACTTCTTTAGTAAATCAAACAAGCGTGTGTTGATGTAAAGAGTTTCCTTCCTTGTATTATCATGTATAGATAATAATAAATATTATGCATGACAGACCCTGGTATTTGCTCATGCAGTCAAGAAACAAGGAGTTTGAGCCTGAATTTCATTTGTGTGTCAACAGTGCGGAAGCCTTTGTCGGATTACGAGCTGCTAAAGGCAAACATTTTTTTACACCTTCAAGATGCCTAAAAACAAAAACCCCAAATCCATTACGAATTCGGGGTTTTGATTGTGTTTGATTTTTAATCAGCAGAGGAGGAGGGA
>DEIA01000068.1 GCA_002352225.1 Flammeovirgaceae bacterium UBA2786
CCAAACATTTTGAAAAACAAGGCAGGCATAACCCAGCCGTATATCCCCATGGGTATTCCAAAATCTTTATACGGTAGTTGGTGAAGGCTTAAACGATAGGCGCCCTCCCAAATCATGTATAAATTAATCTGGTATGATAAATCGAAAAACAGAGGTAAAAGCGAAGTTACCAGTATGGGCAAAAGCTCAGCCGTTAACGTAACCTTTTTATTAAGATTATTGAGAGATGGCATGTATGGCAAAACTTAAAATATTTAAACCAATGGCGTACAGCACTGTTAAACGAAACAGCCAGGGCGGAATGGTTTTGTAAGCCGAGGCAATCAAAATAATCAGAATAGGTAAAAAATCTAATGCAAACCTCTGGCCGTTAACTTGCATCCAACCATTGTTATGATAGAAAAGTAAGCCAGTTAGAATTAACACAAGAGTTATCCAAAGATATATTTTCATTTTTTGTGGCAAATCAGACTTAATAGCAAATAAAACAAAGGGACTTGCGGCCAGAATAGATGTGCCGAATAAATCAACACCGGTTACCCGCAAAAGCTCTGGCCCTGAAAAGATCAGATTATGACCCTTCACCAGCATGTGATAGAAATTGAAGAAGAAATATTTATAGCTGAACAAACCATGCGCTTCGACCCGCGCTTTTATAGTTCCGGCATAATCTAAATAGGAGTAACCGGTTTCCAGCGGGTTATCAAATCGTATATAATTAAGCAGCAGATACGAGATCGTAACCAGTGCGAAGATCAATCCAATAAAGGCCAGTTTTCGGTATGCGTGGGGTGGGTTGTTGGAGAGAACGAAGTAAATAATAAGTATTCCGTAGAAAAGGGTCATTTGCCGGGTCATAAAGGCCATTGACCAATAGAAGGCAATCCAACCCAGCCTTTGCTTACCTGAAAGTTCCAGGAGTAACAACAATAATAACGCAGTGCAGATAATGTGTGCAAATGAATAGATGTAGGTACTGGTAATAAGTACATACCAGTATGGGCTGCCAAAGAAAAAGGCAAGGAAAACCCAGACTTTCCCTTTTGAATTTCCCATATACTGGTGCAAAATTCTGTATAGCACAACCATGCTCAGGCAGGATACGATAAAACTGATCAGCCATGAATTAATAGAAGAACCCCAAATAGCAACCAAAGGGGTTACTAGCAAGGCGGGAAAGGGCGGATAGGTAACGTAATAATTATTTTTATAGTGGGCTGTATCCCAGAAGTATGCATCAATATGTAAATTGCCCTTCAGAAATGCTTCTGCCTGAAATACAGCAAGATTTGTTTGGGTAGCGTTTGAAATTAAAAAGACATGCAGTACAAAATAGGCAGAAAAGATAAAGGCCCAGTGGGTCCATTTATAATTTTCCAGACTGGTAATTTCCGATAAGAAATTTTTCATAGGTAGCACTAAACCGTAGACAGCAACCTTAAAGATATATTAATTTGACTAAAAATTTGGCCGGAACAAGCATAACAAATTGGAATAACTATCCCAGAAAGGAAGCGGTTATTGAGTCGCCATTATTTGAGGAAGACTTAACCCGTTTTCTGATTGAAGGCGAACCTTTTATTATGCGTGGAAATGGCCGTTGTTATGGAGATGCTTCCTTGTACTCAGGGGTGGTTAGTTCACTAAAACTCAACCGCATATTGCAGTTTGATGAAAACGCTGGCGTAATCCGGTGCCAGACTGGTATGTTATTATCGCAGGTAATTGATTTCATTCTTCCCAAAGGCTGGTTCTTACCCGTTACACCCGGAACTAAATTTATAACAGTGGGGGGGGCCGTAGCTTCTGATGTGCATGGAAAGAATCATCACAAAGATGGTTCATTCTCCAACCATATTGTGTCTATGCGTGTGCTTACCCCGCAGGGAAAAATAGTGGTGTGCTCGGCACACGAAAACAGTGAACTCTTTTGGTTTACCTGCGGAGGCATGGGGCTAACCGGTATTATACTGGATGTATCATTCAGCCTGAAAAAAGTTGAATCGGGTTTTATTACCGGTAAACAGATTAAGGCCCGGGAGCTAAATGAAATCCTGGATTTGTTCGATCAGTTTAAAGCGTACACCTACTCGGTAGCCTGGATTGATTGTTTGAAAAAAGGAAACTCTTTTGGCAGAAGTATTTTGATGCTTGGTGAACATGCCCGTAAAGATGAAATTAAAACGCGCAAAATTTACCCGAACACATCCGGAACATTGTCAGTGCCCTTTAACTTTCCTTCGTTTGTGCTTAACGGGTATTCGCTAAAAGCATTTAATGCGCTTTATTATGCTAAAAATTTAAAGCGATCGGTACAGACATTAACTCCGTACGAAAAATTTTTCTATCCGTTAGACTCCATTCTGAATTGGAACCGAATCTACGGAGTAAACGGATTTGTCCAATACCAATTTGTAGTTCCACAGAAAAACGGAAGGGAAGGAATTAATACAATTTTAAAGCGGATAAGTGAACAGGGCTGGGGGTCTTTTTTAGCTGTACTAAAACAATTTGGAAGTCAGGAGGGGCTCATCTCTTTTAATACCGAAGGATACACACTTGCACTGGATATTCCGATAAATGCAAAACTGTTTTCATTTCTGGACGAGTTGGATAAGATTGTAAAAGAATATGGAGGGCGGATATATCTGACCAAAGATGCCAGGATGAAACCTGAAATTTTTCACCAAACGTATCCGCACGCAGAAGACTTTACAAAGTTTCTTGCCGCTACAGACCCTGATAAGAAATTAGTCTCCTATCTTGCTAAGCGATTAGAGTTAAAATAATATGAAGTATTTATTTTCATGAAGAACATATTGATTCTTGGAGCAACATCAGAAGTGGCCATTGCCGTGGCAGATTTGTGGGCTGCCCGATCCTGTAATATTATGCTGGCCGCCAGGAATGTAAATCGCTTAGAGCCCGTAAAAAAAGATTTAACAATTCGTAACGGCATATCGGTAAGCCTGCTTGAATTTGATGCTGAGAAGACAGAAAGCCATCAGGGCTTTTATAACCAACTGCAGGTTAAACCCGATGTTGTGGTTTGTGTTTTTGGCTACTTAGGCGATCATGATCTGGCACTTTCCGATTGGCAGGAATGTGCGAGAATACTTACCATTAATTACCTGGGTGCAGTATCCATATTAAATGCGGTTGCAACAGATTTTGAAAAAAACAAACGGGGTGTTATTGTAGGAGTAAGTTCTGTAGCTGGCGACCGGGGCCGGCAAAGTAATTATTTATACGGAAGTGCAAAGAGCGGATTTACGGCCTATTTATCCGGCTTGCGTAATCGACTTTTTAAATCGGGAATACATGTAGTTACTATTAAACCCGGTTTTATTAATACCCGTATGCTGGCCGGGCTTTCCACGCCTGCTATGCTTACTGCACAACCTAAACAGGTGGCAGCAAAAATTTTAAAGGCAGTTAATAAAAAAAAGAATGTAGTTTATGTATTGCCGGTTTGGCGATGGATTATGCTCATTATTAAAAACATTCCGGAAGCAATCTTCAAACGTCTTAAACTCTAAGGTTGTTCCAGAATTTGGTTTATCCGTTCGGCAATTATTTCGTTTCCGTTAGCCGTTACATGGCAAAAATCAATATAGATATACTGGTCGCCATCAAACGCATTAGTCATGTCAATAAACCAGGGATGATTACGCTCTGCCATTAATCTTTTAACCTCATCGTAAACAAATTGAAAGTTTTCGCCCAACTCCTGATTTAACGTAAGATGGTCTAAACGCGGGTTACCAATATAAGATGCCGGTTGCAGGATAGCGATGAATTTGCCACCCCGGCTGGTTACAAGCGTATGGGCCATTTCCCAGGTTTCAACTAACATGCGTGCAATCTCTTTTCCCTTCTCCTGGCCAGCACAATTGTATAAACCCTTATTTTGATCGTTTACATTTTTTACATGCCGTATTACGAGCAGAATATTTTCTGTGAACAGGTTATTCAGGATGGTTAGTAAAACCTGCTTTTTACCTCCGTATATTTTGTTTTGAAACATGGGTACTAACCGATGCCCGGGTAACTCGGTAATATCAGTGGGGCATAAAAAGGCTGCATCGTTAACCCCATCATAAAAAATAGCCACATCCGTTTTCTGGCCCTGCGCATAAAGTGTAATAAGCGTTTCCAACTCCTGCCGCGAATTATATGCAAGCTGACCATGATTGGCTACGCTTCCTTTTCCGGCTTTGCTATGATAAAGAGCTGGAATAGTGTGGGCATCGTCTGCACCTTCGCCCCACATGGTTGAACCTCCAAAGAATCTAACCACTGGCCCTTCTGTGGTGGTGTTGGATTGATGTACCCGGTAGCCCGATTTATCTATGGTAAGGGTTTTGCCCGAGTACGGCAGGGTTTGCCATTCGGTAAAGGGTTTATACCGATGGGTTACCTGATGATAGTCGTAGAAAATATCCTGCGCATGCTCACGATTATTTTCATAGTTGGGTAGTTCATTTCGCTTTTCACCGCCTTTGCCCGACATATAAATACCACAAAGCCAGTTCACAACTATTAGCAGAACGAGAAAAACACCAACGTTTATACTACCTGTTTTTAAAACCGATAAAAACCTTTTCATACATGGATTATTGGAACAAATGTAACGTAAAGCTTCTACCGGATAATAAGTTTGATGTGGTGAGATCCATTTTCAAGCGAAAGTATATAGATACCAGAAGTCAGGGTCAGGTCAATCTGATTCTGATTAGGGGTAAGCACACCGCGTTGCATGGCTTTTCCATTCAGATCGGTTATCCCGTAAGAAGTATTTTGCGTAAATCCACTTATCGTAATCTGGTTTGTAGCCGGGTTAGGATAAATTAAAAAGGGTTCGCGCATGCTAACACCAGTAATAGCAAATGAAAGTGGTGCCGATAATTTTGCACAGGCTGAAGATTGGGCCTGAACCTGGTAAATTCCGTTTTGTCGGGCTATCCAATATGCTTGCGTGGCGCCTTCAATACGATTCCCGTTTAACATCCATTGGTTGTCTGATCCTGCACTGGAAAAAAGGGTATCGCCTTTTACACTAATAGTGGGCTGCGGCCATGTATTTGTTGTTGTAAACTGAAACCTGTCTTTTGCATAAGAAAGGGGTTGGGTAGTAACCTCAAAAGTATAACTGCTTCCATCGTGAAGAGATAAAGTAGAGTCTGTAAAATAATCGGTTAAATGAAAGCTACGGGTAGCATCGAATGCCGTGCCGCTAAACGTAAAAGAGTATGGGCCGGGTGTTACATTTTCTATTTGAAATCGGGTTGTGGTCTGGCACGAATCGGGCATACTTTTTATGGC
>DEIA01000063.1 GCA_002352225.1 Flammeovirgaceae bacterium UBA2786
TTGCGCTTTACTACTGCATTATATATATGATTGGCGCACTCTTCGGCTGTCATCATTTTTTCTTCTGCCCGTGGCGACTCACCTTGTGTTGTTCCATCTTTTGTTAAGGCCCGCATTCGTATGTTAGATGAGGTAAACCCCGGACATGCGGTAAGTACATGAACACCCGCTTTTAATACCTCTGCATGCAATACATCCAGAAATCCGTTTAATGCAAACTTACTGGCCGAGTAACCGGTGCGCCCGGGTAAACCGATAAAGCCTGCGATAGATGATATACCAACCACAGAACCTTTGTTCTTCGTAATTTCTGGTAAACAATAACGCGTGGCATATAGTGCGCCATAGAAATTAATGTCCATTACACTTTTTACTACGTCCATATCCACTTCCGTAAATAATGCCCGCATAGAGATGCCTGCATTATTAATTAAAATATCAATTGTGCCGTAAAGCCTGATGGCCTCGCCAGCCATTGCTTTGTTATCTTCTTCTTTGCTTACATCGGCCCGAAAGGCCGCTACGGTTAGACCTTTGGCTTGTAGTACCTCGGCTGCCTTGTTCAATTCGATTGCGTTACGCCCTGTAATCAAAACCTTAGATCCGCTTCTTCCAAACCGCTCGGCAAGGGCAAACCCGATACCCGATGACCCGCCCGTTATAACTACTACTTTGTTCTTCATAGAATAGAAAGCAAAAGTAATAAAACATTACCCTATTTTTGTGACCATGTTTTTATTGAGGCTGCTTTCGCGGATTCCGTTTCCTGTACTCTACCTGCTTTCAGACTTTATGTATTTTATTGGCTACCGGTTGGTTGGCTACAGACGTAAACTGGTAAAGAAGAATCTTAGAAATTCATTCCCCGAAAAATCAGACGAAGAGCTTAAACGGATAGAAAAACAGTTTTACAAAAATCTCTGCGACTATGTGGTTGAAACCCTAAAACTTCTTACCATTTCTGAAACAGAGCTCAGAAAGCGTATGCAATTCACCAACCTTGCAGCCGTCCAAACTTTTTTTAATCAGGGAAAATCAATTATCATGCTTGCCTCACATCAGTTTAACTGGGAATGGCTGGTGGCTGCCGGTTCATTAAATCATCCTGTAGATTTTGTGTATCAGGAACAAAGCAGCAAACTCTTCAATAATTTTTCGCTGGCCGGCCGAACCCGGTTTGGCGCGCATCCCATCAAACGGCACCTTGTAGCCCGCGAATCCATTTCACGAAAACATGTTTTGCGTGGTGTTGCCATTGTAGCCGATCAGTTTCCGGGAAAAGGTCGCGATAAAAAATACTGGACTACTTTTCTTCATCAGGAAACAGCCTTTCATCAGGCTATCGGCCAACTTGCTGTACTACTGCAATACCCTGTCGTTTATTGTGCCATCCAAAAAAAGAAGCGCGGATATTACGAAGCTGAATATGTGCTAATTGATGAGCCTCCGTATGAAAAGGGTTCAAACCGGGTAGTAGATTACTATGCCAAAGCAACCGAGAAAATAATTGAGAAAAACCCCGCGGGTTGGTTGTGGTCGCACAACCGCTGGAAAAAACGCGACTGATTAATTCAACAACATCTCAATATCTTCCCGCGAAAGCGCTTTGATCACGCTTTCTTCTGATTGGATCAGGTTCTCAGAAAGTTTGAGTTTGTGTTTTTGCAGGGTAAGAATTTTCTCCTCTACAGTATTTCGTGTAATGAACTTGTAACTAAAAACTTTTTTCTTCTGCCCTATCCGATGCGCTCTGTCTGTAGCTTGTGCTTCCACAGCCGGGTTCCACCACGGATCGAGAATAAATACATAATCTGCTTCCGTAAGGTTTAACCCAAGGCCCCCTGCTTTTATTGAGATAAGAAAAACTTTAAGGTTTTCGTCTTTATTAAATTTATCTACCTGTTCTTTTCGGTCGGTACTCGATCCGTCCAGATAGGCAAAAGGAATTTTTCTTTCTTTCAACAAGGCTTTCACAATTCCCAGGTGCTTTACAAACTGGCTAAACACCAAAACTTTGTGCCCCTCCAGCAGCGCATTCTCTAACATATACGAAACATCTTCCAGTTTACCAGAATCTCCTTCGTAGCGCATATCAACCATTTTGGGGTGGTTAGAAATCTGACGCAATTTGGTTAGTCCCTCCAGAATCATCATCCGGGTATTGTTGATTCCTTCCTTATCAATCTGATCCAGAATTTTATGACGATAGAATGACTTTACCTCTTCATATTTCTTTTCCTGCTCCGTAGTCATGTTGGTGTAATACACATTTTCTACTTTCTCGGGCAAATCAGTAGCTACCTGCGATTTTAACCTGCGCAAAATAAAGGGTTTAATAATCGAATTAAGCTTTTTGGTTTTTGCTTCATCGCGTTTCTTTTCAATGGGTTGCTGATACTCATTTTTAAAAAACGTTTGGCCTCCTAATAACCCCGGATTAATAAACGTCATTTGCGACCACAAATCCAGTGTTGTGTTTTCGAGCGGGGTGCCGGTAAGCGTAAGTTTGTAACGCGACTTCAACTCCATTACGGCTTTGGCAATGTTTGAGGTCGGGTTTTTTATTACCTGCGATTCGTCCAGAATAATATAGTTGAAGTAGACCTGCTTAAGCAGATCAATATCAAGCCGCGTAATGCCATAGCTGGTTAGCACAACATCGTATTTGCTAAATCGCTTAATGTCTTTGTTGCGTAAAGTGCCGGTATAGGTTAGTATTTTCAGATCGGGCGTAAACCGGGATGCTTCCATCTCCCAATTATATACCAGAGAAGTAGGCATGATTAATAACGAAGTGCCCACATTTCCTTTTTCTTTCTCAGCTTGCAAGAGGGCAAGCGTTTGCACCGTTTTACCAAGGCCCATGTCATCGGCCAGGCAACCCCCCAAATGAAATTCGTTAAGAAAACGGAGCCAATTGTACCCGGCTTTTTGATAAGGCCTTAATGTGCCTTCAAATTTCTGCGGCAATGCATAATCTCTGATGCCACTGAATGATTGCAGATTGCGCAGGCGCTCGCTCATGTGTACTTTGGCCAGGCTGCCTTCTTCCAGTTCTTTTAAAAGACTGATATGATGTTTTTTTAGAACCGGTTTTTCGCTGTTCTCTTGTGTTTCGCTTAGCGCAAACAAATCGCCATATTTTACCAGCCACGCTTCGGGTATAATTGCAATTTCGCCATTTGGCAGTTTGAATTCTACCTTCTTTTTAATGATTAGCTTGCGCAACTCCTTAAACGATATTTCATACTCGCCAAACCGGATTTTGGCATGAATATCAAACCAATCGATATTCTCTTTTACTTCCAGTTCGATTACAGCTTTGCCAACAAAATATTTTTTATCCCGGTTTTCGGGCTGGCTTACTTCAAAACCAAGGTTAAGCAGGTTTACGCGGTTTTCATTCAGCCACGAAAACGCCTGAGCTTTATCAACGGCTGTGCGAAACCCGCGCAAGGGCAGCCCTAACTTTATTAATGTCTGAGCATATTTTTTTTCAGAATCAAGGTCGCGTTTAACGCGATGAAAAATATAATCGTTTTCCTTTTTCTCTACGGTAACGCTTACGGGCATAAAGGCGTCTCCGCGGAACCGATGTTTACCATACTTAAAAGACAAATCGAAAACAATTTTTCCCGCTTCATCATCGCTGGGGCCATCGGGTGCATGGGCGCTGCCAAAAAGCGAAGGCACATTTTTTACATTGGCCGATGGCAATTCTGAAATACTTAATAATGGGTGCGGAGTGTACTCATTCTTGTTGATGTCGAACCCTTGCGCCTCCACATCATCAAAGGCTGCTATCAGTGGCCCAATAAATCGGTTGTAATATGTTTCTTCCAGTTTTTTTGGAATCTCTACACTTTTTTTAGCCAGAAACGGAAGAAGCTTTCGTCCATCTACAAACTTTTCGAATCCATACAGTTTTCCGTTCAACACCATCCAGGCTGGTTGTTTGCAAATAAGGTAGGCTGCCGGGTTGGGTATATCTACTTTCTTTCCCTGGAGTGTAATGGTTGGGTAATACACGGTGCTGTTTTCGCTGCGCTTAAAATGAAATTGAATGTTGGCGCGTTCTTCCAGTACCTCAATTTTGCGCCACGTGGGCTCGCCATCGTTCCCCATCTCAAACAAAAGCTTGCCTTTTATTTTTTCCAGCACAGCGGCCCTGCGCTTTTCCATAAAAGCTTCTATTTGTTCTTGCAACGGTTCATCTCCTTTATCTTTTTTAAATACCTTGCTGAAGAACTCATCGGGTTTCATCACTTTTTTAGAAAAGTGTTTTAGCACTGCATCCTGGCTCATGCCATCCATCATTTCAATCAACTCAAAATCGCGGCTATCAAGGCCTTTGGAGAACTCGCGTGCATTTTTATGCGAAATGTTCTGATGTTGATAGGTGAGTTTTCCTTTCTCGTCAAGGTGTACAATAAACGATTCGAAAATATAGCCCAGGTACTCGTGCTGGTACAGCGAGTAAATAATCTGAAAGGGTTGGGCTGCAGATACTTTCATAACCTGTTTACAAAATCTACCTGGTGCCAAAAGCAGCCTGAGTAAGCCAAAACGGCCATTATGGGCTACTTACACACTAAGCAGAATTGCAAATTATGAATTTAGTGGCAAATTTTTACTTGAATTTCCTCTAAAAACATGCCCGCTAATTACATGCTAAAGCCTTTCCAGTGCATATGAGCGGGCGGCCAGGCGAGCCGGATAGAATGAAACCAATGTGGTAATCATTACAATAACCAATGCGGTAAGGGCAAAGTCGGTAAGTTTCATTTTAACCGGGTAGCTTGAAACAATGGCGTTCTCCATACCCATACCTATTAATCCAAACGAATCCTGAAGCCAGCATACTGCACCCCCCAACACCAGGCCTGCCAGTGCTCCGGTAAAGGCAATCAATGCTCCTTCACTTAAAAATATATTTCGTATAAGGTTTGTACTGCTACCCATCGCAAACAAAACGGATATATCCTTTTTCTTATCTAAGACTAACATCATTAACGAAAAGAAAATGTTAATGGACGCAACCAGGATAAGCAAGGTTAGCGCTATGAATGTAAAAAGTTTTTCAATTTTAAGCAGCCGATACAAATCAGCATGTTGCTGTTGGTTGGTAAGCACAGAAAATTCGGGGCCCAATACATTGGCTACTCCGGCCTGGGTTTCTTGTAAGGATAGTTTGCCGGTGGTTTTTATTTCGAGGCTGGTGCGCTTGTTGCCATAGGTAAGCAGGTCTTGCGCAAAATGAAGCGGCACAAAAATATAATTGTCGTCATAATTTTTTTCGATAGAGAATACTCCACCCGGTTGTATAATTCTGCGTGCATAAAGCTGAGATGGGTCTAACCCTGTTGCTTTCAGATTTTTAATATAAAATACTTGCAATGGATGAATATTCTCGGTCACATTTAATGACAGCGCATATTGAACCCCTCTGCCGACTACGGCATAGTCGATTTCATTTTGGCTCAAAATCAGTTTGCCTTCCACCATGCTGTTATCCAACCGGTGCTGATCCAGAAAACTATCGCTTACCCCCTTTAACGTAACAACCATATCGGCATCACGATACCGCACATAGGCATAATCTTCAATTACCTCAGTAATTATGCCTACACCGGGTACTTCTTTTAGCTGATCCATCAGCTTCTCATTTACCTCAAAGGATTTTCCTTTCTTTAGTTCGATTTTAAGTTCAGGATCGAAGGAAGTATACAGGCCGCGCAGTAAATCTTCTAACCCATTAAATACAGAAAGCACAATAACCAAAGCTGCTGTTGAAAAGGCAATGCCGGTAATGGCAAGAATGGAAATAATATTGATGAAGTTTTTCTTTCGGCCTGAAAAGAAGTATCGCCTGGCAATAAATAACGAAAGATTCAACTGTTTCGGGTTTATTCTTTGCTCTCTTTGGGGATATTGAGATTCTTGATCAGGTCTTCAATGCGTTGTGCGTTTTCTTCTACCTCATCAATAAAGAAAACCAATGCCGGCACAATGCGGGCCTGGTTACGAATACGATCGCCCAGCGCTTTGCGTATTTCGCTCTTGTGCAATTCGATACTGTGTAATACCGCCTTTTTATCTTTGACTAAAGTCATGCTTAAATAAACCTTTGCCACACTTAAATCAGGGCTAATGCGAACATCTGCAATGGTTATAAAGGCATTACCCAAAATACCTCGCTTATCTTTTAAAAAGATATCGCTTAGCTCTTTTTGAATCAGTTTGTTGTATTTCTGCTGTCGTACCGTTCCGCTCATGCGTACAAAGATAATAGTTAGCCGATATTATTATGATCGGGGTGTACGGGCAACTTTTTGTTTATTTGTGTCTGTTTAAAACTGTGTTTTGTGCTGCTTCGCTTTTTCCGAATAAACGATCCTTACCGGTTACTTGCCATTTTTATCCTGTTGGTACTAATTGGCCTTGGGTTCTTCATTGATCCTGTGGCCACCACGCTTTCAGAACTACAGTCTATCGTGCTGGGCGAGGCTCTTAATAGTAATAAAAGTCTGTACACCGAGGTGCATACTACTGTACCTCCATTAGCAGCCTGGTTTTACAGTTGGGCAGAGTGGTTGTTTGGGCGCTCGCTTACGGCCCGGCATATGGTTGCCTTTCTCCTTATCTTTTTACAGGGTGCCTACTTCACCATTTTACTAATCAACAATAAAGCCCAGAGCGAAAGCACCTATNNCTATCGCCCGAGTTATTGGCCTCTACCCTACTGCTTCTTGCACTTAATAATTTATTTAAAGAGGTTGAGTTTCGTGTGCAGCGCGATGACACCCTTCTGCTGCTTGGTCTTTATCTGGGGCTGGCCTCGTTGTTTGTTCTTTCGTATAGTGTGTTTCTTCCGGGTACCGTTATTATTCTGGCTGTTTTTACACGCCTATCCATTCGCAAAACGCTTCTCCTGATTTTTGGCTTTTCGCTGCCTCATCTGCTGCTTATGGTTGCTTTTTATTTTAATGGAAACTTTGAATTCTTGTGGAGCAACTTCTATGAAGGCACAACCTGGTTTGTAGCCAATCCGGTTTCGTTACGGGCTATGCTTTACCTGTCGGCTATTCCAATCGGTTATTTTTTGTTTTCGCTTGTAATGGTAAACCGCGAAGCCCGCCTTACCAAATATCAATCGCAGCTTTTACAGATTATGTTTTTCTGGTTGTTAATTGCCATAACCGAAATTGGAATACGTGGTAAAATGGCTCCGCACCGTGTAATTACGTATGCGCCATCACTTGCTTATTTCATTAGCCATTACATCTTACTGGTACGCAGAAAATGGCTTGCCGAAATTTTATTATGGGGTTTTGCCGGTGGCATTGTAACGATTGCCTACCTGGCCCGTTACGATATGATAAATAAAATTGATTACTCGAAGATGTTTTTCAGCAATGTACCATCAGCGCCCAGCAACAAACGAATTCTGGTTTTGGATGAACAATGGGGATATTTCGAAAACAACAAACTTGCAACCGGCTTTTACGACTGGTCTGTTTCTGAACCCTACTTTCGTGATGTGGATTATTTCCAAAATGTTGTATTGATCGATAAAGCGTTTAGCCAGGATTTGCCCGAGATGATTATAGACCCCCATCAGGTAATGCCCAATGTTTTTAAAAGAATACCCGGGCTGGCCAATCGGTATTCCAAACAAGAAACTACGTATGTTATTAAACCTGCTAATTAATTGAATTCTTAAAATCAGGTAATATGCGTTCCGGTTTTATCATACTTTGTTGTTGCTGGGCCTTGTTACTACTCTCCTGCCAGGAGGTTTCTTTTACAAAAGCACAACCGGCAGGAGTTGCCGCCTTACGTCAACTTCCCCAATCAATCTGTGGCGAATATCAAATACGTGATAACACAACAGGCGAAATGGGCGATACCATTATTATCGAACCCTGGGGATATCGCACAAAAGACGCTGCCGGAAAAGATTGGCTTGGAGCCGCACATCTGAGCGATACACTGGTAGTAAAACAGTACGAAAATTATTTCTTCATCAATTTTAAAGAAGGAGATCAATGGATTTTACGATTGCTAAAAGTGAAGTCGCCTAATGTACTCACTTTAATGTCTATCAACCTCGAAACCGAAACCGGGGAACAACTGCAAAGGCTCAACAAAAAACTGAAGGTAAAAAAGATTGAGCAGGATGATTATGTTTTTTATCAGATCAATCCTACGCCAGCACAACTCATGAGTCTTATTAAAGAAGATTATTTTACAGGGTTGGAGTTGTGGCGGAAACCCTCAAATTAATTTCCACTCTTTTCTATAGGGGCGGTTTAAATATGTATTTGCTTCCTTATCGTTAAGAAACTTTTCTTTTCCTGCATTCCAATTCAGGCTGCGGTTTAATCGCCACGAAAGTAAAGCCAGGTGCATAGGCAAGGTCATCTCGCGTGCATACGCAAGATTGGATTCGGGTTGTGTGCGCGATTTTACGGCATCAATAAAATTTTGCTGGTGACCGGGCGAGCGCGGAACCGTTTGTGAAACCGAAGGGATATCGCTAACCGTTTCTCCATTAATGGAAATGGACATGGTACTATAATCACAAATCAATGTTCCTTTGTCACCCTCAAAGTATGCTCCTATATTACGTTCGGCCGCTCCCGGCACATTGGGTGGTTGCGTAGTCCAGAAAAGTTTCAGGTCTGTAAATTCAAATTCGGCATCCAGCCATTTAGGTGCATCGGCCTGCCCATCTGTTTTTTCGCCCCGTGCTGTTACTCGCTTTAATCCTTTGGGTTCAATGGCCCACCACACTACGTCAGCAATGTGGCACCAGAAATCTGCAAACACGCCTCCTGAGTAATCGAGAAAATAGCGATACGTAAAATGACAACGCTCGGGTACATACTCTTTAAAGGGTGCTGGTCCAAGCCACATATCCCAGTTAAGCCCTGCGGGTGGAGTTTGAATTTTTGCTTCACCCAGGCCCGGTGAAAAAGCATTTTTCCAAAGTCGTACGGTGTGCACTTTTCCAATTGCTCCGCTCCGTATTATTTCAACTACGCGATGGTAATTATCACCGGCATGTATTTGTGTGCCTAACTGAAACACCCGGTTGTATTTGGTCTGATTCAGCAACATGGTTTTACCTTCCTGCACACTATAGGAAAGCGGTTTTTCGCCATACACATCTTTGCCTGCCTGAAAGGCGAGCGATGCAATTTGCGCATGCCAGTGATCGGGTGTGGCAATGGTAATCGCATCAATATCTTTCCGGTCTAATACATGACGAAAGTCTTCGTAGGTAGAAGCTTTCGTTTCGGAATTAATTTTTTTGAGCGACCCGAGTGTAGCTGCCAGATGATTCTGATCTACATCGCACAATGCCACCACCTCTGCCCCCGGTAAATTGGCGAACCACTCCATGTGTTGGTTCCCCATACCTCCTAACCCGATATGCGCAATACGCACCCGCTCATTAACAGAACCCCTGGTTATAAGCGAGGGAAGAAAGGTAATACCGAGTGCTCCAAGGGCACTCTTCCGGATAAAATCACGTCTGTTCAAACTCATACCATAAAAATTTGTGCGAACGAAGCTACTAAAAAAATCAATCGGCAAACCTGTATCTACCCCGATACAAAAATCACTGCCTTTCAACCAAAAAATTCAATACCTTACCTCTTCCTAATCTTACCTGTTTATGCGCTGGCTTACTTTATTACTTATCTGCTTGTTGGTGCAATGCGCCCAACCCGAACAACACACATCTTCCACTCCCCGCACACTGCTCGCCATCTTTGCACACCCCGATGATGAAGCTACCGTAGCTCCGGTGCTCGCAAAATATGCGGCCGAAGGTGTAACGGTCTATCTTGCCATTGCTACCGATGGCCGGTATGGCGTTACCGATCATGCTAAAATTCCCGCTGGCGACAGCCTGGCCGCTGTGCGCGAAGAAGAAGC
>DEIA01000051.1 GCA_002352225.1 Flammeovirgaceae bacterium UBA2786
GTGGGCCGTTTTAATGATGTGCGTACGGGTAGTTTACTGGATGAAGGTGAACTGCTTACCACGCTATCGGACAATGCAAAAATGTGGGTTTACTTTAATGTGCCCGAAGCAGAGTATATTAATTATACTACCGAAAAAAATTCTCAGGCCCGGTCGCATGTAAGGTTGCAAATGGCTAACCACGAAATGTTTGATCAGGATGGAATTATAGAAACCATTGAATCGGATTTCAATAACGAGACCGGAAACATTGCCTTCCGGGCCACCTTCAACAACCCCAATCGTTTGCTGCGCCATGGCCAAACGGGAAATATCTATATGTACACCCCTGTAAAAGGAGCTACGCTTATACCCCAGTCGGCTACTTACGAAGTGCTTGATAAGAAATTTGTGTTCGTAGTGAATAAAGACAATATTGTACAGGCGCAGGAAATTCATATTGAAAATGAAATGCCACACATCTACAATGTGTCATCAGGTATTAGCCCATCCGACCATATTCTGGTAGAAGGCATTAGAAAAGTTAAGAACGGAGATAAAATAAATTTTAAACAAAAAACTTTCTATGCCATCCTTCACGAAATGCAGAATTTAAAAGCCGAGTAAGAACCGCTAAATCAAACTACTATGTTTAGTAAATTCATTCAACGACCGGTTCTTGCTATTTCTATTTCGTTAGCCATTGTATTCTTAGGTATACTGGCTATTCAGACAAGGCCGATTTCACAGTTTCCGGATATTGCCCCGCCCCGCGTAAACATTTTTATTGCCTACCCGGGTGCAAGTGCACAGATTCTGGTTGAGTCGACCCTGATTCCGCTTGAACGTGCCATCAATGGCGTGCAGGGTATGCTCTACCTGACATCCGATGCCACCAGTGCCGGTGAAGCAACCGTGCAGATTATTTTTGAACCCGGCACCGATCCGAGTGCAGCGGTAGTAAATGTAAAAACACGCGTAGATGCCATCATGAATAATCTGCCGCCCCTGGTACAGCGCGAAGGGATTATTATTACGCCTATTCAGCCCAGCATGCTGATGTATGTTAACTTATACAGCACCGATAAGAATGCTGATGAAAAGTTTCTATACAATTATTCTAACGTACACATTATTCCAGAACTGCAGCGCATAAAAGGAATGGGACGAGCGCAGATTTTGGGTAGCCGCACCTTTGCGATGCGCGTATGGCTGAAGCCCGATCGAATGCGTGCGTACAACGTTTCTACAGAAGAAGTGATGGAAGCCATGCAGGAACAAAGTCTGATTGGCCGCCCGGGAAGGTTAGGTCAGGCATCCGGAAAGAGTGCACAATCGCTGGAGTACACGCTTTATTATAAAGGCAGATTTAATAAGCCCGAAGAATATGAGAATATTATTATCCGCGCTAATGCGGATGGTGAAATCCTGAAATTAAAAGACATTGCCAGCGTTGAATTAGGTAGCGAGTTTTTCGACATCTATTCAAACAAAGATGGCTACGCTTCTGCCTCCATTGTGTTAAAACAGAATATTGGAACCAATGCAAGCGAAGTAATAGCCACTACTAAAGAAAAACTGGAGGAACTCAAAAAAGATTTCCCTCCTGGCATGGACTATGAAATAAATTACGATGTATCGAAATTTGTTAACGCATCTATCGACAAGGTAATTCATACACTGGTAGAAGCATTTATATTAGTAGCCCTGGTTGTATTTATCTTTCTGGGCGATTGGCGCTCTACATTAATACCCATTCTGGCTGTACCGGTTTCCCTGATTGGAGCCTTTGTGTTTATGCAGATGATGGGAATAACCATTAACCTGATTACCCTATTCGCCCTGGTGCTGGCTATTGGTATTGTGGTGGATAATGCTATTGTAGTGGTTGAAGCAGTACATGCTAAAATGGAGGAAGAAAATCTCTCACCCTTCAACGCTGTAAAAAAAGTATTAGACGAAATAGGCGGGGCAGTAATTGCCATTACGCTGGTAATGACGGCTGTATTTGTACCTATTGCCTTTATGACCGGACCCGTTGGTGTGTTCTATCGGCAGTTCGCCATTACCATGGGTAGTTCAATTGTTCTGTCGGGTATAGTAGCCCTTACATTAACCCCGGTGCTTTGCGCGATGATCTTAAAAAATCATCATGGAAAGAAGAGAAAGAAAACACCGGTTCAATTGTTTATTGATTGGTTTAACCGGGCATTTGAAAAAGTTGCCGGTAAGTACACTAACCTCTTACAACTAATTGTAAACCGCAGGGTAGTAACCATCGCCCTGTTTGTGATTTTTGCTTTTGGTATTGTTGGCATTAATCAACAACTCCCTTCCGGCTTTATTCCAAACGAAGATCAGGGGCAAATCTATGCCATTATTCAAACCCCGCCCGGTAGCACGTTGGAGCGTACCAATCATATTTCGCATCAGCTTCAAAGCATAGCCGAAGAAATTGAAGACATACAGTCGGTAACTTCTCTGGCTGGTTATGAAATTCTTACGGAAGGTCGTGGTTCCAATGCCGGTACGTGTTTGATCAATCTGAAAGATTGGGAGCATCGCAAGCACTCCGTAAAGGAGGTGATAGAAGAACTGGAAGAAAAGACCAAGGACCTGGGAGCTGTGGTAGAGTATTTTGAACCTCCGGCTGTGCCTGGTTATGGATCATCTGATGGTTTTTCGTTGCGCATGCTTGATAAGAACAGTACCGTTGATTACCACGAGTTCGATGCCATCAACAAGGAGTTTATGGAAGCGCTTAAACAACGTAAAGAACTTACAGGCCTGTTCACATTCTATGCTGCCAATTATCCGCAGTATGAGATTGTGATCGATAATGAGAAGGCCATGCAAAAGGGAGTTTCCATTGGAACAGCTATGGAGAACCTGAACATTTTGATTGGTAGTACGTATGAACAAGGCTTTACCCGCTTTAATACCTTCTTTAAAGTTTATACGCAAGCCGCTCCTGAATACAGAAGACTACCAACCGATATCCTCGATCTGTTTGTAAAAAATGACCGGGATGAAATGGTACCCTACTCTTCCTTTGCCACACTTGTAAAAAAGCAGGGACCTAACGAAATCACACGCTTTAATCTTTATACCTCATCGGCCATACGCGGCCTGCCTGCGCCTGGCTATACAACCGGTGATGCCATTGATGCCATTAAAGAAGTTGCCGCACAAACATTACCACATGGTTATGACATTGCGTGGGAAGGTCTATCATACGATGAAGCACATCGGGGTAATGAAGCCTTGTACATCTTTGTTATCGTGTTGATTTTCGTGTATCTCGTGTTAGCCTCGCAATACGAAAGTTTTGTTATTCCATTTGCCGTGTTGCTTTCTTTACCCGCAGGAATTTTTGGTGCCTTGCTCCTGCTAAAGATGATGGGCCTGGCCAACGACATTTACGCACAGATTGGTTTGATTATGTTAGTTGGACTACTGGGTAAAAATGCGGTATTGATTGTTGAGTTTGCTGTACAAAAACAAAACCAGGGTTCGAGCATTGCGCTGGCTGCCATAGAAGGTGCACGGGTTCGCTTTCGTCCAATATTGATGACATCCTTTGCATTTATTGCAGGATTAATACCTCTGGTGCGTGCAACCGGAGCGGGTGCAGTAGGAAACCGTACGATCGGATCATCTGCCCTGGGGGGTATGCTACTGGGAACATTGTTTGGGGTAATTGTAGTACCCGGCCTCTATTACATCTTCGCTAAACTAACAGAAGGTAAAAAATTAATAAAAGATGAAGACCTGATGCCCTTTACGGAAGAAATAATGGAACCCCACACCGAGGCATCTGTAATGAAGAAGATTCAGAAACTACAACTATTACTTAAAGTAGCCAAACGCAAAAAGAATCAAAATGAAAGTCAGTTCAATAATTAAATCAACAGGTCTTATTCTGATCGTACTAGTTGTATGGGGTTG
The DNA here is from genome assembly GCA_002352225.1 of Flammeovirgaceae bacterium UBA2786. Classification (GTDB taxonomy): domain Bacteria; phylum Bacteroidota; class Bacteroidia; order Cytophagales; family Cyclobacteriaceae; genus ELB16-189. Next base: position 3,928 of record DEIA01000051.1, read on the forward strand.
CCAGGCATTAAAACCCACAGCCAGAACAGAAAACAAATACACGCCAGCTACCTTCAATAAAACGCAAGATACCGTTACGGTTGCTACCGTAAACTGGAGGAAGTACTTTAATGATCAGAATCTGATTGCCCTTATCGATACGGCTCTTAAAAAAAATCAGGAGCTTAATATCTTTTTGCAGGAAATTGAAATCAGCAAAAATGAAGTACGCGCGCGCAAAGGCGAATACCTTCCTTTTGTTGGATTGGGGGCCGGAGCAGGATTAGAGAAATTAGGAGAGTACACCCGCATGGGTGCGGTGGAACATCAATTGGAAGTTAAACCCGGTACTGCGTTTCCGGAACCTATGCAGGATTATATGCTGGGAGCCTCGGCCACCTGGGAAGTTGACATCTGGAAAAAATTACGGAATTCAAAGAAGGCCGCTGCCATGAATTATCTTGCCAGTATAGAAGGTAAAAATTTTCTGGTAACAAACCTGATAAGCGAGATCGCAGATTCATATTATGAATTGATGGCATTGGACAATTTACTTGAAATCATTTCAAGGAGTATAACCGTTCAAACCGATGCATTTCAGACAGTAGTTCAACAGAAAGCTGCCGCCAAGGTTACACAACTGGCCGTAAATCGATTTGAAGCACAAATGCTTAATACCCAAAACCTACAATATGATATTAAGCAACGCATTATCGAATTGGAAAACAGAATTCGTTTTCTTACCGCTAAATTCTCAGCGCCTGTTGTACGAAGCTCAGCTAATTTTTTAACTATTAATCTGGATTCTATTCAATCAGGAATTCCATCGCAATTACTGGCTAACCGGCCTGACATACGCCAATCCGAATTTGAGTTGGAAGCCCGTAAACTAAGTGTGAAGGCAGCCAGAGCAAACTTTTATCCTTCGCTGGGGATACATGCTGGTATTGGGTTTCAGGCCTTTAATCCAGTTTATCTGATTAGTCCTGAATCGATGATGTATAACCTGGCTGGTGATTTAATGGC
>DEIA01000065.1:0-434 GCA_002352225.1 Flammeovirgaceae bacterium UBA2786
ACCGAAAGATCGCTTCCCCATTCTGAACAATTCAAATAAAGATTAATTAAATCTTTTGGATTGTGCGAAAAATCGGCATCCATCTGCAATACAAAATCATAGCCGGTTTGCAGTGCATACTTAAAGCCCTGAATGTAGGCCGTGCCTAAACCTTGCTTACCGGGCCGTTGCATCAGGTGCAGTCGCGTTTCGGTTTTGGAGTTGTAGCCTTTCTGCAAGTCTTTCACAATCTCCGCAGTGCCATCGGGCGAGTTATCATCCACAATCAGAATATCAAAATCTTTCGGAAGCGAAAACACCGTGTCGATTATCATGGTGATATTCTCCTTTTCATTATAAGTAGGTATAATGACTATCGCGTTGTTCAAAAGCCTTTTGTTTTAACCGGGCGGTTTACCCAGTATAACAAAACTAAATAAAACAGGTTTCCAAAC
>DEIA01000065.1:520-32332 GCA_002352225.1 Flammeovirgaceae bacterium UBA2786
GTACGAAAGGTATTTACACACAAGAACAAATGGATGCCTGCCACCAGTACTTTCAACAGATGTCGGGCAACAGCATCGATCATTTTTATTTTAGTCCATACCATGCTTCGGTTACCGAATCGCTTTCGCGGAAGCCGGGTACACTGATGTTCGAAAAAGCCATAGCCCGATTTTCAATCGACATTGCGGCCTCGTGGATGGTAGGGGATAGAGGGCGTGATATTATTCCTGCGCGTAAGCTGGGTATAAAAACAATTCAGATTGGCGATGAAGTAGAACCCGAAAACAAAGCCGACTATCAGGTAGNNCGGGGGCCACATTCATGGAAAGTTGCAGGCGCTTGTTAGCTGATTGCCCAAGTTTTAACTGCGCCAGGTTTTCTTTTTTGTACGATGTGAACATGGCCTGGTGAGCAATCAGGGCAAACAAAGAAGGTACACCAATGGCCAACAAACCCGACTCTGCTTCAAGCACAACCATAAGCCCGAGGCCAACCAGCGCGGCACCTCCGGTAGCAAACGAAATCATATTGCCTTGCGATTTGGTGAGGTGAATTCCTTTCACGGATTTCAGACCCAACATTGATCCTACAATTGTAGTTGCAGCAGGCAAAAGAAAAACTCCCGGATTATCGTTTGCATTTAGGCTTTCAGCTACTAGTGCAAAACCAAAGCCTGCACTTACTATTGAAAGTGCGCTTATCGCGTCTACATCGCCTTGGCTATAATCATATTTTTTAGCCACGTTATGACCAATCACCAAGCCCACCACTCCACCACCTAACAAGCCGGCACCAATAGCATGATTGTCGCTGGTTTCGCTCGAGGCGATTATCATACCGGCAGTAAAGGGCCCCAGAAATCCATAGTGTCGCATCATTTCAATATGCCCTTCCGAAAAATTTTTACGCTTCTGTGTTTGAAAACCAATTTCACCCAACGCAATGCTACCGGCTGTTGAAAACAACAACGCAGTATTGCCTGAGTTATCAGAATCTCCCGCAAGGGCTAAGCCTAAAAATGCACCGTTCACTAAACCCAATAACCTTCCCGAATTTCCTGCACGAATGGTATTGGCATTTATACCTTGATATTTTTTCTTGTTGATTACTGGCCCCAGTTGCCAAAGCCCGGCCGTAAGCGGAATAATGCCAACAGCTGCGGGGCCACTTGCTTCGGTGCCAACTACAATACTTATTCCGTAGTAAGCACCATACACTCCATTTATTAACCGATCGCGGGTCCGCAATTCAAAATCTTTGGTGTTGGTTGAAGGTGCAGCCAGTTCAAAATCCCATTGTGTTTTTTGCTGCTGATATTTTCGTTTTTCTTCATCGGACAAACGCTCGTAATAACTCGCCAGGTATTTTTCGTAATCTTCTAAGTAGGCCAGTTCGGTTGCAGCGAGGGAATCACCTTTTAGTTTACGATCGGCAATTTTGCGATAGGTTTCTTTTTTGGTTTCCTGCCAGAAGCCGCGCGCAGTATAAAGGTCTTGTGCACTAAGTGTATGGTTACTTTGCAACAAGATTAAAACTAATGTTATAAACAGTAGTCGCGCCATCTGCTGTGCTAATTAGATGACTAAAATAGGAAAAAGGTTGTAAACTGAATTGTGCTATTTATTCGGGCGAGCCTTCGTAGCCTAAGAGTTTCATCATGCTGGTACTCGATTGTTCCTTTGCAAATAGTTCTGTGGTAATCTCACCATCTTCATTTCTGTGGATAAGCACATGCTTGGGTGCCGGAATAAGACAGTGCTGAATACCCCCATAACCACCCAACGATTCCTGATAGGCCCCGGTATGGAAGAAACCAATGTACAGAGGTTCTTCATCGGTAATCATCGGTAAAAATACTTCACCCGTATGTGCTTCGGAGTTATAATAGTCGTGACTATCGCAGGTAAGTCCTCCTATGTTTACTTTATGGTAGGGGTCGTCCCACTTATTTACCGATAGCAAAATGTATTTCTGGTTCAATCCCCACACATCGGGCAGGTGCGTAATAAACGAACCATCAATCATGTACCAAAGTTCTTTATCGTTTTGTAGTTTTTGATCTACCATTGAATATAAAACAGCTCCGCTTTCGCCAACGGTAAAACTTCCAAACTCGGTAAAGATGTTGGGTACTTCAACATTATTTTTTTCGCAAATCCATTTTATGTTTTCCACGATTTGTTCAATCATGTACTTGTAGTCGTATTGGAAGGTGAGCGAAGTTTTAATTGGAAAACCACCGCCAATGTCAATCGAGTCCAGCGTAGGGCAAATCTTTTTAAGTTCGCAATACTTAAAAATAAACCGGCTCAGCTCACTCCAGTAATAAGCGGTGTCTTTAATGCCTGTGTTGATAAAGAAGTGAAGCATTTTAAGAGAAGCTTTACTGCTGGGCTGAATCTTCTCTTTATAGAGAGGGATAATATCGCTATAGCGGATGCCGAGACGGGAAGTATAAAATTCAAATTTTGGTTCTTCATCGGCTGCTACCCGAATACCAACCTGATAGGGGCGTGTTACATTACTTTCGTAGGTATCAATTTCACTCAGGTTATCCAGTATAGGAATACAATTGAATTCTTCGTTTAGTAACTCGGTAATGTATTGCCGGTATTGCGGCATTTTAAAACCGTTGCAGAGAATGAATGTCTCCTTCGAAATTTTACCGCGTTCGTATAAGGTGCGAACAATGGGAATATCAAATGCCGATGACGTTTCAATGTGTACATCATTTCTCAACGCTTCTTCCAATACAAAATCGTAATGCGATGATTTAGTACAATAGCAATAGGTGTATTTGCCGCTGTATTTGAAACGTTCAATAGCGTTGTTGAATGTAGCCTGAGCAAACCGGATGTTTTCGCTAATGCGGGGCAGGTAGGTGATTTTGAGCGGTGTTCCGTATTGTTTGATGATGTCGGTTAATGGAACATCGTTAAATAGTAGTTCGTTATCGCGCACCTTGAATTCTTTTTGCGGAAACTCAAAGGTTTGCTCGATCAGCTCGCGGTAGCTCTTCATTAATCAAATTAAAGTTATTGGTTGCGTGTTGCCTGTGGCTGGTTGTAGGGTTGTAAGCAGGAGCCAACAACCAGGAACTAACAACATAACAACCAAATTAAGAGGTGCAATAATGAGATAAATTTGCCATCTTTGCAACAGATCAAAAACCATATGATTAATCACATTTCCCGCATGATCTTTAACCCCGTCCCCGCGGGCTTTCATGCATTGCCCGACTTCTAAGGGCAGGAAATGCGGCCTTTTGGCCATTTTTTTACGATTAGTCAATTCTTAATAATTAATTCTTAGTTCCTGTGAAAGAGATAAAGATCATCGAAGTGAAGTCCGAAATCGGTGCCGGTACGCGCGGAGCCAGTCTGGGTGTAGAAGCGATGAAAATAGCCAGCCTCGATTTGAAATCGGATATGTTTCGCAAATTTGATTCCGTTGAAGTAGAGAATGTAAACGAGTTGTTGTTTGATGGTGCCGAGCATTCGTACGCTAAATTTATTGATGGCGTGTTGATAATGGAAGAACGCGTGTGCCTGGAAGTGTACGAACAAATTTTTGATGATTACTTTCCGCTAATCATGGCGGGCGATCACTCTACAGCATACGGAACCATTGCCGGTATAAAAAAAGCATATCCTAAAAAACGCCTCGGTGTTATTTGGATTGATGCCCATGCCGATATTCATACCCCATTTACTACACCTTCCGGAAACATGCATGGAATGCCTTTATCAATGGCGTGTGGATTGGATAACCTGGAGTGTAAAGTAAATGACCCACGTGGCGAAACACTTGATTATTGGGAACAGATTAAGAATGTGGGCATGCCTGGTCCAAAAATTTTGCCCGAAGATTTAGTATACATTGCCGTGCGCGATCTTGAAAAACCCGAGAATTATCTGATCAATAAATACAACATCAATTTTATTGAAGTAGAGGAAGTAAAAAAAATGGGCGCGGCTACCAGTGCACAAAGAGCGTTAGAAATGTTAGAGCATTGCGATCTTATCTATGTATCGTTTGATGTAGATAGTATCGACAGCCGGTTTTCTACCGGAACCGGTACACCCGTACCCAATGGGTTAACGGTAGAAGAGGCCAAAATCTTAAATGCCGAACTGTGTAAAGATGCAAAAGTATGTGCCTGGGAAATTGTAGAGGTAAACCCAACACTCGACACCGAAAACAGAATGGCCGAAAGTGCATTTGAAATTATGGAAGCTTCTGCCAACTCAATTATGAGCAGGCCGGTTATTGCAGAATAAATTTTAAGACTTTTATTTTTTCGCTGCCAATTTTGTTAACGCCTTAATCGTACTCATCAGGTTGCTTCGTATTACCGGATCGGTAAACATGCGCGGTATATGACTGGGCATGGATAAAATACGATACGTTACCTTTACCTGATTGGGGGTAATTTGCTCAAGTGTCCAACTGCCGGCCAGCTCCATTCGAGTTACTCCATCTTTTACCGGCCCTAGCTTGGGGTTAACAACAGATTGAAACGTAATGAAGAGTTCTTTGTCTGCTACCCGTTCTTGCAGATCGTATTGCAGAAAATGATCCTGATCACTTACCGGCCAGGGAATATCATGGTAAGAATATTCTAACCAGTAAGTGGTGTCGGGTTGTGGATACACCTTGAACTCGGTTACATGTTTTTGCCAGATTTTAATTTTTGATTCGTCTTTCAATAAAGACAGAATGGTATACATGGAGGCATTGATCAGAAACTCACCCTTTACTTCGCGTGCTTTTACAGCTGGTACCTTTCCGGGAAAGGTAATCCAGCGTTCGTGTACAAAAATGGGCGAGTCTTGTTTTACCAGTACAAATTTTTCTGTATCCTGGCTTTGTGCCAACCCAACCGAAATTATACTTATTAAAAACGCAGTAAAAAACTTCATTCGCTTTATTCTCTCTGGCACTAAAATAGAATTTAAACTTAAGACAACAGCATTACCCGTTACCCTTACCGTTAGTTGATTTTAGTAAACGGTACATGAATGGCTCGCCCTGTACTCCCTAACAATAGCGTAACCTTACCTTTTTTATTACGCTTACATTCATATAAATCGCCATCTTCTGAAAAAAAACCATCTTTAACAGCGTTATCTTTCATGGTTGAAATATAGGAATAGAAAGAGTAAAAGCGGGGCCGGTAGCAGAACAGAAAGAAGAAAATGGGAACGGGTTACGCATTCATACCTACTCCTTTCCTCTCATCAAAATTTGCTTTTTTTACTGCCCCGTAAACATGCTCTTTGCGTGTTGCGGATGCAACAGAACCTAACTCTTTTACTATGTTAAGAAAAATTTTGTTTCTGGCCCTTGTGCTTACTTTCCGGTTAAGCCAGGCCCAAACCATTTCTACTCCCAAAGAACACTTTGGTTTTGAGATTGGCGATAACTATATGTTAGCCACCTATACCCAAACAGAGGCTTACTTCAAAAAATTAGCGGCCGCTTCTAACCGCGTTAAACTTACCAGTATTGGTGTTACAGAAGAAGGTCGCCAGCAATATATGCTGATTGTTACCTCGCCCGAAAACCATCAGAAGCTCGATCGCTACAAAGAAATTTCTGTAAAGATGGCGCGTGCCGAAGGAATTACAGACGAACAAGCCAAAGCAATGGCTGCCGAAGGTAAAGCCATAGTTTGGATTGATGGCGGACTTCATGCTACAGAGGTAGTAGGCACACACCAGCTCATTGAAATAATTTACAAGATAGTGAGCGGCAACGACCCGGAAACTCTTCGCATTCTCGATAAAGTAGTAATTCTGTTTGTGCATGCAAACCCCGATGGGCAAGAGTTGGTAAGCAATTGGTATATGCGCAATCCCACACCAGAAAAAAGATCAACACAATACCTGCCACGCATGTATCAAAAATATATTGGTCATGATAACAACCGCGACTTCTTTATTCAAAACATGAAAGAGACCCAGAATATGGGGCGCCAATTATTTGTGGAGTGGATTCCACAAATCATGTATAACCATCATCAGTCTGGCCCAGCCGGCTCTGTATTAGCTGGCCCACCTTACCGCGATCCATTCAACTATGTGTTCGATCCGCTAATGGTTACCGGTATTGATGCCGTAGGAGCATCGATGGTTAACCGGTTAAATGCAGAAAACAAACCTGGTTACACACGCTTGGGCGGATCGGTATTTTCTACGTGGTATAATGGTGGCTTGCGTACCACCACGCACTTTCATAATATGATTGGTTTACTTACCGAAATTGTAGGCGGTCCTAATCCAAGCGATATTCCGGTAGTGCCCACCCGGTTAATTCCAAATAACAATACACCCTTTCCGGTTACACCTCAGAAATGGTATTTCAAAAATGCTATCGATTACTCAATGTCGTTGAACTATGCCGTGCTTGATTATGCCGCGCGGCACAGCGACCAACTACTTTACAATATTTACAAGATGGGTAAAAATTCTATTGACAGAGGAAGTGCAGATTATTGGACACCTTATCCTGCCAAGGTAGAAGCGATAACCACGGCTTACAGAAATCGCCCAAAGAAAACTGCCGATGGCCCAGGCGATCCGTTTGGATTAACAGCGCCCCCCATTCCGCTAAAGTATTATGACAGCATTTTTAAAACACCGGCTCAGCGCGATGCCCGTGGTTATATTATACCGTCCAATCAAGCCGATTTTCCTACCGCTGTAAAATTTGTGAATGCGTTAATCCGTACTGGTATTCGCGTAGAGAAAGCAAAAACTGATTTTACTGTAAACAATAAAAAGTATCCGGCCGGATCTTACATTGTTAAAAACAATCAGGCCTTTCGTCCGCATGTAGTAGATATGTTTGAACCACAAGATCATCCCAATGATTTTCAATATCCCGGTGGCCCGCCCGTGCGTCCGTATGATGCTGCCGGCTGGACACTTGCCTACCAGATGGGTGTTCAGTTCGATCGTTTCCTCGAAGATTTTAACGGACCGTTTGAACAAGTGCCTTATGGTGAATTGCAAAGCCCGGTTGCGAAGTTAGATGGCCTTACTTCATCGGGGGGTTATGTTTTAAATGCAAAAGCTAACAATGCCTTTATAGCCGTAAACGATTTGTTGAAAGCAGGTGTAACCGTTTATCGGTTGCCCGAAGGTGTAAAGGGTAATGATAAGGTGTCTGCGGGTAGTTTCTATATACCAGCCGGTAGCAAAGCCAAACAGGTATTGGAGAAAAGTGGAAAAGAATTGGGTCTGGTTGTAACCGGTGTTGCTAAAGTGCCGGGAGCAATGGCAAAAGTTACCGCACCTCGTATTGCCTTGTGGGATACATACGGTGGCTCTATGCCTTCGGGTTGGGTACGCTGGCTGATGGAGCAATATCATTTCGATGCCGATATTATTTATGCGAAAGATATTGATGCAGGAGATCTGAAGAAGAAATATGATGTGATTATTTTTGTAACGCGTGCCATTCCGGCAGCGCCACGGGCTGGTGCCGATAACGATCCGTTTGCGGCTTTTATGCGCAACCAACGCGGGCCAAAAGAAGAGGATATCCCTGCAGAATATCATAAGACGATGGGTAGCATCACATCGGATAAATCGGTTCCACAACTTAAAAAGTTTTTGGAAGAAGGAGGAAGAATAGTAACGATAGGAACCAGTGCTAACCTTGCTTACCATTTAGGGGTGCCGGTAAAAAATGCGTTAACCGAAATCGGCAGCAACGGACAAGAACGAAATATCCCCAGCGACAAATACTATGTACCCGGAAGTGTGCTGCGCGTAAAATTAGATTCTACACAAAGTGCAACATGGGGAATGAGCAACACAGCGGATGTATATTTTGATAATAGCCCTGTGTTTAACCTGGCGCCCGAAGCGGTGGCACAAGGCAAGGTTAAACCATTAATGTGGTTTGGAGATGAGAATCCGTTACGCAGTGGCTGGGTGTGGGGGGCCAATTACCTGAAAGGTGGGGTGGTAGCATTTGAAGCACCTGTTGGTAAGGGTAAGTTGTATTCCTTTACTCCTGAAATTACGTTCCGTGCACAGGCACAAGGCACCTTTAAACTGTTGTTTAACGAATTGGTTACCACAGAAGAAGTACCCATGAATGTAAAACTTGACAAGAAGAAGTAATTCAGCAAAGATGTTTAACTACAAGAATCCCGGGTAATGTGCCCGGGATTTTTTGTTACATGAACAGATGAATGAATTTTATAAGTACCCTTTATTTTCCTGAAGAGATTCGTATAACGCTGTAGTAACCGATGTACAAAACAGATTTTTGCCGCTCAAACCCCTTGAAGTGGAATTCAGCAGATTCATTTTTACCTTTAATGTTCAATATCGATAAATCAATATCCATGAAAAAACTCTTTTACTCTTTGTTACTACTGGTGTTACTAGCTGCCTGCACAACCGAGACCAAACACGTTGTGGTAACCGGAATAGATGCCACCAAAAAACCGGGTGACGATTTCTTTATGTATGTAAATGGCATCTGGTACGATAGCGCCAAAATACCGGGCACCCAATCGGGTGTGGGTTCATATTCGTTTTTAAACTATCCCCAGCGCATTCGCCTGCAGGCAATTTTAGATAGTGTATCCAAAGCCAGTACTACACCGGGCAGTATCGAACAAAAGGTAGGTGACTTCTATTTATCCGGAATGGATACGGCAACCATCGAAAGCAGAGGGTACGATCCTATTAAACCAACACTGGAACAAATTGATGCTATTGCGAATGTGGCATCACTTTTAAAATTTGTTGCAGAGCAGGAAACAACCATGAATAGTTCGATCCTGGCATTTCGCGTAGGACCAGATGTAAAGAAGAGCTCAATTAACATCGGGCAACTTTCGCAAACCGGAACGGGCTTACCAGAAAAGGGATATTATTTTAAAGACGATGCCCAAACGGTGAAGGTACAAGACGCTTACAAAAAATATGTAGCTGCACTTTTTGAGTTAACAGGTGTTGATGCCGCTACAGCCACAAAAAATGCTGACATCGTTTATAAAATAGAGAAACAATTAGCCGAGTCGCACAAGACCAACATTGAACGGAGAAATGTACAAGCCAATTATAACAAACTGGCTGTTGCCGACATGGTGAAACGCCAACCCAATCTGAACTGGACAACCGTATTTGATGATATGGGTGTAAAGACCGATTCAATTAATATGCAACAACCTGCCTATTACGATCAACTGAACACGATGTTGAAATCTGTTTCTATTAATGATTGGAAAGTTTATCTGAAAGCGAAAACCCTTAACCGGTATGCCAGTATACTCAGCAAACCATTTTCAAACACGGCCTTCGAATATGCTAAAGTGTTAAGCGGACAGGCGGTACGAAAACCGCGGGGTGAAGAAATGACAGAAGCGGTTGATCGCTCAATCGGCCATGCATTAGCACAGTTGTATGTAAAAAAATATTTTCCGGAAGAAGCCAAACAGCGCATGATGGTGTTGGTTGATAACCTGAAGAAATCGTTTGAAGCCCGCGTGAACAAGTTGGAGTGGATGAGCGACTCAACAAAAGCAAAAGCGTTGGAGAAGTTGGGAACGTTCAGAGAAAAAATAGGCTATCCTGAAAAGTGGCGCGACTATTCGAATGTTAGCGTAAACAAAGATACCTATTTCGAAAACTGGTTATCGGCCAGTAAGAACGAGTATCTTTATATGCTTGCTAAAATTGATAAACCAATAGATAAGACCGAATGGCGCACCACACCCCCAACGGTAACAGCTTCCAACAATCCTTCACAAAACGAAATTAATTTTCCGGCAGGAATTCTACAACCGCCCTATTTTGATTTGAATGCCGATGATGCGTTAAACTATGGTGGCATTGGAATGGTGATTGGGCATGAGATTACACACTCGTTCGATGACCAGGGGGCGCAATTTGATAAGGATGGAAATGTAAAAAACTGGTGGACCAAAGATGACTATGAACAATTTAAAGCGAAGACCCAACAAGTAATCGATCAGTACAATCAGTTTACGGTGTTGGATTCGGTACATGTAAAAGGCGCCTTAACGGTTGGCGAAAACACAGCAGACATTGCCGGCATTGCCATTGCGTACGATGCATTTAAACTAACCGAGCAAGGCAAAAGTGGTGAGAAGCTGGATGGCTTTACACCCGATCAGCGTTTCTTTATTTCCATTGCACGCATCTGGCGGGTAAAAACCACCGATGAGTTTATGCGCAATTATGTAAACACCAATCCACACTCGCCAGCAAAGTGGCGTGTAAACGGTCCGTTAATGAACTTCACACCTTTTTATAATGCGTTCGATGTGAAAGAAGGCGATAAAATGTATAAACCCGAAAGCGAACGGATTGTGGTTTGGTAAACAAACTTGAATGAAATGAAAGCCCCACCAAGTTCTATCTGGTGGGGCTTTGTTTTCGGCTCCATGCTGAAGCAACGTTAAATACTATTGGTTTGACGGTTATTCTTATTATTAACTAAGTATTGGATAATTGAAGTGGTAACAATTGCAAAGTGGCATGCAGTAAGCACTCCAAAGATTAGATATTGGCGATTACTAAAACTTTCGCTTATCAGGAAATTGGTGCGTGTTAATGTTAGTATGAAAAAGAAAATGAAAAACCACCAGTTAAAGATTACTTGTTTTTTGGTGGGATTGAGAATTGAATTTTTCATAGTTGAATGCTATTTTTTCATCTTAATTTTTTAGAGGGCATCCGATACCTTTTGAGGGTATAATGTTTAAAGATAATCATTTAACTCCACCCGCAGCAGGATAGAAGCGGATAGCCCACCGGTCACCCAAATACGTTTTATTTAAGTAGCATCTGCAAACTGCAATGGCCTACTTTAATTACTTCGGTTTGCGTATTTTCGCACCAAAATCCAAAAAAACCAACCGTCCGAAATGAGCCAGAACAAACCAATTTCCGCTTTTATCGAAAAAAACTTCCTTCATTTTAACGCAGCCGCCCTGGTGGATGCGGCCAAAGGCTATAAAAAACACATTGCCGATGGTAAAAAGATGTTGGTTTCGTTAGCCGGTGCCATGAGTACGGCCGAGCTGGGCATTAGTTTTGCCGAAATGATCCGCCAGAATAAAGTGCACATTATTTCGTGTACAGGCGCCAACCTTGAGGAGGACATCATGAATCTTGTGGCGCACTCGCACTATAAAAGAATTCCTAATTACCGCGACCTCACTCCGCAAGACGAGTGGGACTTGCTGGGTAATCATTTGAACCGCGTTACGGATACGTGTATTCCGGAAGAAGAAGCTTTCCGCAGATTACAGGCGCACTTGTTTAAAGTATGGAAAGATGCGGAAGACAAGGGCGAGCGGTTGTTTCCGCACGAGTTTATGTTCCGCATGCTTAACAGCGGGGTGTTGAAACAATATTTTGAGATCGATCCGAAAAACAGTTGGATGATTGCTGCAGCTGAACGCAACATGCCCATGGTAGTACCGGGCTGGGAAGACAGCACGATGGGAAATATTTTTGCTTCGTACGTATTAACGGGCGAACTGAAAGCCAGCACCATGAAGAGTGGTATCGAATACATGGTGTGGCTGGCCGATTGGTACACAGAACATTCGGGTAAAGACGGTATCGGTTTCTTCCAGATTGGTGGGGGTATTGCGGGTGACTTCCCGATTTGTGTAGTGCCCATGTTGCATCAGGATTTAGAGCGCGATGGCGTTCCGTTCTGGAGTTACTTCTGCCAGATCAGCGATAGCACCACTTCATATGGTTCATACTCAGGAGCTGTGCCCAACGAAAAAATTACGTGGGGTAAACTAAGCATTGAAACGCCAAAGTTTATTGTGGAAAGCGATGCGACCATAGTAGCCCCGTTAATGTTTGCGTATATTCTTGATATGTAATAGTTGAATATTGGTGGTTGTTGACTATTCAACCCAACAATTTCAACCGACAACCATTTAGTATATTTGTATAAATGAACTTGAAATATGAATTACAAAGTATCATTTCAGGAATTGGCAAAAATTCAACAGGAAATCTTGTTGAAGCAGCAGCCTACTACCTTGGAGAAGGCAAGAAAGCAGGTAGAAACGCTGAAACGAATGAGTTCACAAAAGATCAGGAAGCAGCGCAGTTGATCAGATGGATTGACCAATCCGGTAAATGGTTCAATCAGGTTGATGAAAATCGTTTTATAGCAAGAGGTGCTGAGCAGCGTGTGTATCTGGATGAAGACACACGGTATGTTATCAAACTAAATGATTCGGTGTTTTACGAATATTGGCTTGACTATTTTCGCAATCTTATGATTCATAACTTCCTATTCCCTCAAACATCGTATAAATTGATTGGATTTTATAAGGAACATGAAGTTTTACATGCTGTAGTTAAACAACCTTTTATTGAGATTACCGAACCTACTAACACGGTGCAGGTTCAGGAATTTTTGCTTGCCAACGGATTTCAGTTAAAGAAGAATAATGATTATTACAATCCGGAAGTAGGAGTAATTTTAGAGGATTTGCATGATGAAAACGTGCTAACCAATAAAGGCGCACTTTTCTTTATTGATACCACTTTTTATTTAATGCCCTCGTTTTTTACGGATATACCGACAGAATAATACCATCCTAATAGTTGACCTGATGAATCTGGATTTGGAGCTACGACAATCGATACAAAAAGCAGTTTCTGTTTTATACAATCAAGCAGCAGAACAACTGCAACTGCAACCTACCAATGCCGAGTTTGAAGGCTCGCATACGCTGGTCTGTTTTCCGCTTACACGGATTTCTAAGCTGAAGCCCGAAGAAACGGGCGCAGCAATTGGAAACTATTTGGTAGCGCACTCCGGAATTATTGCACGTTTTAATGTGGTGAAAGGTTTCTTAAACCTGGTGGTGAGCGACAAAACATGGGCTAACGTGTTTGCTGCGATTTACGCGAACAAAAGTTATGGCTCTCTACCGGCAACCGGTAAAGAAATTATGGTTGAGTATTCCTCGCCCAACACCAACAAGCCCTTACACCTGGGCCACCTGCGCAATAACTTTTTAGGCTACAGCGTAGCTGAAATGTACAAAGCGATAGGGTACACGGTACATAAAGTGCAAATCATTAACGACCGCGGCATACACATCTGCAAAAGCATGGCCGCGTGGAAACTGTATGGCAATGGCGAAACACCACAAAGCAGCGGACTGAAAGGCGATAAGCTGGTTGGAAAGTATTATGTGGAGTTCGATAAGAACTTTAAAACGCAGGTAAAAGAACTTCAGGAGAACGGTGTAACCGAAGCTGATGCGGAAAAACAAGCGCCCATTATGAAGCTCGCTGTTGATATGCTTCAAAAGTGGGAAGCGAAAGATGCTGAAACAGTGCAACTTTGGAAAACCATGAACGGCTGGGTGTACAATGGCTTCGATGTAACCTACAAGCGCATGGGTGTCGATTTCGAAAAATTGTATTACGAGTCGGATACGTATTTACTGGGCAAGGAAGAAGTGCTGAAGGGATTAGAGAAAGGCATTTTCTTTAAGAAGGATGACGGATCGGTATGGGTTGATCTTACGGGCGATGGATTAGATCAGAAAGTATTGTTACGGTCGGATGGTACTTCGGTGTATATGACACAGGATATTGGCACGGCCATTCTTCGCTTCCGCGACTTCCCAAAAATTGAAGGACAGATTTATACGGTAGGTAATGAGCAGGAGTATCACTTCAAAGTATTATTCCTGATTCTTGGCAAGCTCGGCTACGAGTGGGCAAAGAAATGTTATCACCTTTCATACGGCATGGTGGATTTGCCAACGGGTAAAATGAAAAGCAGGGAAGGTACGGTTGTAGATGCCGATGACCTTATGCAAGAGATGGTTGATGCTGCCAGAACACAAACTCAAGAACTTGGCAAGATTGATGAAATGAGCAGAGAAGAAGTGGACGACCTGGCCGAGATGATTGGCTTGAGTGCATTAAAATTCTTTTTGCTGAAAGTGGATCCGAAAAAGCGAATGATGTTCGACCCAAACGAATCGATACAGTTGCAAGGCCATACCGGACCGTTTATTCAATACACCCACGCGCGTATCAAAGCAATATTACGCAAAGCGAGCAGCATGAATATTGCAGCAGATGAAACCGCTCTGAAAAATGTAACCATGTTGGAACCTGCAGAACGTGAAGTGATTTTCAAAATCAATCAATACATCACTAAACTGCAGGAGGCGGTGCGCGAATACTCACCGGCTGTTATTGCCAACTATGCTTACGAACTGGCTAAAGAGTACAATCAATTTTACCAGGCAGTACCCATCTTCAACGAAAGCGATCCGGTAAAACTTAAATTCAGAATTGCTTTTTCGGAAGTTACGGCCAACACCATTCAGAAAGCTATGGCTTTGTTGGGCATTCGGGTGCCTGAGCGTATGTAATTCAGCAGCAGACTAGTTATTATTTTAAGGGTAGAGATTAAACCCCGGTTAGGGTTAAGCATCTAACGCCCATGATTAATAACGCTCATCTCCATAATCGGGCTGCCTTTGGTGTATCGGTGGTAGCTTCAAATCTTAAAACAGGAAAGGAATTATTTAAAAACAACACACAAAACAAGCCGTTGCAGGTTGTTGTAAAACCTGAACTCGACCTTCAGGATATGAAATCACTTTCTGCGGAAGACCGCAAAAAGATTTTTCAAAAATCGCGCAAGCAGGTGTTGGAGTTAAATGTGGCCTGGTTACAACAAATGACTGACCCTCAAGTTGCACTACGTGAGAAGATGACTTTCTTCTGGCACGATCATTTTGCCTGCCGCACGCAAGTGGCATTTCTGGCACAACAACTGAATAATACTATTCGCAAGCATGCATTGGGTTCGTTTAAAAATTTGCTGATGGCTGTATCAAAAGACCCTGCCATGTTGCAGTTTCTTAATAATCAGCAGAACAAGAAAGACAGCCCGAACGAGAACTTTGCCCGTGAAGTGATGGAGTTGTTTACACTGGGGCGAGGTAATTATACCGAAGAAGATATTAAAAATGCAGCCCGCGCGTTTACAGGCTGGGCTTCTAATCCGCTAACGGGTGAGTTTGTATTTCGTGAGCGCGTGCATGATGCCGGACAGAAAATTTTTAAAGGGAAATCAGGGAATTTTTCGGGTGAAGAGATCATTGATATGCTGTTAGACGATCCGCAAACAGCCACTTTTATTACCACTAAAATCTGGAACTATTTTGTAAGTCAGGAAGTGCAGGATCAGGAGGTGATTAAATCATTAGCGAAAGATTTTTATAATTCCGGATATGATATTGAAAAATTAATGATGCAGATTTTTCAGTCGGAATGGTTTTATGAACTTCGGTTTGTGGGTAATAGAATAAAATCTCCGGTTGAATTGTTGACCGGTATTCAACTGCATACGGCCGGAAGATTTCAGGATGAACTTTCTCCATTGTTCATTCAACGAACCCTTAGCCAGGTATTATTTTATCCGCCCAATGTTGGCGGCTGGCCACAGGGCAAAGAGTGGATTGATAGCTCAAGCTTAACTTTTCGTTTATCATTACCGGGCATCTTGCTACGTAATGAAAGTACCGATATTCAGGCAAAGGACGATGGGGATGTAAATAATTTGATTAATCAACCTCGTAAATCAACCGTTACGTTTTCTGTAAACTGGTCGTTGCTGGCCAACCGGTTTGCTTCGGGCGGATCGGAAGAAAATCTGGAAGCTGTCGAACAATTTTTACTCATGCGGCCAACATCAAAAGATAACAAGACCATGATTTCGCGATTTGCTGCCGCAGGCAGTAACGAAACTGAATTTATTCAGCGCGCTTTTACCGCCTATATGTCGTTACCGGAGTATCAACTTAACTAAAAAACAGCATGAGCACTCGCAGAGATTTTTTAAGACAATCGGCATTGGCCACAGCGGGCACTATGTTGATACCAGGTTTTCTGAAAGCATTTGATGGCAATACTTTATTGCCCGATCACAAGAAGCTGGTTGTAATACAACTTTCAGGTGGTAATGATGGATTGAATACGATTATCCCGTACCGCAACGATTTGTATTATAAAATGCGCCCGAAGTTGGCAATTAATTCTGCCACGGTATTAAAGGCAGGCGATGAACTGGGCTTCCATCCGGCATTAAGTAAACTGAATAGATTGTATGATCAGGGCTACCTGGGAGTAATTAATAATGTGGGTTATCCTAATCCCGATCGTTCACATTTTCGTTCGATGGATATCTGGCATACCGCATCCAACTCAGACGAATATTGGCAAACCGGGTGGTTGGGTCGCTACCTCGATTCGCAGTGCAACCATTGTTCAACCGGCCATCAGGCTATTGAGATTGATGATGTGCTTGGGCTAGCGTTGAAAGGAGGGCAACAAAAGGGCATGGCTGTGCGCAATCCTAAAAAATTGCACGATACACTTAAGCGCGATTTGTTTCAGCAGTTAAGTATGCAGCAAGAGCATGACGAACCAATGGTTTCATATTTGTATAAATCCCTGGCCGAAACGGTTTCATCGGCCGATTATATTTATAGTAAATCAACCATCGCAAAATCAAAAGTAACGTATCCTGATTCCGAGTTTGCCAACCGGTTAAAGACCATTGCTCAGTTAATCAATTCCGGAATTGATACCCGTGTGTATTATGCTTCGTTATCGGGATTTGATACGCATGTAAATCAGGCAAACAGTCATGAGCGGTTACTGCTTACCTATGGTGAAGCCGTTGACTCATTTGTTACCGATCTGGAACAGCATAACAATTTTGAATCGGTAATGATTATGACGTTTTCTGAATTTGGCCGAAGGGTTGTGCAGAATGCCAGCGGAGGTACCGATCATGGCACGGCAAACAATTTGTTATTGATTAATAAATCGTTGAAGCAACGGGGGTTTATTAACGAAACACCCGATTTGGAAAAACTGGATTCAGGCGACCTGATTCATACCGTAGATTTCCGGAGTATATATGCAACCTTGCTTGATCACTGGCTTGGCGCTGATGCCGATATGATTTTAGGCAATAAATTTTCCAGGTTAGGATTTGTGTAGAAGAAAGCTAATCGGTTGTATCTTTATCCGATCAGCATGAAGTATTTATTAACCAATCAGCAAACCGAGCGGCTTTTGTTTCGTTCCATTGAGGATAGCGATTTCAATCATTGGTTAAAATTCTTTGAAGACCCACGCACGTATCAATATTGGATAGAAGAACGCGATACGCCTGAGCAGGAATGCCGGAGTTGGTATGAAAAGCAAAAACAACGGTACGGGCAGGATCGAGGTGGCATGAATGCCCTTATCGAAAAATCAAGTGGGAGATTAATAGGGCATGCAGGCTTGTTGATTCAGGAAGTAGATGGAGAGCAAGAACTGGAGATAGCTTATTCGTTATTACCAGAATTCTGGAGTAAAGGATATGCAATTGAGGCAGCCCGTAAATGCAAGGAATTTGCGTTTGAGAATGGATTTTCCCAATCACTCATCTCTATCATCAGCGAAAGCAATTTTCCCTCGCAACGGGTGGCATCCAAAAATGGCCTTACAATCGACAAACAAACCGTTTATCGCGGAAACCCCGTTTACATTTTCAGAATCTGGGGCAAGAGCCCGGAAAAAGTGTAATTTCATGTTCTGAACAATTCAACCATTTACTTTGTTGTAAACCTGTAAACTCTCAAACTATGAAACTGGCAATCACACTCTTATTAGCATTCGTTATGAGCGCACCATCTGTTTATGATTTTAAAATTAACGGCCTGGATGGCAAACAGATTGACTTTTCGGCATACAAAGGCAAAACTTTGCTTATTGTAAACACAGCTTCCAAGTGCGGATTTACCCCGCAATATGAAGACCTGCAAAAATTAAATGAGCAGTATGGCAGTAAAGTAGTGGTACTTGGGTTTCCGGCTAATAATTTTAAAGGACAAGAGCCGGGAAGCAATCTTGAAATTGCAGAGTTTTGCAAAGCCAACTACGGTGTAACTTTTCAGATGTTTGAAAAGATTTCGGTTATTGGTGCAGATCAACATCCGCTGTATGCCTTACTGAAAGAAAAAACAGGGCAGGAACCAACATGGAATTTTTGCAAGTATCTGGTAAAGCCAGACGGAACCGTAAAATTCTTTAACTCGAAAGTAAAGCCGCTCGATCCGCAAATTGTAGATGAATTATAATTCATCCTGTTTGGATGGTATATGAAAAAAGTCTGGATTATTATTATTGTTATTGTGGGATTAGCTACACTCGTTACATCTATGTTTTCAAAATCGCCCCAAGGACCAGTTGCCGAATCTATTTATGATTTTAAAATCAATAGCCTGGATGGCAAAGAGGTAGACTTCAGTCAGTATAAAGGCAAGAAGTTACTGATTGTAAATACAGCCTCTAAGTGTGGCAAAACACCGCAATATGCCGGACTTGAAAAATTACATGAACAGTTTGGTGACCGTGTAACAGTACTGGGTTTTCCGGCCAATAACTTTCTTTGGCAGGAACCGGGCAGCAATGAAGAGATAGCAGCTTTTTGCGAAAAGAATTACGGGGTAAAATTTCAGATGTTTGAAAAGGTTTCGGTAAAGGGCGGAGAACAACATCCGCTCTATCAATGGCTACAGTCCAAAACCGGCAAAAAGCCCGACTGGAATTTTGCCAAGTATCTGGTAAGCGAAGATGGTAAAACCGTTACTTTTTTTAGTTCCAGTGTAGAACCCCTTGATGATAAGCTGGTTCAAAGCTTTTAAAAATAATTAGTAATTTTTGTTGAGTTATTTTTCTACTGACACACAGCTGTCAGTTGCTGGGTTCAATTTTATGTATCAATAACATAAAAATCAGATTATGAATACAGCAACACAAACCAAACAAGCACAGGTTGTAACCTCAGAAGAATTATTTAAACATTGGATGGGGCACCGCACACTAACCCGCAGGATAATTGAAGCGTTTCCTGAAAAGGACTTTTTCAATTTTTCCATTGGTGGAATGCGCACACCGGCTGCTCTAACCAGCGAATTGCTGGCTATTGCCGGCCCGGGCTTGCGCCAGATTGTAGAAGGTGGTTCAGAAGCGCTTAGTGAAAAATTTGAATTTAATAACAGTAAAGCAAAAGCGTTGGAGTTTTGGGATAAAGCTGATAAAGAAGTGGCAACCCTGTGGTCAAAAATTTCTAATGAGCGGTTTCATGAACGTATTGTTACGTTCGGTCAGTATGAAGGTAGTATCTGGTCGTCCATTTTTTATTTTATTGATAACGAGATTCACCACCGCGGCCAGATGTATGTGTACCTGCGTGCGTTGGGTATTGAACCACCGGCATTTTGGGATCGTGATTTCGGAGATGGCAGAGAGAAGTAAAAAATGAACGTTGACAGGAAAGCCTAACGGTTTCCCTTCACTTCACTAATTTCTGCTATGATTCTTTTGTTTACATTAATCTTTGCTCCTCTAAAACTGAAAATAGTTGTACCAAACTCACGCGCAAAGGTATTGGTGACGGAATCAGCAATAACCGATTTTTCGAAATAAGGAGATGTTTCGCGCATCTCCTCATTTCTTTCTTCACGTTCCTTCACGCGGATAACGTGTGCATACTCTTTACTCAAATCAAACCAGTCGATATAATCGGCATTAAAGGTTACGGCCTCAATTCCTTTTTTAGAATAGAAGTTGATAGCACCCGCTTGCCCATAGTTATCGCATAGCACCAGGGTTTTGTTGGGTTCTCCTATTTCAGCGTAAGCACGGTCAACCTTTTGAGCCAGTTCATGCCACCCTAACATATCGGCAAAGTCTTGCGGCAGATTGTGGTCTCTTCCATCTTCCCACCGAAGCATTCCCAGTTGGCGATACTTTTCCTGATGCTGCATGATGTACTCCGGAGTCTTATTCGGAAATACAACACCGTACATAGGAATGAAAAACAATACGGGAAGTATAAAGGCAACCGGTACCAACCATCGCTTCCATCCGGTTTGTGAAATATGTTGAAGGTACACCGCACCAAAGGCTACATAAACCGGATACAATCCAATAGCGTAATAGTCTTTTGCCCTAAACCAAAGAAAGACGCCAAGCGTGAAAATGATTGACCAGAAAAAAACTTTGTAACGTTGAAAAGATTTGTAAGTAAGGAGGGCATACAAGGCAAACAGAATAACCGGTACAGAACCTATAAAAAAGAGAATCTGAGTTTTAAGAAAATTAAATCGGTCTACATGAACTAATTGCAGTTGCGTAAGTTGTTTCATGTGATACAATACCGGAAAGTTGTTCTGGTATTGCCAGATCAGGTTGGGCATAATCAGAACCAATCCTAACAAGGCAGCCAGGTACAGTTCTTTTTTCACAAAAAGTTTTCTTTGAGGAGTAAGCAAGAGGGCAGGAGCAAGCCCGATAACCAGAAAAGCAATGTTGTATTTATTTAAAAACCCCAAAGCAAACACTGCGGCACACCCATACATCCATTTTGGGTTATCGGTTTTCAGGTATTTGATAAAGAGATAGAAGAGAGATGTCCAGCAGAGAATATCAAGCGAGTTGGGTTGATAAAGTGTGTTAATCCGGAGTAGGGCAGAAAACAGAATTCCGGAAGCGGAGATTACCAATGCCATCATTCCTCCATTAAGTTCTTCCACAGTTTTCCAAACCACCAGTATGGTTAAGGCCCCAAAAAGAGCAGGAAAAAATTTTATCCAAAATATGCCATTACCCAGCAAAGCAATCAGAAAAGAGATCCATGAAGTTACCGGGGGCACGGATTGATAACCCCAGGCCAAATGTTTGCCCTGATCGAGATGCAGATATTCATCGCGCTGTAAATCGTAACCCGAATCGATAAGAATGTATTGAAGAAAGAATTTCAGTGCGATGAAACCAAGCAGGAGGAGCGTTTTTTTCATGAATGGTTCGATTGGGGCAATCGTTTTACTGTAGGGTTAAGTACACAGATTAGGTTGAAAATATTTTTTATCCTACTAAGAAATTCTTATTGCATACATGGCCCTGTGCGGATAGAAGGGCTAAACATCTATACCAAGATTCTTATAGGTCTCTACTAAAGCTGAGTGATCATCTGTAATGATTAATATTTTATCTTTTACTTTTAGTACGGTATTTCCGGTAGGCACGAAATAATTCTCTCCACGCCTTACCATTACTGCCAAAGTATGTTCGGGTAGGGGCAGGTTCATAAGTTGATTGCCATTTGATAAAAGATTTGGTGTAATCTCAATTTCTGTTGTTACCGATTTTATATCATTAGAAAAATCCACATCAAAAGCGCGTAGCTTTTTTAATCGCCTGGACCTAATGGTAAGATTGAGCAGCCGGGCTATTAAGGGAAGGGATGTTCCCTGCACAACTAAAGAAACTAATGTGCAGAAAAAAACAATATTAAAGATAAGCCTTGCATGGGGTACATTCTCAACAAGCGGATAGATGGCAAAGATAATGGGAACGGCACCTCTCAATCCAACCCAGGAAATATAGGCTTTATCGCGCGATGTCATTTTAGGAAAGGGGAGTAAACAGACTAGTACAGCTAACGGACGCACAAAGAAGATCATGGCAAAACTAATGATCAGCCCGGGTATTATTATGGGTAATAATTCGTGCGGGTTTACAAGCAAGCCTAATGTAAGGAACATGATTAATTGAAACATCCAGGCTAATCCATCAAAGAAATTGAGTGATGAACGTTTGTGTACAAATTTTGAATTTCCAATTACGAGCCCACCAATATAAACAGCCAGAAACCCGTTTCCTTTAGCAAAGTAGGTTGCTGAAAAAATGAAAATACAAAACGTAAAAACTAATATCGGGTATAGCGAATCGTTACCAATTTTAATGCGATTAATTATTCTTACCGAGAATTTACCAAATACAAAGCCTAAGACGGCCCCAATACCAAGTTGCAATAGAAATGTGCCTATCACCATCCAATAATTGGGTGCTGCCTCAAGTTTAATAATACTGATTAACGAGATAACCAGAATATAGGCCATGGGGTCGTTGCTTCCGCTTTCAAGCTCCAGCATGGGCCGCAGGTTATTTTTTAAATGAAGGCCTTTTGAACGGAGAATAGAAAACACCGAAGCAGAATCGGTTGAAGCCATGGTTGAGGCTAACAACATAGAGGTTAACAGGCCTATGCCCGCAGATGCCATGGTCATTCCAAAAACCCACCAGATAATAACACCCGAGATAAATGCAGTTAAAAGAACACCTACAGTTGCCAACACAATTCCTTGTGCCATTACCGGCCGTATTTCTGAAATATTGGTATCTAGTCCACCCGAAAAAAGAATGATACACAGTGCTATCGTTCCAATGTCCAGTGCTACATGGATGTTTTCAAACTTTATTCCTAGTCCATCGCTACCGCATAACATGCCCACAGCTAAAAACAATAACAGGGCCGGTACACCAAACTTAGAACTGGCTTTACCGGCTAAAATGCTCAGAAAGAAGAGAACAGAGAGGGCTAATAAAATATATTCAATTTGTACGCTCATTTATTTATTGGCTATTCTAACAGACAGAGTTAGAGTAAGTAGCCAAATTAAGGCAAAGGTGTGGTATTGCCAAGTGTTTTTATGGATACACCAGATAGGTGCAGCCAGCATTACAAATAAGAATTTGATTAGAACTCTTACCGAATCGATAAAGGAACAGAGGCAGATATTTACCCCGGAAATACGTTGCTTTTAAAAATTTTAACAGCAATGGCAAGCAATACAACACCAAACACTTTGCGCAAAACAGCAAAACCTGATTGACCGATTACACGCTCCAGCCAGGATACTGAGCGCAGTACCAGGTACACAAAAATCAGGTTTACAAAGATGCCAATCAATACGTTTGTCTCTTCATAAACTGCGCGTAGCGAAAGAATGGTGGTTAAGGTTCCAGCACCGGCAATCAGCGGAAACGCTAATGGTACTATCGAACCCGAACCCTTTGCTTCCGGATCATCTTTAATTAAGGTAATACCAAGAATCATTTCCATGGCTACTATAAAAATTACAATGGCTCCGGCCACAGCAAAAGAAGCTACATCTAATCCGAATAAGGTAAGAATAGATTGGCCCAGGTATAAAAAGCCAACCATAAGCACAGCCGAGATAATTGTAGCTTTTTCTGCATAAATGCGGCCCTCTCTTTTCTTGATGAGTATAATAAAGGGTACCGATCCGATAATATCAATTACCGAAAACAGAATAAGCGAAACCGAAAATATTTCCTTGAAGTTCATATTAAAAATTGCCAGACAAAGGTAATGCAAAACCAGGTGGGATGTTGTGTTGTTGCAGAGTTAAAAATATGGTGTTTAAATCTTTTCAAAAAAGCGCATCAGGCTCAGAATGTCGGCAGGCTTAATAGCTGGAAAATTGGCTATCCGAAAAGTAGACGACTTAAGTTCTCCGTAACCATCGCCCAGCAAAAATCCAGCTTTTCTGGCCTTGGTTTTTATTCGGTTGATTTGTGCCGGGCTGCCTGTAACAGCAACTACCGTATCAGACCGAACCGATGCATTGGCAACTAACGGGTTAAATGTTTTTGTTTCTAACAGATTGTACCAGGCAACTGCTTGCTGGTGTAATCTTTTATGAACGATCCGAACAGAAGGTAATTCCTGAAACACCCGATACAATAAATAAATGGCCAGAACATTAGGCGTATGTGTGGTTTGAAATTTTTCAGCGAACTGCAATTGGTGAACAAGGCTGTTATAATGCGCGCATTCGTGTATTTGTTGTGCCCGTAAAACAGCACGGGGAGAGCATATCATTACGGCAAACCCGGCTGGTAAACCAAAACATTTTTGTGCAGAGGCAAACCAAACATCGCCCAACGAAAAATCCAGCGCTTGTCCGCCCATCGATGAAGTGGCATCAATAGCCAGCAGACTATCCGGGTTCTTTTTTCTTAATTGACGTAGCGTTTCCATGTTTACCTGCGTGCCATTACTGGTTTCGTTTTGTGTAATGCATAGCACTTCAGCTTTATAGTTATCAACCGGTAATGTTTTTTCCCGATCGAATGGAATACTGATCGCATCAGGTTTTAAAGCCTGTGTGTAGGTAAACCATTTTTTTCCGAATGCGCCATTGTAAATGTGTAAACTGGTTTGTTGTACCAACGATTGTGCAATAACCTCCCAGCATTCTGTTGCGGACGACAAAAATAAAACAGTGTAAGATTTATGAATATGTAACTTCTTTTTTAGTTCGGCCGTAGCGCGCTTTACCAGATTCATACACTCCGGGCTACGATGATTCATACTTAATACACCCGTGCGGTGAGCATCTTTAACAAACGCTGGTATTTTGGCATACACCTGAGAGGGGCCCGGATAGAAGGAAATCATAGTGTAAAGATATAAGGTTAAAAAGGGAATTTAGACCACAATGGTCGCAGTTATGCAGAAAGATGCTCGTTCATCAAAAAACCATCGGTAATAATTCTAAAATAGTGTACATTTCCTTAACTGAAAATTTAATAGCTATGAAACCACTACGCAAAGAAGACATTAAGCAAGAAGTGTTTAATCTTTACGATGACTATGCGCACAACCGGATTGATAGAAGAGTGTTTATGGAAAAACTTTCTGTGTATGCTGTTGGAGGTGTTACAGTAGCAGCATTGCTGAGTTTTATTAGCCCCAATTATCAGATTATTCAGGTAGAGACTAACGACCCACGTATAAAGTCTGAATATATTAACTATGACTCACCAAAAGGCGGGGGCTCAATAAAAGGGTTACTTTCCACACCTGCCGATGCAAAAGGAAAGCTACCGGGCATTGTGGTGGTGCATGAAAATCGGGGACTGAATCCGTATATTGAAGATGTAGGAAGAAGAGCTGCTCTTGCAGGATTTATTTCATTAGCACCCGATGCGCTAACCCCGCTGGGTGGTTATCCGGGTAATGATGATGAGGGCAGAACCCTTCAAAGTAAGCGCGACCGGAATGAGATGCTGGAGGATTTTATTGCTGCTGTATATCATTTAAAATCGCACCCCGGGTGTAACGGAAAAGTAGGGATAGTTGGTTTTTGCTTTGGCGGTTGGATTTCGAACATGGTGGCAGTGCGTGTACCGGAGCTGGGGGCAGCGGTTCCCTTCTATGGCGGGCAAGCACCAGCAGCCGATGTACCCAATATCAAGGCTCCACTATTATTGCATTTTGCCGGTTTAGATACACGGGTAAACGAAGGCTGGCCCGCGTACGAGCAGGCTTTAAAAGAAAACAACAAGAAATACACCGCTCATTTTTATCCCGATGTAAACCACGGGTTTCATAACGATAGTACACCCCGGTTTGATAAACCCGCAGCCGAACTGGCATGGCAACGTACAATAGAATTTTTTAAAGAGAATCTGAAATAGGGTAGCCTGATTGTAGAAAAAAATATTTTTAACGGAGCCTCTTATTGTTCTTATAACCAGGATCGGAAATAGTACGCATCTGAAACAACATGTAACAACCTAAGCCAGGTTTCTTTGACTACGTCATATAAAGAATATCATTTCTCAAAAGATACTTTTGGTGATAAAAGATTGTTACAATTACCTTTACTGAATGAAGACACTACCTGGTATTATTTTTTTTGTCGGTATTTTAGGAATTGCAGGATGTAAAGAAGATCCGATAGCTGAGCCCGACCCGAGTCCATTTTGGTTTGGAGCAGACTTATCGTATGTAAATCAAGTTATGGATCACGGTGGTGAGTTTAAAGTAGCCGGGGTTGTAACAAATCCATATAAAATTTTTAAAGACAACGGTACTAACCTGGTGTGTTTACGGCTGGGTTGTTACCCCATGCTAAAGATATAACACCCCTTCGGGGTTGAGGCATAAAAAAACAAACAGACTAACAATGTCGAGATTAACTAATATGAAATTATTGCTACAGTTTTGTTTTTCGGGCCGGGAACTGGGATCAAAAGTTTAGGAAACTGCTATGATGTAGTCTCGCCCAGAATCGAACTGGGATCAAAAGTTTAGGAAACTTCTATTCTATCCGTTGAACTACGAGACCAGTTTTTTAAAAGAACAGGCCGCAAATTTAAGAGAAAAACAGGTGAGTCCAAGTTATTCTCTAATGCGTGCCAGATCCGCTTCGGCTGCAATAAAGCCAAAAGCAGAAAAGTGTTTGCCCCCAATAACACGTTCAAAAACTGAAGTAGCTTGTGCGGTATCGCCATTGTATAAATACCAATTGCCTACACCATATCCTTGTGTGGCAAGGGCCAGGTCGGCATCGCTGGCCGTGCTGCTAACATTCAGCACAGAATCTACCGGCAATATGCCTTTGTACATATTCAGTCGTTTAAAATAGGAGTCGTTTTCAATAATTGTCATGGTATCGGTAATGCGTTCTAAAAGTTTTGTGGCAGCTTCGGTTTTGCCTTGCCTGCTGTACGTCATGTACAGCCAATCTGCCGTGGCTGCAATTAAATCATCGTTATCGCTAACGTCCATACATTTCAGGTAAGCTTGCTCTGCGTTTTCAAAATCTCCTTTCAGGTAGTACCCTAACCCTAAATGATACCACACATTAAACTGTGTGGTGGATAACGGCTTATTGATTTTGTTTGGCATTCCATCGGGTTCAATTTCTAATGGTAATGCGGGCATCAGTTCTGCCGCTTTGATAAAATCTGCAATGGCGGCATCAAACTTCCGTTGCGATAGATAACGATGGCCGCGATGGCGGTAGAGTTTGTATGAATTAGGGTATTCTTCAATGCCTTGAGAAAATACTTCAATAGCACGGTTGTAGTTTACTTTGTAAGCTAACCTTCGCCCCAGCCAGATGTAATTTTCTTCTGAAGGATCAGCGTCAAAATTTTTTTGAGCTACTGCCAGGTTGCTGTCGAGCTTAGCGTTGGCTTCTGTAGGGGCATAGTATTCCAATCCTAATAAAGAGTACACTTCGGCTGCTTCGGCTGCTGCTTGTTCGGGATTATTTTCTTTACAGGAAAATGCCAGTATCAGGATCGGAAGTAGAATTCGTTTCATTTGTATTCAGATTATTTTATACCGGGTTGTTTCAATGTAAATCCGGCTTTGCGTTTTTCTTCATCTACAATCTTCTTTACATCGGCCAATAATTTTTTGGCATCGTATATTATCCCATCTTTTACAGTATACTTTACACCGCCCGCACGAACGACCTTATTGTCATCGGTAAGTTTTATGGCACCGGTACCATAAAGAGTTTGCAAATTTGAAAGAGGATTTTCTTCTACGATTACAAAATCAGCAAGTTTCCCAACTTCTACTGATCCAATTTCTTTATCAACACCTAAAGCCTGTGCGCCATATAAGGTGGCCGATCGAATTACTTCCAGCGGATGAAAGCCGGCTTCGCGCAGCAACTCCAGTTCGCGGATGTAGGCAAAGCCATACAATTGAAAAATAAATCCTGAATCGGAACCGGTGGTTACCCTACCGCCTCTGTTTTTGTATTCATTTACAAAGGCCATCCACAACCTGTAATTTTCGCGCCATTGAATTTCTTGTTCGGTACCCCAGGCATGCCAGTAAGAACCATGCGAAATTTTACTGGGCTGATAAAATGCCCATAAGGTGGGCAGTGTGTAGTCTTCGTGCCACTCGGCTCTGCGGGCGCGATGTAAATCGCGGTTGGCTTCGTAAATATTAAAGGTAGGATCGAGTGTGAATTTAAGTTCAAGAAGCTCGTTCATTACTTTATTCCAATGATCAGAGTATGGTGGGGCAGCCTGCTTCCACAAAGTACCGGCATCGCCAAAGCGGTGCATTTCGTTTTGGTAATTATAGTCGAGCGAAAAATTTTGAACGGTTTGATTGGTAAACAGGGCTTCGGGTAATCCATACCAATGTTCCATACTGGTAAGTCCGGCACGGGCCGAGTTCAATACATTCCATTGTGCTACCGTCATTTGAGCATGGTGCGTGCAGGAACGCAAGCCCAACTCTTTGTTCTTTCTAATGGCCGCATCCATTACTTCGGGCGATGCACCAAAGAATTTTATACCATCGGCACCTTTGTTTTTATTTTCAATTACCCATGCCCGGGCCTGATCGGCCGTAACAATTGGTTCTTTTGCACCCATGCCAAATGCGGTGTAGGCATAAATACGAGGCGCAGTAATTTTGTTTTGTGCACTCTTTGCTTTCTGATCCAACACCCAATCTAATCCATTACCAGCCGATGGCTCGCGAATAGTAGTGATACCGTGTGCCATCCAAAGTTTAAAAACATATTCAGCAATAGGTGCTTGCCCGCCACCAATATGCCCGTGCATATCTACAAAGCCGGGCATCATATACATACCGGTGCAATCCAGTTCTTTGCCACCGGCTTCCAGCTTTGGTCTTCGGGCTTCGTTAATGGGCACTCCGGGGTAACCCACCTGGGCAATATTTACAATGCGGTTTTGTTTTACCACAATATCTACCGGGCCAATGGGCGGTGCACCCGTACCATTAATTAACGTAACACCACGAATAATAAGGTGCGTGTAGGGGCCTTCACCTTCTTTTACTTCAGGTGCTTTTATGGTTTGCCCTTGTGCGGAAAGAGTAAGGCAGAGCAATACGAGGAATATTAATGCGCGCATATCAGGTAAGTTTTTTGGAAAGTAGGTATTTTCAGCAAGTTAAACCACGATTGTTTGTTCAGGTATTCTGATTTTTAGTATAAATGGTATTTCGCAGAATAATTATCGTAACTGTATTGCTGCTGGTAGCGGGTGCGGGGTTGTGGTTGTATTTACGGTTTAGTAGCCCGGCCATAAAACCAATGGCACCTGAACGTTCGCAACTGGATTCTGTCCTGCAAGTGCCCTTGTCCACGGTTAGTATTCCGCTTCGTTTTTCATTGCAGAATCTGGAGATAGCTGCCAATAAAAAGCTGAGTGGTAAATTTTTAGATGAGCGTATAGCGGTAGGGGATAAAAAGAAAGACAGCATTTACCTTGCCCTCGAACGATTTGACAAAGTAAAGTTAGGATGGAAACCAGGCCTGCTTACCGCACAAGTTCCGTTGCGTATAGAATTTAAGTTCCTGAAAAGAACAGCCGGTATTCGTGTTTCTAACGATAAACCCATTACGGCAGAAGTGTTGATTAACCTGAAATCGAACGTTGCACTAAACAACCAATGGGAAGCCAAACTGGAAACAGAAATAGACACGGTTATCTGGAAAATGGAACCAGCGTTAAAGGTTGCATTTGTAAATGTGAATTTGCGCGGCCTGGCAGATAAGTATCTGCAACGCAATGAAGCAATACTAACCCACCGGTTCGATAGCCTGATGAACAAAATTATTGACAGCCGAAGTGCTGTAGAAAAAATATGGAATGATATTCATAAACCCATTGTGATAAAGAAATCCGAACCACAGGTTGGTTTACTGACAAAGGCAGAATCGCTGAACTCGCGTTGGATATCTGATAATGAAGGCAACATTGCAGCATTAGTAACGCTTAAAGGGTACGTGTACAGTTGGTTTGAGCAACCGCCAGGTATTAGTCCGCCACGCTTGCCGGGCCATCGGTATAAACCAGAAGGAGAGGATGAGTTAGATTTATATATACATGCCAGCCTCCCTTTTCACCAGATTAATTCGTTCTTAAATCGGAATCGGGAAAAACTAACCTTCCGCTATAATGAGTACCTACTGAAAGTACAACATGCAGCTTTATACGGAAGCGACCAGGAGTTGGCACTTGAGCTAAATGTACGGGGTGACGTGCGGGGTAATATTTATTTCAGGGCATTACCGTATTACGATAGTATTAAACAGATAATCGGGTTAACCAACCTGCGATATGATTTAAGTACAGAAGAAACCCTGGTTAAAACGGCCGACTGGATAATGCATGATAATCTTATCTCAATGTTGGCCGGCACAATAAAAAAAGATCTAACTGAGGAACTTAGTGTGTTGCCTCAATTAATTGAATCGGCTATTGCTCAGGGCAAATCAGGTAACAAGGTTAAACTAACAGTAGATTCGCTCGCAATTACATCGCACGCATCGCTTATAACAGGCCATGATATTCAATGGGTACTTCGCGCCCGCGGCAAGGCTGGTATTGCCCTAAAAAAGAGAATCCTGGAAAAGAAAAAACCTTAACATTTTACAGATTTAAGATCAAATTTTAACTAACCTAAATCGTTTTCAGTAATTTTTTTACAATAGTTGGGTAAAATTTAACCCTATTTGCGTTTTTTTCGACAAAAATACACCTGTTATGAGTAAACCAAAAACCCGTTGGATTGTAATCTTTGCCGTTCTTACAGTACTTCAAATACTGGTCCTATTTAAAGCGGGTAACCCGGTGGCCGATCAGGCCGAAACCATCGATAAATCGGACACCGCCTGGATGATTGTAGCCACCGCCTTTGTGTTGTTTATGACACCCGGCCTTTCATTTTTTTATGGTGGCATGGTGAGTTTTAAAAATGTAATCTCAACCATGCTGCAAAGTTTTATTGCGCTGGGTGTAATTAGTTTGCTTTGGTACCTGGTTGGGTTTAGCCTTGCATTTGGCGATAGCATAGGAGGTATTATTGGAAACCCAACTACATTTTTTGCTTTTCGAAATGTAGGGCTCAATCCGCATCCTGCATTTGCACCCACCTTTCCTTTTTTATTATTCGCCCTGTTTCAACTTAAGTTTGCCATTATTACTCCGGCATTAATTACCGGTAGTTTTGCCGAGCGTGTAAAATTTACTTCGTACCTCATATTCATGTGTTTGTTTTCGTTGCTCATCTATTGCCCGCTGGCACACTGGACGTGGCACCCCGAAGGTTTTTTGCGGGTATGGGGTGTTCTTGATTTTGCTGGCGGAACGGTAGTCCATATGTCGGCCGGGTTTGCTGCACTGGCAGGGGCTTATGTATTAGGTAAGCGCGAGGAAAAGCAACATCAGCCGGCAAACATTCCATTTATTATGTTAGGTACAGGAATGTTGTGGTTTGGTTGGTTTGGTTTTAATGCCGGTTCGGCATTGGCAGCAAATGGGTTGGCTGTGCAGGCATTTGCCACTACCAATATGGCATCTGCCTCGGCTATGATTACATGGGTTATGTTTGATGCGCTGGTGGGCAGAAAAATTTCGGCCATGGGTGCCTGCATTGGTGCTGTTGTAGGGTTGGTAGCTATAACACCGGCAGCAGGTTTTGTTAACCCTGGTCAGAGTATTTTTATAGGCTTTGTTGCAGCTATTGTTAGTAATATAGCTGTGTACTATAAGCAGAAAACTTCGCTCGATGATACACTGGATGTGTTTCCCTGCCATGGCCTTGGCGGGATTGTAGGGATGATCTTAACAGCAGTGTTTGCAAAAGACGTAGGGTTAATAGACGGTAATACGCAAACCATTAAATATCATTTGCTCGCGCTGGTTATTGTAGGCGTATTTACGTTTGTAGGATCGTATGTAATTTTTAAGATAACCGGAATGATTACCCGTTTACGCGTCTCGCCCGAAG
Source organism: Flammeovirgaceae bacterium UBA2786 (assembly GCA_002352225.1). Classification (GTDB taxonomy): domain Bacteria; phylum Bacteroidota; class Bacteroidia; order Cytophagales; family Cyclobacteriaceae; genus ELB16-189. The sequence goes on from DEIA01000065.1 coordinate 32,040, forward strand.
ATGAACAACTGGGACTGGACCTTAGCCAGCATTCTGAAACGATGAAGTTTTCTGTAAAGTAAATTTTTCATCAGCCAGATTTTTTAAAAATATTAAATGCTGATTGAGGCAGGCTTCACTACGCTGAGGTAAATGTGAGAATTTTAAATACGAATCCCTGATTAGCAACCGAGCACCTGTGCTGGATTATAGAAAACAAGTATTGATTTCAGTAAATTAAGGTTGGCCAGACTTGCGTATATCACACTGATAACGGTGGATATACGCTACAAATACGCGTATATTTAGGAGTT
>DEIA01000024.1 GCA_002352225.1 Flammeovirgaceae bacterium UBA2786
TTCCGGATGAGCGTGAAGAAATGCCGATTGAAACTCTCTATTTTCAAAGGGTCGATTGGTTTAATCTCATGAACTGGCGAATTCCGGAATCCCGATGAAGTTGCATAGATCACCTAAATGCTTTCATAGTTCGTTCATCATCACGTGTTGGGATCGCGGTATGGGCTTAAAGCTTATGGCTTTAGAGTAGGTTACCCAACCGCGATGACATTTTGGGTAGACGCGCTATCATCTTGTGAAAGTCATTCCGGATGAGTGTGAAGAAATGTCGATTGAAACTCTCTATTTTCAAAGGGTCGATTGGTTTAATCTCATGAACTGGCGAATTCCGGAATCCCGATGAAATCACACAGATTGCATAAGGGCTTTCATCATTCGTTCATCATCACCTGTCGGGATCGCGGTATGGGCTTAAAGTTTATTGCTTAGCGATTTAGAATAGGTTGCCCAACCGCGATGACATTCCAAAATAGCGCCTGATTTTTAACCAAATTACTGCAACATCCGTACAAAGTTGCGTGTCTAACCCCAAAATGACAGACGACAAGGCCCTGGTGGCACAGGTTTTAGGTGGCGACCAGCAGGCATTTCGCATGCTGATCAAACAACACGAAAGACTGGTGAGCCACATGATTGGACGGTTGATCAACAAGCCGGAAGATCGGGAAGAACTTTGTCAGGATGTGTTTTTAAAAGTATATGATAAACTGGGTGAGTTTACGTTTCAGTCGAAGTTGAGTACATGGATTGCCACCATTGCCTACCGGCATGGCATTAACCATCTGCGCAAGCGAAGGGTACCCATAAGCGATTTGCCTGAAGATGAAACATCTATAGAACGGTTTATCGCTATTGATGATGCCAGCGAAATACTGGCTGAAAGAGAAATGGATCAGATCGTTTTTACGTTAATTGAAAAACTTCCACCACAGTACAAAGCCATACTTACCTTGTACCATGTGGAGGAGATGTCCTACCCGGAAATTGTTGAAATAACCGGCTTGCCAGAAGGTACCGTAAAGAATTATTTGTTTCGGGCGCGACAACTATTGAAAGAAAAAGTAAAACAGTATCTTGGTAAAGAAGCTACGTTATGACAGACGAAGAACTACAAAAACAAACAGAAGCAGGTGTTAGTGCACAGCATGGAGATGGTGAGAGCTATCGCCATGTGTTTAATGCGCTTAAAAAAGAACCTGCGTTTCATGTTTCATTGTCTTTTGCCGATCGGGTACTGGCACGAATTGAAAAAAAGGAAGAGCAACGTGATTTCCGCTGGCTGGCAGTTGGCATTCTCCTTTTAGTGATTGCGCTTATTGTTGTGTTAGCGCTTACCAAATCATTTACAACAGGAATATTCTCTTTTATATCTGGCTATCCCGGGCTTATCATTTTTGGGATTGCATTTGTTTTATTGCTGCAATGGGTGGATCGTAAACTAATTCGCAAAGAGAAAGGCCTCGTTTAATAACCCATTCTTTTTTCGCCCTGCCATTTATTATTTGCTGTCAGGTCTTCCGACCGGACAGACCTCAACTAAAGAGAAGCCCGTCAGGTTGAAAAAATCTGACGGCAATTAAGGGCCTTGTCATGTTCACAATATTAATAGTCTCTCTAAATACCCACTACTCTACGCTTGTACTCTACTAATGCAGCATCCAGTCGTTCTTTGGCGGTGGTGTCGCCAGGAACATTATGTGAAGGATGAATGAAAAGTTTAACCCCGCGGTCGGCCAGAATTTCGGCAACCGTGGTTACCGTCATCCAAACAGTAGCAACAAATGCCATAGTAGAAACCGGCCCCACTTTGTCCTGATGGTTTTTTAAATCTACCGATGCATCAACAACAGGTGCACAAGAATCAACCACTACATCGGCAATATCAAAAAGTGTTTTGCCGGTTGCATGGCGGGTTTGTTTTCCTTTGGCTGCCGCTGCAGAACCGAAGGCAATTACCTTCATGCCGCGTTGTTTGGCTTCCAGTGCTACATCAATGTTCACATTATTAATACCGGTGTGCGAAAAAATCCACATCGTATCGCGCGGGTCAAAGTTATAGCCTTTCATTATAGCCGCACCGTAGCCATCGGCCCGCTCTAAAAATAAAAACTGATGGATGCCCATCTCCCCGGTAATTCGGGTAAAGAATGTAAGGGGTAATTCAATAATGGGATGAAAACCAACAAAGCCCCCGATGCGCGGATACATTTCTTCTACCGGAATAGTAGCATGGCCACAACCAAAGGTGTGTACCCACCTCCCGGCCTCAATACTATCGGCCATTACCGTAGCGGCCTGTCTTATTTTTTCCATTTGTGTTTCTTCCAGTGCTGTGAGAATATCCCTCACATTGTTGAGCCATTGTGTTGCAAGCATATTTTACGTTTTTAAAGTTTTCGATAATGTCAGTGTTAAGATCAGCATCATTCCCGAAAGAACAAAACTGAATGTAGTGAGGTGGTGTATGCCTGACGATTCCGTTACCACACCCATCAGGTAATTGATGATCATATTGCCCGTAAGTGCAAATGAAATTACCAAACTGAATGCTGTGCCGGAAACCTGAGGGTACTTCACCCCTATTACGCCAAGCATTACCGGGAAACCAGAGGCCAACCCGATTCCAAATGCAATTAATCCAAGTCTCGATAGGGCCAGTGTGTGCGAACTATACAACAGCACACATCCTAAAACCAGGATGAACATAGTAATAAACATTACGGTTCGCTGACTGGTTTTGGTTAATGCCCATCCTAAAATAAGCCGGGTAACAGCCATGCTAACTACATATATGGAAAGTGTATAGAGTGCTTCATTATCTTCAGCAATCTTCAGGGTAGTGAGGTAAGAGGTTGTCCAGTTGTTTACAATCGCCTCAAATGCAGTTTGACAAAACAGAAAAACTGTAACCAGAATTACGATCGGATCTTTTAAGAGCGTTCCCGCAGAAGTTAGTGGCTTACGCTGAATTTGTTTGGGTGGAGGGAATGGGATAAGAGCAAACAGAAGAGAAATAGCTAACGAACTATACCCTGCAAAAGCAACTATTTGCTGATATGAAAATGAATTCTTAAGAAACGCTAAGACAGAAGGCATGCTCAATGCTCCAATGGCAAAGAATACACCCAATAAACTCAGGCCTGAACTTTTATTTTCGCTGATGTCGGCTACCAGCGCATTGGCTCCGCCATTTATGGCTCCACCACCAAAACCAAAAAGAAAAATACAAACCTGCAACAACGGAATGGATTCTAAGTAGGCAATGCCCTCAAAGCCGATAAAAAGACAGCATGTAGAGATAACAAAAAATAATTTATGACCATACCGGTCGGCCACTGGCCCAAAAACCAATGAGCCAACAATAATCCCGATCGGGAGAATAGAAAACAACGTGCCCGCACTGATGTTGTCAAGAAGCAATCTTTCGCGCAGCCATAATGTAACCGAACCTAATGTAATCAGGCTTACACCAAACAACAGCATGCCCATGCAAGCAGCAAGAGATGCAGCTCTGTACTTATTCATGCTTAATGGTTTTAGAATTCATGGCCAGGTATCCGGCACCATAAAGAGCGGCATCGCTGCCCAGCGCGGAAGACTCAAAATCAACCTGCCTGATTGAAATGGGCTGTGCCCATAGCAGGGCTTCGTCTTTTATTTTCGGAACAAATGGTGCAGCGGGGCCAAATACTCCGCCACCAAAAATTACTTTTTCAGGGTTAAACAAACTTACCAGGTTAGCGGCAGCCATTCCCCAAAAGGTAATACATTCATGTATAACTTTCCGGGCAACTGCATCACCATTGTTATGGGCAGCAAAAACTTCATGAGCTGTTACTTCTTTTTGTAACTGGCCCGAATAGTTTTCTTCGCTTTGCAGTATTTCTTTTGCCAGTCTGGCAATGCCATCTCCTGATGCGTAATACTCAAAACAACCCATCGGTTTGTATTTGTTTTGATAGGGTTTGGTTAGTGCCATCCACCCTATCGCTCCGGCAATATCGTGTGCACCGCGCACCATGTTACCACCCGAAAGAATACCGGCACCAATACCCGTTCCAACGGCCAAAAAAATTGCATCCTTGCAGTTTTTCGAATGGCCTTGCCAACATTCGCCAAGAATACTGCAGGCGCGGTCGTTATCAACTATTACATGAATTCCGCTGGCATGTGTTAATTGTTCGTGAAGCGGGTAATCATCCCACCCCGGAATATTGGGTGCCCAAACCCGTTGTGTTTTTGTATTGGAAATACCCGGAACCGAAACACCAATTGCGTGGATTGCTGCGTTGACCTGTTGATAGTTGCGCACGGTTTGAACTATCAAATCTCCAACCGCACCTCCCTGGCGGCCTTCCAATAAGGCTACTTTTCTTGAAACGATTTTACCTTGTTCATCGAACAGAGAACTGGAAAGTTTGGTGCCACCTAAGTCAAGTGCAAGTATGGGCATGGGTTGTCTTGACAATAATAAAAATATCCAGGGTGGATAACAACATCTGTGCTGGACATTTGAATGCCCGATGAGTGCATTGTTCAAACCTTGCATTCAATTCCTGCCGGAGTCGGAAGCGAGGCTCCGCGCGGAAGGGAAATCGTCAGGTTGAAAAACCTGATGGCAATTATAAAATCACCAGTACTTTATCGGGATCGCGGTATGGGAATTGAAGACTTGGTTTCATCAATCTAAATTGGTTACCCAACCGCGATGACTGCACTGTAGGAGTACGCAAGCTTCGCACTCGAAATGTATTCTGGGAAAAAATTAATTCTTTGACACAGCGTCTCCACGCCTTGCGGTTAATTTTTACCTCCCATCAAAATACTGTAACCTTTTATATCTTACGCGGGTAAATCTGTTCCCAGCGGAGCCTTTGCAATTCTTTTTTTGAACAGTAAAAGCTAATCCATTATTAAGGCTCATTTCTAAATCGCAGAGCCCGAAGCGAGACTCTGCGAAGAAAGTTAAGTAACGGATTAAAATTTAGGTATCTTTATATTAAAACAATTATTCCGATGAAAAAGTACTTAATAATATATGAAAGAAGTTTGGATGGCTATAGTGCCTACGTTCCCGACTTGCCGGGTTGTACCTCAGCCGGAGCAACAAAAGAAGAAGTAACTGAAAATATTGTAGAGGCAATTAAACTTCATCTTGAAGTGATGCGCGAATCAGGGTATGAAATCCCTGAAGCCAATTCAGAGTCAGAGACCCTTGTTTTTGCATGACTTAGATGAAATACAAAGACGTTGTAAAACTTATTGAAGATGACGGCTGGGAAATGGTTCGGCAACGAGGGAGTCATCGCGCATATAAGCACAAGATAAAAACCGGAATTGTTACAATCGCATATCATCGATTGTCTGATGATATTCCACGTGGTACGCTTAACAGCATCCTTAAGCAAGCAGCACTAAAATAGCTATTGGTAAATGAAGAAAGGCACTTAACATCAGCGTCTCCACGCCATTGCGATTAATTTTTGCCTCCCATCAAAATACTGTAACCTTTTATACCTTACACAGGTAAATCTGTTTTGATTAAATCCCAAATGCATGAATAAATTTTTTACCCCGCTTTGCGCGATGCTTTTCATGATAAGCGTTGCCACCCTGGCCCAGGAACCAAAAAAAGAGGAGAAGGCCGATACAACCAAAAAGGAAAAACCCAAACCCAAAAAAAAAGACCTGCCATTGGAAGTAGGCAGGCGCGTGCCCATTAAAACCAACGAAGGTACCTGGATGAGTTTGGATGTAAGCCCAGATGGCAAAACCATTGCCTTCGATTTTCTGGGAGATATTTTTACTATGCCCATTACCGGTGGCAAAGCCACTCAGTTTACCAGCGGCATGGCGTTCGACTCGCATCCCAAATTTAGCCCTGATGGAAAAAAGGTATTATTCATCAGCGATCGCAGTGGCGGTCAGAATATCTGGTGGTTTGCTCTCGATAAGTCCGATTCGTTGCAGGTAACAAAAGGCAATACCGAAATTTATCAGTCGGCCGAGTGGACCCCCGATGGGAATTTTATTGTTGGATCGCGAGGGGTGCGCAACCTTAAGTTATGGATGTTTCATAAAGAGGGAGGCTCGGGTGCGCAGTTAATCAGCAAACCCGATAACTTAAAAACAACTGAGCCTGCCTTTGGTGCCGATGGTCGCTACATCTGGTTCGCTTTGCGAACCAACTCATGGAACTACAATGCACAGTTGCCACAATATCAGTTGGGTGTTTACGATCGCGAAACAGGCGAATCGCAAAACGAAACTTCGCGCTATGGTTCTGCCTTTACACCCACTCTTTCGCCCGATGGCAAATGGCTGGTGTATGGTTCGCGCTACAACGATAAAACCGGGTTAATTCTTCGCGATTTAAAAACCGGTGATGAAAAGTGGCTGGCTTATCCGGTACAGCGCGATGAACAGGAATCTATCGCCCCTATGGGCGTGTTGCCTGCTATGTCGTTTACACCAGATAGTAAAAATATTGTTGCATCGTATGGAGGTAAGTTTTACAGCATACCGGTTGCTGGTGGCAATGCGGTAAACATTCCATTTGAAGTGGATACAGAATTTTTAATGGGCCCAACCGTGGCCGATTTCAAATACCCGATTAAAGACGATAAAGAATTTATCGCTACACAGATTCGCGATGCAGCAGTTTCGCCCGATGGAAAGCAAGTGGCCTTTACTGTTTTGAACCGGTTATACACCATGGATCTTCCGAATGGAACTCCCAAACGAATTACCACTAACAATTTCACAGAAGCATTTCCGGCCTGGAGCCAGGATGGTACACAACTGGCATGGGTAACATGGGAAGGCACCGGGGGTAATATTTATAAAATAAACTTTAAGGCGAAGGGAGCTAAACCGGTAAAGCTTACGCAGGCGGCCGCCTTGTATAGCGAGCCTGCATGGTATGGTAATAAGATTGTGTTCTTGCGCGGTGCAGCAAACAACTATCGCGAAAGCGAAGGCCCTTTTGCGTTTCAAAGCCAGGAAGATTTACTGTGGATGAGTGGCGATGGGGGCACTCTAAGCTTTATTGCTAAATCGCGCGGGCGCGCTACGCCACATTTTACCAAAAGTTCGGATCGTATTTATTTATATAGTGGGGGCAAAGGACTGGTGTCCATTCGCTGGGACGGTACCGATGAAAAGGCTCACTTAAAAGTTACGGGTATAACCACCTACGGATTTGAATTAGGCGAAGAGGTTAATCATTGCATGTTAGTGGAGTCGGCAACCGAACCGCAGAATACACCATCCAATGCAACGGTGTTGTTAATGGCTCCCGAAGGCGATCAGGTGTTGGCTAAAATCAATAACGATATTTATGTAGTTACACTACCGCTTACAGGAGGAGAAACTCCTAAAATTTCTGTGGCCGATGCTTCATCGGCAGCATTTCCGGCACGCAAGCTTACCAAACTGGGTGGCGAATTTCCGGGCTGGAGCAGCAATGCTAAAAATGTTTACTTCACGTTGGGCAATGCATTCTTCACCTATAACCTCGATTCAGCCAGAGCAAAAGAAACAGAACTGAAAAAGAAAAAAGCTGAAGAGGAAAAGGCAAAAGAGGCCGGCACCGAAAAGAAGGAAGAACCAAAACCTGAAGAAAAGAAAGAAAGCGATAAGAAAGACGAAAACTATAAGCCCAATGAAATCCGCATAAAAGTAAACGTGCAAAAGGATATTCCTACAGGAAAAATTTTATTGCAGAATGCGCGCCTGGTTACTATGAAAGGAGATGAAGTGATTGAACGGGGTGATGTATTAATTGAAAATGCACGTATCAAACAAGTAGGCGCGGCCGGTTCTATAACCGCAGATGCATCGGTACAGAAAATGGATTTAAGTGGCAAAACTATTGTGCCTGGTTTTGTAGATACCCACGCACACATGTGGCCGGCCTGGGGCATTCATAAAAATCAGGTATGGGTGTATGCCGCTAACCTTGCGTACGGAGTTACTACCACACGCGATCCGCAAACTTCATCAACCGATGTGTTAACCTATAGCGATATGGTGGAAACAGGAGACATCATCGGGCCACGGGTGTACTCAACCGGTCCGGGTGTTGGCTACTGGATGTACAATCTGAAAGATGCCGACCAGGCTAAAGACATTTTAAAACAGTATTCAGAATACTACAACACCAAAACGATTAAAATGTATTTAACCGGTAACCGCCAGCACCGGCAATGGATTATTCAGGCCGCGAAAGAACAAAACCTGATGCCAACTACCGAAGGGGGGCTTGATTTCAAATTGAATGTGACCAACCTGATTGATGGATATCCGGGACATGAACATACATTTCCCATCTATCCGCTCTACAAAGATTTTACAACAGCCGTAGCTGCATCGGGAATGACCTACACCCCAACCTTACTGGTATCGTATGGTGGGCCATGGGCCGAAAATTTTTATTACGCTACCGAAAATGTAAATGGCGATCCGAAACTGAATCACTTTACCGCGAAGTCAGAACTGGATGCTAAATCGCGCAGAAGGCCAGCCTGGTTTATGAAAGAAGAACATGTGTTTGAAGATCATGCGCGATTTGTAAATGATTTAGTAAAGGCTGGTGGTAATGCAGGCATTGGTTCGCACGGACAGTTGCAAGGCCTGGGTTACCATTGGGAGTTGTGGAGTGTTGGCTCAGGCGGATTGAGTAATCACAATGCATTGAAAGTTGCAACCATACAGGGAGCAAAAGCACTTGGTTTGGATGGCGACCTGGGAAGTATTGAAGCCGGTAAGTTGGCCGATCTGGTTATCCTCGATCAGAACCCATTAACCAACTTGCGCAACACCAACACCATTAGTAAAGTGATGAAGAACGGAAGGCTATACGATGGTAACACCCTGGACGAAGTATACCCTACGGTGCGTAAGGCCCCTTCGTTTGGTAATGAACAGCAGGCACCAACAACTGCCTTGCCGGGATTGAAGTAAGAATTTTATTTTTTTGAATTTGAAAAAATGCCTCCGTTAATGGAGGCATTTCTTGTTTTGGAGCAGGTGGGCTAACGTAAAGATTTTTGAAACACTCGTATTCAGTTTTGAAAATAAAACAGAGTAATTATTGATCTGTACTCAAATCGTGGAATCTGAAACGAAACTGCAGGAGTGGAAAGCCAAAGGAAGATTGAAGAATGGGCAGGAAATTCGTAGCTTTAATTTGTTACCCCGCAATTAAACCTAAGCGCAACAAAAATAAGTCTGTATGAAAAAAATACCGACAGGGGCTTATACGTGGATCGGGATGGGAGTTCTGATAACTCTATTAGGGTTGTTTTATGTTTCCTGCAGCACAAATACGTATATGGGTAGGTGGATGAAATGGCGGGCCTCAGACGTCAATGATTATCAGAAATTTCCAGCTTTTGAGTTTTTACCGTCACCTGACCCCTTTCATTTTATCAAATCGATAGATAGTAACATTGGTCAATTGCTGATTGAGCACGGTAAAGAAAAAATAAGCCTTCAACAACTTGTTGAAACTTCTGAAACAACTGCATTTTTAGTTATTCGAAATGACTCGCTGCTATACGAACAATATGCTTCCGGTTACACACGGGAATCAATCAACACCTCATTTTCAACCGCCAAGTCAATTACTGGTTTGTTAGTGGGTAGGGCAATTGGAGACGGGTACATTACATCTGAAAATGATCCGGTAACAAAATATCTTCCGGAACTCAAGAAAGTTTCCTATTTGTACGACAGCATAAGAATTGCTTTTCTGCTGGATATGCGGAGTGGTATTCAATTTAGAGACCATGACTTACCTTGGGGCGATAAACCAAAAGCATACTATCATCCCAACCTGAGAGAGTGGGTGATGCAACTTCCCGTTAAGGATAACCCGGGTGAAGAATTCCAATACAATTCGTACAACCCGATTTTAGTGGGGATGGTGCTTGAGAAAGCTACCGGCATGGTGCCTGCCGCATACTTTGAAAAAACAATCTGGAACAAACTCGGAATGGAGTTTCCCGGATCATGGAGTGCTGACAGCGAAACATCCATGATGACGAAAATGGAAAGCGGCATTAATCTTCGTGCTATTGATTTTGCAAAGTTTGGAAGATTAGTTCTCAATCAGGGGGCCTGGAATGATCAACAAATCATTCCTNNATTTACTATGAAAATTTCTGGTGGCTTTACAGCCGCGATAAATTTACGCCTTACATCATTTCCGGATGGGGGCACTTGGGTCAGTACCTATACATCTTCCCGAAAAAAAATATGATTGTAGTAAGAATGGGTAAGGGATTAGGATCAGTTGAATCATGGGGCAAGGTATTTAAGGTAATTGCTGAAAGGGATTCAGTACCATTAAATTTCAAAAAGTAAACCTGCTATAGTTAAAAACAGGAGAGAGTATGAAACGCGTTTTGACTTTTTATTCTATATCGGTGTCTCCGGGTAAATTTGTAGATTTGATTTCAATTTACATTTGGTTACGGGCAACGTGAAGCCTCTTACAGAAGCGTTGCGGTATTTCTTTTTTGTGCCACATAGTTTTATGCTGAATCAATATGAGAACGAAACCATTCAACGTGTATTTAAAAAAAGTACTGACTTCCGTACTATCTGTAACACTACTATCAAGCTGTATGCCAACACAAGAAGAGCAAACGGCTGCCACACTTGCAGCTGTAGAACGGTTTAATAACGCCTTTAACAGTCATGATGTTAACCGGGTAATGGATGCCATGACGCAGGATTGCGTATTCGAAAACACGGCACCGGCACCGGATGGCCGCCATGTGGAAGGCGCTGCGGAGGTGCGGGTTGTATGGGAAAAATTTTTTGCTGCCAATCCCGATGCCCGGTTTGAAGCAGAAGAAATATTTGCCTCTAAAGATCGCTGTGTGGTGCGATGGGTGTATCGCAAAACCAAAGATGGCCTCCCCTGGCATTTGCGCGGAGTGGATGTGTTTAAAATCAGAGATGGAAAAGTAGCTGAGAAACTATCGTATGTGAAAGGGTAATGGAAGAGAGCTGAAGTAACGGCCAATCATTACCCCGGTTGGGTGAAAGCCCTGGCCAACCGTTATCGGCTAAATCGCATTTTCACCACTCTTCACAAAAGCGGGTTTACCCTGTGCTTACTTCCGTATAAGCTTACATTCAAAACATGATTTCCCATGCTTCAAAACTACCTCCGCATTGCATTTCGTAACCTGATTAAAAACCGCATTTATACTATTATCAATGTGGCCGGGTTGGCCATTGGGCTAGCTTGCTTTATCCTGGTAGCCCTGTACATAAAAAATGAAACATCATACGATCAATTTTATTCTAACACGGAAAACACCTACCGCATCAACACCCATGTAGATGTAAACGGAATTTCTAACCACTACCCGACTGCCCACTACCCGGCTGCATTTGATATGGTGGAAGATTATCCGGAAGTAGTAAAAGCAACAACACTGTATCGGGCCTTTTACCTATCACCCGTTTTACCTCGTATAAAATACGAAGACAATGAGTATGAGGAAAGCAAATTTTATATGGCCGACTCAACCTTCTTCTCTGTTTTTAATTTCGAATTCAAACATGGAAATCCCGAAAAAGCATTTGAGAATAGTTACTCGGTAGTGCTAACGGACGAAACTGCAAAGAAGTATTTTGGAGATACCGACCCGATGGGCAAGCTTATCCTGTTTCAGGACACTGTATCGTTGAAGGTAACCGGTGTGCTAAAGCCATTGCCAGGCAAGACTCACTTTGATTTCGATTTTCTTGCACACTCAAATCTATTGCTCAATCAAATTATAGGATTTCGGGTGGACAATGCCTACCTCGGTTTATGGTATTATAGTTATGTGGTTCTGCAGCCGGGAGCCTCACCACACCTGCTGCAAGCTAAATTTCCGGAGTTTGTTAAAAAGTATTACCCGCCACGCTACACAGAAAATAATGCAAAACTCACCATCCAAAATATAAAAGACATACATCTGTATTCTGATTTTTCGACAGCCGACATGTCGGTAAATGGAAACATTCAGTATGTGTACACACTAGGGTCTATTGCGATACTGGTGTTGGTAATAGCCAGTATCAACTTTATGAATCTTTCGATTGCCCGTTTTTCGAATCGCGGCAAAGAAGTGGGCATTCGAAAAGTGATGGGAGCTGAGAAGCACAATCTGATGATTCAGTTTCTTGGAGAGTCGGTGAGCATCGCATTTCTTTCCGGGTTGCTGGCCATTGGCCTGGTGTGGGTAGTAACTCCTGCTTTTAACGATCTGGCGTCCTCCCGTCTGAATGCTGCTGAACTGCTTCAGCCAGGCAACCTGTTGGTGATTATGGTTATTATTTTGGTTACCGGTTTACTGGCAGGACTGTATCCGTCATTTGTTATGGCTTCGTTTCAACCCGTTAAGGTGTTAAAGGGATTACACAAAACAGTCAACGGCAAAATTGACCTGAGAAAAGTGCTTGTGATCACGCAATTCACGGTGTCAACGATTTTATTGATTGGAACATTCATAATTTCTGATCAACTCGATTTTATGAGAGGGAAGAATATGGGCTTTGATAAGGAGCAGATTATTGTTCTTCCGGTAGGTGGAACAACAATGACGCAAGACTTTCCTTCATTCAAAAACAAGTTACTCGCCATGCCGCAAGTAGCCCATGTTACCAGCCACTCGCACGACATTGGTCAGGCGGCCTTGCCTTACTTTCCTATGCGCGTAGAAGGAAAAGAGGATGAACAGATGCTTCCCATCATGTATGTTGGCTTCGATTTTATTGAAACCCTTGGCGTTGAAATGAGCAGCGGCCGTTTCTTCGACATTAACTATCGTTCGGACAGTACCGTGGCTTTTGTTATTAATGAATCAACCGCCAGGGCACTCGATTGGAAAGATCCGATTGGTCGTAAGATTACCTTTGGCGTAAATGGAAATGCGGAGAGCCAGGTGATTGGAGTTATAAAAGATTTTAACTACGATCCGTTGCGCACAAAAGTTGGTCCGCTGGTAATGAAGTTTGCCCCAGCCAGCAACAACGTATCGGTAAAGCTTCAGGCAGGCGATCACAAAAAAACGCTTACCGAAATTGAGCACGTCTGGAATGAGACCATTACAAACAAACCATTTTCGTATTACTTTCTGGACGAAGCACTCAACAAGGCTTACGAAGAGGAAGAACGGCTGGCGCATATCTTCACCTATTTTTGTGGCCTTGCTATTTTTGTGGCCTCGTTAGGTCTTTTTGCGTTGGCCTCATTCAGTGCCCAGCGCAGGTTGAAAGAAATTGGATTAAGAAAAGTGTTAGGCGCCAGCGAAGCAGGATTGGTGATTATGATGTACAAGGAGTTTTTATCCCTGATTGTGATAGCCTTTGTTTTGGCCAGCCCAATTGCCTACTATTTCTTCAACCAGTGGCTTAATGGATTTGCCTATCGCATCGATATCAGTCCGCTAACGTACCTGATCTCAATTCTTTTTATTTCAGCAATTGCATTGATCACAGTAGGCTATCAATCCTTTACTGCAGCCCGAACCAATCCGGTGAAAGTATTGCGAAGTGAATAAATCAACCCAAGGATTGTTTGGTTGCTACATCGAATCCATTTTCTGTGTGTTGCTGAGTTAAAATACGAATTTTTACCGACTGCCCATTTTTACATATCTTCATTGTCGTTTTCACGGTATGCACAAAGACACACGCTCCTATAACAACAAACAATCGACTGCCGACAAGGCCATTTGTAATTTGTTGGCCAATGAAATCAGCGAACAACTAACCGATGCTGAAAACAAAATATGGCATGCGCACCCGGTTTGGTTTTTAGAAGGCAACCCCATTGTAGGGTACAGCAAATTAAAATCGGGCATTCGCCTGATGTTTTGGAGCGGGGCAGGTTTTGATGAAACGAATTTGAATCCCGGAACCGGAAAATTCAAAGACGCATCGATTATTTATACTTCTAAAGATCAAGTGAACATAAAAGACTTAAGCCGATGGTTAAAGAAGTCCAGGAAAATTCAATGGGATTATAAAAATGTAGTAAAGCGAAGAGGCGTATTGGTGCGTTTAACCCCGGATTAGAATTTTGTGAACTCTGTCTTGCACTTTTTATGGTTTGAGTTTTAATAAGGAGTAACATTTCGTTTTATTGAACAAAATCTTTTTAGAATAAACCAGAGCCAACTTTTTGCTACTTTCGGGTGAGTGAAACGCTGGGCTGTGATATTCTTTCTGTGCTTACTCCTGATTCAGGCGGCCGGGTGTTATATTTATTTTGTAAGCCGGCTGATAACCATCCGCAAAGAAATGCGGGAACAATTAAAGTATTTGCCCGAAGAACAACTTACCCGGTTTTACCTTACTGCTGAAGAGTTTCGGAAAGCTCGTGTTGAAGATCATGAAATAAAAATTTCGGGCAAGATGTATGACATAGCCCGAATTAGCGAACAGGGTAATCGGATAATGGTGTTGGCGCTGCATGATGAAGCAGAAGATAACCTTTTCGCCTTTCTGAGCGAAATAGTTTCACGTTCAGCTAAAGATAAAAAACCGGTGCCTGTTCAGATAGAGCAATTGCTTACACTGCATTTTTTGCCAGTATCGTTTATTGTGCTGCTAAACCGGTGTTCAGAAAGTAATCATACTACACCGTATTATAAGGGTGGCTATGAATTTTTTGTAATAGTAGAATCGCCTCCTCCGCGAAGCTAGATTTTTATTGTCTTTGCACGGGCTTGTACAGCCAGTGAAAATAATTTTTAACCTCATTATGAAACAGAATGAAACTCATTCACCTTATGGGAGTGTGTTTGTTTCCTGTGGCTGCTATGGCGCAAACAGAAACAGATACAATTAAAACCTATTTAGATGAAGTAGTGGTTTCGGTTAACCGGTGGGAACAAAACCAACGCGAAATTTCCACACGGGTAACCAAAATATCACCTGCTCTCATCCAACTTCAAAACCCACAAACCAGTGCCGATATGCTGGGTTTGTCTAACCAGGTTTTTATTCAGAAAAGTCAGCTGGGGGGTGGCAGCCCAATGATTAGAGGGTTTGCTACCAACCGCGTGCTATTAGTAATTGATGGTGTGCGGATGAACAATGCTATTTTTCGTTCTGGCAATTTACAGAATGTAATTTCGCTCGATGCCAATGCCATTCAGAATACGGAAGTGGTATTTGGGCCAGGCTCAGTAGTGTATGGAAGCGATGCCATTGGCGGAGTAATGAATTTTACGAGTCTTACACCAGGCACAAGCAGCTTGGGCACAAAATTTTCTGCCAATGCTTTTGCCCGCTATGCGTCTGCAAATGAAGAGAAAACCGGGCATGCAGATTTCTCTATCGGATTAAAAAAATGGGCTTTTGTTACCAGTATTACCAAAAGTGATTTCAGCGATTTGAAAATGGGCGCGAATGGTCCGGTAGAATACACCCGCCCCGATTATCAGGTTCGCGATGAAAATGGGAATGATATTACCGTTGTCAATCCTAACCCGAATGTACAGATTTTTAGTGGGTACAATCAGCTTAATGGTATGCAGAAAGTTCGGTTTACACCTAATGCCAATTGGGATTTTACCTATGGCTTTCATTTCTCTGAAACATCAGATGTGCCCCGTTATGATCGGTTGATTTTAAAGAACGCGTCAAATGTGTTTACCAGTGCCGAATGGTATTATGGTCCGCAGAAATGGGTAATGCATTCATTCAATGGACTATTCAATCAGCAGACAGCTATTTCCGATCAGATAAAATTTACGATTGGATATCAGCATTACGAAGAGAGCCGGCATAACCGTAATTTTTCGGGAGGCAATCGTAATCGCAGAACCGATCGGTATGAAAAGGTAAAAGCCTTTTCCATAAATGTTGATGCCGATAAGCAACTCAGCGAAAAAACAAACCTCTTTTATGGATTGGAATATGTAACAAATGCTGTTGGCTCTACAGCCGAGCGCATTACTATTACAGATGGCACAGTGAGCGGTGTATCTACACGCTATCCGAATAATTCAGACTGGCGTTCAATGGCAGTGTATGCTGGCTTACGCCATGCCGTAAATGATAAATGGATAATAAATGGCAGTGCGCGCTACACCCATGTGTATACGTACGCTCCGTTTGATACTACCTATTTTGATTTTGAATTTACAGAAGCCACAGTAAAGAACGGTGCCACTAACGGAAGTGTGGGTGTTGCATTCAATCCAACAACAACCTTTAAAGTGTATGCCAATGCGGCAACGGGTTTCAGAGCTCCCAATGTTGACGACATTGGAAAAGTTTTTGACTCGCAACCGGGCACCGTGGTGGTACCCAATCCAACGCTAAAGCCCGAAACAGCATATAGCGCTGAAATCGGGTTAGCCGGGAAAATTGCCGGTAGTTTGAATTTTGATCTTTCTGCTTTCTATACCTTATTGGATAATGCTATTGTGCGTGGCCCTTTTACATTTAACGGACAATCGCAAATAGATTACGATGGCACCATGAGCGATGTACTGGCATTACAAAACATAAGCGAATTAACCGTACGGGGTGTGCAGCTTGGCTTGCGCTGGGATTTTAATGAAAATTTTCAAGTGGCATCTACTATCAATCTGCAAAAGGGAAAAGAAAAAGATGTAGAAACTGGTGAAAACGTTTCGCCAACCCATGTGGCTCCTTCGTTTGGTTCTACCCGCGTAACCTATACTAATAAACGTGTGAGATTAATGGTGTATGCCAACTACAATGGTAAAATCGCATTTAAAGACCTGGCATTAAGTGAACGGGCCGATACCCATTTGTATGCAAAAGACACAGACGGAAATCCATATGCCCCGGCATGGACCACTCTCAATTTCAAGTCATCGTTTGTATTGTCAAAATTTATTACGGTAGATGCCGGAGTAGAAAATATTCTGGATAAACGATATCGCCCGTATTCATCGGGTGTTACAGCAGCCGGAAGAAATTTTATTGCAGCCTTGAGAGTTAAAATTTAAAAATCAAACAGAACTGTCTCGAAGATTGTATTTTGAGACAGTTCTTTAAAAAAACTATGGCACTTCAAAATCTGGTTAATAGACTCAGGCAATTCAGAACCTGGCATCATTGGGTAGGGATTAGCGTAGTATTGTTTATGCTGATAACCAGTATTACCGGTATACTGTTGGGTTGGAAAAAAAATGTAACCCTGCTGCAGCCGGTCACATTAAAGGGAGCAAGTACAAACCTGCAACAATGGGTTAGTTTTAATGATGTGGCAACCTCAGCATTACAGGCGATAGATTCAGTTGTAGGGCGTACAATTGAAATAGATCGTATGGATGTGCGGCCCGATATAGGAATTATTAAAGTAACATTTAAAGAAGGGTATTGGGAGACACAGATAGATGCTGCAACCGGCAAAGTTTTATCGGTAGCACAACGCCATGCCGATTGGATTGAACACATTCACGATGGCTCTATCATAAGCGAAGGATTTAAACTTCTCTACACCAATTACATTGGGTTAGGGTTGCTAACACTCTCCATAACGGGTTTTTGGTTATGGTATGGCCCGCGCAGAATCAGAAAAATAAAGCGAAGCTAGTCTGGCTGTAAATTAAAATTCCGGCACAAGTCCGGAATTTTAATTTACACACGAAAGGTTTTGTGTATCCTCTTCTTTATTTCAGATTATCATCAAACAATTTTAAGATCCGTTTGTACTCATCCGTCCAGCTGCTGGGCTCCACAAACCCATGGTCTTCCATCGGGTATACAGCAAGTTCCCAGTTGTCTTTGCCAAGTTCAATCAAGCGCTGAGTAAG
This sequence comes from Flammeovirgaceae bacterium UBA2786, assembly GCA_002352225.1. Taxonomy (GTDB): domain Bacteria; phylum Bacteroidota; class Bacteroidia; order Cytophagales; family Cyclobacteriaceae; genus ELB16-189. The sequence continues at coordinate 17,808 of DEIA01000024.1, forward strand.
TTTTACAGCATCCTGAAAGTGTACGTTTACATCCACCATACCATGACAAATCAGCAAATGACCTTTTAATCCATTGGCATGATAGTAAGGCGAACTTTTGGCGTACGCAATGCTATCGGCTACCGGTGTGTTTAAGATGTTAGCCGTGTAACCGTGATTGTACTGAGCCCAATCGGTTACCGGTCTTAGTGCTGCACCTGCTGCAAATACATCGGGTGTGGTAAACATACCCATTAAAGTAATGAAGCCTCCGTACGAGCCGCCATATACCCCTATGCGTTTAGGATCAACGCCATGTTTTTCAGCCAGCCATTTTGCGCCATCCACATTATCGGTTAAGTCTTTGCCTCCCATAAAACGGTAAATGCCGGTACGCCAATCGCGGCCATAGCCTGCGCTTGCGCGATAGTCTAAATCAAGAACGGTGTATCCTTTATCAACCAAAAGATTGTGGAACATATATTCACGGAAGTAGCTGCTCCACCACTTGTGTGCGTTTTGTAAATAGCCGGCACCATGTACAAAAACTACAGCAGCACCATTTGGTTTTTCAGGTTTGTACAAGCGGGTGTACACATCGGCACCATCGCGGGCTTTAAAGGTGGTAACTTCAGGTTCGCGCCAGTTGTATGATTTGAATTCTGCTGTAAGCGAGTTGGTGATTTGAACAGGCTTTGCACCGGTTTTGTTTTCCTGCAGATAGAGCTCCCAGGGTTTGTTGCTGTATGAATAGCGGTAGGCAATCCATTTTTCATCGGGCGATAGGCTTACTTCATGAGCACCAGTCATGGTAGTAAGTTTCTCAGCTTTGCCCCCTGTAACTGAAAGTTTATAATAATGTTTTTCGCCCGGGTGAACTTCGTTTGTAATGATATAAAAGAATTTCTTATCGCGCGACAGATCAACAGACTGTACTTCATACTTGCCCGAAGTAAGGGCTTGTTTTTTGCCAGTGGTTACATCGGCAAGGTATAAATGCGAATAGCCGCTTTCTTCTGATTGAAACCACAACGATTTGTTATCGGCTAACCAACCTATGCTGGCTCCACCAAAAAAACCACCACCGGTGCCGGGGCCACCAATCCAGGCATCATCATGCTGGCGGTCAATTAATTTTAGTTTTGCACTGGTTACATCAAGCGAAACAATCCAACGATCTTTATTGTCTTGTGAGCGTAGCGACATGGCGTTATACTTTCCATCGGCCGACCAAACCAAACCAGAAAAATTTACCGGGCGTGGAGTTGGCTTTTTCTCTTTAGGATCTTTGGTATCCCGGGCAGGATATTCTTTTTTATAATCAGGGGCATCGAAAATACCGGGCAGGTCATCTGTTTTTACCAGCAGAACAGTGTCGCGTTTAATATCGTAAACAAAAAACTCGCTGCTGTTTTGTGTACCTCCCACTTTTGAACGGGCCGGAATGTCTTCGGTAAAGCCAGACTCCGTTACATAGTTAGGTACAATGGTGTTTTTAGCACCACCGCTTTTGGTAAGCTGATAGGTAACATAATTTCCATCAGGGCTTATCTGCAGACTGCCTAAATTTTTATCATCGAGGTAAATTTCTTTTGGTCTTGAGGGAGCATCGCCTTTGCGATTTTTTTCTGATGCCTTGCGGTTGTCACTCCGTTCTTTGAGTACATCGAAGTAAGACAATTGATCGGCCTTCAACCATTTTTCCTGTTCTGCCGTTCTGGGGTCGGGGCGTTTGGCGCCTCTTCTAAAATCGGTTATCTGGGTAAATGCACCCGTGGCAATTTCCCAGCTAAACAAATTATTGTTGGCTGTAAATATGATTTTGCGTTCGTCCATCGAAAAACTTGCACCGGATTCGCGATCAACGGTATTGGTAACCTGAGTGATTTTTCCGGTGGCAACGTCTAACAGAAACAAATCGCCACTTTTTTCAAAAAGCTTTTTGGTAAATGTTTTATTGAAGGAGCCAAAGAATGAAGGCAACGCTCTTCGTGTTACGGGTTGCACTTTTTGAGGCGCACGATTTGCCAGCGTTATGCTGTATAGCGAATCGCCCTGATTCTTGTCGGGGTTCCAGTTAAAGTAAAGCTGTTTGCTGTCGGCCGACCAGTTCAGATTGGAAGGAGCTACCCCAATCCATTTCGGGTCGCGCATAATTTTTTCGACCGTAAGCGGGCCCAGTGTTTGTGCCCAGGCAGCCTGGCTAATCAACAAAAGCAGAAGTATCTTTTTCATAGTAATTCTATTAAGCCTGAAAATTAGAAAAAGCGGAGTATTCCTGATAAAAAATTCTATCAATGGTAAAAAATGAATTCTGAAGCATTAAGTCAGATTATTCATTAATCCATTTTAACTTTGCGTTATGAATGAACTTTTAGCACAGGAATTTTATGGTAATACGGTACAGAATTACCTGATTACGGTAGGTATTATTGTGGGTGGTATTGTTGTAGTTCGGATTGTAAGAAACCGGATACTGAAACAGGTTAAACGTTGGGCCGAAAAGACGGAGACCAAGTTTGACGACTACATTGTTAAAGGCATTGAAAAATTCGGGTTACCGGTTTTGAATATTGTGGTGCTGTACTCCTCCCTTCACTATCTCACTTTTTCTGAGAAAATAACAAAGATCATAGACAACACGGTGGGCGTAGTCATTACATTCTACCTCATTCGCATGGTTTCTGCATTTGTGCGGCTTTTGCTCGAATCGTATGTAAGCAAACAGGAAGGCGGACAGGAAAAGCTTAAGCAGCTTAATAGTGTAATGCTGATTGTAAATGGTTTGATCTGGGGTCTGGGTCTTTTATTTTTGTTCGATAACCTGGGGTATAATGTTACTACCATTGTAGCCGGTCTGGGTATTGGTGGTATTGCCATAGCGCTTGCCGCTCAGAATATTCTGGGCGATTTGTTTAATTACTTCGTAATCTTTTTCGACAGGCCTTTTGAAGTGGGAGATTCCATTAATGTAGATGGAAAAGCGGGCACAGTTGAGTACATCGGAATTAAAACAACACGTGTAAGAAGTTTAACAGGCGAGCAACTTGTTTTTTCGAACAGTGATCTTACCAAATCGCGTATTCATAATTTTAAACGGATGGATCGCAGGCGGGTGGTGTTAACACTGGGGTTGGTTTATGAAACTCCACACGAACAATTGATGCAGGTTCCATCCATTATTGAACAAATCATAAAAGGTGAGGGCGCTACATTTGACAGGGCTCACTTTGCGAAGTTAGGAACCTATAGCCTTGATTTTGAAGTTGTGTATTTTGTAGAATCGGCCGAGTACCTGGTTTATATGAATCTGCAACAACAAATTAATCTGAAAATTTTCAAAGCATTTGCTGATGCCAAAATAGGGTTTGCTTACCCTACGCAAACTGTGCTGGTGAGTAAATAGAATGTAATTAGTTTTTCTTCTCTTTGGTGAGGTCTATAACAATACTGTTCAAGACGGATAAGATTAAACTAAAACCAAGTGCCCACCAGAATCCATCTACAGTAAACCCGGCAATAAAGTAATCTACCAGCAGAATGATGAGGGCATTAATCACTAACAGAAAAAGCCCCAGCGTAACTACCGTAATGGGTATGGTGAATAAAACCAAAACAGGTTTTACAAAAATGTTGGCGATGGCCAATACCACCACCACCAACAGGGCATAGCCGTAATTTTCCACATGCACCCCGCTTTGCAGCAGGTAGCCTGTAAGCAATACGGCTAAACCGTTTAAGAGAAAGCGCACAACTCCATTCATAACGTTTATTTTATTCAAATATAAGGTTTTGTGTCCTATCAAATTTAGCTTTTCAAATTTTGAATTTTGCGTGCGTAATCTTCTACCTTCGCTACTCCTATGTACGCCATTGTTGATATTGAGACTACCGGAGGCTATGCAGAAAATCACCGGATAACGGAGATAGCAATTTATCATTACGATGGATTACAGGTTACAGACAAATTTCATAGCCTTATTAACCCGGGCCGAAAAATACCACAGTTTATAACAGGACTTACAGGCATAACCTCGCAAATGGTGGAAGAAGCTCCGGCTTTTGAAGATATAGCCCCGGAAATTTTCAGCTGGCTGAAAGACCGTGTGTTTGTGGCTCACAATGCGCATTTCGATTACAGTTTTCTCAAAAAAGAATTTGAAGAAGCCGGCATTACATGGAACACCAAAAAACTTTGCACGGTAAGACTTAGTCGTAAAATTATTCCGGGACTAAGTTCGTATAGCCTGGGGCGATTAGCTGAAAGTCTCGGAATAAAAATTCCTGATCGGCACAGGGCTGGCGGAGATGCATTAGCCACAACTAAAATTTTTGATTTGCTGATGAAGCGCGATCAGGCAGGTGTAATTGCCAAAGCGCTGAAGCGAAACTCGGGCGAAACCATTCTGCCACCTAACTTACCTAAAGAAGAATTTGATAAACTTCCGGCCAAAGCCGGAGTGTATTATTTTCATGATGCACGCGGCACCGTTATTTATGTAGGCAAGGCTATCAATATTAAAAAAAGAATAGCCGGTCATTTTACAGGCGAGGCACGCGAGTGGAATCGCTCCAACATCCGCAACGAAATTCATCACATTAGTTTTGAATTAACCGGTAATGAATTGATTGCTCTTATTCTTGAATCGCAGGAGATAAGGAAGATATGGCCCAAGTATAACCTTGCACAGAAATACAAAGTAGAGGAGTGGGGTGTGTATGATTATGAAGACCGCAACGGCTACCTGCGTTTTGGAATAAATAGTGTGAGCAAAGGGGCGCGGCCGCTCATTACGTTTTCATCGAAGGGCGATGCGTGGAATTTTATGTGGGAGAAAGTGAAGGCGTATGACTTGTGCCCGAAACTGAGCGGGTTGCAGATTGCAAAAGGATTATGTTTTAGTCACCAATCGGGTACATGCAAAGGCGCATGTCAGGAAGTTGAAAAACCAAAGAAGTATAACAAGCGTGCACAGAAAGCGATTGATACTTTTTTTGAAGCCGGAGAAACGGTAGCGATTGTAGGTAAGGGAAGAACGACCGATGAAAAATCGGTAGTGTTGGTGGAGAATGGGAATTACCTGGGGTTTGGTTTTTTTGATGAGACGGAAAACATTTCTAATCTGGATGCAGCGCGTATGGTTATCAAACCCTCCAAAGACAACCGTGTGGTGCAGAATATTGTGAACTCGTACCTTACCAATCCGAAAGGAGTTGAGTTGGTGTTGTTTAATTAAAGTATTAAACATAAAAAAATTGTGAGTGCTCAATTAATGGGTATAATGGAGAATTGAATAAAAAAATCAAGTGTTCAATTCAATTAGATAATCTGCAATACCCTGTGCTTCTTTAGCCGACATGGTTGATTGAAAATATTCAACATAGCCCAGCAATTCAGATAAGGTGAGAATCTTTACATATTGAAACTCTTCTTGGGGTTTGTGATTTATTAGAACTATAAGATTTCGGATCGGTATCTTTCGTTCGCCCCAATGATGCTTGCCGATTTTCCCAGAAGTCTCTTTTAATAAGTGGTATAAAGCAAAATTTGAACGGTGGATTTGCGTAACCGGTGAACGCAGGTTTAAATTTTGCACTGATTTCTCGCTCCAATTCTTTGTTTCAATCAGAAAAACCCCAGCTTGTGAAATCAGCACGTGATCAATTTGAATGGTTTTAATGTGTGTACTTTGCTGTTTATAATAAAGCGACTTGGCGAATGTAAACCTGAAATCATTGATCAGCGTGTATTCATCTGATAGCTGAGCTAGTTCATCAACTACTTTCTGTTCTCCAATTGCACCATAGATAGACAAATTGATTTCATCAATTACTTTTTTCTTTCGGTCTAGTTCCGTTAACGCTACAACGGTGGCCGCTGTCGCAGCATCTTCAAAATGCGAGATAAGATACCGGTGCCGCTGTTGTTTATAAGTTAACACCTTACTTTTAGGCTTAATAGCGCGAGAGATAAAATAGGCAGAACAGATGTTGGTGTACATAACCCTCATCAATGTAAATAGTGCTTTGAAACTATAGGTAAACTCCTGCAAAACAGTCTTCTCCGCGTCCACAAATGAATTATATTGTAGCTGTAGGACTTCAATTTTCTGTCTATACTTATCCTGAAGAGTCAATCTATCGTGTATAATTTCCTTTTCTAAGAGAGAAATATCAGCACTTAGAATGTCTCGCTCTGCGATAAGCAAAGCTTTTTGATTAGCAATTAATTGAGCCCGGTCTCTATCGTAATCTTTTTGAAAAAGTAACAACTCTTTTATAGAATTGAACCCCTCGATATTGTGTTGCTGCAGGTGTGTTTTGATATGGTTGAGTGAACCAATGGTGTTGTAGATCGTGCACATGGTGATCAGGAAGGGTTACCAGTGGAAAAATAATTGTGAGGCCGAAGAGCCAAAACTTTTAAAATTATAAAAATTCAAATGAAAATAAGCGTTTAGCTTTTGTGCTTTCAGGCTTTAGGCTTATAGCTTTGCATTATGAATTACATAGACCTCTTCGGCTACTTCGGTAGCTTTTTAACCTGCATCACCTTTATGCCGCAGGTATATAAAACCTGGCAAACCAGAAAGGCGGGCGACCTGAGCCTTGCCATGATGCTGATTGTAGTGCTCAGTACCGTGGTGTGGTTGGTGTATGGTTTTTCGCTTATGCTTTGGCCGGTAATTATCGCCAATGGTATTGTGTTTACGTTAAGCCTTGTACTGGTTTATTTTAAACTTACGTTTAAGCAGTAGGCTCATTACCCAAAAAGTCTTAACAAATTTGGAGTGTCAGGCCTTGTGCCGGAATCTTGTTAAGTGCTTCTAAATCGGGATCGCGGAATAAATCCACGATGACAGAAGGACTTTTTGGGCAATTGATTTCACCTTTGATGATCCCCCGCAGCCGTACGACACGAGTTTGACGATATTCCCCAAAAACTTTAGCACCAATTGGTTAATATTGCGTTCTAAATTTTAAAGAATCTATCGGGTTATGGCATTCGCAGAAGCATCGGAAATTCAGCAAGAACACGCACAAAAAGTAAAGCAGGTTTACAACGAAGTAGCCAAAGTGGTGGTAGGGCAGGAGTACATGGTAAACCGCCTGCTGGTTGGCTTGTTCACCAATGGCCACATTTTGCTGGAGGGTGTGCCGGGTTTGGCTAAAACGCTTACTATTAGTACAGTGGCCCGGGTACTGCATCTCGATTTTGCCCGTATTCAGTTTACACCCGATCTGCTCCCTGCCGATTTGGTAGGTACCATGATCTACAACCAGAAAGAAGGAAAATTTGAAGTAAAGAAGGGGCCTATTTTCGCCAATATTGTGTTGGCCGATGAGATTAACCGCTCGCCAGCCAAAGTACAATCTGCTTTACTCGAAGCCATGCAAGAGAAGCAGGTTACTATAGGCGAAACCACATTTAAATTAGATAAGCCTTTTTTGGTAATGGCTACTCAAAACCCGGTTGAGAACGAAGGCACTTACCCGCTGCCCGAAGCGCAGATTGACCGCTTTATGATGAAGGTGTTTGTGGATTACCCAACCAAAGAGCACGAGCTGGAAATTATGCGCAGAATTTCCAACATGCAGTTTAGTTACGAAGTAAATCCCATTCTTACCAAAGAAGATATTTTCTCTATTCGCGAGGCGGTGAATAAAGTAAAAATGTCGGAGTCGCTGGAGAAATACATTATTGAATTGGTAACGGCCACCCGTAAACCAAAAGAATATAAGTTAGAGAATGAGGCGCAGTACATTCAGTTTGGCGCATCGCCACGGGCCAGTATTAACATGAACCTGGCTGCCAAAGCAGTTGCCTTTATGGATGGCCGCGATTATGTATTGCCCGAAGACATTAAAGAAGTAGCACTGGATGTAATGAACCACCGCATTATTCTGAACTACGAAGCCGAAGCCGATAACGTACGCACCAAAGACATTATTAAAGCATTGCTTACCAAAGTACCGATTACAAAATAATGGGCACTTGTTATTTTTTTGAAAAAGGCGAAACAAATCCTTCGCCCCTCCTTTACACGTATTCGATATTTTATTACCTCCGGATGTGAATTAACAAGGAAGCCACAAAGAAAAAATTCAGGCTACCACTTGTTATCAGAATCTTACTTGCATTACCGGCTGTTTATCGCAATGTTATTTGGTTTATGAGTATAACCCCCTCACGCTCATCCTGAAGTGCAGCAGAAAGAGTCTGGTACGCGCTGAATCATAGACGGTTATTACTTCACGAAAGCAGGGGCTTTAACAATTACGTAACATAGCCGCCTTAGCGGGATAATATTGCCACAACACCTTTGTGAAAAATTAATTCACATGGCTAAGCGCATTTTTCTTTTACTGAGTCTTGTAACCCTTACCGGGCTGGCGGTTGCTCAAAACGGAAGCATTAACGGGAAAGTATTGGATGCTACCAATGGAGAAGCGGTAATAGGCGCCAATGCAGTAATTCAAGGAACAACAGTTGGAGCCTCTACCGATCTGGACGGAAATTTTGCAATACCTAATGTTAAGCCAGGCACCTATACAGTGATTGTCTCGTTTGTAACATATAAGACACAAACTATTACTGATGTGATAGTGGAAAACGGTAAACGCACTAACCTGGAAATTTCTCTTGCCGAAGATGTGGCCGAACTGGAAGAAGTAGTGGTAACAGCCAGGAAAGAAATTGCTACCGATGTAAACCTGCTAAGCGCCATTAGAGAAAGTAAACTGGTAGTAAGCGGTATTTCGTCTGAACAAATAACCAGGTTGCCCGATCGCGATGCCGCGCAAATTGCACAGCGCGTACCCGGCATTACTATTGCCGATAATCGTTTTGTTGTGGTGCGGGGTGTACCACAACGGTATAATCAGGTAATGATTAATGGAGCGATAGGACCAAGCACCGAAACAGACTCAAGATCTTTCTCGTTCGATTTAATACCGGCCGGATTTATTGATCAAATGCTGATTTATAAATCAGGAACAGCCGAACAGCCCGGAGATTTTGCGGGCGGATTAATTCAGGTTGTAACCAGGAATGTAGCCGCAGAAGATTTTACCAAAATTGGTTTTAGTGTGGGGTATAGGCAAAATACCACGTTTCAAAAATTTAATTCTACAGAAGGCAGCTCAACCGATTTTCTTGGATTTGATAATGGCTTCCGCGATCTGCCAACCTCATTTCCTGCAACCGCTCAGTTACAAGCATCCGGGCGGGAGTCCAGTCTGCGCGAACGGGCAGGCAAATCACTTACCAATAGTTTTGAATTATTAAACTCAAATGCTCCCGTAGATTATAGCGGTAATTTTACTACCTCTCAAACTTTTACTATTGGCAGCGTTGAAGTGGGTAATTACACATCACTGGCATACTCTAAATCGTTTAGAGTTTTTGATGCTGAATTTAACCGCTACAACGAGTTCTCGAGCACAACGCTAACACCCCGGTTTAAGTTTACCGACAACACAAGTAACGAAGAGGTTCGGGTTAGTGCCATACACAACTGGGATTTTAAACTAAATAACAACCACAGAATAGAATTTAAAAACCTGTTTGTACAACTAGGCGAAGAACGTACTACAGTTCGTAACGGAGTTGACTTTATTCAGTTATCAAATAACGACCGAACCAATTATGAATACTATTATTTAAGCCGGGGTATTTATTCGGGGCAGCTACAGGGCACCCATCAATTTGGAAACAGCAAATTTTCATGGATAGGCGGAATAAACAGAATCAGCAAATCCGAACCTGATTACAGACGTTTCCGTACGTTGCGCGATCAGTCTTTACGTGGCACTGAAGAACCCTACTTTATGCAATTGCCACCCAACAGTAACCTGTTTGATGCAAGCCGATTCTGGTCTTCGTTAACCGACATCAGTTATAGCAATGGGTTAAATTTTGAACATAAGTTTGGCGATCCGGATAATAAGCGCACGCCAGTACTTCGGGCCGGAACGCTGGTAGAATATCGCACCCGCGATTTTGATGCCCGGTACCTCAGCTATTTGGCGGTAGACCCGTCAACCGTTCAGAATATTATCACGCTTCCGTTAAATCAGGTTTTTGCACCAACCAATATTGATCGTAATGATGGTTTAACCATTGAAGAAGGAACAAACTTGTCTGATTCTTATTCAGGTACTAATAACCTTATGGCCGGTTACGCAGGGGGTTCTTTTCCGCTTGGTCAATTTGATATTTCGGCCGGGGTGCGGGTAGAGTATAACATGCAAACCCTTAAAGCACTATCGAACCTGGGGCCGGTTAATGTAGAGAACAATGTTGCGGCACCGCTGCCGTCATTAAATGTGGCGTATAATTTATCCGATCGTTCATTAATACGGGTGGCATACAGCCGGTCAATTAATCGCCCCGAGTTTCGCGAACTCGCTCCATTCTTATTCTATCAGTTCGAATTAGATGCAAACATTATCGGAACTCCTGAATTGAAGTCGGCCTTTATAAATAATATTGATTTGCGTTGGGAGATGTACCCCAACCCGGGCGAGTTGATTAGCGTAGGCGGATTTTTCAAATCATTCAAAAACCCGATTGAACTATATAATCAGATTGTAGGCGAAAGTCCTCAGTTTTACTACAGCAACTCGCCAGAAGCTACCAGTTATGGAGTAGAGGTTGAGGTAAGAAAATCATTAGCCAGTTTAGGTGTAGCTAAACTATTGCGTAATACTTCTCTTAACCTGAATGCCGCGCTTATAAAGAGCGAAGTTGATGTAGGAGCAGCGGCCACTAATCAGGCGCGTTACAGACCCCTTACCGGTCAATCGCCTTACATTATAAATGCCGGAGCGTATTATAAAGACGATCAAACCGGGTTTTCGGCTAACGTTGCGTATAATGTTTTTGGAAAGAGAATTTTTGTGGTGGGCGATGTATTATATCCAACCTGGTTTGAAATGCCGCGAAACACACTTGATGTACAGGTAGCAAAAGAGTTTGGTCGCTACGAGGTTAAAGTGAACGCACAAAATCTGCTTAATGCTAAATATTCATTCCACCAGGACAATAATAACGATAGTGAATTGCAGGATACCGACCCGCTGATGCGGGGGTACAAAGTGGGAGCCCAGTTTTCAGTTTCGATGAGTATGAAATTGAGCAAGTAGGGTAAGCTTTGCAATATGAAAAAAGGGGCCCCGCAGAAGGGCCCTTTTTTTTGTTAACAAATCAGGAAGAAGGTAACACTGGGGTAAAGAATTGATAACTGCCCTTTAATTACCTGCCCGGGGTATCGCCCTAATTTTGCAGCAAGAAAAATTAAATCTATAAGCATGAAAAAATTGATGAGACTCTTCGCGTTTTTCTTTGCAGTAACTGCGGTAATGGCCGTACAAAGCTGTAAAGAAGATGAGGAAATTGGTGCGGCCCCTACAGTGGAAGTAGATCCCACATCTACACAAAACATTCCAGGTGGCAATGTTACAGCAGCGTTAACCGTGGTAGCCCCTAACGGAGCACAGGAACTTGTAATTTATGTAGGAGGCGAAGAAGATGAAACACGCGATATATCAGCAACAAATTTATCTGGCCCGATTGAATTTGAATATACCATTCCTGCCCGTGCGGTAGTGGGGTCAAAAATCATCGTGGCATTTCAGGTAATCGATAAAAAAGGATTTCCATCTTCAATTACAAACTTTGTTATTACAGTAGGCGATCCGGTTATTACGCTTCAGGGTACATTAGCAACACAAACACTGGATGCAGCAAAACCCTATTTGCTAAAAGGTCAGGTGTTTGTTCCGAATGGAGTAACGCTTACTGTACCGGCCGGAACTATTGTGAAAGGAGATAAGGCAACAAAAGCTACTTTAGTTGTATTACCTGGCGGAAAATTAATTGTAGAAGGAACGGCTTCTAATCCGGTTGTATTTACTTCGGCACAAGCCGCAGGCGAAAGAGATCGTGGTGATTGGGGCGGTATAGTAATGTTAGGGAATGCGTTTGTGAACCAGACATTGAAACCGACTATTGAAGGTATTTCGCCAACTCAAAATTATGGCAGCATTGCAGCCGATGGGGCAACACCAACAACCCATGCAACTGAAAATTCGGGCACGTTAAAATATGTGCGTGTAGAGTATGCAGGTATTGAACTTACCCCCAATAACGAAACCAACAGTATAACCTTTGGTGCAGTAGGTAACGGTACAACCGTTGAATATGTACAGGTATCATTTGGTGGCGATGATGGATTCGAATGGTTTGGAGGAACTGTAAACGGAAAGCATTTAGTATCACACTCTACGTGGGATGATGACTTTGATACAGACTTTGGCTGGGGCGGTAATGTGCAGTTTGGTTTGGTTGTGCGCAATCCGTTCTTTGCCGATCAATCTGGCTCCAATGCGTTTGAAAGCGATAACCAGGGTAATGGAAATGCACTTGCAGGTATTTGCGATGATGCTACCACCATTGGTTGTACAAGAGGCGTATTCTCTAACATTACGGTATTAGGGCCACGCGAAATTCAGAGTCGCTCTATCTCCGCTAATTACCAGAATGCATTGCATATCAGAAGAAGATCGGCTATTTCTATTTTCAATTCATTTTTCTCGGGCTATCGCATTGGGTTACGTATTGATGATGCCGGTACACTTACTAACTTAAATAGTAGTGCGGCAAAGTATGCCTATAACGTGTTGAGTATTCCTTCTACTGCAGGTACTGCAGCATCTGCAACTGCAGCAGACGGTCAGTTTGTAACGGGCCTTAACGGAGGCGATGCTTCTGCAATTGCAACCTATTGGTCAGAGAATAATAACACAGCATTCAATAACGTAACCAACACAAGTGCCTTTACCGATATTGGTGTAGCAGGTTCATTGTATTGGAGCCAACAAACAGCGGCCAGTTATCCTTCTAATCCTAATTTCGCATTAGTGGCGGGCGTGGCAGGTAACAACAATTTAAATGCAGGAGCCAACTTTGCAGATGCTAAGTTTAGTGGAAATGCATTCTTTAACACAACAGGTGCTTTCCGTGGAGCTTTTGGTTCTACCGATTGGACTGATGGCTGGGCTGAATTCCAACCTTTGAATAAAGCATATTAATAAAAGAATTTTGTTAGGGTTAATTTTTTAAAGTGAAGACCGGTCTGCAAAGACGGGTCTTCTTATTTTGCAGTATGAAAAAAATCGGAGTAGTAGCCTTTTTACTGGCAATGGCATGTAATGCTAAAAAAGATTATTCTGTAAATACACACTTAAGTGCACAGCAGCAGGTAGCGGTAATGGATAAGATTATCAGATATGTAGGGCGAGCACCGGAAGGCGTGACATTCGAAGAAAGGTTTTATCCGGCCTACGATTCATTTTATATGGAGCAGGCAAGTCTGCACAAGTTTGATGCGTATTATGTAGATGGAAGTACACATTATTTTTTAGTGAGCCGGCCGGCTCCCAGCCTGGTTAACAAACGGGTAGCTACCGGTGGCAAATTGGTTTTAGAATCGGATAAAATTGCTGAATATGAAGAAGTGTTCCGCACCTGGAAAATGGTACCCGACACATTGGCCAAACGCGAAATGTTTCTGTTCGATAAATTTGTTAAAGGAGAATCGCTTACACCGTATGAAACAAGAAACTCAAATGGCGTAGAATATATCGAGTTTCCCGATGACCTGAACTATTACGATAAAGCAACCCGGCAATGGAAGCTTAAACCCTTGCCCGTTACCCTCCCAAAGTAATCGGGCTCCTTTCTGAAAAGGGAAGCACCGACTGGCTACCGGTTTACCGGTTTTTATGGACATTTCAGAATACAGCATTTTTGCTTTCAAAAAACATTGCTACTTTTCAGGCAACTTAAATATATGTGTGGTATGAAAAGATTGATTTTGGTATTGGTGTGCCTGCCGGCCGTTGCCGTAATGGGGCAAGATGTTAAGAAAGATACCACCCGGAATGACGGGGGACTTCAATTGATAAACAATACAGAGCCCCCCATAGAAGTAATTATACCTGTAATTAATCCCAAATCGATTTTGGTAGAGGAGGTGAAAAGCCAGATGTCGAGGGGACTTAAAGCAGGGTTTCAGATAAATATTCCTGAAGTAACACCCGATCAAGTTGAGAAAGATCTGCAAAACGATATTCGAAACAAAACCAAATCGAAAGTGGTAAAAACCAACAACGAGTTTGCGTTACAAGGCACTGTTCTTTCAGCCATTTCAGACAAACCATTAAATGTATATGTGTTGTTAACCAAATTAGACAGCAGCACACAGGCAATTTATTTTTTTGAACAAGACTCTGTTTTTATTGCAGACTCGGTAGATCGGAACAAAGCAAATTTAAGCAAAGAGTATGTTAGAACGTTTGCGGTTAATCAATACAAACTGCAAACACAAAAGCGCATTAAGGCAGAAACCGATAAACTGGAAACGCTTGAAAAAGAGCTGCGCAAACAAATGAGCCAAAACGAAGAAATGCACCTGGATATAAAAAAGCTGGAGTCAGAGATTAGCAATGCCAATATGGATATAAAGGCTAACCAGGGTGCGCAGGATATAAAAACAAAAGAAATCTATAAGCAAAAAGAACAGGTAGCTCAGATAAAAGAAAAGGAAACGAAGAAGACAGCCGAAAAAGTGCTGAGCGACATGAACAAAGAGAATAAGAAATTGCGCGATGAACTTGAATCGCTAAACAGAAAAATAGTAAAACACCGGGCTGAGATAGAATCTATAAAAGTTAAAATCAGGAATAACCTGGAAGATCAGTACCTGAAAAAGCAAGCCATTTCTAAACAACGCGGATATGTGCGCGGCATTGAGGCAATGGCACAGAGCATTCGGTAATTAATTAATCTTGCGCTGTTTTTCCTGGTGTGTTTCCAATACTTTTTTAACCTGAGTGTTTACATTCACTAAAGAATCCTGCGTCTTTTTATTATTCTCTATCCGGATTTTTAAGGCAGCGTTTTCAAGTTTATTGTTTTCGAGCGATTTTTCTAAACGAATCTTCTCCTGCTCGTTATTACTGAGCTTAATGGTTAGGTCTCTGCTTTGGTTGAGTGCACGCTGTTGCTGTTTTTCAACCGCATCCAGCGCCTGTTGCGTTTCGTCAATTTGTTTTTGTGCCTGATCGCGGTAAAATTTTATACCAAACTGGTACACCATCTTTTGCAATTCGCGGGTTACATACGTTAAATCTTTTTCGTCCCACTCGCCCGGGTTAATGCCCATCCACACCAAGCTGGTTTTATCTCCGGCCTGAGTACCGGCATACAAAACGCCTTTGCTAAAAGGTGTGCCGCCTATAATAGGTTCTGTTATCGTGGTTGGTGTACTAAGAAGTTTAACCTTACCCGTTTCTTTCACAAATCGGTTTAGCGCTTGTTGAATATCTTCCTTGCGCCCCTCCAGGGTGGTGGCAAATACTTCAATAGTTTCGTTCTTTACCTTTTCGTTTTGTTTATTTACAGTAACGGTTTGAGCCTGAACAACCCCAATCACCAAACAAAATCCAATCGCACCCCAAATCATTTTCATACCAACTAGTTTAATGTTTCAAAGCTACTAATAATGAGTAAAAAAATTTTAATCACCGGTGCGTCCGGTCTTGTTGGGGCGCACCTAACCGAAATGCTCCTGCAAAAGGGGTACCCGGTTGTGCATGTTGGGCGCACTAACCGTGCCGGAAAAATTCCGGCATTTGTGTGGAATGTAGAGAAGGGCGAGTTTGATGCCGAAGCCTTGCAGGGAGTAGGCACGATTATCAACCTGGCCGGTGCAGGCATAGCCGATAAGCGGTGGACCCCCTCGCGCAGGCGCGAGCTTGTTGAAAGCAGAACAAAATCAGTTGCGTTGCTTTATGATACATTAAGTAAACACAAACATGAGGTAACTACTGTAGTGTCGGCCTCGGCTATTGGCTATTATGGTGTTGGGGCTAACGATGAAATCTTTACCGAACAAGATAAACCGGGCACTGATTTTCTGGCTACCCTAACCCAACAATGGGAAGCAGAAGCCGATAAAATTCAATCGTTGAATATTCGTGTAGTAAAGTTGCGTCTTGGAATTGTGCTGAGCGATAAAGGGGGAGCATTGCCCGAAATGGCAAAGCCCGTACGTTGGTTTGTGGGCTCACCCCTTGGCAAGGGCACACAATATTTGTCGTGGATACATATTGATGATTTGTGTGCTATGTTTATAAAGGCAGTTGAAGATGAAAGGTTACGGGGTGCATACAATGCCGTAAGCGGCCATTGGGTTACCAACGCAGAAATGACGCGCGCCATTGGTAAAATGCTACACCGGCCAATATGGTTGCCGCCTGTGCCGGGTTTTGTGTTGAAACTATTGTTGGGTGAAATGGCCAATCTTGTTTTGCTAGGCAGCAAGGTAAGTGCGGATAAGATAAAGCAGACCGGCTTTGTGTTTACATACAGCGGGTTGAAGCAAGCGCTTGATAGCGTAAAGCTTTAAAGCCTAAAGCGGAAAGCTAAAGCCTCAGACTTTATTGCTTTTCGCTTTAATGCTTTTCGCTTTAGTGCTTTTCAACGGCTGTGCTGACTTGCGTATAACACATCTATACCACTGGATATACGCTACAAATACGCGTATATTTAGGAGTTAGCGGTAATTATGGAC
>DEIA01000025.1:0-23700 GCA_002352225.1 Flammeovirgaceae bacterium UBA2786
CCGCCACCAACCGATGATTTTATTCCGCAAAACAGCGGTAGCGATGATCTGCCGTTTTAAGACAAAAAATGTGAGAAATAAAAAATCCCCGAACTCAGTCCGGGGATTTTTGTTTTAGGGAAGAAAATCAAATTAAGATCCGCAAGCCTCACACGCCTCGGGGTTATCCAGCGAGCAGGCCATATCAGCGCGTTTCTGTTCTATATCAGAAAGTTTTATCTCAGGCTCGTTGTAAGCAAGAGTCTGTTGAGTCTCCTTTACTGCTGCATGGGTTACTACTGGTTCTGCGGTTACTGTAGCAGTTGTAGCTGCAGGTTGCTGCATAGCCGTTTTATCCAGTGTAAACTTAATAGCATCGGCAGCTGCAGTAGAGCGCAGGTAATACATACCGGTTTTCAGTCCCTTCTTCCAGGCATAGAAGTGCATAGAAGTAAGTTTACCAAAATTAGGATCAGTTAAGTGAATATTTAAACTCTGACTCTGACAGATATACGCACCACGGTCGGCACTCATATCAATAATTGCTTTTTGAGATATTTCCCAAACGGTTTTATAGATGTCCTTAATGTTTTGCGGAATCTCGGCAATAGGTTGTACCGAACCATTGGTAGCAATTAATTTCTGGCGCATGGTTTCACTCCACAAACCCAGGCCAATCAGGTCTTTCATTAAGTGCTTATTGGCAATAATAAATTCGCCTGATAACGTTCTGCGGGTATAAATGTTAGACGTATAAGGTTCGAAGCATTCGTTGTTACCCAGAATTTGGGAAGTAGATGCAGTAGGCATTGGTGCCAGTAACAACGAGTTACGTACTCCGTTTTGTTTTACCTCTTTTTTCAGGTTTTCCCAATTCCAGCGACCAGAGGTGGGCGTTACACCCCACATATCAAATTGAAATATTCCTTTCGATACCGGTGAACCCTTAAACGTTTCATACGGGCCTTGTTGCTTTGCAAGCTCCATAGATGCTTCCATCGAAGCGAAGTAGATGGTTTCGTGAATATCTTTATTTAAACCACGGGCTTCTTCCGAATCGAACGGCATGCGGAGCATAATAAAAGCATCGGCCAGTCCCTGTACGCCAATTCCAATAGGGCGGTGGCGCATGTTGCTGTTGCGAGCCTCAATAACCGGATAGTAATTAACATCAATCACCTTATTCAGGTTGCGTGTTACCACTTTTGTGATTTCATACAACTTCTGATGATCGAATGTACCCTCTTCGGTTACAAATTTGGGTAACGCAATTGAGGCCAGGTTACACACGGCTACTTCATCGGGCGAGGTGTACTCGATAATCTCTGTACACAGGTTACTCGATTTGATGGTACCCAGATGCTTTTGATTTGATTTGCGGTTAGCAGCATCTTTGTACAGCATGTAAGGTGTTCCGGTTTCGATCTGAGCTTCCAGAATTTCAAACCAGAGGTCTTGCGCTTTTACTTGTCTGCGGGCTTTACCTTCTTTTTCATATTTTTCATAAAGACGCTCAAACTCTTCGCCATAGCAATCGGCCATACCCGGGGCTTCGTTAGGGCAGAAGAGCGACCACATTTCGTTGTTCTCGATACGCTTCATAAACAGATCGGGAATCCACATAGCGTAGAATAAATCGCGGGCCCGCATTTCTTCTTTGCCATGATTTTTCTTCAATTCCAGAAAATCGAAAACATCGGCATGCCAGGGCTCAAGATAAATAGCAAAACTGCCTTTGCGTTTACCACCACCCTGGTCAACATAGCGGGCTGTCATATCGAAATTGCGCAACATTGGCACAATTCCATTCGATGTTCCGCCTGTTCCTTTAATATAAGAGCCTTTTGCGCGCACGTTGTGAATGCTTAGGCCAATACCACCAGCTGATTGCGAAATCTTGGCGGTTTGTTTCAGGGTGTCATAAATTCCATCAATGCTGTCATCTTTCATAGTAAGCAGAAAGCATGACGAGAGTTGTGGCTTGGGTGTGCCTGCATTAAACAGGGTTGGGGTGGCATGGGTAAACCATTTTTCAGACAGCAGGTTGTAGGTTTCAATGGCAGCCGGTATATCTTCACCATGAATACCCACCGCTACCCGCATAAGCAGGTGTTGAGGCCGCTCCACAATTTTACCATCAATCTTCATCAGGTACGAACGTTCCAATGTTTTAAAACCGAAGTAGTCGTAGCTGAAATCACGATCGTAAAGAACGGCTTCGTCCAGTTCGGCTGCATGTTCATGGATCACTTTCCAGGTGTCTTTGGAAATGAGTGGAGCGTTTTGCCCGGTTTTCGGATCCACATACGTGTAAAGCCTCTTCATGGTGTTAGAGAAAGACTTACTGGTAACCTTGTGCAGGTTAGAAACAGCAATGCGGGCCGCTAATTTGGCAAAGTCTGGATGGCGCGTGGTCATGGTAGCGGCTATTTCGGCCGCCAGATTGTCCAGTTCCTGAGTTGAAACGCCATCATACAAGCCATTAATCACTTTCATGGCCACTTCTACCGGGTTGACAAAGTTGGGATCTAAACCGTAGCAGAGTTTTTCGATGCGGGCCGTGATTTTATCAAACTTTACGGACTCCCTGTGTCCGTCACGTTTTAGTACGAGCATTTAGAATAGGGTTGTGTTGGTAAAAAAAAAGTTTAAAAAATGTGATCGAATGTATTAAAAATCTTCGTTCAGTGAAAACTTCGGAGTAGAATCTTTTTCCATGCTGTTCATTACTCCTGCTTTCTGATATTCGGCTACCCGCTTTTCAAAGAAGTTGGTTTTGCCGCGCAACGAAATCATGTCCATGAAATCAAACGGATTAGAAGCACCGTAAATCTTCTTGCCGATTAATTCGTTCAATAACCGATCGGCCACAAACTCAATGTATTGACGCATTTGTGCTGCGTTCATACCAATCAGGTTAACAGGAAGCGCATCGGTAACAAACTCTTTTTCAATTTCTACAGCATCTTTAATGATATCAATTACTTTTTGTTCGGGTAATTTGTTTACAACGTGCCGAGTGTAGATGTGGCATGCGAAGTCGCAATGCAGACCTTCATCTCGCGAGATTAATTCGTTAGAAAAAGTTAAGCCGGGCATTAAGCCACGTTTTTTCAGCCAGAAAATAGAACAGAATGAACCCGAAAAGAAAATTCCTTCCACGGCAGCAAATGCAATCAAACGTTCCTGAAAATCTCCTTGCGAAATCCACCGCAATGCCCAGTCTGCTTTTTTCTTCACACAATCCATCGTATCAATAGCGTGGAAGAGTTTGTCTTTTTCTTTGGGATCTTTAACGTAGGTATCTATTAATANNCCTACAAAATGTTCGGCCAGGTTTTCATTCACAATACCATCGCTGGCAGCAAAAAATGCCAATACATGGGTTATAAAATGCCTCTCCCCGTCATTGAGATTAAGCCAGTCTTTCATATCCTGACCTAAATCTATTTCCTCGGCCGTCCAGAAACTGGCCTCGGCCTGTTTATAGAACTTCCAGATGTCGTGATGAACGATGGGAAAGAGTACAAAGCGATCTTTGTTTTCTTTTAAAATGGGTTCGGGGTGGTGAGCGCTCATAGAAATTTTATCCGTTAATCGTTATACATAGCAGTTAACTCAGTAGGGCTCAGTTAACTAAAAATTCTTTTGGTCTCTCTTCAGAAGCCAGATGAGTAAATTAATTCTCGTTTAGCTAAAGAGTAAGGAAACAAAGATTTGAAATGATGAAGTAAAATCAAAGGACAAGACAGCGGGTGCATTGGGTTGAATAGACCAATAACGAAGAGATTATTTTCAAAAGGTATTCATTTTCATTCACTTAAATCTGTTAACTAAACCATGCGCTTAACTGAATAATTTTTTGATTTTTTTTTGATGAATTTTTTACCTCAAAAAAGTTGTGTGCGCAGGATAAATAGCAGGTATAAAATTGAAGGTGGTTTCTACAAACAGGTATTGATTTTTTTGTCTTTAATCAACCGGTTTTGGGGCGCTTATTTATTCTCGACACCGTATTGATTTTCAGATTTTTAGAGCACCATCCCTCAAAAAATCTTCAAAAATCAACTTTCTTATAAAATCTAAGAACATGGGGTTGATTATGTTACTGTTTGACTTATCTTTGCAGTCCAAAATTTTAAACTATCCAAAAAATGTACGCAATTGTAGACATTGCCGGAAAGCAGTTTAAGGTGGCTAAAGACCAATATATTTATGCTCCTAAAATGGAGGGTGAAGCCGGATCGAACGTTTCGTTCGAGAAGGTTTTACTACTCGATAATAATGGTAGTGTAGAAGTTGGCGCCCCTACTGTAAAAGGTGTTAAAGTATCAGGTAAGATACTGGAGCACGTAAAAGGAAATAAAGTGATCGTATTTAAGAAGAAGCGTAGAAAAGGGTACGCTGTAAAGAATGGTCACCGCCAACAGTTTACCAAGGTGCAAATAGAAAGCATCGGTTAATTTGAAGTTGAACCTAATAAAAGAAATTGCATGGCACATAAAAAAGGTGAAGGTAAAGTAAAGAACGGCCGCGAGTCGGAAAGTAAGCGGTTAGGCATTAAGGTTTACGGTGGCCAGAAAGTGGTTGCCGGAAATATTATTGTGCGCCAGCGGGGCACCAAACATAACCCCGGCCGTAATGTAGGCTTAGGTAAAGACCATACTTTGTTTGCATTGACAAACGGAGTGGTAGTTTTCAAAAAAGGAAAAGCCAATAAGTCCTTTGTATCCGTTCAGGCAGAAGCCTGACTTTCTTAAAAAGAAGTGGTTTTAAAAGAACCCCGCTCAGGTTGAGCGGGGTTCTTTTGTTTTAAGCGGATAAAAAAGTGTTTTTGAAAAAATATTTTGTAATGCAAATTCAAAATATTGTTTGGTTTAAAGCTTTGGATAAACGCACCCCATAGAATATTTGCTTTCGTAAACGTTTAAATCATAATTTTATTTGGTTATAAACTGTTAATCAAAATATTATCCCGATGTTTTCTGGCGGGCAGATATATTCTATCTGAAGAATCTCTTAGATTTAACACTTTATTAACCTAAACCTAAACCTATGAAGAAGTTTTTACTACTATGCTTCTCATTCGTTTTTGTGCTCAGTGCATGGGCGCAGGAGCGAGTGGTTTCGGGTAAAGTAACGTCTGCAGAAGATGGTTCCGCTTTGCCCGGAGTAAACGTAGTTCTGAAAGGAACTACAACAAATGGAACAGTTACCGATGCTTCCGGTGGCTTTAGTTTATCCGTTCCCGCCTCGGGAGGAACACTTACCTTTTCTTTTATTGGATTTACCACTAAGGAGGAAGCGATTGGAGAAAGATCGGTTGTTAATGTAACCATGGGCCTGGATGTTCAACAACTTGGCGAAGTGGTTGTAACAGCAGTGGGTATTGAACGTGAAAAAAAATCCCTTGGTTATTCGGTTACGAGTCTGAATTCAGACAATATTCAATCTCGTTCTGAAGTTGACCCACTTCGTGCACTGCAAGGAAAAATGCCAGGCGTAAATATTGCCGGTTCTGGCGGTGCTCCAGGTCAGTCAACAAAAATCAATATCCGGGGTATGTCTTCAATGACGGGTAATACCCAACCTCTGTTTATTGTAGATGGTATTCCTTTCGACAACTCGACCAATGAAGCTACAGGATCTGGTTCAAATACGGTTTATTCAAATCGCGCGTTTGATTTGGACCCAAACAACATTGAAAGTATTTCTATATTAAAAGGGGCTGCCGCCTCTGCCCTTTACGGAAGCCGGGCTACCAATGGTGTGGTGGTTATTACAACTAAAGCAGCAAAGAAGAATTCAAAGAAGGGATTAGAGATAACCTATAATACCTCGTTTAACGTAGAGCAGGTGTCAGGCATCCCTGATTATCAGGATGTATATACGCAAGGATCAAATCAGGTGTACAATGGTGGATTCATCGGTAACTGGGGTTCTCCCTTCCCGAATCATGTAGATGCCATAAACGCCCAGTATGGTACTAATTACACCAAAGTTTATGGTATCTATCCGGATGGAATGCCTTACCCGGATGGTACTGCCCCAAACCCTATTAATAACCGGTATCCTAACCTGTTTCCACAGTTTGTACAACAATATACCCGTACCGACAATGGCGCGGTTGTTAATGTTTCTGCTCCTTATGCAATAGAGCCTCACGATATTATCGGTGGGTTTTTCAGGGATGGAAAATTATTCGAGAATGCACTTCAGATATCTTCAGGTTCTGATAAGGCAAATATTAATGCTGGCGTATCGCGTATGACGCAGGAAGGTATTGTTCCCAATACGGAAGCCACCCGAACCACCTTAAGTTTTGGGGGAAATGGCCAATTAGATAATGGACTGTTCTTGTCTGGTACAGTAAACTATGCGAACACTACACAGCAATCTCCACAGTCGGGTGGTAGTGCCTTTTACGATTATTCCGGAGGCGGAGGTAACTCTATTTATTCCCGTTTGTTCTATTTGCCCAGAAACTTTGACCTTAATGGGTTGCCAATTGAAAACCCGGTAGATGGATCAAATGTTTTCTATCGCGCTTTGGAGAATCCGCATTGGATAGCAAAATATAACTTATACAACAGTGATGTTAATCGGGTATATGGTAACCTTACCGCCAGCTATGATGTTACTAGCTGGTTAAACGTATTGTTGAAGGGTGGTATTAACACGTATAGCGAGTCACGAAGAAACGTGATTCGTAAAGGGGGTATTGATATACCTAACGGTCAGATTTGGACAGAAGACCTTACCAACACAGAACAGGATTATAACCTGATAGTAACATTTAACAAGGAACTTAACGAGAACCTTAATTTAAGAGCATTGGTTGGGTTTAATGCTAACCAACGTCAATACTCAGCCAGAAAAGTTACCGGTAACAATGTAATTTCTGCAGGATTGAACCTGACAGACGCTACATCTACCCAAATTGTAGATTATGACTACATGACCCTTAGAAGACTATTAGGTGTTTATACAGACATTTCGCTTTCATATAAAGACTATCTCTTCCTGAACCTTGTAGCGCGTAACGATAAATCTTCAACTCTACCTATTGGAAACAATAGTTATTTCTACCCGGGCGCTAGTGTGTCTTTTGTTGTTAGCGAGGCCATGCAAATGCCCTCATTCATTGATAGGTTAAAAGTGCGTGCAGGTTATACTAAAGTAGGTAACGATGCCGGTCCGTACCGGACAGGGATTGTTTATGGTATAGCAACTCCATTTACTCCGTCTGGTGGCAGCCCAATAAACCGGGCCACATTAGGCAATACCCTTGGTAATCCGAACCTAAAACCAGAATTCACAACAGAAGCTGAAGGTGGTATTGAGGTTGCCTTTCTTAAAGGAAAGATCGGATTAGATTTAACTTACTTCTCACGTGTTTCAACCGATCAAATTGCCAGCGCTGCGGTTGCCCGATCAAGTGGGTTTACAACCGAAATTGTTAACGTTGGAGAATTGACAAACAAGGGTTGGGAAATTGGATTGGATCTTAACCCGGTAAAATTGGAAAATGGTTTTGCCTGGAACTCATATGTAGCATTTACCAGAATCAGATCCATGATTGTTGATGCCGGCCCGGCAGGTCAGATATTAATTGGCGGGCCTGGTGGCGGGTATGGACAGGTTATTCATAAAAATGGATACCCTTATGCCCAGATTTTTGGAAGTAAAAACGCGCGCGATGAAGAAGGTAATTTATTGATCGACCCGAACACCGGTATGCCGTTTGCGCTTCCAACTGAAGAGGTAGTGGGTGATCCAAACCCGGATTTTACTTTGGGATGGACAAACACATTTACATACAAGAATTTGGCGCTAAGCTTCCTGATTGATTGGAAACAAGGAGGAGATTTATTCTCATTCTCAGCGGCTTCATTGTTGTTGCGCGGTCAGTTAGCTAACAGTGTAGATCGTGAAGGCCTCAGGGTTGTACCCGGAATAATCGGAAGCCCACAAACTTTTGCTCCAATTCTAGATGAAAACTTAGATAAGGTGCGGAATACTATTCCGGTAACTGCATTCGACTCTCACTTTACCAATGGTTGGGGGGCTTATGGACAAACCGAAGTAAATATTTATGATGCTACAACTATCCGCTTACGCGAAATCTCGCTTAGCTATGTAATGCCAAAATCAGTTTTATCAAAAACTCCATTTGGATCAGCTAAGATTTCAGTTTCAGGCCGTAACCTGTGGTGGAATGCACCCAATATGTTAGAAGGATTAAACTTTGACCCTGAATCATCAGGCGTAGTTTCTTCCTCGAACGTACAAGGTTTTGAGTTAGGCGCAGCGCCTACAACAAGACGTTACGGTGTTAACCTTACACTTACATTCTAAGTATCAACTATAATTTTTTTGATTATGAAAATGTTTAAGAAAAAAGGTAGTGGATTGATACTGGCAGCAGTACTGTTGTTTTCAGTCTCATCTTGCGACCTGTTTGATTTAGATATAAACCAAGACCCAAATAACCCATCTCAGGCGTCTTTGGAATTGCTTTTGACTAACGTAATGCTGGATGCATCCTCGACTTTTGCCGGAGGATTAAATAACGCAACATCTGGTTTCATGGCTCAAACCACTTCAACGGATGACCATAATATGACTAACGGTTCGTGGAATGGCACCTGGAATTTTTTGTATAGCGGTCCTTTGAACGATCTGGAACGCATTATTGTAGCGGCCACGGAACAAGGAAATAACCCGCATTATCTGGCTGTAGCCCAGGTTTTAAAGGCCTACTATTTTAGTTTAATGGTAGACCTCTGGGGCGATGTACCTTATTTTTCTGCCTTCAAAGGAGATCAGGGCGATAAGACTCCGGTATACGATGATCAGGTAGCTATCTATGCCGATTTGATTAAGCTTTGTGACGATGCCATTGCAAATATTGCACTAACAAGCCCGGTACGTGTATTGGGAGATGTTATGTATAATAATGGCGGAACCTCAGTAAGTGCAGCAACACAAATGGGCCGGTGGAGAAAGGCAGCAAAGTCATTGAAACTTCGCTTATTGTTACAAACTAGCAAAGTAGATGCAAGTGCAGCGGGAAAAATTCAAGCTCTTATTACTGAAAATGATTTGATTCTTACCGCTGCTGAGGATTTCCAGTTTAAGTTTGGAATATTGCAGAACCCGGATGATCGCCACCCATGGTATCAAAATGGATATTCAGGTGGTGAGGCCGGATTTTCTTACTATGGACATCAGTTCATGTATGAAATGCTGCTGAACAGAGACCCAAGAGCCCCATTCTACTTCCATCGTCAAACCAATGACATTCTGGATCCTGCTGACCCTACAGATAAGCAGACCATCCCATGTTCGCAACGCTCGGATTGTACCTACGGATATTTTGTGCTAAACGGTAACATCACTAACGCATTATTTAATCGCGATCCTGATGCGCTTTCTACAAGCCAGGCCGAATATCTTGCAGGATACTTTGGGCGAGACAGGTCAGATCCATCCGGTATTCCAAACGATAACCCGTTGAGAACTACGGTGGGTGCATACCCTGCTGCCGGTGTTTGGGATAGTGCTCCTGCTGCGGGTGGTGGTAATCAGGCAAGAGGAGATGGTATATTCCCTATGATCACCTCGTGGATGGTAAACTTTTATAAACTTGAAGCACAGATCTCATTGGGTGTAACCACCGGTCAAACTGACGAGACCTTGCTTAGAAATGCATTGAATGCCCAGTTTGCCAAAGTGTTTTCAATAGGATCTTCTGTGGGTGGCAATGTTGACCCCGCTACATGGACATTCCCTATAGCCTATAAGACACAGACTGTCTTTGTTAATGATGTGGTTGCGGCTTATCCGACAGCAGGAACAGAGGGAGCTAAACTTCAATATGCGTTGAAGCAGGCTTGGTTTGCAAATCATGGAAATGGTTTTGAGATGTATAATGCATTCCGCAGAACAGGATTTCCAAGCGATTTACAGGCTCCCCTTCAGGCTCCACGTCAGTTTGCGTTAAGTCTGCCGTATGCGCAGGACGAATTGAACCTTAATCCGAATACGCCTACAAAGATTTATGATAGCCCAGCGGATGCGATTTTCTGGGATGTTCTTAAGTATCAGTTTTAATTTGCCATTGATATGAAAAGTTTAAAGAAATATATAATTGTAATGATTGCTTCAGTAGGCATCATTACCTCCTGTAAGGATGAAAGCCTGCAGGTTGTGCCCGAATGGGAAACCGGTGTGCACGGATTTGCCACGGTAACAAGTGCCAATTCAGATCTGTTGTATAATGATCCTGCCGTAGATGTGGATATCGATTTAAAGTGGATATCTATTGATGGCAAAGTTACCGTTAACAAAATGGAAGTTTTCGTTTTGTTTGATGAGGCATACGTAGATGTAGATGGAAACCCCAAGGTGGCCTCTCATGGTGGCACGAAAGGAAAGTTGCTGAAAACCTTTGAAGGAGCAGCAGTACCTGCCAATCGCACCAATGTAAGTTTTTCTGTAAGCCAGGCCGAAGTTTACAACTTGTATCAGGCCTCAACATTTGATTATGGAAATGGGTCAGTCAATGTGTTTACAAATCCTGAAAAACCCCAGCGAAATGCAACGCAACGGTTTATGTGGGATGATGTGCTGACAGTAAAATGGACATTTACCGCAGATGATGGCCGGGTATTTAGCTCATGGGCTCCTTCTGTTTGTACAGAATTTCCCGGAGCCAATTGCGAAAGAGCGATTGGTGTGGGTTGTGCAACGGCAATAACTAATCCAGGGGCAAATGGCGGACAATATCAAATATCCATGACTGATCTTTACGGAGATGGCTGGAATGGAGCCGCTATAAGTGTTAACGAGGATGGGGTTATTACGAATTATACCATAGCTAATGGGGCATCTTCAATCGTAACTCATCAAGCAGCACCGGGAGCGGTTAGTCTTACCTTTACATTTGTTAGTGGAGATTGGGATTCGGAAGTAGTGTTCCAGATCAAATCGCCAAAGGGCAATGTAATTGCCAGCGCTGGACCTTCACCGGCACCAGGGCCAATTAAATTGAACCTGTGTCTTGAATAAGCGGTATTATGTTTAAAAAAAGGCTGCCACTGGCAGCCTTTTTTTTTAAAGCTCATTACCTTGTTAAATACTTTAGTTATCGTGATGATGAAATTTGAACTTCGAATCTTATTGGTTGTGATTGGTGGTTTGCTTTCTGTGTCAGGATTAAGCCAACCACAGAAGATTGCCGGTCCTTTAATCCTTAAAGAAGGCGTTACAGAAGGTTACACATTGTTTGCACCATTAAACACAAAATTCACATATCTGATTGATAACTGTGGTCGACTAATTAACAAATGGAATAGCAATTTCAATCCGGGAAACACAGCTTACTTAATGCCTAATGGAAACTTGGTGCGCACAAAAATACTTCCGAATTCCACCATTACAGGTGGAGGTGGAGGTGGAGGCGTTGAATTGTTTGACTGGAATTCAAACTTACTTTGGTCATTCGAATTGAATACGGACCTGTTGAGGCTTCATCACGACATTAAGTTTTTGCCCAATGGAAATATTTTGATGATTGTTTGGGAAGTCCGTACTCAGGAAGAAGCACTTGCTGCTGGCCGGAAACCTGAATTGATTCCTTCGAATGGAATCATTTGGTCGGAACGGATTATTGAAGTAAAGCCAATACCCCCCAGTAATTATGAAATTGTTTGGCAGTGGAATTTGTGGGATCATTTGATTCAGGATTTTGACAACACTAAATCTGGATTTGGTGTGGTTAGCGAACACCCCGAGCGAGTAGATGTGAATTATGTAACGAATGTTATTTCTGATTGGATACATGCTAATGCCATCGATTATAATGAAGCATTAGACCAGATTGTACTTAGCTCACCATTCCTGAATGAACTTTGGGTAATTGATCACAGCACAACCACCGCTCAGGCCGCCACCAGTTTGGGTGGAAACTCTGGAAAGGGAGGAGACCTGCTTTATAGGTGGGGAAATCCAAAAGTTTATAAACAAGGATCTGACGATGATAAAAGACTTTTTGGCCAACATGATGTGCATTGGATTAATGAAGGAGAATTCGAAGGAATGATAATGGCATTCAATAACAATAAAGGAAGTAATTTTTCAAGTGTGGACATTATAAACCCGCCCGTAGATAATCAGGGTCGATACGCGTTAACCTCAGAACGTTTTGGTCCGGAACAGCCAGTTTTTTCATATACCGCAACACCAAAAGAGAATTTATTTTCGAATATAATGGCAGGAGCAGAAATTCAACCAAACGGAAATCTGTTAATCTGTTCATCTCGGCAAGGAGTTTTTTTTGAAGTAACAAACCAAGGTGATACCGTTTGGTTTTATAAGAGTCCGGTTACTACAAACGGAATAGTAGGTAGGGATTTAATAACAACAGACCCAGGGTATAATAATGATTTGAATTTCAGAACAATCAAATACCCATTAAATTATGGAGCATTTGCAGGCCGAACAATTATTCCGGGCGAACCGATAGAAGGCGAACCATGGGCATGTAATGTAACTACATCGGCCAACGAATCAGATGAAATAGTAGTATACCCTAATCCGTCAGCTGGGTTTGTAAAAGTGAGTATTCCTTATTCAGAAACATCTATAGAGGCAACGATATTTAATGTGCATGGCGTGCAACTCGCAAAGCAGCATGGTACTAACGAGTTTGTTTTTGATATAAGTGAGTTACCACCGGCCGTTTATATTCTAAAGGTGGGCACCAATACGATAAAAATTATTAAAGAAAAGAATTGAATGATTAGCTAATCATCTTCAACAGCAAACTCAATCTACTCTTCAAATTCCTCCGGTCCACAATAAAATCCAGAAAGCCGTGGTCAAGTACAAACTCTGAACTTTGAAAGCCCTTTGGCAAGTCTTTGCCAATCGTTTCGCGTATTACGCGCGGGCCGGCAAAGCCAATCAAAGCGTTGGGTTCGGCAATGTTAAAATCGCCAAGCATAGCGTACGATGCCGTTACACCGCCTGTTGTAGGGTCGGTTAGAAGTGAGATGTAGGGAATTTTGGCCTGATCAAGCAAAGCAATTTTAGCTGATGTTTTTGCCATTTGCATTAGTGAGAGCCCGGCCTCCATCATGCGCGCTCCACCCGAGCGGGAGATCATCAAAAATGGCTTTTTGGTTTTCAGGCTATGATCCATGGCGCGTGCAATCTTTTCGCCCACTACCGAGCCCATCGAACCGCCAATAAAACTAAAGTCCATACAGGCAATGGTAATGTCAAGCCCGTTCATTTTACCATAGGCTGTGCGTACTGCATCTTTTAAATTTACCTTAGCCTGTGATTCTTTAATTCGTTTGGGATAGGGTTTAGTGTCGGTAAACTTAAGTGGGTCGCCCGATTCCATATTGACATCTAACTCGGTGAATTCATTGTTGTCAAACAAGATTTCAAAGTACTCCTGCGACCCAATTTTCACATGATACTCTTCTTCCGGAACAACATACGCATTGTTCTTTAGCTCGCGCGTATGTACAATTTTGCCACCGGGCGATTTAAACCATAATCCATCCGGTACTTCCCGCTTCGATTCGGTGGGGGTAAGTATTCCTTTATCTGTACGCTTAAACCAAGGCATCAGGTTAAAAATTTTAATGTGGTTATAAAAACAAATGCCGATGAATATTCATCGGCACGTAATTCAATTTGTATCAGGCGATATCAATTGATTTATCAAGATAAACATCCTGTATCGCATTCAGAATTTCAACACCTTCCTTAACCGGTCGCTGGAAAGCCTTGCGCCCGGAGATGAGGCCCATACCACCGGCACGTTTGTTAACAACGGCTGTGCGTACAGCATCGGCCATATCGCTTGCCCCTTTAGAGTCGCCACCAGAGTTAATCAATCCTGCACGACCCATATAACAATTGGCCACCTGGTAGCGGCACAAATCAATGGGATGATCGGACGTTAATTCGGTATAGATTTTTTCATCTAATTTTCCGTAGCTGCTTCCGCCCGTGTTCAATGCTTTATAACCACCGTTATTCTCGGCAAGTTTTTGTTTTATAATATCGGCCTGGATAGTAACGCCCAGATGGTTGGCTTGGCCGGTTAAATCGGCAGATACGTGGTAATCAACTCCATCTTTTTTGAAGGCATTATTACGCGTATAGCACCACAAAATGGTTGCCATACCTAATTCGTGAGCACGCTCAAAAGCTTTAGCTACTTCCTGAATCTGACGGGTAGAATTATCCGATCCGAAATAAATGGTTGCACCTACTGCTACAGCGCCTAAGTTCCAGGCATCGTCAACGGATCCAAACATGATTTGATCGGCTTTGTTCGGATAGGTTAGTAATTCGTTATGATTGATTTTTACAATGAACGGAATTCTGTGTGCATACTTGCGCGACATCAGGGCAAGGCCACCATACGTTGTAGCTACAGCATTGCAACCGCCCTCAATAGCAAGCTTTACTATATTTTCCGGATCGAAATAGATGGGGTTTTTAGCAAAGGATGCACCGGCACTATGTTCAATTCCCTGATCGATGGGAAGAATGGAGAGATATCCGGTTCTGCCTAATCGCCCGGTATCAAATAGCGTTTGCAGGCTGCGCAAAGTCTGTGTATTACGGCTGGATTGGGTAAAAATTCTTTCAACGAAATCAGGCCCGGGAAGATGGAGCTGACTTTTATTAATGGTTTTACTTTTGTGAGTTAGTAGAGAGTCTGCGTCTTTACCCAATAATGCACTAATGTTCAGGTTTGCCATAATTTCATTTGAGATGAGCGGCAAATATAGGTTTATGGGTCCGTTTGTGCAATGCGATGTAGGATATGGGGCATGAATGAAAAAACCCACTCCAGTTACTGGAATGGGCCTTTTTATAGACTTAAATTGTAATATTAAGTACTTATTTGGTAGCCAGTTTTTCTTTAATTCTGGCAGATTTGCCCTGACGACCTTTCAGGTAATACAATTTGGCTCTGCGTACTTTACCCGCTTTTATAAACTCGATTTTATCGATGCTTGGGCTAAGAAGAGGGAAGATACGCTCTACACCAACACCATTTGATACTTTGCGAACAGAGAAACTCTCACCATTAGTGCCTTTTCCTCTTCTATAAAGAACTACACCTTGAAATTGCTGGATACGCTCCTTGTTCCCCTCACTAATCTTTACGTGAATATTAAGGGTATCGCCCGGCTTAAAATCGGGGATATTAGTGCGTTTTGCTGCTAATTCTGCTTCTACTTCTTTTATTAAATCGGCCATAACGCTCGGTCTTTTTAAAATGGACTGCAAATATAGACGAATTGCCCGGAATACGCAGATTGGGTCCGATATTTTTTAGGAGTTCCTTAAAAGATCTGGCCTTCTGTTTTTAGTCCTTTCCAATGATTTTTCATATTTCCATTGGGCAATTTTGGCTTCATGACCGGAAAGAAGCACTTCCGGAACCTTCCAGCCTTTGTATTCTGCCGGGCGGGTATAAACGGGTGGGGCTACCAGCCCATCCTGAAAGGAATCGGTAAGGGCAGAAGTTTCGTCATTTAAAACACCGGGCAATAACCGGATTACAGCATCCGCCACCACCGCAGCGGCCAACTCGCCACCTGAGAGTACATAATTGCCAATACTGATTTCGCGGGTGATGAGGTGTTCCCGAACGCGTTCGTCCACACCTTTATAATGACCACAAAGTAGAATTAGATTTTTTTTCAGACTTAATTCGTTCGCGATAGTTTGAGTTAGCATCTCACCATCCGGACTCATATAGATAATATCATCGTATTGCCGTTTCGATTTCAACTCGGTAATACATCTATCAATCGGTTCAATCATCATCACCATACCAGCACCTCCGCCAAAGGCGTAGTCATCAGTTGTGCGATGCTTGTTGTTGGCGTATTCGCGTAAATCAATAATCGATACCGTTACCAATTCTTTTTGCTGCGCACGTTTTAATATCGAATCTGAAAACGGACTCTCAAGTAATCGCGGCAAGCAGGTAATAATATCAATATGCATAATCCGAATGTACTTAAATCTCCAAAAATCCTTCTGGTAATTCTACTGCTATTCTCTTTTTCAGTTTATTAACAGATGTAATAAACGGCCCGTTTACCGGGATGAGGACTTCTTTACCCTTGTGGTCAAGTTGAATTAAACGACTTATACCTGATTGAATAACACCGGTAACCAAACCTAAAACCCCTGAAGCGGAATCTTCAACAGTAAAACCAATAATCTCATCGTTATAGAATTCCCCTCGTGGCAGCTTCGGCCTTATGGATTTATCGAGATACACACTGGCTCCCTTTAACCCTGCGGCTTGCTCGGGTGTGTTAACGTCTTCAAATTTTATAAATACTTTATCCTGCCGATCGGAAAAGCTTGTAATAAAATAGGGCACCAATGTGTTGCGTATATCCAAAAAGACCGTTTCAATAGCTTCCAGGTCGATAGCTTCGGTAATTACCAGGGTTACTTCGCCTTTAAGCCCATGCGTTTTGGCTACATACCCTATTTTATAACAAGAGTCTTTATTCATACAATGATTATAAACAAAAAATGCCTCCGGAAATCAGAGGCATTTTTATTACATATCGGATTTAGATTATGCCTGTGGCTCAGCAGGTGTTTCCTCTGCTGGTGTTTCGGCAGGAGCAACTACAACCTCAGCCTTCTTACGAATTGCCTCAGCGCGAGCTTCTTTAACTTTCGATTCAGCCTCTTTACGTGCCTTGGCAGCCGTTTGCTTAGCCTTAGCCAGCCCTTCAACCTTAGATTGAATTTTATCTTGTTTTGACTTTACCCATTCCGTTAATTTTGAATCGGCCTGTTCTTGTGTAATGGCTCCTTTTGCCACACCAAGTTGTAAGTGTCTGCGCAACATTACCCCGCGGTATGAAAGCATAGCGCGCACTGTATCGGAAGGTTGCGCACCTTTCATTAACCAATCAAAAGCCTTGTTATCATCTAAAATGATAGATGCCGGTACGGTTAGAGGATTGTAGGTACCAATTTTTTCGATGAATTTGCCATCACGTGGCGAGCGCGAGTCTGCTACAACTACATCATAAAGAGAGAGTTTTTTCCGGCCTCTGCGCGCTAATCTGATTTTAACTGCCATTTTCTAAGTTTTTAAATGTTGGAACTCGTCCGTTTTTTAAGGACTGCAAAGGTAGCCGTTTTTGGCAGTTTACCAACCACTGTATTTCATAAAATCCTAAACGCTTGATTTTCTTTAATATTTGAATAAGCGATTATTAGATTTTTTTATTTTAAGTTGCCTTTCTACATTTGGTTTCTTTTCAAAAAAACCATGGATAAGTACTCCTATATTTCTAACGCTGACGTGAGTTATATCGATCAGCTGTATCAAACCTATAAAAACAACCCTTCATCCGTTGATGTTACCTGGCAAAAGTTTTTTGAGGGCTTTGATTTTTCACAGTCGCAAAGTGGTAGCGGTTTAACAAGCGGGGGAGATCCTATCTCCATTAAGGAGACACAGGTGCGCAATCTTATTTTTCAGTATCGCTCGTTTGGGCACCTTAAATCAAAAACCAATCCGGTGCGCGAACGCAGAGATCACAACGTGAACCTGGATCATAAAAGTGTTGGCCTTACCGATGCCGATTTGGATACCGAGTTTGATGTGGCTGCCGAAATTGGAATGCCCCGGTCATCGCTCCGGAAAATTATTGAGAAATTAAAGTTCCTATATCTGGGTCCCATTGGGTTCGAATACAACTTTATTGGCAACGATGATATTCGGGCCTGGTTTCATAATAAGATTGAAAGAGAATATTATGCGTATAACCCGAACCTGGACGAGAAGAAGAGGATATTATCTAAACTGAATGAAGCAGTTGTATTTGAAAACTTTTTACATACTAAATTTTTAGGGCAGAAACGTTTTTCGCTTGAAGGAGGGGAAAACACGATTCCTGCTTTAGATGCAATTATTAATAAAGCGGCCGAACTGGATGTGAAGGAAGTAGTGATTGGGATGGCACACCGTGGCAGATTAAATGTGCTCTCAAATATTTTAGGTAAAACATATGAGCAAATATTTACCGAGTTTGAAGGAAATGTAAACCCTGATTTAACAATGGGCGATGGTGATGTGAAATATCACCTGGGATACGCCAGCCATATAACAACACCATCGGGTAAAAAGATTTATGTAAAGCTAACGCCCAACCCTTCGCATCTAGAAGCGGTAGACCCCCTGGTGGTAGGCTATACCCGGGGCCAGATAGATGATGAATATAATGGTGATTTGAAAAAGGGAATGGCCATTCTCATTCATGGCGATGCAGCTGTGGCCGGTCAGGGTATTGTGTATGAAGTAGTGCAGATGTCTGGTTTACCAGGCTATACTACCGGTGGAACTATTCATTTTGTAATCAATAATCAGGTTGGATTTACCACCGACTATGATGATGCCCGCACAGCCATATATTGTACCGATGTTTCTAAAATTGTAGACGCACCGGTATTGCATGTAAATGGAGATGATGCCGAAGCCGTAACCTGGTGTGCCAAGCTTGCAGCGGAATATCGCCAGCAGTTTGGGAAGGACATTTTTATTGACCTGTTGTGTTACCGCAGGCACGGCCACAATGAAAGTGACGAGCCGAAATTTACACAACCCAAACTTTATAACATTATTGCCAAGCACCCAAACCCGCGCGAGGTTTATGTAAAAAAGTTAGTTGAGTCGGGTGTAGATGCTGCGTTAGCCGATGAAATGGATACTAAATTCCGGAATCAGTTGCAGGATCGCCTTAATGAAGTGAAACAAAAAACGCTTCCTTATAAATTGCAGGAGGTAGAGGAAGAGTGGCAGTCGCTGCGTAAATCTAAACCAGAAGATTTCGATCAATCGCCCGATACATCCGTATCGAATACCATTCTCGAAAAAGTAGGTAAGGCTCTTACCACTATACCCGATGGGTTTAAACCAATTAAGCAGATTGAAAAATTATTAAAAGACCGGAAGGAAGCCTTTTTTGAAAAGAAGGAATTAGGTTGGGCTGAAGCCGAGTTATTGGCATTCGGGTCGTTGTTAGCTGAAAAATATATTGTTCGTATGTCGGGTCAGGATGTAAAGCGGGGCACCTTCTCGCATCGCCATGCGTATTTCTGGGATTCAAACACGAATCAATCTTATTGCGGTCTGAATCACATCAGTAATGATCAGGCCAAGCTACACATGTATAACTCACTGCTTTCTGAGTTTGGTGTTATGGGCTTTGAGTATGGGTATGCATTAGCCACACCTCGCGCCTTAATCGTTTGGGAAGCCCAGTTTGGCGACTTTGTAAATGGTGCGCAGGTAATCATCGATCAGTTTATTACTTCGGCCGAATCGAAATGGCAACGTCAAAACGGATTAGTACTCTTATTACCACACGGGTATGAAGGCCAGGGCCCGGAACATTCCAGTGCAAGGCCAGAGCGGTTTCTGCAACAGGCTTCTGAATTTAATATGGTAGTAGCCAATATTACGTCTGCTTCCAACTATTTCCATTTGTTAAGAAGACAAATCAAGTGGGAATTCCGTAAACCTTGTGTAGTGTTCTCGCCTAAATCGTTATTACGCCATCCGGGTGTAGTGTCTTCAATTGATCAGTTTACTTCAGGTTCGTTCATAGAAGTGTTGGACGACTCTAATGCAAAAGCCAAAGAAGTAAAACGGGTAGTATTTTGTTCAGGCAAAGTGTATTACGATTTACTTGATTATCAGCAAAAAAAGAAAATTAAAAATACTGCAGTGGTTCGGCTAGAGCAATTGTATCCATTTCCGAAACAACAGGTGCAGGTTATTTTGAAAAAATATAAAGATGCTGAATTGATCTGGGCACAAGAAGAACCCTATAACATGGGGTATTGGTCCTATATCCAGCGGTTTATGCCCGAGGAAAAATGGAAGGTAGTGGCGCGCAAATCCAGTGCTTCACCGGCTACCGGGTATTCAAAGGTTCATAAAGCTGAGCAGGAGAAAATTATTACCCAAGCCTTTGAGATTTAATGTAGATACAAAACAATTTTACCCTTAAAAAGAAATACATGGCACAAGTTAAAGTTCCAACTGTAGGCGAATCAATCACCGAAGTAACGATTGCCAACTGGCTAAAGAAAGATGGAGATGTGGTGAAGATGGATGAAGTAATTGCCGAACTCGAATCTGACAAAGCAACTTTTGAACTCACAGCTCCGCAGGCAGGTGTGCTTAAGATTAATAAAGCAAAAGGCGAAGTAGTGCCCATTGGTACCGTTATCTGCGAAATTGCTGAAGGCGCTGGAGCAACACCACAAACCCCAAAAACGGAAACAAAAACCAAAGAAACCGCTGCGCCCAAAGCAACAGGTGTTGTAAAAGAAATGAAAGTACCGGCCGTAGGCGAGTCGATTACGGAAGTAACCATTTCTACCTGGTTGAAGAAGGATGGTGATTACGTGAAACTGGATGAAGTGATTGCCGAAGTTGAATCGGATAAAGCAACATTTGAATTACCAGCCGAAGCCCATGGTATTTTAAGAATTGTAGCCAAAGAGAAAACCACCCTGCCTATTGGTGGATTAATTTGCAAGATTGAAGTTACAGAAGGGGCCCCCGTTTCATCACCTGCTTCAACTTCTTCCGCATCAACTTCTGCTTCCGGTAGTGGCGATAAGACATATGCTTCAGGACACCCGTCACCAGCGGCTGCAAAAATTCTTGAAGAAAAAGGAATTTCATCTTCGCAGGTTAGTGGTACGGGGGTAGGGGGCCGAATTACAAAAGAAGATGCGAATAATGCGCAGAAGTCATCTGCAAAGACAGAGTCTGCGAAAACCACAGCAGCTACGCCTCCGGTAATTGCATCAGGCGGCTCGCGCGAAAAGCGTTCTGAAAAGATGACATCATTGCGCAAGACTATTGCCAAGCGCCTGGTGTCAGTAAAAAATGAAACGGCTATGCTCACTACGTTTAATGAAGTGGACATGAAACCGGTAATGGACTTACGATCCAGGTATAAAGACAAGTTCAAAGAAAAGTACGGTGTGGGCCTCGGCTTTATGTCGTTCTTTACCAAAGCTGTTTGTATTGCACTTAAAGAATGGCCAGCCGTAAATGCACAGATTAATGGAGATGAGGTTATTTATCATGAGTATTGTGATGTTTCCATTGCCGTTTCAACACCACGCGGATTAGTTGTACCTGTAATTCGCAATGCAGAATCTCTTTCGTTCGATCAGATTGAAGCCGAAGTGGTTCGCTTAGCAACCAAAGGCCGCGATGGAAAACTTTCGATAGATGAGATGCAGGGCGGAACATTTTCCATCACCAATGGCGGTGTGTTTGGTTCTATGCTTTCTACTCCTATTCTTAATCCGCCACAGTCTGCCATTTTAGGCATGCATAACATTGTTGAGCGTCCTGTAGTTAAAGATGGACAAGTCGTAATCAGACCTATTATGTATCTGGCGCTTTCGTACGATCACCGCATTGTTGACGGACGAGAGTCGGTTAGCTTCCTGGTGCGCGTGAAAGAACTACTGGAAGATCCGGGAAGATTGATTCTTGGTGTTTAACTAATATGAAATTTTAAATTCGAAATTCTCCTATGCAATACAACGTAACAGTTATTGGCTCTGGTCCTGGCGGATATGTTGCCGCAATCCGGTGTGCTCAACTTGGTTTTAGAACAGCCATCATCGAGAAGTACGATACCCTTGGTGGCACTTGTTTAAATGTAGGTTGTATTCCGTCTAAAGCGTTGTTGGATTCTACCGAGCATTTTCATAATGCCGCGCATACGTTCAAAGAACACGGGGTGGAGATTAACGAACCCAAGGCAAACCTGGCTCAGATGATTAAACGCAAAGCCGGTGTAATTAAATCTAATGTAGAGGGTATTGCTTACCTGATGAAGAAAAATAAAATTGATGTTCATACAGGAGTTGGTTCATTTGTCGACAAGAATACAATTAAGATTGCAGGCAAAGACGGAAAAGAAACTCAGATTACAACCGAGAAAGTAATTATTGCCACCGGATCAAAACCAACCCCGCTTCCTTTTGCACCCTTCGATAAGAAAAGAATTATTTCAAGCACCGAAGCTTTAGAATTGAAAGAGATTCCTAAACACCTGATTATTATCGGAGGTGGTGTTATTGGTATGGAACTCGGTTCGGTATATGCACGCATCGGTTCCAAAGTAACAGTGATTGAATTTCTGGACAGCCTCATTCCAACTATGGACGGCACGTTGGGTAAGGAGCTAGCTAAAGTGGCCAAGAAGTTGGGTATGGAACTGTACCTGAGTCATAAGGTTACAGCGTTAGAGAATAAGGGTAAAGAAGTTGTGTTGAAGGCAGAACCTAAGAGCGGAGGGAATGCAATTGAATTGAAAGGTGATTATTGTTTGGTAAGTGTGGGTCGCAGACCTTATACGGATGGACTGGGTTTAGATAAAGTGGGCATTGAGTTAGACAAGGGAAAAATTCCGGTTGATGATCATCTGAAAACCAAAGTAGATAACATCTATGCTATAGGCGAT
This sequence comes from Flammeovirgaceae bacterium UBA2786, assembly GCA_002352225.1. GTDB lineage: Bacteria > Bacteroidota > Bacteroidia > Cytophagales > Cyclobacteriaceae > ELB16-189. The sequence continues at coordinate 22,563 of DEIA01000025.1, forward strand.
GTAGTCCGTGGTGCTATGCTGGCACACAAAGCGGAAGAAGAAGGAGTGTTGGTGGCTGAACAATTTGCAGGACAAAAACCCCACATTAATTATAACCTTATTCCGGGAGTGGTATACACCTGGCCCGAGGTGGCCAGTGTTGGGTTAACGGAAGAGCAATTGAAGGAGCAAGGCAAAGCATTTAAAGTTGGAAACTTTCCGTACAAAGCACTGGGCCGGGCCCGCGCATCAATGGATATGGATGGCTTGGTAAAAATATTAGCTGATAAAAACACCGATGAAATTTTAGGTGTACACATAATTGGCGCCCGTGCTGCCGATATGATTGCGGCTGGTGTAGTGGCTATGGAATATCGCGCTTCCGCGGAAGATGTTTCGCGCATGAGTCATGCGCACCCTACATACATGGAAGCAGTAAAAGAAGCTTGTTTAGCGGCTACAGCTAACAGGCCTATTCATATGTAAACAACTCATTCAAAGTTTGTACAGATAAGTACCAGTAAATTTTACTGGGTGCTTATCTGTGCAGTAGTTTCCAGTTTATCAAACACCGGATGGCCAACCCAATTACAACAGGCGTCAGGTAAACATTTAATTGCTGCGGGATCGCCCACCAGAACACAAGGGTAGCAGCCAATAGAATAGCACAAAATAGAAAATAGCTACTCAACAAATTATAAGTTCGTTTGCTTAATAGCAGCAAGCCTGCAAAAAAATGCAAAGGAAAGGCCCACAGCAAATTGAAATTACGGGCCGCATCGTGATGATCGGTAAGTAGCCAAAGCACAAACAACAGCAAACCGATTAGTCCTGCTGTAGTAAATAGTATTACATCAAACCAGCGACTGAGTTTCTTCCGTTTCCAATCCATAACGGAGATACCCGCTATAGCGAAGAGAAATACGAAAAAAGCAATCCACGGATGAATGATAGAATTCCGGGCTTCTACTGTGGCAGTATGGGTAATGCGTTTCTCTTTAACTAAATCTACCCAGCCACTGTCCGCTTTAACTTTCATCTTGTCAACAAAGGCTTCAATATAATCGGGTAGAAACATGTACTCGGTGGCATACATGGTGCGATCAATGGGTAGGCCCAGGCATATATCAATTCCCAAATCGCCCCAGGGTAACGGATC
>DEIA01000025.1:23730-27894 GCA_002352225.1 Flammeovirgaceae bacterium UBA2786
GTTAGTTGCAAAACCTGTTCGTGAATAAAACGGCCATCGCGTTTATAGGCCCATTCAAAATCCTGGTACTGGTAAACAGCAAGCATGTAGTAGTTGCGGCCACGCGCAAAATTCAGGTAGAAGTTGGGCTGATCGAAATCGAATACGCCATAGTTAAAAGCATAATCGATTCGGTTTACCGGATCAATTACCCGCACAGCACTATGGCCAAAGGCACTGTATAATTCATTAGGATCAGGGCCACAGGTTATAATAGAAATTTCAGCCTCATCCGATAATGAAATACCCTGACCTAATGTAAAGAAGGATATAAGAACTAAGCCAAAGACGAAAACGAACCGTTGCATGAGTAAATAATTGAGTCGAAAGATAGACAATCGGTTTTCAAAAAGTAATTTTGAATAATGGACGCTTTGCGCGGAAATTTTAAAGATACGATAAACCTGTTACGAAAGGCTACCTTGTCGCGCACGGTTAATGCAGCAAAAGTACTGTCGAGTTATCATTATTCACGATTAAGTAAAAAACCAGCGCATTGGGCGTTACCCACCAGTGTATCGATTGAGCCGACTACATCTTGTAATCTGCGTTGTCCGGAATGTCCTTCAGGGTTGCGTTCATTTACCCGGCCTACAGGTATGTTGCAACCTGATTTGTTCAAAAAAGTAATGGATGAACTTTCGCCTTCACTTTCGTACCTCACATTTTATTTTCAAGGCGAACCCTATCTTCATCCGAAGTTTTTAGACCTGGTAAAGTATGCATCCGACAAGAATATTTATACGGCTACTTCTACCAATGCGCATTATCTGAATGATGAAGCCGCAAAAAAAACCATTGAGTCTGGTCTCGACAGACTTATTATTTCCATTGATGGAACCACCCAGGAAACGTATGAAGCTTACCGGGTAGGAGGAAAACTTGATAAGGTGATTGAAGGAGCGAAGAACATTATACGATGGAGGAAGGAATTGAAATCGGCTACTCCGTTTGTTGTGTTTCAGTTTTTAGTAGTTAAACCAAATGAGCATCAGATTTCGGATGTGTACAGGCTTGCTAAAGAAATTGGCGTAGATCATGTAGCTTTAAAAACCGCGCAGATTTATGATTACGAAAATGGTTCTGATTTAATTCCTACTATCGACAAGTATTCGCGCTATTTGAAAAACCCAAACGGTACGTACGCTATTAAAAACGAATTGGCCAGTCATTGCTGGAAAATGTGGCAGAGTTGTGTGATTACATGGGATGGAAAAGTAGTGCCCTGTTGTTTTGATAAAGACGCCCACTATGTGATGGGTGATTTACAACAGCAAACGTTTAAAGAAATCTGGCAGAGTAAAAAGTACAACGACTTTCGGGCAACCTTGCTTCGATCGCGCAGTGAAATAGAAATGTGTAGAAATTGTACAGAGGGGACGAAAGTGTGGGCTTGATTCTAAAAGCGGAGAGATATCCATAGTCCTAAAAAAACATCGTACACCCGGTAGCCGTTAGTTTCCTGAACTATCAATTCACGTTCCTCCAAAGCTTTAATTGATCGTTGAACACTGCTTGCGCTCAATTTATACTTATTCAAGAAGTCTTTTTGGTTAATCTTAGGTACGTCAGCTTCTTTTGCAATAGCTTTTAATAGACCCCATTGTTGGTTGGTTAATAGATTTTTATAGCCAATATAATACGGTTCATTTTCGGTTAAAATATCCTGAAGAGTACGAACCAGTACTTCGTGGGTTAATTCTTTTTCTGGTTGAACAAAGAGTTTATGACAAATTAATTGTACATAAAACGTATGTAATCGCGTCCATTCAAAAATGGTTGCTATCTCTTTTTCCTTTATTTTTTTTTGATTAGCCGAAAAATGATGTAGGATAAATTTTGAGTAAGTCCCCGAATCAATACGATCCATGAATAGAAACTCTGTGCTCTGATAAAAAGGCCGTGAGGCCTGGCTAAACATTTGAGTTAGCAAATGCTTCTGACTCCCCGAAAAAATAAAATCAATGTGAGTCAAATTTTGAATGTAAGAGCGGAGTAACGCTTCGGTTTTTTTTTCGGGATACTCTGCTATTTGTTGAAATTCATCAATGGCGATTACCACTTTTTCTTTACGCTTTTTCAAATAGTTGAAAATATCTTCAAGAGTTGATTCGCTTTCTCTTTCTGTTTTTATCTGGATTTCGAAGGAGGGCTGGCCGGTCATGGGGTCTATAACCAGGCTTGGGGTAAATTTTTTAAAGATGCCCAACAATTGCTTTACGGATTTTCCATAAGGATTTTCCAATTGATTAAGTACGGCTTTGCCAAATGTTTCGATAAACTCTGCAAGTGTTGAGGTTGGCAGAATATCCACGTAAACACAGTGGTAATTCTTTTTAAGTTGTGCAAACGTATGGTAAATCAGTCCGGTTTTTCCCATTCTGCGCAATGAGATTAGGGTTACATTTCGGCTATTTGTTATAGCATTAACTAACCCCGTAGTTTCCTTCTCGCGGTTGCAGAAATAATGTTTATCCAGGTAGCCCTTTAGTAGAAAAGGATTTTTGAGTGCCATACAAAATGCGTTACGCAAAATGCGTTACGCAAAATGCGTAAAATCTAAGAGAATAGCAAGTTTGAGATTTAGGATGGCTTGCCGGCCTTTTCGATATTCTTCGCCATCTGACCCATATCGGCAACACTGCATTTGCCACAGCCCGCACTGCATGCGTTTTTAGTACGCCATGCACGCCAGCCCATGCGCCCCAGGTAGAAGAGAGCTGCCGCAAAAAGAAGGGCAATAAGCAGTTGCTGAATCATGAGACAAAAGTACAAATCAACTTCAATATATACGTCCGCTTCCGGACGAAAGTCTACATTATTGGACAGACGGGTATTTGAAAAGCCTGCAATTTCATCCAAAAGGACAGTGGCATAATATTGGAAATAGCAGAATTCTTAAATCTGGTTGTACCCTCTAAACCTTTGGCCAATTATGTATAAAAACTATTTTAAGACAGCCCTGCGTAACCTGCTTCGCCAACGGGGCACTACGATGCTAAATATTGGCGGACTTACATTGGGCCTGGCTACCAGTCTTATACTTTTTTTGTTGGTACGATATCACAAAAGTTTTGATACCTATCATAGCAATTATGCCCGCATTTATAGGGCAAGTGTACAATCTGATGGTAACGATGGTAAAAATTATACACCCGGTGTGTACCCCGTATTTCCTGAAGTTTTTAGTGCTGATTTCCCCGAAGCGGAAGAAGTTACTTTTATTTCTTACCGGGCAGGAAGTTTTATTGTGATACCACAAGCAGGTAATGAACCAAAGAAATATGATGAAGAAAGCGGTGTGGCTTTTGCGCAGCCAAATTTCTTTAAAGTGTTCGACAGGAAAATTCTGATTGGTGATGGCGAAAAGGGTTTAGACGAACCGAATGAAGTAATTGTATCCAGACGATCGGCCCTTAAGTATTTTGGGAAAGAAGATGCAATAGGCGAAGTATTGCAGTACGATGATAAAGAATTCCGGGTAACAGCAATTATGGAAGATTATCCGAACAACACCGATTTCCCTTTCGATGTTCTGGCCTCTTATATCACTGTAAAAAAGGAAAAGGATGATAACGGATGGTCTGGCATCTGGAGTGATGATAATTGTTACTTTACCTTAAAGGAGGGCAAAACGATTACGGGTATTGAAGCTCGTATGCCGGCTTTCGTAACCAAATACCTGGGCGACTCAGCGCGCAACCGCGACAATACCACCTTTGTTTTGCAACGCTTAAGTGAAATCCACTTCGATGACAGGTTTGGTAACTATAACTACAATACGGTTAGCGAATCGACCCTGCTTACCCTTAGCATAATCGGAATTTTTCTTTTACTTACAGCGTGTATAAATTTTGTAAACCTCACGACTGCTGAAGCGGTTAAGCGTTCTAAAGAAGTGGGCATCCGTAAATCGTTGGGAAGTTCAAGACCTCAATTGATTTATCAGTTTTTAGGAGAAACAAGCTTAGTAACCTTACTATCCATTATTATAGCGGTGGTACTTGCTGAGGTTGGCCTGAGTTTTTTAAATCCGTTTCTTGACTTAACCCTTACCCTCAATTTTTCTTCAGACATTTTTCTCTGGCTTTTCCTGATCAGCACACTGGTAATAGTTTCTTTGTT
>DEIA01000074.1 GCA_002352225.1 Flammeovirgaceae bacterium UBA2786
AGCGATTCGGCCAATACAGAAAGTTGCGAACCGATATTTCCGTAGCCTACAATACCTAATTTCTTTCCGCGAATTTCGAAACTTCCTTTGGCGGATTTATCCCATTTACCCTGGTGCATCATAGCTGATTTATCGGCCACGTTTCTTATCAGCAAAATAATTTCGCCTATCACCAGTTCCACAACCGAACGGGTATTGCTATACGGGGCATTGAAAACAGCAACACCACGGTTGGTGGCTTCTTTCAAATCTATTTGGTTAGTACCAATGCAAAATGCGCCTATGGTCATTAGCTTATTGGCATTGGCCAGCACTTTTGCTGTTACCATCGTTTTGGAACGAATGCCTAACACCGAAACATTTTTGATTTTCTCGCAAAGTTCATCCTCATCTAAACCGGCCGGGTAGGTTTCTACACTAAACCCTTCGGCTTTAAAGGCTTCTACCGCATACGGATGTACATTCTCCAGCAACAAAACATGAATGCGGTTTTTAGGGTAGGAGATGGCCGTGTTAAGTTTGTTCAGGTATAAAAATTCGTCAAGACTGGGAGCAATGTGATCTGCTTTGGTTAGCACTTTTTCACGCTCTACGTTTTCGGTAAACGCAAAAAATTTATTGGCCAAACCGGCATGTTTTATTTCGTAGTCGGTATAGCCATCGCCAATTACATACACATCGCCCGGCAGGTTTAGGCGTTTAAGCTGTTCTACTTTTCCATTGTTCTGCGAAAGCGGATTCTCTTTGTCGAAGCCGGTTACATTACCGTGTTCATCGAACACAAACCGGTTGGCCAGAATGTTTTCGGGTTTTATACCAAACTCGGTAACTACCGGATCGATAAAGGCATGAAACCCGTTTGAGATAATGTAAATATGATCGGCATAGGTCTGAAAAAATTCGCGATTGCGCTTAAACGACTCTGATACCATTCCACTTAGTACTACTACTAACTGCTCAAGGTGACGTTTGTTTGGGGCTAAAAGTTTAATGCGTTTTTCTAATGATTCCCGAAAGGAAATGGATCCATCCATACCCTGGTTGGTGATTGCTACAATTTCACTGCGAATCTTCTCAAAATCCGGATGATCTTTAAGAGATATATCGGCCAAGACATCAAACGCTTCTGATTTGGTAAATGTGCTGTCGAAATCAATTACAAAGTACTTGTTCAGTTTCATGAGCTAAAAATGCAAACCCAAAAGTAAGCGAAAGCACTTGAGATAAGGGGTAGTACGCATGAAGGATTGAAAATATTTTTGGATAACGTGTGTTAGGTTAATGCAATTTCAACATCAGCACTTCAGCCGAAGGAGAACACACGGTTGCAAACTCGCCCGATTTCTGAATGGCATCGGGTACACTTTTACGGTCAATCGGTTTAAATCCTATTTTCTGAAAAAAGAAACTGGCTGTTTGGGTAAGGAGGTAAACTTCGCGCACGTTTCTTTGCCTGGCTTCTTTCAGTAGTTGATCCACAATTTCTTTTCCCAGTTGCTGGCCTCGTATTTCCTGGCTTACGGCCAGGGATCGGAGCAGCGCAAGGTTATGGTAGAATTCCAGACCACCAGAACCCACCAGTACTTCGTGGGTGTTGTAATAAACCAGAAAAAGACTATTAGCCAGAGCAATATCATCGGCAGGTAAGTTATTGCCTCGTAAAAATTGTTTTAATGATTCGAGTTCTGTTTCAGATTGAATCTCGTGATGAACCACAAATTCTTTCATTATAACAAAGGTTAAAAAATGCGCAGAACATGAAAAGATATTTGATTAGAATTGCAACAAATCAATTTCTATGATAGCATCCAAAGGGTATGCAGCACAACATGCAAAATCGCCATTAGCTCCATTCAATTTTAACAGAAGGGAAGTAGGCGACCATGACATCCGTATTGAGATTAAATATTGCGGAGTGTGCCACAGCGATTTACACCAGGTGCGCGATGAGTGGGGCGGATCGATTTACCCAATGGTACCCGGCCATGAAATTGTGGGCGTGATTACCCACACAGGAAAGCTGGTAAAGAAGTTTAAAGCAGGTCAATTAGCAGGTGTTGGCTGCTTTGTGGATTCGTGCCGCACCTGCGAGAGTTGCAAGGCCGGTAATGAACAATACTGTGAGGTGGGGATGGCCGGAACCTACAACGGGTACGAAATGGATAGAAAGACACCTACGTATGGCGGATATTCAAATTGTATTGTGGTAGATGAAAACTATGCGCTGCATGTTTCGGAAAAATTACCTCTTGAAGCTGTGGCGCCTCTGTTATGTGCAGGGATAACCACGTATTCACCGTTACGCCATTGGAAAGTGCGTGCCGGACAACGCGTAGCCATTGTTGGGCTTGGCGGTTTAGGACACATGGGAGTGAAGTTTGCCGCTTCGTTTGGTGCCGAAGTTACCGTGCTAAGTTCTTCATCCCGTAAGGAGGCCGATGCTAAACGGTTAGGGGCTCATGCATTTGTTAATACCAGCGATCGCGCTGCTTCAAAAAAAGTAAGAAGATCGTTCGACTTTATTTTAGATACCGTTTCTGCCCAGCATGACCTGAATTTTTACCTCGACTTACTCAAAACCGATGGAACCATGGTTATGGTGGGTATTCCGCCTAATGCCGAACCGGTTGAAGCCTTTAGTCTGATTGGAAAAAGGAAAACGCTGGCTGGTTCTATGATTGGCGGCATTCGCGAAACACAAGAGATGTTGGATTACTGTGCAGAGAACAAGATTGTTTCGGACATAGAACTAATTAATATCCGCGATATTGAGAAAGCCTATGAACGAATGGCAAAGGGAGATGTACGGTATCGATTTGTGATTGATATGAGTACGCTATAATCTATGTTGCAGGTCTGTTGTTTGCTGCCCGACCGATAACCCAAAGTACAATGGCAAAGAAGAACATAACACCCGCAGCAATTCCAAATACAAGGAAAACGTCATCAAAGAAACTTTCATCGTCAATGGTCGCATAATCGGCATCATTTGGATTTACCCGTAAGTCGACTGAATCCTGAACCGGGTACAAGGTTTCCGGATAACTGGTAGTAGTCTGGTAGGAGCGCAGGCTATCCCTCACTTCGTAATTGAGAATAAGGTAAACGTTTTGAATGGTATCGGTAGTTGTGCGGGAAACGTGCACAGTGTCGGCAACAATACCGCGTACGGGTATCGATTCCTTTTTAAAATCTTCAGCGTAATAATAAACTACAGCCAGTATACCAAGCAACAGGATTCCGGCCAAAGCGAACAGAATACTTCCAACCTTAAACAAACCAGAGAAGCAACCCAGGCATCCGCCTGATCGGGTGGGGGGCAGCGGTGTGTTTTGCGCAGGCTCATCGTCTTTATCTAACGTGGAGAGTAATTTCTCAGCTTCTCGTTCAGAAACATTATAGGCATTTTGAATAAGACGAATAGCCTGATAGCGCTGGTCACTTTCCAGTAATTTCTTAACCTGATCTTTAATGTGCTTTGGATCGCTCATTAATTATTGGTTTGTGTGAAAGGCAAATTACTTTGCCTTACGGGAAATTGCTTTTTCAGCTGCGGCTACAATGTTGGCTGCACTTAATCCATATTTTTTAAGGAGTTGAGCAGGCGTACCACTCTCCCCAAACGAATCGTTCACGGCAATCATTTCCAAAGGAGCAGGGCGGAAGCGGGAAAGCACCTGAGCTACGCTGTCGCCCAGCCCTCCATTTATTTGATGCTCTTCGCAGGTAACAGCACAACCGGTTTTTTCAACCGAGGAAAGAATGGCTTCTACATCTAGTGGCTTGATTGTATGGATATTAATCAACTCAACCGAGATTCCTTTTTGCGCCAGTATCGCCTCTGCTTCTATAGCCTCCCAAACTAAGTGGCCGGTGGCGAAAATAGTTACGTCTTTACCTTCAATCATCTTATCGGCTTTGCCGATTACAAAAGGCCGGTCGGTAGTAAAGATGGGCCAGCTTGGGCGACCGAAACGCAAGTAGGCGGGACCTTCGTGTTTGCCAAGAGCAATGGTGGCCGCTTTGGTTTGGGCATAGTCGCAAGGCACAATTACCGTCATGCCCGGCAGCATTTTCATCATTCCAATATCCTCAAGTATCTGATGCGTAGCGCCATCTTCGCCCAGTGTTAAACCTGCATGGGAAGCACAGATCTTAACATTTTTACCTGAGTAAGCGATTGATTGACGGATTTGATCGTACACCCTACCGGTAGAAAAGTTGGCAAAGGTTCCGGTAAACGGAATCTTGCCGCCAATGGTCATGCCGGCTGCCAGGCCCATCATGTTGGCTTCGGCAATACCCACCTGAAAGAACCTTTCGGGAAAATCCTTTTTGAAGGCGTCCATTTTTAATGAACCCGTAAGGTCAGCACAAAGGGCCACTACATTTGGGTTAGCTTTTCCCAGTTCGTGGAGTCCAGCTCCAAAGCCCGAGCGGGTGTCTTTCTTTTCGGTAAAGGTATACTTGGTCATGAGCAGAAATTTTGAGTTGCAAGTTTAGGCAATCCCGCTCTAACTTTTGTTGGTGCTGTTAAGGTTTTGTTAAAGTATAAAGCAATTTAGCCGGCAGGGGATGTGCTTCCGTTTGAAATTAAAACTTTTAAGATGGCCACCCTTTCCAAGACCGATCGTAAATTATTGTTCTGGTTTCTTCTTCTTCTCGCCCTTGCCATTATTCCCTGGTTTGTCTGAAAACAAAAACGGGCTGCCTTTCAGCAACCCGTTTAAGATACATCAATAAGCGCTTACCGCTTGTGTCCGTACTTATCAGAAAACCGTTCGTACAGTTCTTCCTGAATGCCAGGTAAAGCAATGAGTTTACCTGAGATGTAAGCATGGCTTAATACATTGGTACGGTAATCAAGTGCATCGCCTTTTGATACAAACAAAGTAGCATCTTTGCCAACCTCTAATGTACCCACCCGGTTATCGATGCCCAGTGCTATAGCGGTGTTGGAAGTAATGGTCTTTAATGCATCTTCCTTACTCAATCCGTAAGCTACTGCGGTACCGGCATAGAAAGCGAGGTTGCGTCCGCCATGCAGGGAGCCATCATTGGATAATGATACAGTTACACCAGCCTGTGTTAGCAGGTAAGGTAACTTAAACGGAAGATCAACATCGTCATCGTTTCTGTCGGGCAAGTTATGCGTAGCAGGTAGAATTACCGGTATTTTATTTTCTTTCAAAAAGTCGCTTACCCAAAGCGCACTGCTACCAGTTATAACGGTAATCTTCTTTACACCACCAAGCTTGGCAAACCGAACTGATTCAACAATTTCTTTAGGTGTGTTAGCGTGTATGAACAAGGTTTTTTTACCATTAAATAAACCTTGCATGGCTTCCAGTTTCAGGTTACTTTCTTTTGTTGCCTGATTGCCATACGCTACCGATTGGCCAAAGAACAATTCCAATTCACCGACTTGTTTTTCATAATCCCGATTGGGTGATTCAGCAAAAGTAAAAGTGGCAAAGTCGAACTGGCGTCTGGTAAGGGCTGGCCAGTTAAGGTGAATACCCATATCCATTGTATGCGCGGCATCTTCCCAATTCCAACCTTCCATTTCCATTACAGACGAAGAGCCGGAAATTAAGCCACCCGTGGGCACACTCTCGGCCAGCAATACGCCATTAAACCGGAATGTGGGGATGTATTCTGAATCGGTATTGTACGATACAACAGATCTTACATTTGGATTTAGCACCCCATGCTCATTATAGTCATTCATAGCGCGAATAGCACTTACCTCCTGCAAACCAATTGGCGAGTTAGGTAGTATTAGTCCGGGGTACACATGCTTACCGCTGATGTTAATAACTTCGTGATTCGTTAGATCAACTCTGGCAGTAGTGGCATCGGCAACAATGGTGAGTTTGCCTTTATCGAATGCGATGATTGAATTTTGAATTACCTGACCATTACCCAGGTGCGCCACACCACCGGTTAAGGCAATGGGTTTGGACTGTGGTTTGGCCGGAACAGGAGGTTGCGCGTAAGCAACTGTACTTAACGCAACAAAAAGGATAAATATTAACTTTTTCATCTTGATCGTTCTTAAAGATTAATGTTCAAAGTGTTCCATGGATTCTTCACCCAATACGTCATCGCAATGGAACTCGGCCTGCATACGCGAATCAGGACGTTGTGTTGGCATTCCACCTTTCTTAGCGTTCTTCAGTTTCTGAATTAACCGAGCACGTTCTGCGTTCAATGCTTTGTTGTTTTCGGCATCTTTCGCTATGTCGTAATATACTTTGCCATCAATAATGGTTTTCTCTGCTTTTGCATAAACTGAAAGAGGGTGATCGGTCCATACTACTACATCGGCCGATTTGCCTACTTTCAAACTTCCCATCTGATTATCGAGGTGAAGCATTTTAGCCGGGTTAAGCGTAACCATTTTCAATGCATCTTCTTCCGAAAGATTGGCATACTTTACTGACTTAGCGGCCTCCTGATTTAATCTGCGACCCATTTCGGCATCATCGGAGTTAATAGCGGTTACTACACCTTCGCGATGTAAAATGGCGGCATTATAGGGAATGGCGTAACGCACTTCCCACTTGTAATTCCACCAATCGGCAAACGTAGAAGCAGCCACACCGTGTTCTTTCATTTTATCGGCTACTTTATAACCCTCCAGAATGTGTGTAAAGGTATTTACCCGAAAGTTGAAGCGTTCGGCTACATCCATCAGCATATTGATTTCTGATTGTACATAAGAGTGGCAGGAGATAAATCTTTTCTTGTTCAGAATTTCCAGCATGGTTTCATCGGCCAGGTCTCTGCGTGGCTTAAGGGCACCTGCTTTTTCTTTTAATGGAATAGCATTGTATGCATTTAATCTCTTCTCATACTCACGGGCATTGGTAAAGGCATCTACATATACCTGTTCAACACCCATACGGGTTTGCGGAAACCGGATAGAACTTGGATTGCTGCTGCGCTTTACGTTTTCGCCAAGGGCAAATTTGATAAAACCATCGGCTCCCTGAATCTTAAGGTTTTCAGGAGACTCTCCCCAGCGTAGTTTGATAAGCGCGGATTGGCCACCAATCGGGTTTGCCGAACCATGCAATACTTGTACAGCCACTACACCACCCGAAAGAGCACGATATACATTTATATTTTCAGCATCCAGGTTATCGCCAATGCGAACCATACCCGAATTAGATGCTACATCGTTAATGCTGGCTGCACCAATATGCGAGTGCTCATCAATAATACCAGGGGTGAGGTGTTTTCCACTTGCATCTACTACACGAGCTCCGGGCTCGCTCAGGTTTTTACCAATTTTTGCAATCTTTCCGTCTTTCAGCAACACATCTGTACCCTGAAGCACGCCATCGCTTTCGTTAGTCCATACGGTTGCATTTTTGATCAGAATTGTTTCGGTTGATGGCAGGGCAGGATAGCCGTGTGCCGTGAAGGGAAATATCACTTTGCCTAATTCTTCTTTCTTATCTGCACCGCCAGGTTTGGTTGGTGTTTTGGCAGCATCGCCTGTGCGATTGGCCGTCCATGAAACCCAGGTACCATCTACCAGTTGGCCTTTACCTTTCCAGCCAGCGCCTTCGCTCCAACCTGAAAGACGAACACTGCCTGTACTTTGCTTAGCTGGTTTAAAGCTGAGTGTAATCAGGTCTTTTCCAAAAGTTGTTGTGGCATCAAACGAAGTTGAATCGTTTACTTTCACTTTTGCTTTATGACTTCCGGGTTCGCCTGTTACTTCTAGTGTATAGTTCTGGTTGTTTAGGCTTAAATTATAGTTGCCGCTAAAGTCTTTTGTTTCCAGTGGTTTAATAGAATAGCCCTGACCTTGTACCCAGTTTTGATGGATAATTGTTTTATCATCGAACAATTTGCCAGAGGTAATAATGAAATTGGCCAGCAATCCTTTTTTAATACTTCCTACCTGATCATCTACTTTAAGAAGTTGAGCCGGAGTTGTTGTAAGTGCTTTAAGTGCACCGGTTTCTGTTAACCCGTTCTCAATAGCTTTGCGCACATTGGCCAGAAAATCTCCGGTTTTACGAAGTCCGTTTGTAGTAATTGCAAAAGGAACTCCATTTTTTTCTAATGCAGCCAGGTTAGTAGGGGCAAGCTCCCAATGTTTCATATCGGCCAACGAAATACGCTCGGCATCGAAGGGATCTTCTACATCATAGGCATCGGGATAGTTAACCGGAACAATGAAAGTAGCTTTGGTTGCTTTAATTTCATTAATGCGTTTGTATTCATCGCCAGCACCGCGAATGATATATTGAACACCAAATTCATCGCCCACCTTATCGGCCCGAAGCGAGTTCATCCAACTGGTAGCCGCAAAAATCTGCGGTAGTTTTTGGGTCTGAATCCAACCTTCGAGCGAGTTATCGGCAAAGGGTCTTGGGTTTTGACTGCCAAACCATTCGGCATCCAGATAGGTCTGGCGTAACGTAGCGATAAAACCCATAAGAGATGATGGGTAGGTTTGGGTGGATGTTCCTTTTTCCAAAGAATAATGTGCTGCTACTTTCTGCCGGATAAGGGCAGTGTTATCATTTTTTTCAGATAATGTAACAAAGGCAGATGTGCCGCGTGCCAAACCATCGGGCTTGGAGGTTAGCACTGCTCCGAAACCTTGTTTACGTAATTCATCCGCAACTTTGGTATCGATAGTAAATTCATCGGCAGCGTTGTAGTGCGAACGGATAGCCTGATTGGCGTTGAAAGCACCTTTTGTATTAGACTCCATTTGTTCTGCGCCACCAAAACCACGGCCGCGGCTTCGGTCTGGTTCAACCAGGCCATAGCTGGTAAATGCATCTACCAAAGCAGGATAGATATACTTTCCTTTCAGGTCGATAGTAGAATATCCTTTTGGTACGGTAAGGTTTGTTCCTACCTGCTCAATACGACTGCCTTTTACAAGGAGTGTGGCATTTTGCAAGGTGGTTTGCGCATCTACCACAATGGTAGCATTGGTAAAGGCGAATAAACCAGCCCGGTTGTCCTTTACATCGTTACGCGGAAAAGTTTCTTGTGCAGAAACGAACCCGGTATAACTGATAAGCGCGAAAATGAATAGTAGTCGCTTCTTCATAAGTTAAAGTTCAGTTTATATTTAGGGGCTTAAAGTAGGTAAGAGGCAGGGGTATGGAAACAAGATTGGGATGTACGGTTAAATACGAGTATGGCCTTCTTTTCTGACTTCACAAGAGTATGAATTGTATTTGGTAGGGTGTTTAGGTTATGCTTCTGTTTGAATATATTTGACTAAACTATAACCTGAAATTATGACCTGTAAAATATACATTATCAACCTTTTATTTATTTTATTTTCATGCAATAAAACTATCTTGTCTAAAGCAGTTTCGCCTCGCATTAATCATGTTATGCTTTATGTTTCTAACCTGGAAAAGTCAATCGGCTTTTATACCCGGGCTTTTGACTTACAGGTAACTAACCGATTGGATACGCTTATTGCCACACAACCAGATGGTACCGTGTTGGTAAGGCCGGTTAAGATGGCTTTTCTGAAATTTCCGGGGCAGGATTTTGTATTTGAACTTGCCGAGCATAGTGCTGATACAACCCATATACCGGTAGCCTTCCTGTTTCAACATGTAGGTGTAGATGTAGTGGATATTGAAGCTGCTTTTAAAAGAGCCCGGGAGGCAGGAGCACCCGAGTTAACGCCCATAAGAAAAGTGAGCGCAAAAGGCATTGAAGCGAAACAGGCTTTTGTGGGCGGCCCTGATGGCGAGCGGGTAGAACTGATGCAGATTATTTCGGGAGAATTTTAAGGAGTTGCTTATCTCGTACTAAAATATCCCGTATCGAATTGCATATATTTGATTAATGCCCGCCATTCTTCCCGGTTTCGAATACGACATCTTCATCTCTTATCGCCACAACGATAACCGTTCGGGCTGGGTAACGGAGTTTGTAAAGGCCTTACAGGAAGAACTGGCAGCTACTATTAAAGAACCGGTTTCGGTTTATTTTGATACCAATGCTTACGATGGCCTGCTCGATACGCATAATGTGGATAAATCATTAGAGCGTAAACTAAATAGCCTGATTTTAATTCCTGTATTTTCTCAAACCTATGCCGATACAAAATCCTTTGCCTGGAACAACGAGTTTTGTGCCTACAGTAAGATTTTAAAAAACGACACGATAGGGAAGGATATTAAATTGATTAATGGCAATGTTACCAGCCGCATATTGCCAATTCGTATACACGATCTGGAAACGGAAGATAAAACACTGATTGAATCAGAATTGGGAGCAGTGCTGCGGTCTATTGATTTTATTTATCGCGAGCCTGGTGTTAACCGGCCACTTACAGCACTGGATAAGCGCGAGCAAAACCTGGCCAAAACGTTTTACCGCGATCAGGTAAATAAAGTTGCCTATGCCGTAAAGGCTATTATTCAGGCCATCCGCAATCCAACCAAAGCGGTAGCTGTGGAATTTTCGGGTGAGGGATTGTTACAAAAAGAAGAAACGAAAAATAGTCAACCAGAGATTTCAGATAATTCGGTAGCCGTGTTGCCGTTTGCTAATCTTTCGAACGACCCTGCACAGGAATATTTTGCCGATGGTATAACCGAAAACATTTTAATGCATTTGTCGGCTTTGCCAAAGTTCAGGGTTATTTCCCGCACTTCGGTAATGCGATATAAGAAGACAACAAAATCGGCACCTGAAATTGCTTTCGAACTTGGTGTAAAATATATTCTGGAAGGAAGTGCACAGGCGCGTAAAGATAAAGTGCGGATAAACGTACAACTGATTGATGCGCAAAAAGATCAGCCTATCTGGACTAAAATGTTTACTGAAAGTCTGGAAGATATTTTTGAGATAGAGAATACCGTAGCTGAAACTGTAGCCGGGCAATTAAAAGTTGCGTTAAGTCCCGAGCAGAAAGAGCATTTGGCAACGCTGCCTACACGCAATATGGAAGCGTACGATCAGTTTTTGAAAGGGCGGCATGCGTATAACCAGTGGAATGTAGCGGGTTATAAACTGGCTTCCGAACATTTTAAAAAGGCAATTGAACTTGACCCGGATTTTAAAGAGGCATACTCTTATCTGGCCAGTTCGTATTCGGCCCGCATGTCGTGGAATGGAGATTTATCTCCAGCGCAAGCCAAACCCGATATTGTACGGTACTTACATGAAGCCATACAACGCGGCCCAACCGATAATGACTTTGTTACCAAAGCATTTGTAGCTTTTTTTATCGACAAAAATTTTGATGAAGCAGAAAGAGCTTTGCTACAAGCTATCGCACTAAATGCGAACAATGCCCTGGCAATTTATACCTATAGTTATGTGTTAAACATGATGGGCCGGTTTGATGAAGCCGCAACCTGGGTAGAAGCAGCGCAAAAAATTGAACCGGGTTCTATTGCCTGTTATAATTACCGGGCTCTTAGTTTTTACATGCGGGGTATGTTTGCTGAAACTACTGCTGTACTAGACGAAGGCTTAAAACTTTTCCCTACCGTATTGCGCTTTTACGATTTAAAAGGAAGAGTTTACCTAAGCACCCGAAATTTTAAAGAAGCCGTTGCCATATTGGAGGAAGGGTTGCAGGGTTCCACAGTAAGGCCACCTTCCATGCTGGCTTACCTGATTGTGGCGTATGCCCATTTAAACGAAACAGATAAAGCGCAGGCGTTGTTCGCTGAATTAGCTGAACGCAGTAAAAGCGAGAAGGGCGTAAATATTTACCTGGTGCATGCTTGCCTGGGCATGAGCGAAAAAGAGAAGGCAATGGACTGGTATGCCAAAGCCAAACAGACTAATGATGTAGATCTGATATGGTGGAATGTAGATCCATTGCTAACGTTATTAAGTAAACAGGCTGTTGCCGATGAACAGGATAGCTTTAGCCGTGCGGAAGATTATGTCTTACAATTTCTTCAAAACAATATGCCCGATCATGCATATCACAATCTTGCACACGTGCACGATGTAACACAAGCCGTACAAACTATAGGGCAAGAGGAACAAGTGAACGCTGATGAGTTAAAGTTGCTACGACTGGCTGCGTTACTACACGATATTGGTTTTGTAAAAACATCTAAAGACCACGAGGCAATTGGTGCAGAAATGGCAAAAGAAATTTTACCACAATTTGCTATACCTGAAAAATCAATTGAGATAATTGTTAATATGATTCTGGCTACCAAACTGCCGCAGTCGCCTGCTACAAAGCTGGAATCAATTTTATGCGATGCCGATCTGGATTACCTCGGCCGGAATGATTTTTACGAAACTGGAGGAAAGTTATACCAAGAGATGCTGGAAGCTGGCATAGTTGAAACCGAACGTGAATGGAATATTATGCAACGAACGTTTCTGCAATCGCATAAGTATCATACAAACTATAGTAAAACAAACAGGGAGTTGCCCAAGCAGGAGAGGTTGCAGGAGATTGCTGAAAAATTGAAGAGCCGATCTGCGGAATGATGAACCCCTCCCGATGAATGCTTTAGGATGTAGGCTATGATCTAAGATAGTAAAGGTAAAAGAATGAAGTGTTATAAGAAACGAGGGTTAAATGCAATAATTAGATGAGGAGCCTTAGGTTTCGTTATAGAACATGTTTGGTAATATGTTTCGTGCCTACGGCACTCGTGTGAGTGTTTGTGTCAGTACCAGATGGACTAAAAAGATGCCCCGAGCCTACGGCTCTATGGTGTTGGGGTGGAGATAAAGAAAACATAGAGCCTTAGGCTCGGTTATTATTGTAATAACGGACTTTAGTCCGTTGGAATAGAACGAGAAGGAAATACAAAGAGCCGTAGGCTCGGAAAGATATCGTACCATCGGACTTCAGTCCGATGAAGAAAGAGAGAAATGGAACGGAGAGCCGTAGGCTCGGCCAAATTTTGCAACAACGGGCTTCAGCCCGTTGAAGAGAATAAAAAAGTAGTCATGAGTTCCGTAGGAACGATATACATAACTAACAAAAACCAATAGGTAATATGGCTAACACCTATCATCAAAACTACCTGCAGTTTGTGTTTGTAGTAAAATACAGAGCGGCTGTGTTAGACAAAGCGTGGCGAAGTCAGGTATTTGGAGTAATTGGTAATCTAATTAATGAAGCCGGATGCAAAACCATCATTGTGAATGGTATAGAAGATCATGTGCACTGTTTTATTGGGTTAAAGCCTGTTGTTCCTGTGTCTGAATTAATGAAAATCGTAAAAGCGAAATCCTCAAAATACATCAACGATAATCAATTAACTGCCGAACGTTTTGAATGGCAGGAAGGGTATGGCGTGTTTTCGTACAGCCGCTCTCATATCGACAGGGTATATAAGTATATTCAGAATCAGGAGGCACATCATAAAAAACAGGTGTTTAAGGATGAGTACCTTGAGTTGTTGAAGGAGTTTAATGTAGAGTTTGATGAACAGTATATATTTCGCGAACCGGTATAGATATGCACCGTGCCTACGGCACTTGTGTAAGCGTTTTTTTCCTGTACCGGATGGACCTAAAGTCCATCCTTACAAGATGGAACCGAGCCTACGACTCTGATATGCGGACAAGAGTTGTAGGCTTGCCTGCGGCAGGCAGGCTCGGCCAATATTATAGTTGAAAAGGATAAAGTAGGAACACGAGAGCCGTAGGCTCGACCAATAATTGTAACAACGGACTTTAGTCCGTTGTGAAAGAACGAGAAAGAAACACAGAGAGCCGTAGGCTCGGCTTATGTTGTAACAAACGGACTTTAGTTCGTTGAAGAAAAGAAAAAATAACAGTGAGTTCCATAGGAACGATACATATACAGACAGCAGTAATCAACATTCGGACTACATGAATCTAACAAAAAAACAGCAGGCAGAATTAGCAACGGCCTACCGATGCGCGCTGGAGATAAGCATACTTAACATGAAGGCGCCCCTGCGATACATCAACCAATATATTGCCGAAAATATCAGCGGCTTTGGTACCGCTGCCGATGAGAAAGTGCGGTCGAGGAAAGAATACAGGAAAATGATAATGGATGGGAGGCGACAGTCAAAAGGCATGATCTTTAAGGCAAAGAAACTTTCTCCTTACCGCCCAAGGTTTACCGATGAAACCACAGTAAGCTTTCACGATGAAGTTATTGTAGAAATAGGCGACAAGAAACAGAAGCACAGCCTTCATTTTTGGTTTACTACGGTTTTTAAATACAGCAACAAAAAATGGCAGATGATACTGTTTCATGGCTCTATGCCCGATGCAGGAAGTAGTTCAGCAGATACATTTCATGTGGGTGAAGCAGAAAAAAAGTTGAAAGAGTTGGAGAAGATAGTAACGGAGCGAACACTGGAACTGCAAATTAAAAACCGGGAATTGGAGATAGAAGCAGCATTGGAAAGAATAAGGGCTCAAACCTTGGCTATGCATAACAGCGAGGATGTAGGAATGTGCATCGTTAAAATGTTTGCTGAACTCACAGCCTTAGGGGTGGATGAAGGCACCCGTTTTGGTATCGGCATCCTGAATCAAGACAACGATAACAATCAGCTTTGGACAGCCCGCAAATACGGGAAAGAAGTCAAAATGCATATCGGAAATCTGGATATGACCTTGCACCCTTTACTTAAAAGTGCCCGAAAGGCCTGGAAAGAACAGGTGCCCCTCCATAAATACGTTTTGAAAGGAAAAGATTTAGTGAACTACTACCGAATGCTCAATCGTGCTCCAGATTATTCAATCCGTATTGATATGGAGAAGTTGCCAAAGAAAGAGTTTCACTACGGTTTCGTATTCGAACATGGACTTTTTTATGCCTTCAGTATCCATGAATTTCAAACGGACTTAATTCGTATAGCCCAACGGTTCAGCGCCCTTTTTGAACAAACCTACAGGCGCTATTTGGATTTGGTAAAAGCCGAAGCCCAGGTAAAAGAAGCACAGATTGAAGCGGCATTGGAAAGGGTGAGAAGCCGTTCGCTTGCCATGCATAAAAGCAATGAACTGAAAGAAGTGATCCGCCTTGTGCTTAGCGAAATAAGAAAGCTGGATGTTTTAGCGGAACATGCCGGTTTTTATATTGATTACAAAATGCATGATGACATGCACATCTGGCTGGCCGACCCCAACATTGAACCCTTCTTCGCCATCCTTCCCTATTTTGATACTCCCACCTGGAATAGTTTTCGGAAAGCCAAGGCAACCGGAACAACCTTACATACCGATCTGCTGGATTTTAAAGAAAAAAATAAATTCTATAAATCTCTTTTTAAACTATTTACCATACCTGAAGAAGCAAAGCAGTTTTATTTGCAATGCAAGGGACTTGCCGTATCCACCGTTTTGCTGGACAATGTTGGCCTTTACATCGAAAACTTTTCTGGTATTCCTTACACGGATGATGAAAACAAAGTGCTAATGCGTTTTGGAAAAGTATTTCAGCAAGCTTACACCCGTTTTCTTGACCTGCAAAAAGCCGAAACACAGGCGAGAGAAGCGCAGATAGAAGTAGCTTTGGAAAGAGTGCGAGCTCAGGCAATGGCTATGCATCGTACGGAAGATCTCGGGAAAACGATTCAGGTGTATTACGATCAGTTGGATGGTCTGCTTGATGTCGATATTGTCCGATGCGGGGCCGGATTACTGTCCAGAGAGAATACCACAGCCGTAATATCAACGGCTAGTAAAAATCCAAACGGAGAAACGTATAGTGGATTAGGTTCAATTGAAATGAACGGACATCCGATGTTGCTTGAGACCTATACGCATTGGCTTCGGCAGCAGGAATACCACGGTGTATTGAGGGGCAATGATATTAAAGCCTATTACCAATACTTAGCCAACCAGATTGTTATACCCGAAAACAAAAAGGAGGATGCACTGCATTTTTATTTTCCCATGTTTAGCGAGGGGTCAATTTATATGGTCACCACTCATAAAGTTTTGGAAAATGAACTTAAAATATTTCGAAGATTCAGTTCGGCCATCAGCCTGGCGTACAAGCGTTTCAACGACCTTAGAAAAGCCGAAGCCAATGCCGAGGAAGCGGTGAGACGCGCGTCTCTTGATAGAATTCGTGCAGAGATTGCCAGCATGCGTACGAAGCAAGACCTCGATCGCATTACTCCATTAATCTGGAATGAACTCACCGTACTCGGTGTCCCCTTCGTACGATGCGGAGTATTTATAATGGAAGAAGCGCAAGGCCTTATTCATACTTTCCTCTCCACACCGGATGGCAAAGCCATTGCTTCTTTTCACCTACCCTATGCCACACCTAGTCGTATCAGAGCCATTCTGCACAAATGGCAAAATCATGATAACTACATGGAACATTGGGATACAACAGCCTTTGAAGAATTTGTAGAACGTATGCAGGAAAGCGGAATTCCAATCTCGAAGGAAAAATACATGAGCACCATCCCACAGACGGGCATCCACCTTCATTGCATGTATTTTCTACAAGGAATGCTCTATGTGGGTAATACGGCTCCCCTTAAAGAAGAAGACATTCAATTAATCCATTCCGTAGCGGAAGCATTTTCTACTGCATATGCCCGGTATGAAGATTTCAACAAGTTAGAGGCTGCCAAGCAACAGGTGGAGATTGCACTTACGGACGTGAAACAGGCCCAGCAACAACTGGTACAATCCGAAAAAATGGCTTCATTAGGTGAACTCACAGCGGGCATTGCTCATGAAATTCAAAACCCGTTGAATTTTGTAAACAATTTTAGTGAATTGAATACTGAGTTGATTGAAGAACTGAGGAAAGAGTTGGCAGTCGGCAGTAAGCAGTCGGCAGAGGAGATTGTTAGTGATATTAAATCCAATTCTGAAAAGATAAACCATCATGGTAAACGTGCAGCTGATATTGTGAAAGGCATGCTGCAACATTCCAGGGCATCATCGGGTGAAAAGGAGCCGATCGACATCAATGCTTTGTGCGATGAATACCTGCGTTTGGCTTATCACGGTTTACGCGCAAAAGACAAGTCTTTTAATGCAACAATGAAAACTGATTTTGATGAAACTGTTGGCACCGTTACCATCATTCCGCAGGATATGGGCAGAGTGATTTTGAATTTGATTACGAACGCTTTTTATGCAGTAAATGAAAAGTTTAAAGTGGAGAGTCAAAAGCCGGGAACAAGCTACGAGCCTACCGTAACGGTTAGTACAACCCGCTCCCTCTCCTCCGGAGAGGGCCGGGATGAGGTAATTATAAAAGTCAAAGACAATGGCAATGGTATTCCAGATTCTATCAAGGACAAAATCTTTCAACCCTTCTTTACCACCAAACCTACCGGCCAGGGTACTGGTCTTGGTTTATCGCTGGCGTATGACATTGTGAAAGTGCATGACGGAGAGTTGAAGGTGGAGACTAAAGGAGAAGGGACAATTTTTGTAATAGTAATACCAGTAATATAGGAAAAGTGTAGCTTCGGCAAGTACTGTAACAAAGAACTTCAGACCGTTAGGTAAAAGCAGAACTTAAATGAAAGAGCCGTAGGCTCGGAAAGATATTGTAACATCGGACTTCAGTCCGATGTTACAAGAGAGAAATGAAACGTAGAGCCGTAGGCTCGTAACATATAACTTATGGTCAATACATACCACAAAAGCTACTTTCAAGCTTTATTTACTGTAAAATCAATGACAAATAGAGTGCATTTTCATTTTAGCCTGCCAAACTGTAAAAGCTACAGATACTTACCATTGCTCTTTCTTTTCCATTCAACTTTTATTCAACTTTATTCACAAAATCGTCAACTGGATTCTCTCAGTCAGGTGATAGAAAATGAAAAGGTAGATACTACCCGGATTAAACTGAACATTGATAAAATAAACCTACTGGCAAGGAGCGACCTGAATGCTGCTATTGCACTTGGAAAAGACCAATTAATCGTAGCGGAGAAACTTAATTTTTATAAAGGTATTGTAAAGCTACGCAGTCAATTATCCAATAATTACATTTTCACCGGAAACTATGAGGAAGCCAAAGCACATATTCATTTTATTGAAAAATTCATTAAACCGAAAGACTCTATATTTTATGCAGGTATATTGGCCACGTACGGAATGATGTATGGGGTAATGGGAAAGTATGACTCCTCTATATTTTACCTTACCAAAACAATTGAACTTAACGAAAGAATACATAATGATATTGAACTTCCCGGAAATTATACCAACATAGCTATCGGCTACATGCAGTTGGCAAATTACCCTATGGCTTTACAATATCAGCAAAAGGGTTTAGCGCTTGCACAAAAGAATGGAAACAAAGCGCAAGTGGCAAGAACCATGTTGAATATGGCTATCACGTATCAAAATATTGGAGATACATTAAAAGCCATTGATATGTATGAAAACTCTATTCAACAGGCCAAAGAAACAAATTCCAAAATAGTTGAACTGTACGGTTACTCGAACCTGGCCACGCTTTACGTAGGGAATAAAGAATGGGGTAAAGCCTATGAACTTGCTATGAAGTCGGTGGACCTTGCAGCTACATCGGGGGATATAGGGATACAGGCTGCGGGCTTGGCGAAAGCAGGCCTTAGCTTAGCAAATCAACGAAAGTTTACAGAAGCAGCCGAATTAAGTAAGCAATCCATTACACTGGCTGAATCTTCGCGGCAACCGATGAATATTGCCCAGGCAAACAATGCAATGGCTACGGTATTATTCTTACAACAAAAGTATAAAGAGGCTATACCGTATTTTGAAAAAAATCTTGAGATACTTCAGAAAGCTTCTGTGTTCGAACAATCGTTTGAAGAGGCAAACAAATTTTTGTCAACGTGCTACGAAAAAACAGGTAATTATAAAAGAGCATTAGAAAGTTACCGGATAGGTGTTAGTATTAGCGACTCCATGCGCAGCATTCAGAATATTCGAAAAGCCACCGAGGTGAGTATGAATTATGAATTTCAAAAAAAGCAGGAGATACAAGAAGCAGAGCAGAAACTACAGAAAGAAATTGCACAGTCCAGACAGTTGGCATTATTGGCTGGTCTTGGAGTATTGTTGGTGTTAGCGGTTACGGCTTTTATTGGATATAAGAATAAACAAAAGGCCAATGTTTTACTTAAAGAGCAAAAAGATGAAGTCGAGAATACGTTGGGGAAACTGAAGTCAACCCAGGCGCAACTGATTCAATCCGAGAAAATGGCTTCATTGGGTGAGCTTACGGCAGGTATTGCACATGAAATACAAAACCCACTCAACTTTGTTAACAACTTTAGCGAAGTAAGTAATGATCTTATCAAGGAGTTGAAAGAGGAAAAGGTGAAAGTTAATAGAGATGAGAAGCTTGAAGATGAGTTGATTGCCGATATCTCCAGCAACCTCGAGAAGATAAATCACCACGGCAAGCGGGCCGATGCAATAGTAAAAGGAATGCTACAACACTCCAGAACCTCGTCAGGTAAAAAGGAACCAACCGATATTAATGGCTTATGTGATGAGTATGTACGATTGGCCTATCATGGTCTGCGGGCCAAAGACAAAAGCTTTACCTCTAAATTTGAAACCAATCTTGATGCAACTTTACCAAAAGTAAATATTGTGGCGCAGGATATGGGGCGCGTAATTCTAAATCTGATCAACAATGCATTTTATACGGTGAATGAGAAGTACAAAGTTGAAAGTCAAAAGACAGAAAGTTTTGAGCCTACTGTGATAATAAGTACCAAGATGACTGATGGTAAAATTGAAATTCGGGTAGCCGACAATGGCAACGGCATTCCGGATGCTATTAAAGAAAAAATCTTTCAACCTTTCTTCACCACAAAACCCACCGGACAGGGAACGGGGTTAGGATTGTCATTGGCATATGATATAGTAACCAAAGGGCATAGCGGTAGCATTAAGGTGGAAACTAAGGATGGAATAGGGACTGAGTTCTATGTAGTACTACCTGTTTGAATATGAGAAAACTAGTAATCCTTATACTTCTTTTTTTCTTGACGATAGAGGCATTCCCTCAAAGCAACTTACCTCCCTATTTTCCGCTTACAACAGATACGCTGACACAAATCGTTGATCACCAGTATATTCAGGTTGTGGCCGATAGGAAAAATGCGTTTAACATTGAAGAGGTTATGTCCACGCGAATGGACACTCAATTTAAATATCCTAATGAACTTATTCCAACCGATTCAGGAATTAGTAATACGTATTGGATTCGATTTCTGTTAAAAAATGAAACTGACAACATTCTGTACATTGGTTTGATTTCGGGTGCAGGCAAAGCCAACTTCTATCTGGTGGATAGCGTAGGAGGCATAGCACATTATAAAACAGGATATGAGTATTCATTTGAAGAACGCAACGGGTTTAAAAGAACTCCTGCTGTACCTGTTGAATTGCAGCCGAGGACAATAACAACTATTTATTACAGTAGGTATGATTATAGAGTACAGGAAGATTTTCTGAATGAATTGGAGGTTACCCTGTTGAGCACTTTGAAATCATTGACTGATGAACTGAATCACTATGAAGAAAGATATTACTCAGGATACTACTTTCTTAATGGTTCAGTTTTTGGGCTTCTCATATTGGCTGCTTGCTTCAATTTATTTTTTTTTATTACGGTAAAAGAACGTGTTTTCCTCTATTTCAGTTTATTCCTGTTTGCCTTTTCTACGGCTTCTGACTTTTTTCTAGACGTTCTTCTCTCGGGAAATTCTGCCATGATTTCTTTCATGGATACTTTTATCTATGTCTTTGTGATTTTCCTCGCTCAGTTTGTACGACATTATTTCAAGACTTATCAATCTCACCCTAAATGGGATAAGGTTATAAAGCTTTCGTTGATTCCTAATATTATCCAAATTATTCTTGTCCTTTTTTCCGTAGAACTGCCAATAATATGGGAGATGATTGCAGAAGTCGCTCCTGTTACTCTATGTATTATTCTACTAGTCATTACCATGTTCCTGATGATTAGAAAGTCTAAACAAGAGATCAGATTTTTCTTTCTGCTTCTGGCACCATTTCTATTCTGTTTTCTTGGTTTTATTGCTATCGCGATTGG
Source organism: Flammeovirgaceae bacterium UBA2786 (assembly GCA_002352225.1). Taxonomy (GTDB): domain Bacteria; phylum Bacteroidota; class Bacteroidia; order Cytophagales; family Cyclobacteriaceae; genus ELB16-189. The sequence goes on from DEIA01000074.1 coordinate 21,023, forward strand.
CGGAGCAATCAGTGAGGATGTTGATGGAATTTTTGGTAAGCTGTCAATCTGGGTTGAGGATTGGGCCGATACAATTATCTCAGGAACAATTTGTTGGGCTGGCATAGTGTTCTCCTGGACTTTATTTAACCGGCATAGTAGACAAAGAAAGGAAATTGCCATGCACCTGCTTGAAAAAGAACGACTAGCCAAAGAAAAAGAAATAGAGCGCGCTCAGTTCATTGCTCAGCAAAAGGTACAACTTGAGAAGGAAGTTGTGGAACGAACGGCTGAATTGAAACAGTCAATTCACGAATTAAAAGCGACACAATCCCAACTCATCCAGTCAGAAAAAATGGCTTCGCTGGGTGAACTCACCGCGGGCATTGCACATGAAATTCAGAACCCGTTGAATTTTGTAAACAACTTTAGTGAAGTAAGCAATGAGCTGATGAGCGAAATGAATGCAGAGCTGGATAAAGGTGATATAGAAGAAGCTAAAATTATTGCCAACGATATTAAGGGAAACCTCGAAAAAATAAATCATCACGGCAAACGGGCCGATGGTATTGTAAAAGGAATGTTGCAACATTCAAGAACCAGCACTGGCCAAAAAGAGCTTACTGATATTAATGCCTTGTGCGATGAATATTTACGGTTGGCTTATCACGGTCTTCGCGCCAAAGACAAAAGCTTTAATGCGAAGTTTGAAACAATGTTGAGTGAAGGCCTTCCTAAAATTAAGGTTGTTCCACAGGATATGGGCAGGGTTATTTTGAACCTGATTAACAATGCATTTTATGCAGTAAATGATAAGCAGAAGTCGGCACCTGCTGAATACACCCCAAGGGTAATTGTAAAGACCACGCTATCTGCAAATACATTGCAAATTAGTGTGAGCGATAATGGCAATGGAATACCCGATAAAATCAAAGACAAAATCTTTCAACCCTTCTTCACCACCAAACCAACAGGGCAGGGAACGGGATTGGGATTATCATTAAGCTATGATATTGTAAAAGCGCATGGCGGGGAACTAAAAGTGGAAACAACGGAGGGCAATGGCAGTCTGTTCCTTATCTTCTTACCAATTCGGACTGATTGATTATGAGAACAATATTAACTCTTTGTTTTTTTCTTGTAGTAAATATTTGTTCCGCCCAGGATACAGCCATAACACTGTCGGCCAGCATGTTTCAATCACATCAAAGGTTGTTCCTCGCTCCGCTGGATGGCTGGATTTTCAGGCAGGGACATGATCCTTCCTGGGCTGACGAAAACTCAGACATAACAGGCTGGAAGAAATTCAACCTGACTGAACTGACTGCAAAAATGGAAGATAACACCGGAAGAGTAGAGGGTTGGTTTCGTATAAAAATAAAACTTGACAGTTCCTTTCAGAATATGCCGTTGGGCATTAGCCGCGACCTGTGGGCAGCTACAGACGTTTACATAAACGGGGAGTTGGCTCATTCTTTTGGCAACACCGGCAATCCATATCAGCCGTACAACCCCATTCTGAAATATCCGCGTCCGGTAACATTAATTCCGGGTGAGGAATATTTAATTGCCATTCATTTTGTGGACTATGAAACCACTTTCACGCAACGCGAGATTCGGTTAAAACCTCAAAATCTTCAGCGGTTTATTAACCTTACAGGCCCGGAGTACACCAACCTTGTTACGCGTGATATTAAGCTTACACACATCTATGTTACCATCTGTATTTCGGTTTCCTCTTTATTGTTCTTACTGTTTTGGTTGTTAGTGTTTCTAAACCCGGGCCAGAAAATATTTGTACTCTTTGCACGCTATACAACTTTTATATTGTTAGGTACGATTTTCATTTTCGGTAATACGCTGTTTGAAATTTCGTATTCGGTGGAGAAGGTTCGTTTTATCGTGATGTCATTTAGCCAGGCTGTTATGGTTATTTTCGGATTGTTCATTTTAGAGTGGGTGCTTACACAAAAGATATCGGCTGCATCGTGGATTATTTTTATCGTGGTTCAAATTGCCAATATTACAGCGCATCTGTTTTCCATTTCATTGCCGTTTGGCTTGGCCTTTACCATTATGCTGGTTCATTTTGGGAGGATTGTTTATATCCATCGCAAAAATATACGCGGAGCACAGTGGACTATTGTGGCAGGAATTATTCTGCCAACCATTGCTACTATTTTTTACATCACACTGCACAAATATTCACTCGACTTGTTCAATGAATACGATAAGCTGATTTTATCCATGACTGTTCTTAGCTCACCGTTTTTTTTACTAACTTATATTTCCATGCGCTTTAAAGAAGTACTGGCAGCAGTTAAAGATGAAGCCCAGAAAGTGATAGACATTACAGAAGAGAAAAGACAGCTTTTGGCCAATCAGAATCTTGTGTTAGAGAAACAGGTTGAAGAACGTACCCATGAATTAAAGCACTCGCTGGAAACATTAAAATCCACACAATCCCAACTTATCCAATCCGAGAAAATGGCTTCTCTTGGAGAACTCACGGCCGGTATTGCTCACGAAATTCAAAACCCTTTGAACTTCGTAAATAATTTTAGTGAATTGAACACCGAGTTGATTGATGAATTGCAGAAGGAGTTGGCAGCAGGCAGTGTGCAGTCGGCAGGAGAGATTGTTAGTGATATTAAATCCAATTCCGAAAAGATAAACCTCCATGGCAAACGGGCAGGAGACATCGTAAAAGGAATGCTGCAACATTCCAGAACCTCATCAGGTCAAAAAGAACCCACCGATATCAACGCCCTGTGCGATGAATATTTACGACTGAGTTACCATGGCTTGCGTGCAAAGGACAAAAGTTTTACTGCCAAATTTGAAACGGAGCTCGATAAAGCAATCGGAAAAATAAATGTAGTACCGCAGGATATCGGAAGAGTGGTTTTGAACTTAATCAACAACGCGTTTTATGCTGTAAATGAAAAGTTTAAAGTAGAAGGTCAAAAGCCGGGAACAAGCTACGAGCCTACCGTAACGATTAGCACAACCCGCTCCCTCTCCTCCGCAGAAGGCCGGGGTGAGGTAATTATAAAAGTCAAAGACAACGGCAATGGTATTCCAGATTCTATCAAGGACAAAATCTTCCAACCCTTCTTTACTACAAAGCCCACCGGGCAAGGAACCGGTCTAGGTCTGAGCTTGAGCTATGACATAATTACCAAGGGGCATGGCGGGCAACTACAGGTCGAGCCGGGTGAGCAAGCAGGCTCCACATTTATTATCACCTTACCCTTAAAATAAGGCGCATGAAATAAATACGGCTTCAACAATATTAATTACTTTTATAAATGCCCAAACCTCATTTTCCGCTAAGGTTAGCCATCCTGCTAACTCTTGCTTTAAGCCTGTGCTTTAGTATAGGTTTTCCGCAGGCACCTGTATCCAAACAAACCATCGAACCTGTTTACATTTCGGTTGCCGATGGCGTTTCATCTCCTAATGTGCAATCGGTAATACAAGATAGTTTTGGACTTATTTGGATTGCCACCACCAATGGGTTGCAGAAGTACGATGGGTATCGCTTCGAAACTTTTAAAAACTCACCCGGCAAGGCAACCAGTTTGCAAAATAATAATGCCTGGGGTTTACTGGAAGATGCGGACTACAACATCTGGGTAGGCACAGGGCTGGGTATATCACGCTTTGACAGGCGAAAAAATGAATTCAAAAATTACCTCTTTCCAGGCTACTTTAATACACCCGGTGGCGCTCCATTTGGTACTACCTTTAGGATTTTTCAAGATCGCCAAAAAGATCTTTGGGCTGTAACCCGTAATCTGGGTTTGCTCCGCTACAACAAGAAAATTGATAACTGGGAATTTGCCAAGTATCAAGTTCCTGGAGTTGAAGCTCCTGATCATTATGAGTTTTGTATTGGATTTGCAGAAGATGCTAAGGGAGGACTTTGGTTTGGATCAACTATTAATGGTCTTATGCACCAGGCTAAAGGAGATACCGCTTTTAGGCCGGTAGAACACGAATCGGTATCTAAGCTAAAGCTCGAAGATGCAATCACATATTTGTATTTTGATTCTGCACAAACCCTTTGGATTACGAGCCGCACCGGTGTGCATAAGTACAATCCGGAAACCGGTGTTTTTAAAACGATTATCACGTATACTGAAGGAAATGAAGACGGCTGGAGTCATTGGAACAAGATCCTTTCCGATAACGAAGGAAATATCTGGGTAGCAAACAACTTCCGCGGAATAATAAAATTTGATGGCATCTCCGATACCTATACCGAGATTGAGATTGCAGGAAAGATGAAAATGCGCACCCATGGATGGAATATCACGTTCACAAATTTTATAATTGATAAAAGTGGAATCTTTTGGTTTGGAACTCGTGAAGCCGGTCTGCTAAAATATGACCCGGTAAATAAACCTTTTCAGGTTTTAAGTCATAGTCCGGATAACCCGAACGGACTGAGTCCGGGTGGTATTTTCGGAATTGCCGCATCCAAAATAAAACCGGGTGTTGTGTACGTAGGTACACGTGGCAGCGGGATAAATGTCTATGATCCAAAAAAGCAGACCTTTGAGAAGGTAACATTTAAAGTAATAGACGACATGTTTGGCGGATCGGCACGAAGCATAGCCGAAGATACTGACGGCTCGTTGTGGTTAGGTACCTGGGGCGATGGTTTGGTTAAACTTGATAAAAATTACAAGGAGGTAACACGATACAAGTACGACTCAACAAACAGAAACTCACTCTCGCATAACCAGGTTCGGGTTGTAAAGCCAGATAACCAAGGCCGGGTATGGTTGGGTACCAATAACGGGCTTAACTTTTTAGACACCAAAACAAATACCATCCACCGGGTGCTTAACAAGCAAGGCCGACAATATCCCAATCAGTTGATTGAAGAAATCAATGCGCTTATGACAACGGATCAAAAAATCGGGATCATTGAAAAGGTTGTCGATAATCAGAACATCACACAGCCTATCGAAATAAAAGAAGCCGGTTCGTATTGGGTAATGTCTGTAGCCGAAATGGATCCATTAGTACCGGTTGACTTAGGGTGGATAGAAAACACTGAAAAAGATACAGTTTGGAGAATGGCTAAATATGAAGAGACAATGTATGCAGGAGGTGCCTATAAAAATAGAATTGAAATTGGTAGTGTAAGTCTGAAAGCGGGAAGTTATAGTTTACGCTACAGAACGGATGATAGCCATGCTTATGGAAAATGGAATGAAGAGCCACCCACACAAACTTCTTTATATGGAATTGTTTTGTTGAAAGCACAGCCTGGCAGTAAGATGTCCTTCCAGCCCGAGGTGGTTCCTGAAAAAGAAGACCTCGTTACATCCGGTTCGAATATAAGCGACATTGAAGTTACCGAAAAATACATTTGGGTAGCCGGTGAAGGTAGCGGTATTGATCGGATTGACCCGGTAACCAATCAGGTAAAGACCTACAAGAATAATGCAAATGATGAAAACTCGCTCAGTCAAAATAATGTGCGCGATATTCTGGCCGACAGCAGGGGAATGCTTTGGTTTGCTACCAGCGAAGGAGTAACCAAACTGGATCCGGCAACCGAAACCTTTACCCGCTATACAGAAGCAGATGGCCTGCCCACTAATCTTACCGAAGGGTTGGTAGAAGGCGACAATGGTGAAATGTGGATAGCCACTCAAAACGGATTGTCTCAAATGATAACTAATGAAAATCTGGGCAAGGTTACTTTTATTAATTACAACTCATCCGATAATATCGGGGGCGAAGTATTTCTGGCGTTAGCTAATACGCGAGCAACAGACGGGCGATTTTATTTTGGTGGTGATCATGGACTTACTACTTTCAATAAAGTATCATCAAATAAAACACCACCAGCTATTATCATTTCGAAATTATTAATTTCGAATAAGTCTATCTCGGATATTACCGAAAATTCTCCGTTAACAGAAAGTTTGCAGGAGACAAAGCACATTTCTTTGTCCTATAATCAAAATAATTTAAGCTTCGAATTTGCTGCCTTACACTACGCTAACCCAAAAAAGAACCAGTATGCCCACATGCTGGAAGGGTACGATCAGGATTGGATTTACGACAACCGAAACTTTGCAGCCTATACCAACCTCGATCCCGGCAAGTACAAGTTTAAAGTTCGGGCTGCCAATGCCTATGGAATCTGGAATGAAGAAGGGCTAACATTAGAAATATCCATTTCACCACCCTGGTGGCGCACGTGGTGGGCCTATGCGTCTTATGTAATTGTTTTTGGTGGATTTGCCTTTGTTACCGATCGTTCTGTAAGAAGAAGTATTAAACTTCGCGAACGCGAACGTAGCCGCGAGCGTGAATTGAAACAAGCCAAGGAAATTGAAAAAGCCTACACAGAATTAAAGGCCACGCAATCGCAACTTATTCAATCCGAAAAAATGGCCAGCCTGGGCGAACTTACTGCCGGCATTGCACACGAAATTCAAAACCCGTTAAACTTTGTAAACAACTTTGCTGAGATAAATAAAGAGTTGATTGATGAACTGAAAGAAGAAATTGAGGCGGGTAACATAGCCGAAGCAAAGACTATCGCCAACACGCTATCCGACAACGAAGCAAAAATCACCTTCCATGGCAAGCGTGCCGATGGCATCGTAAAAAGTATGCTGCAACATTCGCGTATTAGCAATAATAAAAAAGAGCCAACTAATCTTAATGAGTTGGCCGATGAATACCTGCGCCTGGCCTATCATGGGTTGCGTGCCAAAGACAAGTCGTTCAATGCTTCGATGAAAACTGAGTTTGATGAAACACTCGGTAAAATAACGGTGGTTCCTCAGGACATGGGTCGTGTTATTCTCAACCTGATTACAAACGCATTCTATGTAGTAAGCGAGAAGAAGCAGCAAGCAGCTGCCGGATATGAGCCGACTGTAATCGTGGGTACACGCAAAAAAGGAAATGCCGTTGAAATTTTTGTGAGCGACAATGGCAATGGGATTCCACAATCAATAGTTGACAAGATATTTCAACCCTTCTTTACTACTAAACCATCCGGGCAAGGCACCGGGTTGGGATTGAGTATGAGCTACGAAATTATAACCAAAGGGCATGGTGGGGAACTTAAAGTTGAAACCCATGAAGGAAAAGGCACCACTTTTACGATATCATTACCAAACACACCACAATGAAGATTTTAGTAGTCGATGACGAACAAGATGTAAAAGCACTTTTTGAACAACGCTTTCGAAAAGAGATAAAAGATGGCCGGGTAGAATTTGCCTTTGCCTATTCGGGAGAAGATGCGTTACAGCTCCTTAACCGGTGGGAACACGAAGCCTTGCTTATCCTGTCCGACATTAATATGCCGGGCATGAGCGGACTACAATTACTTGAAAATGTAAAGAAGCGATACATGAAACCGCCTCCGGTGGTAATGATGATTACCGCTTATGGCGATGCGGAGAATTATAAAATAGCAAAAGAACTGGGTGCTGATGACTTTTTAACCAAACCCGTTGATTTTGTTGCCTTGAAAGAAAAGCTAAACCTGACAAACGGATGACGAAAATATTAGTAGCCGATGACGAAACGGATCTGGAAGTATTAATTAAGCAAAAGTTCAGACAAAAAATACGCGAACAGCACTACGAATTTGTGTTTGCTGTAAACGGAAATGATGCACTTGAAAAACTAAAGCAACATCCGGATGTGTCTGTAGTGCTAAGCGATATTAATATGCCCGAAATGGATGGGCTAACATTGCTCAGTCGCCTGGGCGAATCAAACCCGCTGATTAAATCGGTTATCGTGTCTGCCTATGGCGATATGGATAACATTCGCACAGCTATGAACCGAGGTGCTTTTGATTTTATAACTAAGCCTATCAACTTCGATGACCTTACACTCACGATGGAGAAGACCATTCGCCATGTGGGCCAGCTCAAAGATACTTTGCAAGCCATAAAAGAGAATAACATCTTAAAGATGTATGTAGACGAAACTGTGCTGAACTTTATGGGCAGCCGGGAATATGAATCGTCTATAACCGCTAACGAAACAGTGGAAGCCACCGTTGCATTTATTGACATCTGCGGATTTACAGCCATCAGTGAAAATGAAAAACCCGATACCGTTGTAAAACTATTGAATAGCTACTTCGATGTGATTGTGAAAGAAATAATTGCGCAAGGAGGTTACATCGATAAATTTATGGGCGATGCTGTAATGGCTGTATTCAAAGACGATTACCATCTTGATAGAGCACTGGATGCTTGCCTTGCTGTGCGTGAGCAGGTAAATAAATTACCCGAAACGGAAAGTACGTACAAACCGTTAGTTTCTATTGGCATTAACAGTGGCGAGATGATTAGTGGTAATATTGGATCTGCCAACTTGCGAAGACTTGATTATACGGTAATAGGCGATACAGTAAATACAGCCCAACGCTTACAGAGCGCAGCGGCACCCGGCCAGATTGTAATTAATCAGAAGGCTTTTGAACAAATAAAAACTTCATTTCAATGTGTGCATCTGGGCGAAGTGCCGCTTAAGAATAAAGCTAACCCGGTAAATATTTACGAAGTTCTGGACTGATCAGGAGGATTATTGTTTGTGGAATGAATGAGATTAAGAGTGTTGAGGCGTTAATAAATCAAGGACGGTACTTAGAAGCGCGTGAGCGGAGCCTGATTTTAAGAAACGATACGAGTGTAGATACCCTGCGCGTAAATCAATTGTTGGCGCTCAGTACATCCAAGTGTGGTTCGCCCGAATTGGCCGTAGAATACCTGGCTGGTTTATATGAACGTTTTCCTAACGATTCTGAAACAGCTGGTATTCTGGGAGGTATTTACAAGAGTATTTTTCGTAAACAACAAAGTACTAAGTACGCCTTGTTGGCGCGCGATACATACGCAAAGAATTTTACTCAAACCGGAAACTATTACACCGGTATTAATGCAGCAACAATGTCTGTAATTGCTGGCAAAGCACAGCAAGGGCGTGAGTTAGCGGCACAGGTAATTTCTACATTAGAGAATACTGCTACCACAGAGTGGGAGTGGGCTACACTTGCTGAAGCCTATCTGTTAACCAAAAATAAAGACAAAGCAATTGTGGCTTTTACAAAGGCCCGCCAATTGATTGCAACCGACTGGGGCAAAGTGTTAAGCGTGTATAACCAATTGTGGTTGCTGGATCATTACATGCCCATACCAAAAGAGGTAATAAAGATTTTTGCCCCGCCTGTTGTGGTTGCGTTTTCGGGCCACATGATAGATGCCCCGGGACGTGAAACCCCACGCTTTCCTTCCGCTATCGAACAACAGGTAAAGCAATCTATTCAGGCTGCTCTCAATACGCTTAACGCAAGTGTAGGGTATTGCTCATTAGCCTGCGGAGCCGATATCCTTTTTGCCGAAGCAATAGCCGAACGGGGTGGCGAAGTTCAGGTGATTTTACCTTTTGCAGAACAGGATTTTGTAAAGATTAGTGTTGAATTTGCCAGAGCCAATTGGGTTCAAAGATTTATGGATATTAAAACAAAATATCCTCATACAATTATTACACAAGAGAAATATGGAGGTAATGATGATTTATTTTCACTGTTAGGAAAATCCATTTTTGGTTCTGCCATTTTAAGAAGCAGAAGTTACCAGCAAGAACCTTTTCTGCTTACTGTTTTATCGGAGTTTGACCTGAAACGAAAAGAAGGGGGCACCCGAGATACGCTCCAACTTTGGCCATTTTTACAACGCCATACTAACATCAACCCCGATCCGTGGGTGAAAGCGATACCATCAACTTTACCTGAGACACAAAAAAGTTTGAGCAATGATAAAATTGCAGATCGACCCGTACTGTATCAGGTATTAATAGATATGGGTAAACTTATTCCTGCCGAACGATTAGCCGTTGTTAAATCGGTAAAAACAAGAATAGAAGGACAGCTATCAGTGAAACTGCATGTAGAGAATCCCGAAACCATTCTCATTGGCATGGATTCTGAGATTGGTTTACTAGATATGGTACGGGTAGTATGGAATGACGTTACACCTTTAAAACAAGAGAAGCCCATACGGATTGTGCTGCATGCAGGACCTGTTAACGTTAAAGATACAACCCACGATGTTAGTTTACCTTCGTTATTTGCTATGGGACAAGTAGTGCCGAATGGAAATGTGTTTGCCACTACCACTATGGCTAGTGTGTTAGCGCTGTATCCTAAGAAATTTCAGTTAGAACAAGTGGGAAGTATTAAAACCCATGTTGCAGAAATCTACCAGGATTTGTATAAAGTAGAATTTGTACGGTAAAGGAATGTTTGGAACGTGTGAGCTTGGTTGAAATAATTTTATAAAACAACTAGTCAGCAGCAGTTTCTTTCCCGTTGTTATCATTCACAAAAGCATGATATAAGTTGTCGACAGCAGAGACTGTTTGCTTAATCATGTTGGTTAGGGTAGAAACAGAGACTTCTTTTTTTGTTTGCCCACGACTATTCTGATATAGATAAGCGACTATTTCTTCATAAAATTTATTATTCTCATCGTGCCAGTCGTGCACTTGAATTTCGGTTGTATACAAATAATTATCTATTTTATTTAAATGCAATTTTGTGTAAGCGCGTAATCTGTTGAGTATTTCTGTGCCCACCACGTCTTCAGATTCCGAAACAAATTTGAAGTTGTGCATAACATCTTTAATATCTTTTGCAGCAAATACAACAAAGCGCAGCGACATCATGTTTGCAGTAAGTCGCTTATACTCCGTTTCTTCAAGTTTCTGATCCTGCAATACGGCATAGTAGGCTGTCAAATCATCTTTTACGTATTTTATTTTTTCATATTTTTCGTTCAGGTCTACAGCGCTCGTAAAGATTGTTTTCCAGTTAGACTTTGCTTGTACCTTATCAATCCCTAAACAATCATTAATAAAATTGCGGGTAAGCATGTAGACTTGTTTCAATTCGTCTTCCATAGCTTTTAGGGCTGCCTCTGGTACTTTAGCCGATACTCGTTTTATAAACATTGTATCTCCTTTAGGTTCTGAAGTTTTGAAACGCGTTTGTAAAAATTTCTCAAACAGTCCAAGAAAGGGTAAAAACAATACGATACCAATAATGTTTAATAGCGTATGAAATGAAACCAGCGTGAGCAAAGCATCTTTAACGTAAAACACGTTGCTAATGAGAAGCAATAATGGTTTTAATAAAGCAAAAACCACCAGGCAGGTTATAATATTAAATAGTAGGTTAAATAAGGCCAGTCTTTTTTTATCGGCTGTACTGCCAATAGCAGCTATTGCCATAGTGGTGGTGGTACCAATGTTAGCTCCAATAAGCATGGCTGTTGCCTGGTAAATATCTAATAGTCCGGCATTCAAGGTGCTTAAAAGAATAACAACCATTGCTGAGCTGGATTGAATGAGTGCGGTAATTATCAGGCCCAGAATAAAAAATGCCCAAAGCCCATACTGCGAAAACATGCTGATGTCTATACTTCCGGCCACCGTATCCAGGGCATCTTTCATATAATCCAGCCCTAGAAACAGAAAACCAAAGCCCAGAAGAAAGCTACCGATATTCTTTAACACCGGACGATTATACAAAAGCAAGTAGAGGAGTATCCCTACAACAATAAACGGGTAAGAAAAATCGGCTATATCAAATTTAAAGCCAAGGGTTGCTATTACCCATCCACTAAAAGTGGTACCCAGATTGGCTCCTAAAATTACCCCTAATCCATTTTTTAAGGTTAGCATGCCAGCACCTAAAAAAGCTAACACAAGCAAACTTACCATTGTGCTGCTTTGTAAAACGATTGTAAAGAGTGTGCCAGTAAATATTCCTTTCCAACTTTTGTTGGTATAGCGTTGCAATAGATTACGAAAAGATTTTCCCGCAAAACCTTTAACACCACTCTCCAACCGATTCATTCCAAAGATGAATATTGCCAGGCCGGCTAAAAACATCCATAAATCAAACACAGCATCTGGTGGCATAGCAATAGCTTGAATAGTTTTAATTTACTTTCATTTGAAACAGGCTAACACCTGCGTTATGATAATGAGCCGGTAACTGGTCTGTGTTTGTCAAATTAAAAATCCCCAGAAAATCAAACCCACATTTTTGATAATGTCGTATTAGCTCTTTGTTTTCTCCTACTGTATCTAACCTGATAAATTCCTTCTCGTTTTTTTCGGCATAAACCTTTGCCCATCTAACAATTTCTTTAACCAGGTTTTGTCCCCGGTAAATTGGATTAGTGGCTATTCGATGAATATAAACTGATGCGTCAGCATTTCGCTCTTCCCATATTTGCGGATCGCTGAAGGTAGTGGCCCACACACAGGCTATTTGCGTATCAATTACAATTTTCCATTGCCGCCCTTCGGTAATTTCGGTCTCTATCAATTTTTTATCAAATAATGGCCAGCATACGGCTCCTTTTATCTTTTGCAAATCTCTTGCACTTTCGTAAAGCCTAGCTATCTCCACTGCATCGGCCATTACGCTATTTTCTATTATCACAGGTAAAAAATTTAATCTCTCAGATAGGGCAATTTCTTAATTACATCACCATGGGTTTGATAACATCTACCCTAAACTCAGGAAGCAGCAAATTTTTGATTAAAGATGCATTAAACCGCTCTGTACTCAATAGATAATATTAACCTGAACTGTCCGAAGGTAGGTAACGCACCGTAGAAAATCAAACAGACGAAATCTATCCGAAGTCAGGTAAAGGTTTAGGAAACCACAAGCCGCTGGAGAAAGAAAAGATGAACCTTAATAGTCGCCCAATGTCTCCGGTAATTGTGCCAGCGCTTTGGCAAGTTCTTCATCGTTTGGCGCAACACCGTGCCATTTGTGTGATCCCATCATATAATCCACACCAAAACCCATTTCTGTTTTCATCAGGTTAAGTACGGGTTTGCCTTTCCCGGCAAGGGTTTTAGCTTTTTCTAAGCCGGCTATCACTTCTTCTATTTTATTGCCATTAAATTCCTGAACAATCCAACCAAAAGCTTCCCATTTGGCTTTCAGATCCAGTAATGAAAGAATTTTGTCTACCGGACCATCAATCTGTTGGCCGTTATAATCAATTGTGGCAATCAGGTTATCTACTTTATTGTGTGGGGCATACATGGCTGCTTCCCATATTTGTCCTTCCTGTTGCTCGCCATCGCCCATCAGTACGTACACCAGACGATCATCGCCATTTAATTTTTTTGCCAATGCGGCACCAATGGCTACCGATAAGCCTTGTCCTAAAGATCCAGATGCTACACGAACACCGGGTAAATGCTCGTGTGTAGCCGGGTGACCTTGCAACCTGGAGTCGAGTTTACGGAAGGTAGCGAGTTCTTTAACTTCGAAGTAGCCAGAGCGTGCTAATGCCGAATAGAAAACAGGAGAGATGTGGCCATTCGATAAAAAGCTAAGGTCTTCACCTTTACCATCCATATTAAAAGCGGGATTATGCTTCATGATGTGGAAGTAGAGCGCCACAAAGTATTCGGTACAACCCAGCGAACCACCGGGGTGGCCGCTTTGGCAGGCGTGTACCATGCGTACAATATCTCTGCGGATTTGACTGGCTGTGTTCTTTAGTTTGCTATAATCGGGCTGGGCCATGAAGTAAAATTTTGCCCGAAGATAAACCAGTTGTCAGGATTATGAAACCCTCTGGTAATGCAATTCGCTATTTCTTTTTTACAGCCTTTACGAACGCCTTTTTAGATACTTTTTTCAAGGCTTTTTTGGCGGGTTTCCTTTTCGCGGATTTGATTACCGGTGCCGACTTTCCCAGTATCTGATCTGCATGATTCTTTGTATCTACTTTTTCAATTACTTCAGCAATAATTCCCTTTTCATCAATAACAAAAGTAACACGTGCTGTGCCCATATACTTTCTGCCATACATACTTTTCTCTACCCACGTGCCAAACAAGTGATGAACCGATTTATCGGTATCGGCCAACAGGCGAAAGGGAAGGTTTTCTTTTGCTATAAACTTACGATGCGATTTTTCATCGTCTGAACTGATGCCCAGTACTTCGTACCCAGCTTTTTTTAACGCTTTGTAGTTATCGCGTAAACTGCAGGCTTCGGCCGTGCACCCGGGAGTCTGATCTTTCGGATAGAAATAGAGAACTACTTTCTTACCTGTAAAATCGGAAAGCTGCACGGGGTTGCCATCCTGATCGGTTGTCTTAAAACCGGGAGCTTTTGAACCAGCCAGTATTGCCATAAGGTTATAGTTTTTGTCGAAAAAAAGCTTCGTTACCAGCCTGATCAACCACTTTTAATTCAAAATCTCCTTTCAGAGGTTTGAGTGCATCCGGCTTCTCTGATTTTAAGATTCCGGTTTTATAATCATATACCATTAACAACCACTCACCATTCAGGTTGGCTTCAAAATAAGATATTCCTGAAAGGTTATCTCTGATTTTGAACCGGGCAGCTGCCGAAGACAGAGCAATTTTTGTAACAGTGGGAGGAATGGTATCGCGCATTAGCGTAAACTGACCAAAGTCGCGGGTACTAAATCGAAGCCGGTTATTCTTCCACTCGCTGTTTACATACACAAAGCCACGACCTTCTTTACGATACAAACCGAGATCGCGCGATTGAAAGTAACTGAACTTGGGTTTAAGGGTTACTGAAATACTTTTGTTTAGGGGACTTGTACGGTCGCCAAGGGTAAAAATCTCCTGCTTATTTAGGGTGTCATATGCTACATTCAGATAGAGGGTATCATAAAGCGATTGAAGTGGAAACTCCACATCCATCAGATCGCTATAGTATTTGTATTCACTTTCAGAAGGTATTCGGTCTTTAAAATTAAACCGTATTGTGCCCTGGCAGGTAACAATTGAATCGGGTAAAATAGTTTTCAGATTCATTAAGTACACACGCTGATTACTTCCGCTATAGGCAGGGTTAAACAGCATATCTTTACCCTTGCTCCACACCGTAAGTTCTGGCTTGTCGTTTGCGCATTGCTTTACCTGTACCTTAAGTGTGTTTTCTATTAATTCTGTTTCGAATGGTTTACCACTGGCTGTAAGCAATGGTGTTTCAATAACAACCGGAGTGTACTTCAGGTTAAACCGAACCTTACTTTCGTTTTGATTGAAATCTTTGAGTTGTATTTGAACTTCTTTGTCGTGGGTTACGGCAATACCTTGCTTTTTAACTATACCGGAATAATAGGTAAGCCGGTTGCCATCGTCTATATATAGCTTATTGAATCGGTTACCACGTAACTCAAGTGTTTTGTAATCCATAAGTGTAAGTATTTGGCGTGTGTTGCCAAAGTTTACTTTATCAATTACCTGCTGAAACACCTGTTGGCTATCTACCTGTAAGGTGATATAATTTATACCATACCGAAACCGGCTGTTTTCCATTTTATCGTGAGCCAACACCTCTACACCAATATTTCCACTGGCTAATACAGGATGTAACAACGAATACTGGTTACCGTTTTTAACAACCGAAAACTCAAACCTGCCAAACTGATCGTTGATACGAGAACTGGCATCCAAAGTTTTAAGGGCTACTTTAAAAACCAAAGGGGCCATGTTATCTTTCACTTCGGCAAATTCGTACATCAGCGGATTGATAGCTTCGTTGTTCAGATCGCGCACTTCAAAATGCAGGTGCGGGCCACCGGAGCCTCCTGTGTTACCCGACAACGCAAGTAAATCTCCTTTGGCTACCGGAAATTGATTAGGCGCAAACTCAAGATCAATTTCAGAAACCTTGCGCTTGTATCTTTCCTTGCGGATGTATTCGCCCACGAGACCTTTAAATTCTTCGAGGTGTGCGTATACCGTTGTGTTGCCATCGGGGTGAGTTACATATAAAACATTTCCATAACCGCCTGTGGTTGCAGATGCGCGCGAGATATAACCCGTTTCGGCACTCAACACAGGTACGCCAATTCCAGGGGTATCAATATCTAACCCTGCATGAAAATGGGTGTTACGAAGCTCGCCCATAGTACCTGTAATGATAGCAGTGTTACCGGGTTTAATCGGAAACAGATAACTGCCCTTACGCGCAGGCATGGGATTATCTAACCTGAATTGTGCATGGCTTTGTATAAAAGCTGCCCCAATCAACAAAACTATAGCACTACTTAATTTCGAATTCCAAAAGTTTCTCATTTTCAATGTAAGCACAAAGGTTATTCCCAATCGCCACAGGCCCGACCCCTTTAGGTGTACCGGTAAAAATAAAATCGCCAGAGCGTAACGTAAAAAATTTTGATAGGTAGGATATTATATAGGTAAACGGAAAAAGTAACAAGCTGGTATTTCCTTCTTGTTTAATTTTACCATCTATTTCTAATTTAAAATTAATATTGGCTAAGTCTTTAAACTCACTTACCGGAATGAATTTATCTGAAACAGGAGCAGAGCCATTAAAGCCTTTGGCAATATCCCACGGCAAGCCTTTCTCTTTCAGTTTCTGTTGAATATCGCGTGCTGTAAAATCAATACCCACACCAATAGCGTCAAAGTATTTGTGAGCAAATTTTTCTTCTATGTTTTTGCCTTCTTTACAAATGCGCAATACCAGTTCCACTTCGTGATGAATGTCCTTAGAAAAATCGGGATAGTAAAAAGGTGTGTTATTACGAATAAGAGCCGTGTCGGGCTTGGTAAAAATAACAGGCTCGGTGGGTCGTTCATTATTCAACTCCTGAATATGCTCGGCATAGTTTCTACCAATAGCAAAGATTCTCATGTAATGCGGCAGGTTAGTCAACCGCAAATTTAGGAACATTAGCAGCGGAATCGATCAATTTTAGCCGGATTTTTGAATAATTACACCGAAGGCTTTTACCTTTGTTCGTAAATTCAATTTCTATGTATAAGAAAACCCTTTCACTTGCCATAATAGTAACCCTTTTATATGCCTGTGCCACTGTTCCGGTTACCGGTCGTAAACAGCTTAGCCTTGTTTCCAGTGCCGAGATAAACCAGATGTCTGCTACACAATATGCTGAAGTAGTTAAAACCGGCCCGCTTTCTACTGATCAGCAGCAAACCCAGTTAATCAAAAAAGTTGGAGGTAAAATTCAAAAAGCTGTTGAGCAATACATGGCAGAGAAAGGTATGAGCGATCAACTGGCAGGGTTTGCGTGGGAGTTTAATCTTATTAAAGACGATCAAACCGTAAACGCATGGTGTATGCCGGGTGGCAAAGTGGCGTTTTATACGGCCATACTTCCTATCTGTAAAGATGAAGATGGCATTGCTGTAGTAATGGGACACGAAGTGGCGCATGCTATTGCCAATCATGGTCGCGAACGTATGAGCCAGGGCTTAATTGCAGAGTTTGGATTAAGCACTATTGGTGCAGCAATGGGCCAGAACCCAACCGCTACACAACAAATTTTTATGCAGGCGGTGGGTATGGGTACCAACGTGGGCATGCTTAAGTTTTCAAGAAGTCACGAATCGGAGGCAGACCACATGGGGTTAATTTTTATGGCGATGGCCGGGTACAACCCATCATCGGCACCTAAGTTTTGGGAACGCATGGCTACACTTGGTGGTGGGCAGCAACCTGAGTTTTTATCTACACACCCTTCGCACGAAACCCGTATTAAAGATCTGGAAGGTTGGATACCCGAAGCCATGCAGTACTATAAGAAGTAAGTAGTTGCATTACACAAGAAGCTGATTCATGATTGAAGCGTATAATTTTCTGGCTTCGTGGCAGCTATTTCCTGAGAAAGGTACTTATGAGTTTGGTAACAGGCCCAAATCCGGTATTTACAAAATTGAACTTGGGAGTACGGGCAAACAGGTAACGATCAGCATGAACTGGGTTTCGCTGGAAGACCAGGCTTTTGCTTCGCAGTTTTCTATAACCCCGGATAGCGATTGGTACCCGTTTGAAGACATTGCTTTAGGTGATGCCGTAAAGGCTGCGTTTGAAAGCCAGCTTCAGCTCAAAGTATGGTTTACGAAAGACGATAAACCCATGCTGGAAGTAATTCATGAAATTACACCTAAAGGTTATCTGCGTGTGGTGCATCATCATTTTAATGAGCGTGGTGAAAAATTTACCAACGAAGAAATTTATCATAAGCAATTAAGTGTGTTGCCTTACTCAGCTTCTGTATCAGGAGCGGTGATAAAGCCAAACGAAGCCGGAGTAATTCGCCACCAGGCACTTTCGGCAATGGAAGAGCAAACCAACATGCAGCTTACGCAGATACGCCAGCAGATTGAGTTACTGGCAGTGCAAGCCAAAGAAATACAGAAGCGCAAGGAACTATCAATGCTTATTTACGAAGCACAGATTGGATTTGTGCCGGTAATAGGTCAAACCTATTTTCTGTACGAAAAGGAAGATGGCACCTGCCTGCTTTCTTTGGTTGGCCCGAAAGAATGGGGCAGAAGCAAACCATATAAAAATTTTATTTCCGCTGTGCACTTACTGGCCGATCATACGTGGAAGGAAATCTGAATGTTATGCCCACAGCCACTATTCAGGATTGGAATACCAATGTCGTGTAGTTAAGATGTCACCCCTTCGGGGCTTTCGATAGCTATTGGATTGCCTTCTACAATCATATCGAGGCTGTCTCAAAAGTCGTTCTGTCATCGCGGATTTGTTCCGCGATCTCGATTTCGTGGTACTAAACGAGATTCCGGCACAAGGCCGGAATGACATTCCAATCTTAATTTGACTTTTGAGACAGCCTCTTCACTAATCCCGAAGGGTTGACAGGTTTATAGAAATGCCATGAGACACAACACAGAACCCCGAAGGGGTGACACTGGCGCACGGCTTCGCAATTAGAAATTGATTTTGTAGCACCTACCTGCTTTCACTATGTTTCGGTATGTAAAGCGTTATGCTTCAGAGCTTGTTTACACTTTATCAGGATTAGGATGAACCCAGCCTTGCCGATAGTTTCGGGCTAATAAGGCTGTTGCCTCTGCATCGTTCAGCACTGTTCGTGTTGTTGGGTCGTATCTTAACGTTCGCCCGGTCTTCATAGCCAGGTTAGCGAGAATACAACTGGCTGTGGAGATATGTCCTTCTTCCACATCAGCTACAGGTTTGGTTCCGTTTTCAATTGCCGATAAAAAATTCAACATCTGGCCGCGTGTAGCGGGTGCGGTATGAATTTCAATGTCTTTCTCTTTCATATCTTCCGGATACTTTTCACGTTCATACACAGCATCGGCATGAATCTTCTTTCCATCACCCATGGGTACAAAATCATAACTATACGGACTACCACTCAAAACTCCTTTCTCGCCATAAATCTTAAAACCCCACGGATAATCCGGATCAACCGATGGCCCCCACGTTCTGTGCTGCCAGATAGCCGTAAGATTTTCAAATTCAAAAATAGCCGACTGCGTATCACTGATATTTGATTTGCCTCCTTTCTGAACATAGATTCCTCCTGATGAAGAGATACGAACAGGCCAGCCTAAGTCTAACATCCAGCGCACGCAGTCCAGCATGTGCACACACATATCGCCCACAATACCGTTACCATATTCCATAAATGCACGCCACCATCCGCGATGGGGTAAATTATCATAAGGCCGAAATGGAGCAGGACCCGTCCACTGTTCGTAATCCAGAAAATCAGGAACCTGCTGCAACGGTGGATTGCTGTTGTTGCGCATGTGGTAATAGCAAAACAATTCTACATGCGAGATTTTCCCGAGTAAGCCGGCCTCAATAATATTTTTCTTAGCTTCAATTAAATGCGGTGTGCTTCTGCGTTGCAAGCCAACTTGTACGGTGCGTTTGTATTTGCGGGCAGCAGCCACCATAGCTTCGCCTTCCATTACATCTACGCTTATGGGTTTTTGCACATACACGTGCGCACCGGCCTTCATAGCATCAATGGCCTGCAGCGTATGCCAGTGGTCGGGCGAACCGATCAATACAATGTCTGGCTTTTGCTTGCTTAGTAGTTTTGTATAGTCGTTGAATAGTTCGGGTACTTTGCCGGATTTTTGTCGCTGACTAACCAACTGACCTGCTTCGGTAAGTTGCCTCTTATCCACATCGCACAAACCTACTACATCAATAGATGCTACTTGTATGAGTTTGAATAAATCGCTCTTGCCATACCAGCCCGTGCCAATTAATGCTACACGCCAGTTCTTTTGTTGCTCGAAGAAACTAAATCCTTGCGATGCTAATGCACTGAAGGCAAGTGTGGCCGAGATATCTTTAATAAAATGCCTGCGCGAAACAGATGTCATGATTGCAACCGGTTAATCCTGTTTTTAAAGATAATACAGGCCAGCATGCGGAACAATAGAATAGGGACAAGCGGATTTCTACCGCTTTAGTGTACTTAGTTTAATTTCCGTTAACCTTCTCTTGGTGTCTAATGCAAAATCGGCATTCATCATCCAGTCATAAAACGAAGGTTCGTCTTTTAATACCTGAGTTACTGTTTTGCCTTTGTGTTTTCCGAAATTAAAAATGATTTCTTTTTTTTCATTGCGGATCATACGACCGGCCAGGTCTACCATATCGGTGGCAGTAAGTTGGTGAAGCACATCCATATCGTTACGGATTACGCCAATTGGTTTACCCAATCCATCGGTTACGGGTTGGTTCTCGTATCGCGCTACCTGAGCCAATAACACGTCTAACGTAGCTTGTGTATCGGCAGCAGCCGAGTGTGCATTGGTTAAGTCTTTATTACAGTAAAACCTGAGGGCCGCAGCCAGGTTTCGTTTCTCCATCAGGTGGTAGATCCGTTGCGCATCAATTAACCGCTTTCGCGAATAGTCAAACTCTACATCAGCCCGCAGAAATTCTTCTACCAGTATGGGTACATCAAACTTCAGAATATTAAAACCGGCCAGATCGGCTCCTTCAAAAAATTTTGCATAGTCTTTGGCTATTTCCTTAAATGTAGGTTTGTCTTTTACATCCTCATTTGTAATACCATGAATAGCGGTTGATTCGGCCAGAATGGGAATAGTTGGATTAACCCGGTTTGATTTTTCAATTACCTCGCCACCTGGCATTACTTTAATAACCGCAATCTCAACAATACGATCTTGCGAAATAGTAGTACCCGTTGTTTCCAGATCGAACAGGCACAACGGAATTCTAAGATTAAGTTTCATAGTTAGGGCTGAAAAGTACTTACGGCCTTGTAGAACTGGCCACTGCTGATTCCTATTTTTTTCAAAAGTTCGCGGGTAGCACCAATACATTTCAGTTCTGTTTCGGTGCTAAATGCAATCGGAAATTTTTCGTTAGTGCTACTAATTAACATGGTTTTACCATCCTTAACTTCGTGTTTATAAGCACTGTATGCTATTGCCTGCACATCGGTACGTTCGCGAGTGGCAAGTGTTTTTAACTCCTTGTTACCCTCGGGGAATATGATTATGCCCCCTTTTGGGGTTGAATTGGCAATTTTCTCAAGTTCGGTTACCGGAGTAATCGTAACATCTGACAAAACCAGAATATGATGATGATAATCAGCAAGCTGATCTTGCGCTTCAACCAAGAGTACAGGTGCATCACTTAACGGGTGAATGGGTTCGCCAGCTAAATACGAATCGAACCTGCGATGATTGACTGAGAGTACATGCCGGGTAAGTCTGGCTATTAAACCACTTTGTGCACCGGTTATGATTATCCTTTGTTTATCAATGCTTTGCTGATAGATAGATGTCACCAAGGTATAAGTATTAGATTGGTAAAGATATAGTAAAATGTCTGTCAGTTAAAACGGTGTTCCCTTGTAGATAAATTTAATTCTCGTTTCAGCCTGAATTTATTCACAAATTCACATGTTTGAATGTAGATAACTTGTTGAGGGTAGGAGTAAGCTAAGTGCTACGTTTGTTGCCCTTAAAGAAACTACGTACAACAACCACGAATGTATGGAGCAACGATCAACGCCAGTGAGGTTAAGTTCTGCAATGAGCGGAGCCGGAAAGTCTAAATTTTTAGTGCGCGATATCGCTGAGAGTTTAGGTAAACTTCCGCCTCAGGCGCTTGATCTGGAAGAAGCTATTTTGGGAGCACTTATGCTCGAAAAGAATGCGCTTACTGCCGTAGTAGAATTTTTACGCCCCGAACATTTTTACACCGAACAGCACAAAGAAATTTATAATGCCATCGTTGAGTTGTTCAAGACATCAGACCCGGTGGACATGCGCACCGTGGTGGCGCAACTTCGTAAAGTAGGTAAACTTGAACTGGTAGGGGGCGCTTATTATATAGCAGAACTTACCAGTAAAGTAAGTTCAGCAGCCAACATCGAGTATCACGCACGTATCATCATCGAGATGGCCATTAAGCGCGATCTGATTCAGATTGCCTCGCAGATTCATCACGATGCTTACGAAGACACAACCGATGTGTTTGAGTTACTCGATAAAACGGAACAAAACATTTTTCAGATTTCTGATTCCAACCTGCGCAAGAATTACGACTCAATGAAGTCGCTCATGTTTCAGG
The DNA here is from genome assembly GCA_002352225.1 of Flammeovirgaceae bacterium UBA2786. Lineage (GTDB taxonomy): Bacteria > Bacteroidota > Bacteroidia > Cytophagales > Cyclobacteriaceae > ELB16-189. The sequence continues at coordinate 43,479 of DEIA01000074.1, forward strand.
CAACCAAAGAACTACAGGAAAAACGCAATCATAAAGACGGCCTTACGGGAATACCCAGCGGGTTCTCTCGCCTGGACAGAGTTACATCGGGTTGGCAAAAATCTGACCTTGTAATTATTGCCGCGCGCCCGGGTATGGGTAAAACTGCGTTTATCGTTTCCGCTTTGCGCAATGCTGCGGTTGACTTCAGTATTCCGGTTGCAATCTTCTCGTTAGAGATGGCTTCGCTTCAATTAGTAAACCGTTTAATTTCTGCCGAAGCAGAACTAGACTCTGAAAAAATTAAAAAAGGAAATCTGGCCGATTTTGAGTGGCAGCAGATGGTAACTAAAACCACCCGCTTGTCTGGCGCACCAATTTTTATTGATGATACACCTGCGCTTTCTATACTGGAACTTCGGGCCAAGTGCCGCAGGCTTAAAGCCGAACACAACATTCAAATGATTGTGATCGACTACCTGCAACTAATGAAAGGAGAGGTTGGTAGCGGTAACCGCGAACAAGAGATTGCATCCATCTCGCGCGCCCTGAAAGGTATTGCCAAAGAATTGTCGGTACCGGTAATCGCACTTTCGCAGCTTAGTCGAGGAGTAGAAACGCGCGGTGGAGATAAACGACCTCAACTCAGCGATTTGCGCGAGTCTGGTTCAATCGAACAGGATGCCGATATTGTTATGTTCTTGTACAGGCCTGAGTATTATAAGATTACAGTAGATGATGATAACATGCCCACACAAGGCATGGCCGAAGTAATTATTGCTAAACATCGTAATGGTTCGCTCGAGAATGTGAAACTGAAATTTATTGGTAAGTACACTAAGTTTGCCGATTACGATGCCCCTGAAGGATTAACACCGATGAGTAGCATTACCCGCGAGAGCCGCCTGAACACCTTCCGCGATAATCCATCTCCATCCAGTCCCTCGGGTGACGATGATGATGCTCCATTCTGATGATCGGAAATTACCACAATCGGTTTTACTTAACCCGTAAGGGGTAATAAAAATCTAATCAGGATTTTGAATGTTGCTAACGAGTTGTACCTTGAGAACAAGACTAAGCAAACTATGAAGGCCCTGGTGTTAAGAGAAGCAGGTAAGATCGAACTGGTTGAAACTCCTAAACCGATTGCTACAGCCGGTAAAGCGGTAGTAAAAATTAAAGCCGCAGGCCTTAACAGGCGCGATGACTGGATTCGTGAAGGTAAATACCCCAATATTAAATTTGGAGTAACGATGGGCTCCGATGGCGCAGGTATAGTTGAAACCGTTGGCGATGAAAAAGATAATCATTGGGTAGGGCAGGAAGTGGTGATAAACCCCAATATCGACTGGGGCCCCGATCAGGATGTTCAATCGGGTAAGTACACTATTTTGGGTATGCCTGTTGATGGTACTTTTGCTGAGTATGTTTGTGTACCGGTTGACAGGCTGCATCATAAACCCTTTCACCTCGATTTATTACAGGCAGCAGCCTTGCCCTTAGGGGGTCTTACTGCTTTCCGCGCTTTGTTCAGGCGTGGCGAGTTGCAGGCCGGTCAAAACGTACTGATCTCAGGCTTTGGCGGAGGGGTAGCCCAGTTTGCATTTCTGTTTGCGCAGGCGGCCGGGGCTAATGTGTATGTTACCTCGGGCAGCGATGAAAAAATTGATAAGGCATTAAAGCTGGGCGCCAAAGGTGCATATAACTATAAGAAGCAAGCCACCTATACCGATTTATGGAAAACCAAAGGCGGGTTTGATTTGATAATTGATAGTGCAGGGGGTGATCAGATAAATAATTTTATTAAAATTCTGAAGCCAAAAGGCCGCATTGTGTTTTATGGCGCCACCAATGGTATGCCAGCCAAACTTGATTTGTACCGCATGTTCTGGAATCAACTTTCGTTACTGGGATCAACTATGGGTAACGATAATGAGTTTAGCGAAATGCTGACTTTTGTAAGCAAACATCAGTTACGTCCATTGATTGATTCCATCCGTCCATTCGCAAAAATTGCCGAATCCTTTCCGGATATTACAAAACCCAATAAAGTTGGGAAGATTGTGTTTCAGATTTAGTGATTCCAAGATTATCGTGTATGATATATGTAAACCGGTACCTCCAATGGGATAAGGCCGTGATGCATTTTGCGCATCGGCCCGGTGAGCAATTGCAGGTAGATTTTGCCGGGGACAGGTTGGGGTACGTGGTCCGCACTACGGGCGAATGGATAGCTTGCTCCGCCCGCTTTGGTGTTCTTCACCAAAGCGTAAGATGAAAACTGCTAACCGGGAAACCCTCGGTCAGATCATTAACAATAATCAGGGCACAATCTCGCCCCCTCACCCTTGTTGGTGTTTGCGCATTAGACATGTGTGTTGATTCACCAACAAGCAAGATGAAAGTTGATAACAAGTTAAGTTACAAAATTGTTGTTGGTGAGCTTGCGCATAAACCTTCGCGCGAATACCAACAACGGCATGGGGAGACGTTGAGGGGAAAAATCCCGAATAGCTTGAGTCCGCACGGACAGAAAAAAATTACCGTTAAAATAATTATTTACTGATACAGGCATCAATTTATATTCCGTGTTATTGATACTTTTCAGATCATTCACAAAATCAAAGAACAACTCCCCTCAGCAATACAAAATTTGCTTACCTTGCCGACTTCACCCGTTAAAGAAATTAGCATTTAACTCTGATCAGATTACTCATGAGCTATATAATCAGCGGCATTCAACAAGTGGGCATTGGCGTTATTGATGCCGAAAAAGCATGGACCTGGTATCGGAAGAATTTTGATATGGACGTGCCTGTTTTTAAAGATGCGGCTGAGGCCAAATTGATGACCCGCTACACATCAGGAAAGGTAGAAAGCCGATATGCTATTCTAGCTATCAACATGCATGGCGGTGGTGGATTTGAGATATGGCAATACACCAGCAAAACTCCGCTAAAAGGTGCTGTAGATTATACCCTGGGCGACACGGGTATTTATGCAACCAAACTGAAATCGCACGCCATTGCTGAAAAGTACCACGACTTAAAAGCAAAAGGCGCCACCTTGCTAACGGAGGTAGGAGAAGCACCCGATGGGCGCAAGCATTTTTTTGTAAGCGATCCGTACGGAAATATTTTCGAAATTATAGAAAGCACCAGTTGGTTTAAATTAGGAAAATCTAAAAACGGAGGTGTTGCTGGTTGTGTGATAGGCGTGTCGGACATAGATAAATCAATTCCATTATATCGCGATGTGTTGGGTTATACCCAGGTGTATGACACCACCAATGTACATCACGACCTTACCGGGGTGCCGGGCGGTGGTAATAAGATTAGAAGAGTGTTGTTACGCGGCACACAAAGTGGTAAAGGAAACTTTGGGCGGTTATTAGGCACCACCGAGATAGAGTTGGTTCAGGTATTGGATCGTACACCGCATAAAATGTTTGCCGATCGTAATTGGGGCGATCTGGGCTTTATTCATGTGTGTTTCGATGTAAACGGCATGAAAGCGCTTGCCGCCAAAGCAGCTCAGGCAGGTTTTCCCTTTACCGTAGATAGCAGCACATCGTTCGACATGGGCAAAGCAGCAGGCCAGTTTACCTACATTGAAGATCATGATGGAACGTTGATTGAATTTGTAGAGACGCACAAAATTCCCATTCTGGAAAAAATGGGGTTGTACTTAAGTCTTAAAAACCGAAACCCTGAAAAACCACTGCCCAATTGGATGGTGGGCATGCTGGCATTAAATCGTGTAAAGGACTAAGCAACCTATTCTTCCAGACTATCTAACACAGCCTGAATCTCGCGCATCGTATTCAGGTTTTTTTTCTGTTTTGCTAATGTAAGACCAAGGTGGAAGATTTCCGTAGCGCGGTTAATTTCATTCTGTTCAAGAAAAAAAATTCCAGCCAGATAGTAAGTAGGCAGATAATCCGGGTGATCCCGTAATAATCTTTCGAACAATTCCTGCGCCTTATTCTTTTCAGTTACCTGATACTCAAGCGCAAGCGCATAAACCGGGAAGGGGTCGGCAGGTTCTTCCAGCATAAACTTTTCCAGCATTGAAATACGATTCCGGTTCATGGTTTTTTACACTTTTTCATGCCCCTTTTTAAGGTTTATCTCATATCTTGAGCCCAAATTTAAGTTCATTCCGATTCTCATTTTATAAACAAAGACCATGAAGATACTGGTTTGCATTTCGCACGTTCCGGATACCACATCCAAAATTAACTTTATTGACAACAATACGAAGTTTGATACAGCGGGGGTACAATTTATTATTGGCCCTTACGATGATTATGCCCTGGCCCGTGCTATTGAATTAAAGGAGGCCATTGCAGGTACTACTGTAACCGTGTTAAATGTGGGCACTGCCGAAACGGAGCCAACCATACGCAAAGCGCTGGCTATTGGTGCCGATGATGCTGTTCGTGTAAATGCCGAACCAGCAGATTCTCTTTTTGTTGCCAGCCAGATTGCAGAGCACGCAAAAGGATACGATCTGATTTTGATGGGGCGCGAATCTATCGACTACAATAGCGGTGTGGTACATGCTATGGTGGGCGATTTGCTCGGGCTTCCTTCTGTTTCGCCTGTAATGAAACTCGAAATAGATGGAACCAAAGTAAAAATGACGCGCGAGATTGAAGGAGGAAAGGAACAGGTTGAAGCCAATTTACCTCTGGTAGCCGGTTGTCAGGAACCCATTGCCGAATGGAAAATACCCAACATGCGCGGAATTATGTCGGCCAAAACAAAACCGCTAAAAGTAGTTGAACCCATTTCAGTAAACTCGACCGTTACGGTAACCAAGTTCGAACTTCCCACACCTAAAGGTGCTGTAAAAATGATTGCAGCCGATGCCGTTGCCGACCTGGTGACCAAACTTAAAAACGAAGCCAAAGTTCTTTAATCTAAAATTATCAGAGATATGTCAGTACTTGTATTTATAGAAACCTCAGAAGGAAAAGCAAAAAAATCATCACTTGAAGCGCTTTGTTATGCAAAAGCGTTAGGAGGAAATGTTACGGCTATTGTGTTGGGCCCGGCTGATGCAGGATCGCTGGCTGAGTTAGGCAAGTATGGCGCGTCAAAAATTTTGCATGCTTCAGATGCCAGGTTGGAGAAAGGAATAATTCAGGTTTATGCCTCGGTAATAACCAAAGCCATGACCGATGAAAATGCCGATGTATTGGTATTGGCCAACTCCTCATTAGCCACACCGGTAGCGGCAAAAGTAGCAATCAAAGCGGGAGCAAGTTTTGCTTCGAATGTGGTTGAGTTGCCCGATACATCTTCTGGGTTCAAAGTGAAACGCAGTATCTATACCGGCAAGGCTTTTTGCTGGCAAGAATTAAAGAATGCAAAAAAAGTTATTGCCATTAAGAAAAATGCAGCCGAAGTTAAAGAGAGTGGGGGCAATGCAACCGTAACACCTTACACCGCTACGTTAACAGATGCTGACTTTAACACCACAATTCTTTCATCTGAAAAAGCAACAGGCGAAGTATTGTTACCCGAAGCAGAAATAGTAGTGTCTGGCGGCCGAGGATTGAAGGGGCCTGAGCATTGGGGCATACTCGAAGAGTTAGCAAAAACTTTGCACGCAGCTACCGGTTGCAGCAAGCCCGTATCGGATATGAACTGGCGCCCGCATCACGAGCACGTAGGGCAGACAGGGGTAAAAGTAGCTCCGCAATTATATATTGCTATTGGTATTTCGGGGGCCATACAACACCTGGCCGGAGTAAATTCATCTAAATGCATTGTAGTAATTAACAAAGATCCTGAGGCGCCTTTCTTCAAAGCTGCTGACTACGGAATTGTGGGCGATGCGTTCGATGTAGTACCCAAACTTACCGCAGCCATTAAAGCCTCCCTGTGATTATAATAGTTTGAAGCCTTAGTTTAGATTTTTTTTTATAATTTCAATTTTTTAGTGGCCCCGTTGAAGAAGATAAAACTCGAAATACTTGGACTCTCCTCCAGTCAGACTCAAACGGGTTCGTTTGCATTGGTATTGGGCGAGACGGAAGGCAATCGCAGGTTGCCGATCATTATCGGAATGTTTGAAGCACAAGCAATTGCCATTGAAATAGAAAAGATTGTGCCTAACCGCCCGATGACACACGATTTGTTTAAATCGTTTGCCAATAACTTTCATTTCCATATAGAAGAAATTGTAATCTCTGATCTTAAAGAAGGAGTTTTCTTTGCCAAGATTGTCTGTACCGATGGATTGAAAAAAATCGAAGTTGATGCACGGCCATCCGATGCTATAGCCATTGGGCTACGGTTCGATTCGCCCATTTATACCTACGAGAGTATTCTGGCCGAAGCAGGCATTGTACTTACCGATCAGGAAGACGAAGAGGAACACACCGCATCCAAACCAGAGCCTAAGGCAAAAGTAAAAAAGGAAACGAGCAAAAAAGCTTCAGGCGGAGAAGACTACAAACACTACTCAATAGAAAAACTGAACGACCTGCTCAAAGATGCTATCGAAAAAGAAGACTACGAGCGTGCCGCAAAAATTCGCGATGAGCTAGGTAAACGAAACTAATCCATTAACAGGCTAATTCTAATTGGCCTTTTTTTATGCCTTCATAACCAGGAATTAACTACACCAAATGAGTATCAAGTCGCGCCTAATTTTCATGAACTTCCTTGAGTTTTTTGTTTGGGGTTCATGGCTTATCTCTATGGGTGGCTATATGATTGTTACATTAGGCTTTACCGGAATGCAGGTAGGAAGTATCTATGCTACTATGGGTATTGCCTCGCTGTTTATGCCAGCCTTGTTGGGTATTGTGGCCGATCGCTGGGTAAATGCGGAAAGACTTTTTGGCTTATGCCATTTAATAGGGGCCGGATTATTGGTATGGGCATCAACGGTTACAGACTATCAGACATTGTATGTTATCATGCTTCTTAATGCTATGGTGTACATGCCTACCATTGCCCTTAACAATACTGTATCGTATGCGGTACTTAAAAAGGAGGGAATAGATATAATAAAAGTTTTTCCTCCTATTAGGGTTTGGGGTACAGTAGGTTTTATTGCCGCCATGTGGACAGTTGATTTGGCAGGCTGGAATCTAAGTGCTATGCAACTGTACATTAGTGCAGGATCGGCCCTGCTGTTGGGGCTTTATGCATTTACAATTCCTGCGTGCCCACCATCACGGGTTACCAAACAACGTACTTTTTTGTCATCGATGGGTCTGGATGCACTGGTGCTATTCAAAAGTAATCGAATGATTGTATTTTTTACATTCGCTATGCTGCTTGGAGCTGCGTTGCAAATTACCAATACATTTGGCAGTACTTTTCTGGACGATTTTAAGGTTACGCACCCCGATACTTTTGGTGTTAAACACCCCAACCTTCTGCTTTCTATATCCCAAATTTCAGAAACCCTTTTTATCTTAACGATTCCCTTTTTCTTAAAACGGTATGGAATCAAGAAGGTAATGCTGATCAGTATTTTTGCATGGATGTTTCGGTTTGGCTTATTTGGAATTGGTAATCCTGGAGATGGATTGTATCTGCTCGTGCTCTCGATGATCATTTACGGAATGGCGTTCGACTTTTTTAATATTTCCGGGTCGCTGTTTGTGCAAAAAGAAGCTGACCCTAGTATAATGGCCAGTGCGCAAGGATTGTTTATGCTAATGACAAACGGAATTGGAGCTTTTATTGGAGGTACACTAAGTGGTTGGGTAGTTGATTATTTTACAGTGGATGGCATTAGAAACTGGCAGAACATCTGGTTTACATTCGCGGGCTACGCCCTGGTTTTGGCTATTATTTTCCCATTTGTGTTTAAGTATAAACATAATCCGGATGAAGTAAGCGTTATTCAACATTGACATAATAGTATTTCAATGAAGTTTATAAGTATCCTTCTTGCCCTCATATTTGTATCATTTGTTTCGGTACAGTTCGATGACCCTGACCCTATACTTTGGGTTTTAATCTATTCAAACATGGTGGTTATCTGTGCCTGGTCGGCCTTTCGGCTACCAAACAAATATTGGATATGGGTTTCGGTGGCAGCGTATATCATGTATGCAATCTTCCTCTTTCCCGGTGCAATAGATTGGTTGAAGTCCCCCGATCGCTCTTTACTATTTGATGACCTGGCCAAAATGCAATACCCTTACATAGAAGAAACACGCGAATTTCTGGGCCTCCTTATCAGCGTAATCGTTTTGCTTTGGATTAGTTTTCGGTTTCGTAATAAAAAGTGAGCAGAACACCCGATTTCTGACTGTTTCCCTACGGTTTTTATTCAATTTTCTCTCGTCAAAATTCGCCCGAAATTCGCGAATTAAATTACCTTTAAGCAGTATGAAAAAACTGCCTATTGCCATTCTTATACTGGGCGTTATAGCTTGCCAGACACCCAAAGAAAAAATTCCCGAACCCATGTTAGAAAAACAAACTACCAAACCGGTAATCTACCAAATGTTGACACGCCTCTTTGGCAATAAATCAACAGTAAACAAAAACTATGGAACATTACAGGAAAATGGAGTAGGGAAGTTGAATGATATAAATGAAACAGCGTTGCTGGCAATTAAAGAATTAGGAATAACCCACGTATGGTACACCGGAGTTATTGAGCACGCATTGCTGACTGACTACACACAGTTTGGGATTGCACCTGATGATGCCGATGTAGTAAAAGGACGGGCCGGCTCGCCCTACGCCATCAAAGACTATTACGATGTAAACCCCGACCTGGCCGTAGATGTAAAAAATCGTATAGCCGAATTTGAAGCATTAGTTGAACGAACGCATGCGGCAGGATTAAAAGTAATTATTGACTTTGTACCTAACCATGTAGCACGTGCCTACAAAAGCGATGCAAAACCTGCAGGAGTAAAAGACCTGGGCGAAGAAGATGACACTTCCGTTTCCTTTAAAGCCTCAAACAATTTTTACTATTTGCCTGGTCAAACCTTTCAGCCACCGGCCCGCTACAACCCATTAGCGAATGAAAGAGCAAACTCAGAAGATAAAAAATTTATAGAAGTACCTGCTAAAGTTACCGGCAACGACCAGTTTACGGCCACCCCGGGGGTAAACGAGTGGTTCGAAACCATTAAACTCAATTACGGAGTAGATATTCAAAACAACCGCAATAAAAACTTTGATCCTATACCCAACACATGGGTAAAGATGAAAGACATTCTGGTGTATTGGGCGCAAAAGGGAGTGGATGGCTTTCGGTGCGACATGGCTGAAATGGTGCCGGTAGAATTCTGGCAATGGGCTGTGCCGCAGGTTAAAGCGGTTGCCCCACAGGTTATTTTCATAGCCGAGATCTATAACCCGCAAGAGTACCGTAACTACATTCACACTGGTAAATTTGATTTATTGTATGATAAAGTTCAGTTATATGATACGTTGCGCAATCTTACAAACGGCCACGGTAATACAAATTATATAACCGGCATTCAACAATGGCTTTCCGATATTAATCCACACATGTTACATTTTTTAGAAAATCACGATGAGCAACGTATTGCCTCGAAAGATTTTGCAGGAGATGCATGGAAAGCAATCCCAGCCATGGTAATCAGCGCAACTATCGATAAAGCTCCTGTAATGATTTACTTTGGGCAAGAGGTTGGCGAGCCCGGTTCAGGTGCAGAAGGTTTTGGCGGTGAAGATGGCCGCACAACTATCTTTGATTATTGGGGAGTACCCGAGCATCAGAAGTGGATGAACGATGGAAAGTTTGACGGTGGAAAATTGAACGATGATCAGAAAGCACTAAGACAATTCTATGGCGACATACTTAAATTTTCATCTACCAATCCGGCCATTGTGCAGGGCGCTTACTACGACTTAACCGTTTTCAATCAGCAACAGGAAAACCTTCCGCATCTGATACATGTATTCGCACGCGTACAGGGTGAAGAACGTCTGGTAATTGTTTCCGGGTTCAACAACAAACTCGTTCGGGTTAAAATCAGATTGAGCGATGAAGTTAAAAATGCTTTCAACCTGCAACCCAATCAAAACTATATAGGGCGCGATTTAATGCGAAGCGGTGCTGATATCGGATTGGATAATGAATACGCTTTCGAAATTGATGTACCCGCATATTCATCGTACATTTTTAAAATTAAGAACTAATGCGCAAGTTGTTTCTATTCTTAGTAATCGCCATCATCTGGAGTTGCCAACCTACACCCAAACCAATTGTAAAATGGCCTTACGGTGTAAACTACGAAATTTTTGTGCGCTCGTTTGCCGATACCAATGGAGATGGTATTGGTGATTTTAATGGCGTTACCAGCAAACTTGATTATCTAAAAGATCTTGGTGTAGGTGGAATCTGGCTTATGCCTATCATGCCTTCGCCCACCTATCATAAATACGATGTAGCAGACTACAAAGCGGTAGATGCTGAGTATGGAACCCTGGATGATTTTAAGAAATTAGTTTCAGAAGCACATAAGCGCGATATCAGAATTTTAGTGGATTTGATTTTGAATCACTCAGGCACAGACCATCCCTGGTTTCAGGAAGCAATAAAAGGCAAGGATAACGCATATCGCGATTATTATGTATGGGCAAAGAAAGACTCTATCCGTAATCAGCTTTCGAAAAAAACCACATCGCTGGATTCGGATAACATAACGCAATGGCATGCCGTTAATGGCGATACATTAAGCGAACATTATTACGGTTTCTTCTGGGGTGGAATGCCAGACCTGAATTTTGATAACCAGAAGGTAAAACAAGAGTTTGTGGATATCGGAAAATTCTGGTTAGAAGAGATGCAGGTAGATGGATTCCGGTTAGATGCAGCCAAACATATTTTTCCAACTGAACGCGCAACTGACAATCATGCATTTTGGGTTTGGTTCAAAGAGGAGATGCAAAAGATAAAACCAGACGTATACCTGGTGGGCGAGGTGTGGAGTAGTGCCCCGGAAGTAGCTCCCTATCTGAAAGGATTACCGGCACTTTTTAATTTCGATATGGGCTATGCCATAACCGCTGCGGTACGAGCGGGTGAGGATACCATTCAATTAATTAAGAAATACAAAGCGATAAATGATTATTACCTGCAAACCACAAGCAATTACATTGATGCGACTTTTCTGAAAAATCACGATCAGAATAGAATTTTAAGCGAACTAAATAACGATCAGCAAAAAGCACGCGTGGCTGCAGCTATTCTGTTTACACTGCCCGGAACACCCTATGTGTATTATGGCGAAGAGATTGGCATGCTGGGAGTAAAACCAGATGAATTTATTCGCGAACCATTCTTGTGGACTGCTAATGCTACCGATCCTATTCAAACACACTGGGAAGAACCGCGGTACAGCACCCTACAAGCCGTTAAACCGCTATCCGAACAACAAGCGGATGCAAATTCTCTTTATAACTTTTACAAAAAAATTATAACCTACCGAAATAGTAGCAATGCGCTTACTTACGGCAGCCTTACAGAGTCTGATATAGCTGTTAAGGAAGTTGTGGCATTAATCCGGAAATATGAAAATGAAGAGAGTCTGCTTATCATTCATAATATATCGGATGGTGAAGTTACCCTAAAGCCCGAGGGACAATTAGCTGCGTACAGTAAAATTGAGTTTGTATCGCAAGGCGAAGTAAAAATGGATAAAAATGGTTTGGTGCTGCCAGCCTACACATCAGTAATATTGAAGTAACATAATTAAACTAGTTTGCACGAATGGTAAGTGGTAAGAAGCGTGTACTGATAGAGAATGTTCAACCCCAGGTAGATGGAGGACTATATCCTGCCAAACGAACGGAAGGCGAACGGGTAGATGTAACTTCAGCGATTTTTGGCGATGGTCACGATCATATAAGAGGCGAAGTTTTGTATAAAAAGCAAAACGACACACAATGGACCAGTGTGGAACTGACCCCGACTTATAATGACGAGTGGCAGGCATCTTTTTACGTGCCCGAAAAAGGATACTATGTGTTTACCATTCAGGCATGGATCGACCATTTCGAAACATGGTACGATGGTTTTAAGAAAAAGGCGCTGGCTAAAGTTGATGTAACCGTAGAGTTGACTGAAGGTGTTATCCTTTTAAAAAAATTGGGCCAAACCAACGCGTCTCTTTTAAGTATAGCCCGTAAACTGGAAGATAAAAAGCAGGAAACAGCAATTGAATTTGTATTGAGCGATGATTTTGCACGTATTGTGCACGAAAACCCGTTACGCGACAATGAAACCCGATACGAAAAGGAATTTGTCATTCAGGTAGAGCATCGCAAAGCTAACTTTAGTGCATGGTATGAGTTTTTTCCAAGATCATCTTCTCTTGAAGATGGCAAGGAAGGCAATTTTAAAGATTGTATAAAGTTATTACCCCGCATAGCGGCCATGGGTTTTGATGTACTTTATTTTCCGCCCATACATCCTATTGGTAAGGTTAACCGTAAAGGCAAAAACAACAATGTAAGCTCTAAACCCGGAGAACCGGGTTCACCCTGGGCTATTGGCAGCAACGAGGGGGGGCATAAAGCTATCTTACCTGAGTTGGGCACGCTTGAAGATTTTAAGAAGTTGGTGGGAGAGGCTCATAAATTTGGTATCGACATTGCAATGGATATTGCATTTCAATGCGCACCCGATCATCCCTATGTAAAAGACCACCCCGATTGGTTTAAACAACGCCCGGATGGATCCATTCAATACGCAGAAAATCCACCCAAGAAGTATCAGGATATCTACCCATTCAACTTTGAGTCTGATGACTGGGAAAATTTATGGGCAGAATTGAAGTCGGTATTCTTTTATTGGATTGAGCAGGGTGTAACCATTTTTAGAATAGATAATCCGCATACTAAGCCCATCCCATTCTGGCAATGGGTAATTGCAGAAGTACAGAAATTACATCCTGATGTTATCTTCCTGTCAGAAGCCTTTACCAGACCCAGGATTATGGCATCGTTGGCAAAGGTAGGGTTTACACAATCATACACGTACTTTACCTGGCGTGTATCGAAGCAGGAGTTAACAGAGTATATGAATGAGTTGATATTCGGTCAATCACGAAATTATTTCCGGCCGAACTTCTGGCCCAACACACCCGATATATTACCCTACCATTTACAACATCAGGGGGAAAATGCTTTTATACTTCGGTATGCCCTTGCTGCAACTCTTTCCTCAAACTATGGTGTGTATGGCCCACCCTACGAGTTTGGAGAGAACAGCCCCATTGAAGGAAAGGAAGAATATTACAATTCAGAGAAATATGAAATAAGGCACTATGATTGGAAACGTACCAACAGGCTTACCGATATAATGAGCTTGTTGAATAAAATACGAAAAGAGAATGCAGCCCTTCAATCCACCTGGAATCTGCAATTCTGCCCAATTGATAATAGCCAGATCATAGCCTATCTCAAAGCTACAGACGACCTTTCAAATATTATAATGGTTGTGGTAAACCTCGACTCCAACAACACACAACACGGGTATGTTCAACTACCAAAAGCTAAGTTGAACCTAACGGATAAGATCAATATTAAACTGCATGACCTGATAACGGATGAACACTTTACCTGGACACAAGAGTGGAACTATGTTCATCTAAATCCAAACAAAATGCCGTTTCATTTATTCAAAATAGAAATCCACGAGTCAAACATGTAGTATGGCAAGCAAAATTACCAATGCATTATGGTTTAAAGATGCAGTTATCTATGAATTGAGTGTACGGGCATTTCAAGACAGTAATGCCGATGGCATTGGCGATTTTCCCGGCCTTATTCAACGGCTGGATTACTTAGAAGACCTGGGTGTTAACACCATTTGGTTATTACCCTTCTTTCCATCACCGCTCAAAGATGATGGCTACGATGTAACCGAGTACTGCGATATACACCCTGACTATGGTACTCTTGCCGACTTCAGGCTCTTCCTTAAAGAAGCCCATCGCAGAAACATCAGGGTTATTACAGAGTTGGTTTTGAATCATACTTCCGATCAGCATCCCTGGTTTCAGAAATCGCGAAAAGCACGTTCGGGCTCCCGGTATAAAGACTATTATGTGTGGAGCGATAATGTAGACCGCTACCGCGATGCACGCATTATGTTTACCGATGATGAATCTTCTAACTGGTCGTGGGATAATGAAGCCAAAATGTACTATTGGCACCGCTACTACCGCCATCAGCCAGAGTTGAACTACGAAAATTCAGAAGTACAACTCGAGATTATTAAAGTGGTCGATTTCTGGATGAAGTTGGGTGTTGATGGTTTTCGGTTAGCGAATGTTCCTTTTTTGTTTGAAGAAGAAGGAACCAGTTGTGAGAATTTGCCACAAACCCATTCTTTCTTAAAACGCTTACGCGCGCACATCGATAAACATTATGAAAATCGTATACTTATAGCCGAAGCAAATATGTGGCCGGAAGATGCGGCCCAGTATTTTGGGCAAGGCGATGAGTGCCACATGAATTTTCATTATCCATTAATGCCTCGCTTGTATCTGGGACTAAGAACAGAAGATGCCTATCCCATAATCGATATTCTGGAACAAACTCCATCGGCACCGCCAAATGTTCAATGGGCGCTTTTCTTACGTAACCACGATGAGATTGGTTTGGAGATGGTAACAGAAGAAGAAAAGGATTATTTGTTTAAAGCCTACGCTACCGATCCCAACACCAAACACAACATTGGTATACGCAGGCGTCTGGCCCCTTTGCTTAACAACGATAGAAGAAAAGTTGAACTACTATATGCAATCCTGTTTTCGCTGCCCGGTACACCCGTTTTGTATTATGGCGATGAAATTGGAATGGGCGATAATATTTATCTAGGCGATAGGTTTGGTGTGCGTACTCCCATGCAATGGAATATGAATCTTAATGCCGGGTTTTCAACCGCTAATCCTCAAAAACTTTATTTGCCAATAATCACAGACCCGATGTATCGCCACGAATCGATTAATGTGGCCACACAGGAAGAAAACCCATCGTCATTGTTATGGTGGATTCGCAACCTGCTGTCTATGCGCAAACGATTAGGGGTTTTTGGTAAGGGTAGTTTGAAATTTATTGACAGTAGTAATTCGAAAGTGCTGTGTTTTGCCAGAACGTACGAGAAAGAGAATATTATTGTTGTTGCTAATCTATCTCAATTTAGCCAGGCCACTACACTCGATCTTAAATCATTTAAAGATTGCGATATTACCGAAGTGTTCAGTCAGAACCGGTTTATGAGTGTTGGCGAAGGCGAGTACTCCATTACAGTTGGCCCTTACGGGTATTTCTGGTTTCAGGCCGATGTATCAGAAAAGAAAGTGCAAAGCAGTAATTCAAACGAGTTGTTCTTGTTTAAACCCGAGCTTTCATGGGAACGTACCTTTAGCAACTATAACGATGTACGCTTGTTAGAGCGAAAAGTACTTCAGCCATTTATGAAGAAGTGTAGGTGGTTTGGCGGAAAGGCCAGACCTATCTCAAAGGTAAGTGTTAACAAAATGATTCCACTTAAAGTGGATGGCGAAATTCATTACCTGGTAATTGTAGAAGTTCACTATGTACAACGGCTTCCCGAACTATATTTTCTACCCATGTGCTTTATGCCTTCTGATAGCATGGTAGACAAAGCTGAATACACTGCGCAAAGTGTAATCTGCAGAGCCGAGGTTCAAGGCAAATTAGGATTTGTTATAGATAGCAGTTACCATAAAGGTTTCCGCGATTTTCTATTTGTTAGTATGGACCGCAAGCTTAGGATTAAAGAGGAGGAAGGTACACTGGAGTTTAATAGCAGTGTATTTGCAAAGCTCAATTCTGATGAAGTGGAATCCAAAATATTAAAGGCAGACTCGAGCAATACGGCCATGGTGTATAACGATAAGTACTTCTTCAAGTTTTATCGGAAAATCGAAACCGAGATAAACCCAGATCTGGAGATCGTAAGATTCTTGTCAGAAAACACATCCTTTCGTAATGCACCCAAGTATGCCGGTAGTGTAGAATTTCGCGACAACGAAGGTAATATAATTGTGTTCGGGTTGCTGCAAGAGAAGGTAGATAACCAGGGCGATTCGTGGGTTATGACGATCGACTCGGTAGGCCGTTTCTATGAACGAATAATGGCAAAGGCGAAGAAAGAAAAATTGCCTCCTTTAATAAATAAAGCTGCTTTGCAATTTGAAGACGCCCCGGAAATAATTCAGGAGTTTATTGGGCGCGGTTTTTACGAGCGGGTGGTTCGGTTAGGTCAACGCACTGCCGAAATGCATCAGGCTTTAGCTTCAGATAAAGTTAATGCCGCGTTTGTACCAGAATCTTTCACCACAAATTATCAACGATCGCTATACTCTGCACTAAGAAAGTTAACACGCGATAGGTTTAAACTGCTGGAGCAATCCATACCTAAATTAAATGACCAAACACAAGAGTTAGCCAAAAAAGTGCTTGCTCTGGAAGACAAAGTGTTAGAATGCTTTAGCGAAATTTATCAAACCAAGATTAACGCCAACAAAACCCGTATTCATGGAGATTACCACTTAGGCCAGGTATTGTTTACCGGAAAAGATTTTATAATTATTGATTTTGAAGGTGAGCCCGGATTTAGTTTTAGCGAACGCAGGTTAAAGAAGAATCCATTTAAAGATGTTGCCGGAATGATGCGCTCGTTTCATTATGCTGCATTTGGTAAAATTCTGTTAAATGAAAACTACCGCGAAAAAGATATTGAGTTTTTAGAACAATGGGCCGATCAATGGCAACATTATATTAGCCGGTTCTATCTGGGCGCATATCTGGAACGAATGGGATCTAAGGCAGACTTGAATAACGAAGATGAAATTTTAATTCGTACATACCTGCTCGAAAAAGCAATTTATGAATTAGGTTATGAACTGAATGGCCGCCCCGATTGGGTTAACATACCGTTGCGCGGAATTTATTACCTTATGAACCGCTATTTTCAGGCAAGAGAAGAAAGAAAAAAGAAAAACTGATGGCAAAGAAATCATCCAAACCTAAAACCGAAGAGCTGGACTCGTTCAGCCTGCTTACCGATTTCGACATTCATCTGTTTAAAAGTGGTAAACACTTTAAGCTATATGAAAAGCTGGGCGCACATCCGGCCACGTTTAAAAAACAATCGGGTACGTACTTTGCTGTTTGGGCACCGAATGCACGCAGTGTTTCCGTTATCGGAAATTTCAATCACTGGAATAGTAACGACCATAAACTCACACCCCGTTGGGATGAATCCGGAATATGGGAAGGCTTTTTTCCGGGAATAGCAAAAGGCGAAGCATATAAGTATGCAATTAATTCCAATACAGGAGAATATTTAGAAAAAGCCGATCCGTTTGCATTTTATGCCGAAGTTGCCCCCCGCACAGCATCTATTGTATGGGATCATACCTATACCTGGCGCGATAGCGTTTGGCTCAACGATCGAAAAAAGAACGCCTCTAAACCTAAACCATATTCTGTTTACGAGGTGCATGCCGGAAGCTGGCGCAGAAAACATGATGATGGAAATAGATCACTCTCGTATAAAGAACTCGCTCATGAGTTGGTTAATTATGTGAAAGAGAATGGCTTTACACATGTAGAGTTTTTGCCCATTATGGAACACCCGTTCTTTGGATCGTGGGGATATCAGCTAACCGGATATTTTGCGCCCACGAGTCGTTTTGGCGAACCGCAGGATTTTATGGAGTTGGTTAATGCATTGCACGAAGCTGAGATTGGTGTAATACTCGATTGGGTGCCTTCGCATTTTCCTGGCGATGCGCATGGACTTTATAAGTTTGATGGAACGCATTTATATGAACATGCCGATCCCCGCAAGGGTTTCCATCCGGACTGGAGCAGTTATATCTATAATTACGGAAGAGCAGAGGTGCGATCATTCCTGATTAGTAATGCATTATTCTGGTTAGAAGTATTTCACGCAGATGGTTTGCGCGTAGATGCCGTTGCTTCAATGCTTTATCTTGATTATTCCCGTAAGGAAGGAGAGTGGATACCAAACGAGTATGGCGGAAATGAGAATATTGAGGCCATCAATTTTTTAAAAGAATTTAACGAAGTAGTGTATGGCAACTTCCCGGATGCAATAACTATTGCCGAAGAAAGCACTGCCTGGCCCGGGGTTTCCAAACCAACGTACTTAGGTGGTTTAGGGTTTGGGCAGAAGTGGATGATGGGGTGGATGCACGACACATTGCATTATTTTAAGTCCGATCCTGTACATCGTAAATATCATCAGGATGAAATTACGTTCAGTATCGTATATGCCTTTACCGAAAATTTTATGCTACCGCTTTCGCATGATGAAGTGGTACATGGCAAAGGCTCGCTCATGGGCCGTATGCCGGGCGATGAGTGGCGTAGGTTTGCCAACTTACGTTTAATGTACACGTATATGTTCACTCATCCCGGCAGTAAGTTACTGTTTATGGGTGGCGAGTTTGGCCAAACAGCCGAATGGAACCACGATGGCAGTTTAGATTGGCATCTATTGGACTATGCGCCTCACCAGGGCATGCTTACTTTAATTCGTGAATTAAATCAATTGTATAAAACCGAATCCGCTTGTTTTCAATTTCAATTTGATAACCGCGGGTTTGAATGGGTGGATTACTCTGATCGCGAAAACAGCGTAATTGTTTTTATGCGCAAAACTGATAATAAGCATGAGTCTATTTTGATTATATGCAATTTTACACCTGAAGTACGCGAGCATTATCGGATTGGTGTTCCACTGCGGGGCACGTATAAAGAAATATTCAGTTCGGATAACATGAAGTATGGCGGAAGTGGATTGTTGAATATGGGTTTACTGTATACTTCACCAGTTAAATATCATAATCGCGATTATTCAGTGTCTATAACACTACCTCCTCTTGGCGCTACTATTTTAAAACTTGTTGAAGAAAAGGCTGAGTTTGATTTAGAGTAAATTAATTTTTTAAACTGTCGTTAAATAATTGTTATGTCGGGCGAAGCACCACAGAAATACGTTTGTATTCACGGTCATTTCTATCAACCTCCACGCGAAAATGCCTGGCTCGAGGTAATTGAGCTGCAGGATTCTGCCTATCCCTATCACGATTGGAACGAACGCATTACAGCCGAGTGCTACGAACCCAACGCTACTTCAAGAATTTTAAATGAAGATAGCGTTATTAAAAACATTGTTAATAACTATGCCCGTATCAGTTTCAACTTTGGGCCTACTTTACTTTCGTGGATGGAAGTTTATGCGCCCGATACGTATGAGGCAGTTTTAGAAGCTGATAAGCTAAGTGCAAAAAATTTTGGCGGTCATGGCTCTGCCGTAGCTCAAGTGTATAATCATATGATTATGCCATTAGCTAATCGTGCGGATAAAGAAACACAAATCATTTGGGGTATTCGCGATTTTGAGTACCGGTTTCATCGCAAACCCGAAGGAATGTGGTTGGCCGAAACAGCTGTGGATACAGAAACTCTTGAAGTACTGGCCGAGAATAACATCCGGTTTACCATATTGGCACCCCGGCAGGCAAAGTCGGTTCGTAAAATCGGATCAACCGACTGGACCGAAGTAAATGACCGCACCATTAATACCACCAAAGCGTACACCTGTAATTTACCCAGCGGTAAAAGTATTGTGCTATACTTCTATGAAGGCGATATATCGCAAGGCATTGCCTTTAATGGTTTGTTAAATGATGGTAAACGCTTTGCCGATCGCCTATTAAGTGCGATTGATGAAAGTGATGATGAACCACAATTAATTCATGTTGCAACAGACGGAGAAACGTACGGACATCATCATAAGCACGGTGAGATGGCTTTAGCTTATTGTCTGGATTATATTGAAAAAGGAAACCAGGCCAGGCTAACCAATTACGCACAGTTTCTGGAGCTTTGCCCACCGCAAGACGAAGCTCAGATAATTGAGAATAGCTCGTGGAGTTGCGTACATGGTGTTGAACGGTGGAGAAGTAATTGCGGGTGTAACTCGGGTAAACCCGGATACCACCAACTCTGGCGTCAACCCCTTAAGGAATCGCTAGATTGGTTACGTAATAAAGCCACTGAAATATTTGAACGGGAAGGAACGAAAGTTATGCACAGTCCATGGGCTGCTCGTAACGAATACATTAATGTCGTTCTTAAACGCACCGATGACCATGTAAGGCGATTTCTGAAAGATCATGCATTACGTGATGCATCAGCAAACCGTATTTTACGCATATTGGAAATGCAGCGTCATGCCATGTTAATGTATACCAGTTGCGGTTGGTTCTTCGATGAAATTTCGGGTATTGAAACCACACAAGTATTACAATACGCTTGTCGGGTAATTCAGTTAGCAAACCAGATAGGAGATGTTGACCTGGAGCCAGAGTTTATTCAACGGTTAGAGAGCGCGCCAAGTAATGTAAGTCAATATGAAAACGGAGGGGGTGTGTATAAAAAGGTAGTGCTTCCATCGCGCACAAATCTGGAGCGCGTAGGTATCCACTATGCGGTATCATCTATTTTTGAAGATGAGCCCGAATCATTAACCGTGTTCAACTACAATACCTCAAGCGAATCATTCATTAAGAAAGAAGCAGGAGAGCAAAAACTGGCACTGGGAATCACCAATGTAAAATCGGTAGTTACCCGTTCTGAGAAAAAATTTGCTTTTGCTGTAATCTATTTAGGCAAGCATAACATTATTGGAAATATTTCTTTAGATATGGAGCCCGATAAGTTTGCCAGCATGCAATTTAGAATGGTGAAGGCCTTTGAAGAAGGTCGATTGGGTGATGTGATTGGATTAATGCAAATGTACTTTGGGCCAGAGAAGTATACCATCTGGCATTTGT
This sequence comes from Flammeovirgaceae bacterium UBA2786, assembly GCA_002352225.1. Classification (GTDB taxonomy): domain Bacteria; phylum Bacteroidota; class Bacteroidia; order Cytophagales; family Cyclobacteriaceae; genus ELB16-189. The sequence continues at coordinate 64,330 of DEIA01000074.1, forward strand.
TTAGAGACGAGAAGCGCAAAATTCTGGATATGATTGCGCAGGAAAGTATGGCCGAATTGGAGAGCTCATTACGTAAGAGCTACAACCACGATTACGTGCTTATTAATGCATTGGCTAACAACGATATTCCAATACCTAATACCTATAAAACTACTTTTGAATATATTTTGAATGCGGACCTGATAAAGACTTTTCAATCCGATAAGATCAACATAAAGGAAATGGAGCGTATTGTGGCAGAACTTGATCGGTGGAACCTGAAGATTGAAGATCCACGTAAACTTTCAAGGCTGGCAGGGGAGAGTGTATTGAAAGAGTTGAATCGCATTAGCAGCGAGCGCGAGAATATAAAACGTATTCAGCGGCTGAACAGGATGTTTCCATTGTTAGAAAAATTTCAGCTTGACCCCAATTTTCATAAAAGCCAGAATTTGTACTTCGAAATTTCGATGGAGAACAAACGCAAAGAGCACGCTTCGGTAGACGAAGCATGGGTTGAACAATTTAATCTATTAGGAAAGAATCTGGGAATTAAGGTGGAATAACATCTCCTCCTGGTTGGTGTTTGCACGTGAGCAAGTTGGTAGCAATAATTAATGTCACCGCTTCGCGGTTGAATTGGTGCGTTTGATATTTTTCTATAATCATATCAGTCCTTCGGACTTAAACAACCACGAAGAGGTGAAGTTATTATAAAAAACAAGTAGATAAGATGTGCCTAAAACCCAGAAAGGGTGATAGTATGAAAGGGTCATCAGATTGAAAACCAGACGGCAATAATGATTTAATGTCACCACTTTATGATTAAATGGGTCGGTTTGGTGTTTTTCGATAATCGTATCAATCCTTCAGGCTAAAAACAACCACGAAGTGGTGGAATTATTATAAAAAACAAGTAGATAAAATGTGCCTAAAACCCAGAGTATGAAAGGGCATCAGATTGAAAACCGGACGGCAACAATGATTTAATGTCACCACTTTATGATTAAATGGTCGGTTTGGTGTTTTTCGGTAATCGTATCAATCCTTCAGGCTAAAAACAACCACGAAGTGGTGGAATTATTATAGAAAGGGAGTAGATAAAATATCCTAAAACCCAGAGTATGAAAGGGCATCAGATTGAAAACCGGACGACAACAATGATTTAATGTCACCACTTTATGATTAAATGGGTCGGTTTGGTGTTTTTCGGTAATCGTATCAATCCTTCAGGCTAAAAACAACCACGAAGTGGTGGAATTATTATAGAAAGGGAGTAGATAAAATATCCTAAAACCCAGAAAGGGTGACACTATTTGATGCTTTTTGTTGCAGGTCGCCTGACTCTGCTACGTGTAAGAAGTGTGAGTTTAAAGAACTGTAAGCTTGTGGGTAAGCCAACAAGTGCAAGGTTATTTTCAGGCAAGTTCTGTCTTCAGTTGCAGCTTATCTAAGTAATCCCACACTAAACTACTGGCGCCTAAGATTGGGGCTGCCTGATTTTGCATAGCTGATGGCAGTACTTTTATTTTTCCTCTGAATAACGGCATCAGGTTGGCTTCCATGTGCTTAATGGTAGGCCTGAAGATGAGGTCACCCGCCATAGATAATCCGCCAAACAAAAAGATTGCTTCAGGATCGGTATGCACAACCGTTTCGGCAAGTTTCATTCCTAAAATACGACCTGTATATTCAAATGCTTCAATAGCCACCACATCTCCCCGGTGTGCAGCTTCCGAAATCATTTTGGTGTTCAGGTCTTCAAAACTAATACCCCGCAGTTCGCTTGGCTCCAGGTGGTCGGCCAATAATTTATAAACTGTGCGTTTAATGCCGGTAGCTGAAACATATGTTTCTAAACAACCCCGCTTACCACAATTGCAATACCGGCCAGCCGGGTTAACAGAAGTATGGCCTACTTCGCCAGCAATACCGTGATGACCATTTAACAACACACCACCACAAACAAATCCGCTACCTAATCCGGTACCAAGTGTAATCACCACAAAGTCCTTCATGTTTTTGGCGTTGCCATAAATCATTTCACCTACCGCTGCGGCATTGGCATCGTTGGTTAAAATGCAGGGTACATCAAATTCTTCTTTGAACATTCTTGCCAGGGGCAAAACACCTTTCCACTTTAAGTTGGTAGCACGTTCAATATTGCCGGTATAATAATTTCCGTTTGCAGCACCTACACCAATTCCCACTATGCGCGTATCGCCTGGTAACTCCTGAATTCCTTTCTTCAAGGCATCAGCCATTCCATCAAAATATTCCTGAAACCCTTCGTACTGGGTAGTGGGAATATTTCCCTGATACAACACCTGGCCTGCACGATCTACAATACCATACTTAGTGTTTGTTCCTCCAATATCAATGCCTACTGTAAGATCTTTCATGACTATTAGATAGATAGTATTTTAGAAATACGAAGTGCTTCGCTGTCTATTTCGTGATGGTGCTTCATTATTGTATCAAAATCATTATACACAATTTGATTATTGCGTATCCCCACCATTACATCACGTTCACCATTTAATAAACCTTCAATTGCAGCCACACCCATCCGGCTGGCTAATACCCGGTCGAAATAAGTAGGGGAGCCTCCTCTTTGTAAATGCCCCAGAATGGTTACTTTAATATCGAAGTAATTATTGCGCTCCGAAACCTTTTTGGCCAACTCCATCGCACTACCCAGTTTGCTTCCTTCGGCAACAACAATAAGACTTGATTTTTTGTTAGTCTTTCCCCCCTCATCCAGTTTAGCAAACAACTCATCCAGTTTCATGGTTTCTTCCGGAATGATAGTAGCTACAGCACCACCTGCAATACCACTGTTGATGGCAATGTAACCTGAGTTACGCCCCATCACTTCAACAAAGAAAAGACGGTTATGAGATAAAGCTGTATCGCGGATTTTATCAATGGCTTCTACCGCTGTATTGGTTGCGGTATCAAACCCTACTGTAAAATCAGTACCGGCTATGTCGTTATCAATCGTACCGGGAATACAAATAGCAGGTATCGAATATTCTTCCTGAAGTTTATGAAGGCCCGTAAAAGTACCATCGCCACCAATAGCTACGAGTGCCTCAATGCCATGTTTTTTTAGATTCAGAAAGGCCTTCTCCCGGCCCTCTTTGGTACGGAATTCTTTACTCCGGGCAGTCTTTAGAATTGTACCACCCCGTTGAATAATATTACCCACCGAGCGTGCTCCAAGTTTTACTATATCGCCTTCAATCATGCCTTCATAGCCTTGCATGATTCCATATATTTCTTTCTTATAGTAGATAGCTGCACGTACAACAGCCCTTAGTGCGGCATTCATGCCGGGTGCATCGCCACCTGATGTGAACACACCTATTTTAGAAATTTTTGATTCCATCAAGGATATAACAAGTGGCCCAAAAATACGTGTAAAACAGTGTTATCCAAGCATTAAGCTTTTATTCCGATTTCAAACGTTTGAAATAATTAATCAGTCCGTTAGTGGATGAATCGTGGGTTTGAACGGGATCGTTTGATGACAACTCGGGCAGGATTTTTTTTGCCAAAACCTTTCCTAATTCAACTCCCCATTGATCGAAGCTGAAGATGTTCCAAATTACACCTTGCACAAATATTTTATGTTCATATAATGCAATTAACAACCCCAGCGTGTAGGGTGTTAGTTTTTTAAACATAATAGAATTAGTAGGTCTGTTGCCTGCAAACACCCGGTACGGAACATGGAAGGATAACTCTTCGTTACTCATACCAGCCTTGCGTAACTCAGTTTCAACTTCTGCTTCTGTTTTACCAGTCATCAATGCTTCGGTTTGTGCAAAGAAGTTGGAGAGAAGTTTATCGTGATGGTCGCCAACCGGATTTTGTGATTGTGCCGGTGCTATGAAATCGCAGGGAATAAGTTTTGTACCCTGATGAATGAGTTGATAGAAAGCATGCTGACCGTTAGTGCCTGGCTCGCCCCAAATAATAGGGCCCGTTTGGTAAAAGAATTGGTTTCCATCCCGATCAACCGATTTACCATTGCTCTCCATATTACCTTGCTGGAAGTAGGCCGCAAAGCGATGCAGATATTGATCGTACGGAAGTATAGCTTCAGAGTGGGCTTCAAAAAAATTACCATACCAAACTCCCAGCAAAGCCATTAGTACCGGTATGTTTTTTTCAAATGGTTGGTTCTTAAAATGGTTGTCGGCAGCGTGTGCTCCTTCCAGCAGGCTCACAAAATTATCGTAGCCGATGGTAGCCGAAATAGAAAGGCCTATGGAAGACCATAATGAATAGCGGCCACCCACCCAATCCCAAAATACAAACATATTTTCAGGTGCAATTCCAAATGCCGTAACAGCTTGAGTGTTGGTTGACACTGCTACAAAGTGTTTTGCTACATCGCCTTTGCCTTCAGTCATATCAAGAAACCATTTTCTGGCGCTTTCTGCGTTGGTCATAGTTTCTTGTGTGGTAAAAGTTTTAGAAGCGATAATAAACAATGTGGTTTCGGGGTTAAGTTTCTTAACCGTTTCTGCCAGATGCGTACCATCCACATTCGATACAAAGTGTGGTGTTATTGTGGAGTGGTACGGTTTAAGCGCCTCAGTAACCATAAGCGGCCCAAGGTCAGAGCCACCTATTCCAATATTTACTATGTCGGTAATGGCTTTATTGGTGTACCCTTTCCAGTTTCCTGATAAAAGTTGGTCTGAAAAATTTTTAACCTGCTCCAGCACTTTATTAACTATAGGCATTACATCTTCACCATCTACATAAACCGGAGTATTGCTTCGGTTGCGTAACGCTATGTGTAACACAGCGCGGTGTTCGGTCTTATTAATTTTGTCGCCTCCAAACATGACGTGAATTGCTTCTTTCAGTTCGACTTCCTTAGCTAATTCCTGCAGGTAGCCAAGTGTTTCTTCGGTAATAATGTTTTTGGAGTAATCAAAAAGCAAATCTCCTAACTGAACCTGAAACTTCGCAAATCGGGAAGGGTCCTCTTTAAACAGATCGCGCATGTGCGTGGCTTGCATCATCAAAAAATGAGAGCCTAGTTTTTGCCAGGCTTGTGTTTCGGTAGGGTTGTGGTTGGGTAGCATACGGGGTTAATCCAAAATAGTGGAAAGCAAAAATAACGGGTGATGGTCAGTAAAAAAATTGAGTTGGTAATCGGCTTTACCCGCCCACAACTTTTCGCAGGTTCTCTATGAGGCCATCCCATAGGTCTGCAAGTTCATCCAGATCGTCAAAATCTGAGTAATCGGATACTTTAAGAAATGTAGTTTGAGTAAGTTCATTTAATTCGAGCCTTAACTCGAAGTAGCTGGGGTCTGATTCATCCGCCTCAGATTCGGGCAGGTATTCAAATTTTACAAAATGATTAATCCGGTGGGCGCTCATCGTGGCTTTGTGCTCCTCATGATCCCACACAAATTTAAAAACCTTCTCTGGGGTAATCGTTACATCATCTGCAAACCATTCTGAAAGTCCGCTGGCAGTCTGAAGGTAGGGGTATAGCATTTTAATGGAGGCATGTACCTCGAAATCCTGTGTAAATAACTTTTTGGTTGTTTCTGCCATAGTCTTATCCTGCCTTCGGATTTTAAGTTAAAAAGATTTTCTGTTTAACCACAAATTAAAACATCAATTTGTTACGCGAAGCCAAAGTATGATTATACGCATTAACGGAAAATCAGAGGCTTTGTTAACGCTCACTTTTATTATCTATATAATGGAAGCCGAAGCGTTATAAAAAGGGGAGTTGAATGCCGGACAGGCTTTGGCGGAAATGAATTCCTATTTATTGCTGAAATCGAATCGGTATCTTAGCTCTTGTAGGGAATAAAGTAGCGCGGGGGGGAGTTGAACCCCCGACCTTTGGGTTATGAATCCAACGCTCTAACCACCTGAGCTACCGCGCCAAATCAAATTTTGGGAGCGCAAACATACAAACTTTTAAACTATTTAATCAAAATCTTTTAACCCTTGTTACACCAGAAGATGTGGCTTCATTTTTGAAGCCTATCTTTGCCCGATATGAAGAAGATAGACAAACTGATCCTCACCTCCTTTCTGGGGCCGTTCGTGCTCACCTTTCTGGTAGTGGTTTTCATTTTGCTGAACATTCATATGTTAAAATACTTTGATGACATTATCGGAAAAGATCTGGGATGGGATGTAATCGGACAGTTGCTTTTTTACTTTGCCATATTCAACACCCCGGTAGCGCTGCCTCTTGCTGTTTTACTTTCTTCGTTAATAACCTTCGGAAACCTGGGCGAACACTTTGAGTTAACGGCAATCAAAAGCCTTGGAATCTCACTATTAAGAAGTTTGTTACCCATTTTTGGATTTGTACTACTGATTACGCTAGGTGCGTTTCTAATAGGCAATTACATGGTACCAAAAGCTGCACTGGAAGCTTACAGTTTGTTATGGGACATTAAACAAAAGAAACCTGCGCTCGATTTAAGACAAGGTGTGTTTTACAATTCTATACCTGGCATCAGCATAAAGGTAAATTATAAAACTCCCGATACCGGTTTGCTTAAAGGAATTATCATTTATGATCACAGAGGCCGATCGGGTAACAAAGCCGTTATTGTAGCAGACTCGGGCCGGATGTATACCATTTTAAATGATTCGTATCTGAAATTAGAGTTATTTCATGGGTATGATTACCTGGAAGGTAACACCGGGCCGCAAAACTATTCAAGTGGAACACGCCAGGATGAGAGCTACAGAAAAACGCAATTCGATAAATCTCAAATTGTATTCGACTTATCATCGTTTGGGTTAAATCGTACCGATAAAAAATGGTTTCAAAGTAACCGGCTAATGCGCAACATGAAGCAGTTGCAAGATGATATGGATTCGGTTGATTTTACAATCAGAACAGAATTGATTTCAGTTTACGCGTCATCCAAAAACATGTTCAATTATTACTCTAATAGAGATAAGGTGGTGTGGCCGGATGCAATTTCGCAACACAAACATAAACGCGATTCTATAGCTTTTTCTAAGAATGACTACGATCCGGCATTAATTAATGCAAAGCCTGTATTGGCTAAACCCGATTCCCCCGATATGCCGGTAACGTATCTTCAATACTCAGATCATAATCGTTACCAGTCTGACAGCATTTTTCGGGCCCCGTATTCTGAAAGCGAACTGGCCAGCGCACTTACTCAGGCTCGAACGGCAAAAGCTCAATTATTAACCAACAATGCGAACCTAAAAGCCTTCAAAAACGAAAAGCGCATTTTCTACATTCAATGGCATAAGATTATGGCTCAGGCTATTGCATGCATTGCCATGTTTCTGATTGGGGCACCTCTTGGCGCTATTATTAAGAAAGGGGGGCTGGGGGTTCCTGTACTTATGTCCATTCTGTTCTTCATCTTGTTTTATGTGCTTTCGCTAATGGGCGAAAAATGGGCAAAACAATCTGTACTTTCAGTGGAAACTGGTATGTGGCTGGCTAATGTAACCCTGTTTATTATAGGGTTTATGTTTTTACGGCAGGCCAGAGCCGATGCCCGCTTGTTCGATGCGGATTTTTATAGTGTGATCTGGGATAGACTAACCCGAAGATTTTCAAAAAAGACAGAATAAGATGGTTTTGGTAATTTCAGGGCATTCTTATACTTTTGCGCGTTGAAAAAAGTAGCTAAATAAAGATTATCAAAGATGTACCTCAATTCAGAAAAGAAGCAGGAATTGTTCAGCAAGCACGGATTTGGAAAGAAAAAAGCCGACACAGGCTCTCCAGAATCTCAAATTGCCCTTTTTACGTACCGTATCAGCCATTTAACTGAGCATTTGAAAGGCCAACGCAAAGATCACTCAACGCAACAGGGTTTGTTAAAGTTGGTAGGTAAGCGCAAGAAATTGCTGAATTACCTGCAGCGCACCAACATTGAACGTTACCGTGCTGTTTTAGTCGACCTCGACTTAAGAAAGTAATAAATTCGAATCTAACGAACAGGGAACCATCAGGTTCCCTTTCGCTTTTTAATTAATACCGGGCAAACCGTGAATTGTAGGCTGCCCGTTAAACTCGTACCTATGAAACCAACAGTAATTACAAAATCTTGCACGCTACCTGACGGACGCCAGATTACAATTGAAACAGGTAAACTTGCACGCCAGGCCGATGGCTCGGTAGTACTTAGAATGGGCAACACCATGTTGCTGGCCACCGCAGTTGCATCGCCAACGGCTAAAGAAGGAACCGATTTCCTTCCCTTATCAGTAGATTATCAGGAAAAATTCGCTGCTACTGGTAAAATTCCAGGAGGATTTCTGAAACGTGAAGGAAAACTTTCTGACTATGAAGTGCTGATTAGTCGCCTTGTTGATAGAGCTATACGTCCTTTATTTCCAGATGATTATCATGCGGATACTCAAGTTAACATTCAATTGATTTCTGGCGATCTTAACGCACTTCCCGATTCACTCGCAGCTTTTGCAGCATCGGCAGCCTTGTCTGTTTCTGACATTCCTTTTCAGGGACCTATTTCTGAAGTACGCGTAGTGCGCGTAGATGGTAAGTTTATTATCAACCCCACTTTTGAACAAAAAGAAAAATCAGATCTTGATTTTATAGTAGCCGCTTCAATCGAAAACATTTTGATGGTAGAGGGCGAGGCTAAAGAAATTTCAGAAGCCGATATGCTCGAAGCATTAAAGCTTGCTCATGAAACCATAAAGGTTCAATGTCAGTTACAGATTGAATTAACAGAAGCTACCGGCAAAACAGAAAAGCGAACTTACAACCATGAAGTAAAAGACGAAAACTTTAAAGAAGAACTTTTCAAGTTGCTTTATGATAAGGTTTATGCAGTAGCGCTTCAACAATTAACCAGCAAGCATCAACGCTCAGAACTATTCGGACAGATTGTTGATGAGTATCTGGCTTCACTGCCTGAAGACACAACCGTAAACAAGGATCTGGTAAAGAAATATTACAAAGACATCCAGAAGAGTGCGTGCCGGAACCTCGTGTTGAATGAGAAAGTTCGTTTGGATGGTCGTAAGACAAATGAAATCCGCCAGATTTGGAGCGAAGTAGATTACCTTCCCTCCGCACACGGATCATCTATTTTTACCCGTGGCGAAACACAGTCGCTAAGCACCGTAACATTAGGAACAAAGTTGGATGAACAATTGATTGATGGTGCCATGTTCGATGGTACCAACAAATTCATCCTGCACTATAATTTTCCGGGATTTTCTACAGGTGAAGTAAAACCTAACCGCGGCCCGGGAAGACGCGAAGTAGGCCATGGTAATCTGGCTATGCGTGCACTTAAACAAGTACTGCCCGATTTAACCGCAAGCCCTTATACAATCCGATTGGTTTCTGATATTCTCGAATCAAATGGTTCGTCATCTATGGCCACTGTATGTGCAGGCTCGCTTGCGCTGATGGATGCAGGTATCAAAATTTCGGCACCTGTTTCAGGTATTGCCATGGGCATGATTTCTGATAGTGCAACTAAACGCTATGCAATCTTGTCTGATATTCTGGGCGATGAAGATCACCTGGGCGATATGGACTTTAAAGTAACGGGTACCGAAAAAGGTATAACCGCTTGCCAGATGGACCTTAAAGTAGATGGCCTTACCTACGATGTACTAAGCGAAGCCCTGAATCAGGCTAAAGAAGGTCGCCTTCATATCCTTAACGAGATGAAGAAAACCATTACACAGCCTAAGCCAGACCTTAAGCCACATGCCCCACGTGCTGTAACTATTACAATCGATAAAGAGTTGATTGGCGCAGTTATCGGGCCAGGCGGAAAAGTGGTTCAGGAAATTCAGAAAACCACGGGTGCAACGGTTGTTATTGAAGAGGTTGGAAATAAAGGCTTGGTAAACATTTTTGCCACCAACCAGGATGTAATGGATGCTGCTGTTAAGCGTGTTAAGGCAATTGTAGCCGTACCAGAAGTTGACCAGGTTTATGATGGAGTAGTTAAATCCATTATGCCATTTGGAGCATTTGTTGAGTTTATGCCAGGTAAAGATGGCCTGCTGCATATATCCGAAATTAAATGGGAACGGCTCGAAACCATGGATGGTGTACTAGAAGTAGGTGAGCAACTGAAGGTTAAATTGGTTGAGGTAGACAAGAAAACAGGCAAATTCCGTCTATCTCGTAAAGTATTGATTCCCAGACCTCCCAAAAAGGAAGAGGCCCCAAGTGCTTAACCTCTTTGCGAATGCAGGTTTTTGGAACTAAATTTTCGTTTTTACGTGTTTTACACCTAACGACCACTAATAGTTAATGAGACAATTAAAGATCAGTAAACAGATTACCAACCGCGAAAGCCAGTCGCTGGACAAGTATTTGCAGGAAATTGGTAAGGTTGATTTGCTTACACCCGATGAAGAGGTAGAACTGGCAAAGCGCATTAAAGAAGGCGACCAAATTGCATTGGAAAAACTAACCAAGGCAAACCTTCGCTTTGTAGTTTCCGTTGCAAAACAATATCAGAATCAAGGTCTTTCGTTAGGCGACCTGATTAACGAAGGTAACCTGGGTTTGATTAAGGCCGCGCAACGCTTTGATGAAACACGCGGTTTCAAATTTATTTCGTATGCTGTGTGGTGGATTCGCCAATCCATTCTTCAGGCCTTGGCTGAACAATCGCGAATTGTACGCTTGCCACTGAACCGGGTAGGATCTTTGAATAAGATTTCAAAAACATTCTCTGAGTTAGAGCAGAAGTTTGAACGTGAACCATCGCCCGAAGAATTAGCCGAAGTACTGGAGGTAACTACAGCAGAGGTGGTGGATACTATGAAGATATCAGGCCGCCATGTTTCTATGGATGCCCCATTTGTACAGGGTGAAGAAAACAGTTTGTTGGATGTACTGGAAAACGACTCTGAAGAGACCCCGGATTCGGGACTGATGACAGACTCCTTACGGAGAGAAGTTCAGCGTGCACTGTCTACCCTTACTCAACGCGAGTCTGACGTAATAACGCTTTACTTTGGATTAAATGGGGAGCATGCCATGACTCTGGAAGAGATTGGAGAGAAGTTTAACCTTACCCGCGAGCGCGTACGTCAGATTAAAGAAAAGGCCATTCGCAGACTACGCCACACCTCCAGAAGCAAGGCCTTAAAGCCTTACCTCGGTTAAAAATGTTAGAATTTAATTTAATTATGGGGTCTCAAGTTATTGAGACCCTTTTTATTACATAGTTAGAATTTGAGTTATGGAAAAAGAGAAAGTATTGATTATCGGTTCCGGTCCGGCAGGTTATACCGCTGCTATTTATGCGGCACGGGCAGGTCTTAAACCAGTATTGTATACGGGCGGGCAGCCTGGCGGCCAGTTAACCACCACCAACGATGTAGAAAACTTTCCCGGCTACCCTGACGGAATTAATGGTCCACAAATGATGATGGATTTGCAGAAACAGGCCGAGCGTTTCGGAACACGAGTTCACTTTGCATTAGTAACTGCTGTTGATTTTTCGGGCTGGCCATTGAAAGTAACCATTGACGAATCGAAAGTAGTAGAAGCCGAAACTGTAATTGTAGCCACAGGGGCTTCAGCTAAGTACCTGGGCTTACCATCCGAAGAGAAGTTTAACAACAAAGGTGTTTCGGCATGTGCTGTTTGTGATGGATTTTTCTATCGCGGAAAAGAAGTTGCCGTTGTTGGTGCAGGCGATTCTGCAGCAGAAGAATCTACTTATCTTTCTAAGCTTTGTACAAAAGTGCATTTAATTGTACGCAGAGATGAGATGCGTGCCTCCAAAATTATGCAACAACGCGTATTGAGTACACCTAACATTGAAGTACACTGGAACGCTGAAACAGAAGAAATACTGGGTGATGAAAGTGGTGTTACCGGAGTTAGGTTGAAGAATACTAAAACGGGAGAAAAGAAAAATATTGCCGTGCAGGGTTTTTTCTTAGCAATTGGGCATAAACCCAACACCGATATTTTTAAAGGTCAGCTAACTATGGATGAATCGGGTTACATAAAAGTTATTGCAGGTTCAACCAAAACCAATGTGGAAGGCGTGTTTGCGGTTGGCGATGTGGCCGATAAAGTGTACAGGCAAGCCATTACAGCTGCGGGCAGCGGATGTATGGGCGCACTTGACGCAGAGAAGTTTTTAGCAGCTAAAGAAGCACTGGTTGTGCACTAAATTTGAGAATTAGGTTACTGATTAATGGTAACCTGTAATCGTTTAAAAAACCAGCTATGAAATTAGACATACTAGTACTCGCTGCACATCCCGATGATGCCGAACTGGGATGCGGAGGTACAATTGCCAAACATGTTGCATTGGGGCAGAAGGTGGGTATAATTGATTTTACAAGAGGAGAACTAGGTACCAGGGGGTCCGTACCACAACGCGATCAGGAGGCAAGGGAATCATCCAGTATACTGGGCTTGTCCGTTCGCGAAAATCTGAACTTCAGAGACGGCTTTTTCCAGAATGATGAAACCCACCAGCGTGAGGTAATTCGGGTTATCAGAAAATACAGACCCGATATTGTTCTTGCCAATGCCATCTACGATCGCCATCCCGACCACGGTAAAGGCTCGGGACTAAGTTTTGATTCTTGTTTTTACTCCGGTTTGGCAAAAATTGAAACAACCGATGAAGGTGTTAAGCAAGAAGCCTGGCGACCTAAACATTTATACCACTTTATTCAAAGCCAGTTTCTTGTACCTGATTTAATTGTAGATGTTTCTGAGTTTTGGAATGTAAAGATGAATGCCGTTCGTGCATTTACATCTCAGTTTTATAGTACAGAAAGTAAAGAACCAGAAACTTTCATCTCAAGCCCGGGCTTTATGAAATTGCTTGAAGCAAGAGGGCAGGAGTTAGGTTTTGCGATTGGCGCTGCCTATGGCGAAGGTTTTACAGTAAGAAGAACTATGGGAATAAATACCCTGAACGATCTGCGATAGTTACCTCGCCTTCTTTATGGATCAATTTTCATCTACCACCACCAACCGATACTTCTAAGGTGCCAACCGATGTATCAACCATTTACCGTCTTTAAGATAATACACAATGCGATCGTGCAGGCGACTGGGGCGGCCTTGCCAAAATTCTATCTCAAAAGGCGCTACTTCATATCCACCCCATTGATGGGGTTTCGGTAATACTCCTTTACCTTCAAATCTCTTTTCAATTTCCGTAACCCGTTCTTCCAGCAACTCACGGTTTTTGATTATGGAACTTTGTGGCGATGCCCATGCACCCACCTGGCTTCCGCGCGGCCGGCTTTGAAAATATTCCTCTGCAATTTTTACATCCACTCTTTCTGCAACACCACTTATTCTTACCTGCCGTTCTAACTCGGGCCAGAAAAAGGTAAGCGCACAGGCAGGGTTTATATCCAGATCTTTTCCCTTCTGGCTTTGATAATTGGTAAAAAACAAGAATCGCTCTCGTTCAACACCCTTCAACAAAACAACACGCCCCGATGGCTTACCGTGCCCGTCCACAGTAGATAATGTCATGGCATTGGGCTCAAGAACTTCTGCCTTCAGCGCATCATTGAACCACGTATTGAACTGTTCAATAGGGCTTTGTGCTACTCCACTTATTTCTAAACTTGCCTTTGTGTAATCGGTACGTATCTCTGAAATCGATGGCATATTTTTTTTTGAAAAATTAACAATTCGTGAGGTTGCGTAATATGATTTCCTTTCTTTTATTATGATTTATTTTGGTCTCGAACATCAGAGGCAAAATTTCGTTAATCTACCTATGGATTTTTTTAAATACGCAAATAAAATTTTACCTCAACGGGGCCGTTTATTACTCTCTGAGCCCTACCTGGCCGACCCCAATTTCGAACGCACTACAGTTCTATTAACCGAACATAACGATACAGGCTCAGTTGGGTTTATTCTAAATAAGCCATCCGATAGCCGGGTAGGAGAAATTATGCAAGATCTGAAAGGGCTGGACTCCCGTATTTTTATAGGGGGCCCGGTTGAGCAAGACACCTTGCATTATGTACATCGCATTGCAGCCCTTAACGATACCATCGAAATTCAGCCCGGGCTATATTGGGGTGGTAATTTTGATCAATTAATCTCACTGGTAGACACCCATCAGGTACTAACCACTGATATAAAATTTTTTCTGGGTTATAGCGGCTGGAGCCCTGGCCAGTTAGAAGAAGAACTGAAAATTGAATCGTGGATTGTAAGCGATCTTACATCAGAACAATTGATATTTGAAACGGAACCGGAGCAAATGTGGAAACAGGCTATGCGGGATTTGGGCGGGCGATTTACCGTTTATTCCAATTACCCAGCCGACCCCCGTATGAATTAAAGGATTTTAGTATTTTTACCAGTCCTCTGGTATTGAAATGAGGAGAGATGATGATAGAAAACGACAAAGAGGTGCAGGAAGTGGGGCAGGATGATTCGCTACTTGTGCAAACCACACACCCGGAAGAAGAACTACACGAAGTGGAATCGGATGATCACCACGATGTAGACTATTCGGGTTTTTCTAAGAGTGAATTGGTAGGTGCTGTTAAAGATTTAGCCAAAGAAGAAAACTTTAAAAAAGTTGATCTTGCCCTTAAAGAAATTAAGCATCTGTTTGATGATATACGGGCTACCGAACGAAAAGAAGCGTTAGAAAAATTTAAGGCTGATGGCGGCATTGAAGAAGACTTTGAATACCGGTTGGATGAACTGGATCATACCTTCGATGCAACTGCTAAACTGATTCGGGATAGAAGAAATGAATACTTCCGCAACCTTGAAAACAGGAAGAATGAGAACCTGCGGAAGAAAAATGAAATTCTGGAGAGTTTACGCGCCTTAATTGATGGCGAGGATAGTGCTCATTCATTTCAGACGTTTAAAGAATTACAACACGCCTGGAAACAGGTAGGCTCCGTTCCACCCGCACACATAAAAACGTTATGGGCCAATTATAATGCGCTGATCGATCGCTTCTATGACCATCGTAATATTTACTTCGAGCTTAAAGAGCTTGATCGAAAGAAAAACCTGGAAGCCAAGGTAGAGTTATGCGTACGGGCCGAACAATTAACCACCCGCGAACGAATTAAAGATGCCGTTAAGGAATTGAACGAATTGCATAATGAATTCAAACACATTGGGCCTGTACCAAAAGAAGAGCAAGAAGAAGTATGGCAACGGTTTAAGGCAGCTTCGGATTTAGTGTATGCTAAACGCGATGAATTGATTGCCGGTTTACAAGTAGAACTCAAAACAAATTTTGAGACCAAATCAAAAATCGCAGATGAGGTTCAGGCTTTTCAGCAGTTTGTTTCTGACAGAATTAAAGACTGGAATCAAAAAACACAGGAAATACTGGAGTTGCAAAAACGCTGGGATGGTGTTGGCGCTACGCCACGGGCAAAGTCTAAAGATCTTAATAAGAAATTCTGGTCTGCCTTTAAACAGTTTTTTCATAATAAGAATCAGTTTTTTAAGAAGTTAGATGAAGAACGCGACAAAAATCTAAAGGCTAAGCAAAATCTGGTTGCACGCGCTATTGAGCTTAAAGCCAGCGATGACTGGATCAAAACTTCGCAGGAATTAAAACAGCTTCAATTACAATGGAAAGAAATTGGTCCGGTGCCCGAAAAGCAACGCGACAAGATTTATAAAGAATTCAAAGAAGCGTGCGATTTCTTTTTTGATCAGCGAAGAGGCTCACAAGTAAAGGCAGATCAGGAGCAGGAAGAAAATCTGAAGAAAAAAGAAGTAATTATTGATGAGTTAATCTCGGCAGCAATAGCAGGTAACACTTCCGTAGAGCAATTAAACGAACTTCAGGGAAAGTTTAATGAGATCGGTTTCGTTCCCAAAAATTCAATCGCATCAGTAAAACAACGCTTTGCCGATGCTGTAGGTAAATATGTTAATACTATTTCCGGATTAAGTGATGGTGATAAAGAGCAGGCACTATTACAATCTCAATTGTACGGTCTGAAAAACGATCCTCAGGCTGACCGCAAATTGTATCACAAAGAGCAAACCTTACGCAAACAGATTCAGAAGGCCGAGAACGACCTTTCTACCTTACGGAATAATCTCGAATTCTTTGGGCGCTCTAAAAATGCCACCAAGCTCAAAGAAGAGTTTAATGATAAAATTGAGGAGGCCAATCAACATCTGGTTCAGCTAAAAAAACAACTAAAATTGCTGAAATCGGTGTGATTCGACTTGCTTAAATCAATCGTTCCACTATTTTTGCACCCTTGTTTTACCTCCTTAGCTCAGCTGGTAGAGTCCCGAAACTTCGGGATAATCAGTAAGGTCAAAGGAATATAAGAAATGCCTCCTTAGCTCAGCTGGTAGAGCAACTGACTTGTAATCAGTAGGTCGCTGGTTCGATTCCGGCAGGGGGCTCTTAGATCGCTAAAAACACTCGTAAAATTTGCGAGTGTTTTTTGTTTTTAACTCGGGCCTCTGAATGCTTCACCAGCGGTAACATAGCGCATCTGGATTTTGGCAAAGAGCTTAACAAGAAAATACCTGTATTTTATCTACTCACCTTTTCGCGAAACAACCCTTTGTTATACTTATTCCGATAATCAATAGGCGTAAGACCAGAAAGTCTCTTAAATACCGAACGAAATGCTTTTGTATCGGTATACCCTACATCGTACATCACTTCACTAATGTTTTTACGGGTAGACTCAAAACTTCGTTTGGCGGCCTCAATCTTTACACGTTGAACATATTCTGTTACCGTATTAGAGGTTGCTTGTTTAAATCTCCGTTCAAAACTCCTGCGACTAATAGCAACCAGACCGGCCAGTTGATCTAGGGTAAGTTTTTCCTGATAATTTGCTTCAATAAATTCCTGAACCTTCTTTATTGCTTCATCGGTATGTGATTTCTGTCCACGAAAAATGGTAAATGCCGATTGGTTTTCACGATCGATATCAATAGCAAAATATTTTGCAGCAAGTATGGCTGTATCGCGATCGGTATATTTCTCAACCAGGTGTAATAGAAGGTTCCAATATGAATTGGCTCCTCCGCTGGAATAAATCCTGTTTTCTTCTGTAATAATGCATCCATCTTTTACAGTTACATCTGGAAACATAGTTCTAAATTCGTTATAAAACGCCCAATGTGTTGAGCAGGATTTGCCACTAAGAAGCCCCGTAGAAGCAAGGAGAAATGCACCCACACATAATGATGCAACTTCGGCACCTTGCTCGTGTTGTTTCTTAATCCAGGGTATAAAATTCCGATTTTTATCAATGGCTGATTTCATATCTCCAAACAAGGCCGGGATAATTATTAAATCAGTTTTAGTTACATCCTTCCACAACTTGTCTGCATGCACTGAAAAGACACCATCATGTAAACTAACCTCATGCTCGTTACCCACCAGGTGTATTTGAAACAAAGGCTGTTTGCCGGCTGCAACCAAAAACTGATTGGCAGCACTAAACGCATACCTCGGGTCGGCTACTGCTTCCATTACGGCCAACTCCGGAACAAGAATTGAAATATGTTTCATTGCATGTAAAGGTAGCAGGATTGGCTGGCGCGTCCAACCCTATATTCAGGCATAACCACACCCTTTATCTTAACTCGTGAACCCGATCTTTGCCAAAAGATGAATAAGATTGTTGTGTACTTAACTTTTAATGGTAATTGCACCGAAGCTATGCGGTTTTATCAGAAGTGTCTTGGCGGGAAGTTACAAATTCAACGGTTGGGAGAAAGTCCTGCTTCTAATCAATTACCCAATTCCCTTAATCAATACGTTTTGCAGGCTAATCTGTGTAATGGAAGTGTAGAAATAATAGGAACTGACTTAGTAAGTGATGAAGGTCTTCAACGAGGTAATTCAGTTGCCATGATGTTAGTGTGTAAATCCAAAAGAGAGATGAATCAATACTTCAAAAAACTCGCTATTGGCGGTAAAGTTTTAAGTCCTGTACAAAGAAATTTTTTTGGTGTATGGTTTGGTACATTGCAGGATCGGTATGAGAATTACTGGTTAATGCAGTATGTCTAACTACCGTTAATAGTAACGTGGTAGTTGGATGGTGAACATTGAGCCTTCGCCTTCTTTACTCTTTAATTTTACTTTTCCGTTTAAGCGATCTACAGAACGTTTTAGTATGTATAAACCAAGCCCGCTACCGGTTGTCTTTTCATTGGCTCTGTAAAACATTTCAAAAATATTTTCCTGATGCTCCTCAGGTATGCCAAGACCATTATCCTCAACTTCAACCAACACCATCGAATTAAGCCCTCTAATACTTACCCGAACAAATGCTTCAGTATCTCTCGAATATTTAATAGAATTTTCGA
Organism: Flammeovirgaceae bacterium UBA2786; assembly: GCA_002352225.1. Classification (GTDB taxonomy): domain Bacteria; phylum Bacteroidota; class Bacteroidia; order Cytophagales; family Cyclobacteriaceae; genus ELB16-189. The sequence goes on from DEIA01000074.1 coordinate 82,640, forward strand.
TCAGGTTTTGAAGGATTGCATTTAACATTACCCACTCGGCTTCATAGTCAATGTCGTGTGCTATTTCCTTTACAAATCTGATTTTTGAAAACTTACCTGTTCCCTGCAACGAACTTATACAGGAATCAACAAGTTTTACAAAATCAATTTTTTCGCGCGAAAGGTTTGTGTTATTCAAACGTGTGAGGTTAATCAAGCCCCGGATAATCTGATTTAACCGATCGACCTGTTCATGTTGGCGATCTAAATATTCCAGCGTTTGGGGGTTGTTTACTTCAAGTTTTGCCAGATTAGATAAACCTAATAAGGAGGTGATCGGCCCTTTTAAATCGTGCGAAATACGGTAGAAGAAACTATCCAACTCTGCATTCTTGGCTTCAATTATTTCCGACTGTCTCCTGATTGTTGCCAGGTTGGTTTGTAGTTCGGTATTAGCTTTTATCAGCTCTTCGGTGCGCTCGCGTACACGCTTCTCCAGTAATTCATTTGCACTTTGTTGGATTTTAAGTGCCTGTAGTTGAATTTCTTCTTTCTCTTGTTTATAGCGTCTGTATCTATCGCCTAATGCAAATGCAATAATACTGGTTTCCATGGCGGCCCCAATTTCCACAAAGTGAGAGGTCCAAAAATTAAAATCAAATACACCACTGTTTCGCAAGGTTAATAGTAAACCACCAATAAGATAAATAGCCCAAGCTGCTATGTAGTAAGTTGCACTCTTATTTCCTTTTATTCGGCATACAATACCCGTAGTTAAAAATACTATTGTGCAAATGGTAATAAGATTGTTTCCTGCCGATGGCATTTGTTTCATAACCACCAGGAAAATGGACAATATGGACAAGGGAATTAAAACCAGAAGTATATAGTACATTGTTTTGCTATACTTGCGCACCTCGAGAAAACGAATTGTAAATATGCTTAAGACAATGCCTAAAACTCCCAGTGTAAGCCGACCCGTATAAAAATTGATCTGAGGATTTTCTGGCCAAAAGAATTTACCGGCATATCCTGTTGCGGAAGTAAAGATGAAGAAGGTACACACTATCGTACCCATGTAGAGGAGATAATTTGCTTGCTTTAAGCTTAGGTATATAAAAAAATTATAGAGAAACATAACCAGCAAAATCCCGTAAAAAATCCCGTACCATAAATCATCGAAACGGGTATTGGCATGAAACACTTCTTTGTTCATGATGTAAACAGGAAATGTTTTAGGGCTAAGGCCTGTAATTTGGATGTATAGTTCACTGTTGTTTAGCGAATCAAAGCGCAAGGGTAATACATGGTTAGTGTGGGATATTGTCCGTTCGCTTTGTGGCACATAATATCCGCTTCGGGTATGTTGCCAGCCTGTACTGGTTCTCTGATAATAATCAATATACTCCAAAAAGGGGGCAGGTATCTCCAGGTACCATGCTGAACTGGGCTGTGAGGTGTGCACGTTTATCCTGAGCCAGATTGGTTTTTTGAGGTATCCAAAAGTTAAGAAGCTATTACTTTTAGAAAGTGTTAAGCCGCGAACGTCATCAAAGGTTAGCCTTCCGGTAGAATCAATCAGAACTTCTATATCCTTATCAATACGGTAAACCCGGGTTGTGTCATTTAATTCGACTTGCGAAAATGAAGTATTACAAGTTAACAACAAGATGAGTGCAGTAAAGGCGGCAACCGGGTTTCTCATCTGCACTATTCAACAATAATGAGGTAATAATTCTTTTTTCCCTTTTGGGCCAATAAGTACTTGTTCTGCAATAAAGTAAAACCTGGTTTGGAGGCCGCATCGGTAAGTTTAATTTTATTAATACTCACACCACCACCCTGAATCATTTTACGGGCTTCCCCTTTTGAAGGAAATATGGTGGATTGTGTTAAATCCGCAAGCAGATCGGTTACAGTATTAACCGACTCGTAACCTGATTTTGAAATTTTAACCTGAGGCACACCTTCAAACACGGCTAAAAGAGTTTCTTCGTCTAACGCCTCAAGATCTTCTGTTACAGAATTTCCAAATAGAATAGAAGAGGCTTTAATGGCTTGTTCAAGATCGGCCGGGGAGTGCACACGGGCAGTAATGTCTTTAGCTAACGCAGTTTGCAACACCCGCAAGTGCGGGGCGGTTGCATGCTCTGCTGTTAGCAAATCAATTTCGTTTTTATCTTTTAATGTAAAAATCCGGATAAAGGTGGCGGCATCTTCATCGGATGTATTGAGCCAGTATTGATAAAACTTGTAGGGAGAAGTTTTAGCTGGATCTAACCAAACATTTCCGCCTTCGGTTTTCCCAAACTTGGTGCCATCTGCTTTTTTTATCAGTTGGGTGGTAAGGGCATAGGCTTCGCCATTATCCTTTCTTCTAATCAGTTCAGTACCGGTAACAATATTACCCCATTGATCGGACCCACCCATCTGAAGTTTACAATTCTTGTTTTTATAGAGCCAGTAAAAGTCGTACCCTTGTACCAGCTGATAACTGAATTCTGTAAAAGATAACCCTGACTCTAACCGCTTTTGTACAGAGTCTTTGGCCATCATATAATTGATGGTAATGTGTTTGCCTACATCGCGAATAAAATCGAGGAAACGGAATTCTTTAAACCAATCGTAGTTGTTAACCATTTCGGCTGCGTTGCTCGCCCCAGATGAAAAGTCGAGGAATTTTTCGAGTTGTTTCTTTACCGATGCAACATTATGAGAAAGTACATCTTCCGATAACAGATTACGTTCTGCCGATTTACCAGATGGATCGCCTACCATGCCAGTTGCGCCCCCCACCAACACAAAAGGTTTATGCCCGCAGCGCTGGAATTGGAGCAGTGTCATAATCTGAACCAGATGGCCAATGTGCAAGGAATCGGCTGTAGGGTCAAAACCAATATAACCAGATGTAATTCCTTTTTTAAGTTCATCCTCTGTTCCCGGCATGATATCGTGCAGCATGCCGCGCCACTTCAATTCCTCAATAAAATTCATTTCTATTTTAAATCAGCCCAAATATACGGTAGCTGATGCAATCAAAATAATGGATTTTAATTGAAGTCAAAATTTATCATTAATATCATTAATACCTATAAATCAACTATTTATAATAAGTAATCATTCGTTTATATTTAAAAGCCACAAAGAAATTGAGTACCAAGTAGTATCATTGAAGTTTAAACGCGAATAATCTATGCAACAACCCGATTCACTTAACCTGGTAGCCGAATTTCATTCCACATTTAAACATCCAATACTACCCGTACCCGCCATTCCTGATGAAAACCGGTGCAAACTTAGGGTGGCATTACTTGCCGAAGAACTTAAGGAGTTGGAGGTAGCTATTCTGGAAAAGGACATTGTGGGTATTGCCGATGCTTTCTGCGACCTGCAATACGTACTTTCTGGTGCAATACTGGAATTTGGGTTGGGCAATAAGTTTAATGCCTTGTTTGAAGAAGTTCAGCGTTCTAATATGAGTAAAGCCTGTACTTCTGAAGATGAAGCCAGGGCAACGGTAGAGCATTATCTGAAAAAGGACGGCACAGAATGCTATTATAAACAAGCCGGGGATAAGTGGCTCGTCTATCGCAAGTCAGACAATAAGACAATTAAATCGGTAGGGTATTCTCCGGCCAGCCTTGATGCCATAGTTAATGGCTGATCACACATAAAACTCAAGTTGAAATACGGCATCCTGACCGCGCAGCGGTAGTGGATGAATGGCCAGGATGGTCATTTCGTTATAAGCCTTAATGAATTCCTGGCGGCTAATCCGAAGTTTGGTTACACCAGGTCGTACCTTATGGTACTGCATTCGGCCCGAACGGTTTGAAGTAGCAGAATACATGTATTCAAACCGGATAGGGATAGGAGAGGGGATGTACTTCATACTTAATCAAATCATGCATAAGCACGCTTGAAATCTTTGAGCAACAGGCTGTTATGAACCATATTGTATTGCGCTAACAACGAATACGCCCACTGGGGCACGTAGTTAAATCTGTTTTCGTATTCCTCAATCTTGCCACACAGCTCGCGCACATAATACCGGATTTGATCCAGATTCCGGCAGTCGCCAGGGCGTTCAAAGTTTTTAGAAGTGAAATTCCTGAAGTCTGATTCAAGTTTTTTCTTTTCAAATTCGCTCATAGTGTTGTGTATTATTACACAATGATATTGATTTTATGATATCAAATACAAATTTTATAGTGCAATATTTCACAAAATATTTCAAAACAACGAATCTAAGCTAAAATCAAGGTTTTACCTTCAATACTTTTTAGTCTATCTGATCAAAGAATGGTTGTAAAAGCAGTACAGATTGGCTGTGCTAAATAGCCATCCGATCAAAATTCGCGGCTTGTTTTGTCGTTATTATATTACCTTTAGAACTAAATTTTAACCTCAGTATGGATACCCAAGATGAACTTGCGTTTGTAGATGGTTGGTACAATTTTATGTTGGTATCAGCTATTGTATGTGTTGTTATGGCTGTTGTTGTGTTTCTGGTTTATCATCTTAAGGTATCGCTTATCCGAACCTATAAGGACAAGCACGATTATGTAAATGCCCGGGAGATTAAGTGGGTAAACTGGGTTTTTGTTTTTCTGGGAATCTCAGTAGCCTGCGTTATTAACCTGTACGGTAAAGATGAAATAGGAGGACCTGGTATTGCTTTTTTTGTGCGATTTTTCTTCTCCATTTCAGGGGCTACGTTAATCATATATATAGCCTCTCTCATTCTTAAATATTATTACCCCACCCCCCTTCATAAGAAATTACGTAAGTTCAGGTATGCACCCCGCACTTCTTCAGCGGGTAATAAAATGAAACTACTTAGTGAAGATGAAGAGGATGTACATCTGAATGAGGGTATGCAGGCCGAAGAAAATATTTTCTCCATTGACTATGACGTGTGGATTGACGAGAAAACCCAGGAAGTACGTATCGAAAAATATCAGGGGCATCTGATTTCTTTACAATGTAACAATTGTGGTTTTTACACTATGAAAGTACAACGCGAAGAGATTGTGGAACGCACAGAAGATGGTGCGCCTAAAGAGTTACTCAAACATTATCAATGCTCATATTGCAAAAATGTGCGGGCTACACAGTTTTCAATTAGCCATAAAGAACAGGAAGATTATAAGCATGTAAAACCGAAATATCGTAAGAGCTCCAAAAACATAGAACTGATCAAAATAGACCTGCACTCTGCGTTAGGCGGCAAAAAATCGTTCGAATTCCAGTCCATCGAAGAGGTGCAAAAATTCCTGAATGAGTTCGATTTCGATAAAGTTTCCTGAAACCGGCATCCTGTTTGTTACCCCTTCCGTTACTAACTGAAATTAAACTGACTATGAGCAAACGTGTTGTTGGAATTGGCCTATTTGTGATATTGGCTATGGCCCGGGTTACTGCGCAAGAAATTACGCAGCTAGAATCCAAACCGGTTTTTGGAAAAGAGGCTCGTGTTATTTCCTACATATTAGATAACAATCATTACCGGAAAATCAAGCTCAACGATTCGCTGTCGGCCGCTATTCTTATTCGATATGTAAAAGAACTGGATAACAGTAAAACGTATTTTCTGGCATCTGATATAAAGGACTTTGACCGGTACAAATATTCTATCGATGACTTAACCCGGAATGAAAATGTTACTCCGGCATTCGTGATTTATAAAGTTTTTGATAAACGCTACAAAGAGCGTATGGATTATGTCTTGAATACGCTTGTCAATCAAAGTTTTGATTATTCGACAGACGAATATTACGATACCGATCGGGATAAAGCCAACTGGGCCACCAGTACAGAAGAGTTGAATGAAATATGGAGAAAGATCATAAAAAGCCAGGCGTTAAGTCTAAAATTAGCAGGCAAAAAACAAGAAGAAATTACAGAAACCTTAAAAGCCCGCTACCAACGATTTAACAAAACATTTTCGCAGTTTAATTCAGAAGATGTATTTACCATTTATATGAATTCCATTACCGAGGCTTACGATCCGCATACCAACTATATGTCGCCCAAGCAATCGGATTTATTTAAACAACAAATGAGTTTGTCGTTAGAGGGTATTGGTGCCCAACTTCAATCCGAAAATGATTATACCAAGATCGTTAAGATACTGCCTGGTGGCGATGCTCAAAAATCCGGCAAGGTGAATGTAAACGACTTGATTACAGCTGTGGCACAAGGTAAAGATGGCGAAATGGTTGATGTGGTGGGTTGGCGATTAGACGATGTTGTAAAACTGATAAAAGGCCCCAAAGGGACTGTAGTGCGACTGATGATTCTGCCCGCGAAAACAGGAGTAAACGGCCCAGCTCAGGAAGTGGTACTGGTGCGCGATAAAATTAAGCTGGAAGATCAGGCAGCCAAGAAAGAGGTAATTAAATACCAAGTGGATGGGCGGCAGATGAAACTGGGAGTTATTTCATTACCCAGTTTTTACATGGACTATGAGGCTTATCAAAAGGGCGATCAGAACTATAAGAGCACCACACGCGATGTAAAACGGCTTGTAGGAGAGCTTAAGACAGAAGGAATAGACGGCTTAGTGATGGATTTAAGAAACAATGGGGGCGGCTCGTTACCCGAAGCGGTTGATCTTACCGGCTTATTTATTAAAGATGGCCCTGTGGTGCAGGTTAAGAGTTCTGCAAATAAAATTGATGTTCTATCAGATGAAGATAAGGAAGTATTTTATAGTGGCCCCCTGGTTGTATTAACGAATAGGTTTAGCGCCTCTGCTTCTGAGATCTTTGCAGGTGCCATACAGGACTACCAACGCGGAGTTGTGATTGGTGAGTCTACCTTTGGAAAAGGAACGGTACAAACGGTGATAGACCTTAGCCGATTCATTAATGAAACTGAGCCCGTTGGTGAATTAAAACTTACCTTTCAAAAATTTTATAGGGTAACCGGAAGCAGCACGCAGCATAAAGGAGTATTGCCCGATATCAGTCTTCCTTCGGCTTTTGATGCTCAGCACTTTGGTGAAAGTGCAAGTCCGAGTGCATTACCCTGGGATGTAATTCGGGCAGCCAGTTTTCAGAAAGTAACTCAGGTAAACCCACAGGTGATAACCAGCCTAAACAAATCTTATCAGGATAGAACCCGTTACGATGTAAGTCTTAAAAAGTATATTTCTGAAACCGAAGAGCTAAAGAAAAACCTTAATGAGACACGAATTTCATTAAACGAAACAAAGCGCAAACAAGAAATGGCCGAAGCCGAGCAAAAGAAAGCCTCAGAAAAGCTAGACACTAAAATTACAACAAAAGAAGGTTTGCCGGTAGATCAGCTTCAGGATTTGAAAGACGAATACCTGCGCGAAGGACTGCTTATACTGGGCGAACTGATTACCAAACGATTTGGTTAATTCTTACCGGGAAACCTTAATGGGAGTGAGCGTGTAACCCCTTGCCTGCAGCAGAGCAAGCAACCCGCGCTCACCTTCCAGGTGTCCGATACCCACAGCAATAAATGCTGCTTCACCTTTCGTCATCTTTTCAATTTTGGGCATCCACTCTTCGTTGCGTTTATAATAGAATTCGTCAATAAATTTCTGGTTGTTGTCTAACGGATGCAGCGTGTATTCAACTATTTCTTCCAGTTTTCCTTGTGGGTAATCATTCATCAGTTTCTCAAACTCATCTTTTTGTTGTTGGAAGGAGGTGGTAGAATGAAGAAGCGCCAATACTTGTTCATGAACAGGAAATGAATTTAAGGCAGCAGCTTCACGTTCAATTCTTTCAAGGCTGTAGGTTTTAATCTTGTTATCCTTGGCAAAGCGCAGCAGTTCAATGTCATAAAATTTTACATCTTCGCCCAAAGCAAGGCGGGTCATTAAAACAGAAATGGCCAGCGGTTTAAGGCGCGCATATTTTGTTTCAAATGTTGTTTTATTAATCCCAAATTCTTTTTCAAATAACAAAACCACCTGGTTGTATTGCTCAGGTGTTGTGTGGGTGGCCAGGTTTTCGCCCTTTGCGAAGTGCAAGGCCTTATTTAGTTCATGTTGCGCATGATGATCTACCTGATCTTCAATAACAAACAAATTGGCTGCCTTAATTTTATCTTTTGCCTCTTGTGGAAAGTAGAATTCCTTTTCGCCAGTAAATTTCAATGTTCCGAATAAGTACGAAGGTTTTGTAATACCGTTGCCGGATATCTCCCACAAAATGCTGCTATTCTGTGCAAATGAAATCGAAATCGTTGTGCAGAGTAAACTTAAAATTATCCAACACGTTCTCATGTTTAATTTTTGCTACCAAAGAAAGCATAAATGCAGGAGATTTGGAAGTTGATAAAATTTCATCAAACTCAAATTTGGGTAATGGATTGCATTGCTATTCCTTGTAAATTACGCCTTTTGGTTCCATGAGTGAAGAACTTTTAAAAGCTATCGTCCAACTTTTTGCCATTGTGGCTAAAGAGCGAATTACAGATGACGAGCGCGCCAACATAAAAGATTTTCTATCCCTGCACCTCAATCAGGAGGGCACCCGCTATTACCTTTCGCTGTTTGATGAATTTTGCAAAGCCAATAAACGAACGGTTCAGCCAAACTTAAATGTAGATGCCGAAACACTCGAATTTGTAGACGATTGGTCGCAGATCATGCAAATTGCCAAGAAGGTCAACCAGTCGCTCACCACGCAACAAAAAGCAGTACTTACCATCAAGATAATTGAACTTTGTTATGCCGATGGTGAACTTTCAGAGCGGCAAAGTAACCTGGTTTACTACATTGGCGAGGCCCTTAAAATTCCACAGCGCGATATCAAAGCCATGAGCACCTTTGTGCATGGGCAAGACATCGAAGAGCTTTCGTCCAAAAATATTCTGGTTATTGACGAAGGGTCGGGTGCTGATGATTTTGCAGGCCCCCGTATTACAGCAAAAGACCTGACTGGCTTAATAGCCATTCTGAGGCTGGCCGATATCGAGACCTACATGATCAAATATCTTGGTATAACCCCATTGTATTTGAATAGTGTTCCGCTAAAAAGCCGAAAGATAGATGTGTTTGCAACCGGGAGCGCCATTCGGGGTTCTAAGATTGAGCCCATTTATTATTCTGACATAGTTGGTAAATTTCTTTTTGAGGAAAGCGAAACCGATATCTCATTTATAGGAGAACACGTATTCTACCACTTTAAAAGTGGTAAAGCGGGTTTACAAAATATAAATATTGCCGAAACAGGTGGCAAGCTAATTGGGTTGATGGGCGCAAGTGGTTCGGGTAAGTCAACTTTACTAAACGTATTGAATGGTTCTGAAAAACCATCGAGTGGGAGAGTTCTTATAAACGGAATCAATATACATAAAGAGCCCCACAAAGTAGATGGCGTTATTGGGTTTATTCCACAAGACGATCTGCTTATTGAAGATCTCTCTGTTTTTGAAAACTTGTATTACTCAGCCCGGCTTTGCTTTGGAAACCTTTCTGAAGAAGAAATTAAAGAGCGGGTTGAGAAAGTTTTAGTTAACCTTGGCCTTTCTGAAATTCGCAATCTTAAAGTCGGGTCGCCCATGCATAAAACCATAAGTGGCGGCCAGCGCAAGCGATTGAACATCGGATTGGAACTATTACGCGAACCTACCATTCTGTTTGTTGATGAACCCACCTCTGGGCTTTCTTCGCGCGATTCTGAAAACATTATGGACTTGTTGAAAGAGTTGGCCTTGCGCGGTAAAATGATTTTTGTGGTGATTCACCAACCCTCATCCGACATTTTTAAAATGTTTGATACACTTATTATTCTGGATGTAGGCGGATTTCAAATTTATTATGGAAACCCAACCGAATCGGTTAATTACTTTCAGGATATCGTTAATGCAGCCAACAAAATTCCAGGAGCCTGCCCGGAGTGTGGTAACATTAATCCCGAACAGGTTTTTAATATTATTGAAACACGGGTGGTAAATGAGTTTGGTCGGTTTACCCACACAAGAAAAGTTTCACCGGGCCAGTGGTACCAATATTTTAAGCAGAAAATTAAAATCCCGAAAGTTCTGGAAGTAAATGATCCACTTCCGGTTGTACAGAAAATACCAGGCTGGCTCTCCCAACTTAAGGTGTTTATAATACGCGATGTACTGGCCAAGATAGCCAACACACAGTATTTGATTGTTAACCTGTCACTAGCCCCGGTGCTGGCTGTTTTTATTGCGTATTTCGTGAAATTTTATGACGCTATAACAACTGATACACCCCAATACAGCTTTTACCACAACAGTAATATTCCTGTTTATTTCTTTATGAGTGTGGTGGTGGCCTTGTTTGTTGGGCTAATTGTAAGTGCTGAAGAGATTTTTCGCGACAGAAAAATTCTAAAACGCGAACGATACCTCAACCTGAGCAGCAGCAGTTATCTGGTATCTAAAGTTATTATTCTATTTACTTTGTCGGCCATACAAACCATATTATTTATGGCTTTAGGCAATTGGATATTAGAAATTCCATTAAGCGAATTGCGGTACTGGCTGGTGTTATTTTCTTGTTCCTGCTTTGCCAATATGCTGGGCTTAAACATTTCATCAGCATTCGATTCGGCTGTTACCATTTACATTCTTATCCCTGTACTTATTATCCCGCAACTTTTGTTAAGTGGTGTTGTAATCAGTTTCGATAAATTTAATCCCAAAGTTGGTACACCCAATGGCATACCGGTTTTAGGCGAGCTAATGGCCTCGCGATGGGCTTTTGAAGCATTGATGGTTACTCAGTTCAAAGACAACCCGTACGAAAAGCAGTTCTATGCGTATGATCAACAAGCTGCTCTAGCAAATTTTAAACGACAATACTTTATTCCTACACTTGAATCTAAATTAGCAATAGTTAAAAATAATCGAACTCTATGGCGAGACGGAAGTGAGCGTAATCCTGTAAAGAAAGCGCTTGATTTACTCCATACCGAAATTGGTTATGAATTGAGAAAGATAGGGATCGAACAATTTCCTGAATTTGAGAATTTGCAGGTAGGAAAATTTAATTCTGATATTCTGGAGAAGACCGATACGTTTTTAATAAAACTAAAACAGTATTATGGCATTAAATTAAAGAAGGCAAATAAAAGACAAGATTCGATACGGAGTTTACTGGTAAGCGCTACAGGTGGCGAATTAGCGTACAACGCCATGCGCATGAAATACACCAACGAAGCGGTGCGCGACATGGTTGAAAACAATAATGAGATAAACAGGATTTTAGAATGGAAAGGTGAATTGGTTCAGAAATACTTCCCAATTTACTTTAACGATCACCGCCCAGTTAATCAAATTGATTTTACCTCTAACTTTTATGTACCCACCAAACCATTTTTGGGTATAAACTTCGACACACTTTATTTCAATATTATAATAATATGGGTATTTACTCTTCTTTTATATTGTACTTTGTACTACCGCTTGCTGCATAAACTCATTAGTAGCCTGGAAACCTACAGAAAATATCGTAAGCGTGATCGCAATTAAGATCGACTTTTATAATTTTGAGTTTTAACAATCAATAAATCAATACACATGAAAACAAAATTGCTCTTGGTAGGTATTTGGATGGTCGTACTGGCGGCTTGCACAAAAAAAGAAGAAACACAGGTAGCCGAAGAAGCAGAAGTAACAGAATGGGCCGAAATGGATTCTTTCCATATGATTATGGCTGAAGCATTTCACCCCTTTAAAGACTCTGCCAATCTTGAGCCTGTTAAACTATTAGCCGAAGAATTGGCTGCTGAGGCAGAAAAATGGACTACCGCTGCTTTACCTGCTAACGTAGATACCGATGAAGTAAAAGCCCTGCTTACAAAATTAAAGACTGATACCCGTGCTTTAGCTGATAAAGTTAAAGCTGGCGTTCCTAACGAAGAACTGGGTACCGATCTTACAGCCCTTCACGATAACTTCCACGGCATAATGGAGGCCTGGAACAAAAGCCGGGGCGAAAAGCATGAACACCAGCATTGATCTACCAAAAGAAAAAAACCCCGATACACCGGGGTTTTTTTATTGAAATCAATTCCATAAAGGAGTCCCAATATCAAGTTGAACAACACATTTCTTTTAACCGGTAGTTTTATCCAAGCCTATTTAAACTAACTTACCCTGAACTTTTAACTTCACTATGTCATCTACTGCCATTACCAAAGAAGACAAAAGCAAACTTTGGTCTGTTATTACCGCCTCATCTGTAGGAACATTAATTGAGTGGTATGATTTCTACATTTTCGGAAGTCTGGCCACCATACTGGCCCAACAATTCTTCCCACAAACTAATCCAACAGCGGCCTTTTTATCCACATTGGCCACATTTGCCGCTGGTTTTATTGTTAGACCCTTTGGTGCAATTGTTTTTGGACGACTCGGAGATCTGGTAGGCCGAAAGTACACCTTTATGGTTACCCTTGTTTTAATGGGTGGGTCAACATTTGCTATTGGCCTTATTCCGGGTTATCAATCCATCGGGATTGCCGCACCTATCCTTGTCTTGGTGTTACGATTATTGCAAGGACTAGCCCTTGGTGGCGAGTATGGCGGAGCAGCTACCTATGTAGCCGAACATGCACCCGCCAACCGCAGAGGGTTTTATACTAGTTTTATACAAACAACGGCAACATTGGGTCTTTTTGTTTCTATTGGTGTAATCCTTGCCATAAGACATTGGGTTGGTGTAGATGAATTTGCCATATGGGGTTGGCGCATTCCTTTTCTTCTCTCTGCCTTGTTAGTTGCAGTATCTATTTACATACGCATGCGTATGCAGGAGAGTCCACTGTTTAATAAAATAAAAGCAGAGGGCAAGATTTCTAAAAATCCCCTGAAAGAAAGCTTTGGAAAAAAAGAAAACCTGATAATGGTATTAATTGCTTTGTTCGGAGCCACAGCCGGACAAGGTGTAGTGTGGTATACAGGTCAGTTTTATGCCATGACATTTATTGAAAAAATATGCCAAATAGAATTTGTTCAAACACGCGACATAATTGCAGTGGCTTTATTAATTGGTACTCCGTTCTTTATTGTCTTTGGTGGCTGGAGCGACCGGGTAGGAAGAAAGTATATTATGATGGCGGGTATGTTGCTGGCGGTTTTACTCTACCGGCCCATTTACCGAACCATGTATACTATAACTGATATTAAAACAAAAGTAGAAGTAGATGGTGCAAAGTTACTAACACGCAATAGCACTATTAATGCTCCCGGAGATACCACATTCTTTCATCAAACCAGCAGACTTTATTCAGATAACACTGTACAAAATGAAATCCGTAAAACCCAAAGTAATAGCAGCACTACGGAAGTAAGAACAGAAACTGTTTTATCTAATCGCGATTTCTGGTTAATGGTAGGGCTTGTACTGATTCAGGTAATACTGGTTACCATGGTGTACGGGCCTATTGCAGCATTTTTGGTTGAGCTATTTCCTACCCGAATTCGCTATACATCCATGTCTTTACCTTATCATATTGGTAACGGAATTTTTGGCGGACTTACACCTTTTATTGCAACCTGGCTTTTTGAACAAAGTAAAGACAGCAATGGAGTGGGCGATCCAATTTCCGGCTTATGGTACCCTATTGTGGTGGCCGCGGTTTGTTTTGTGATTGGGATGCTATTCCTCAGCAATAAGAAACATGCCGATGTAATGGAGTAATGGCAAAGAAATCGCAATGGACCTTGGTAGGAAAACGAAAGTTGGAGTTATCCAATCTTGAAAAAGTTTTATTTCCAGATGATCGTATTACCAAAGCCGAAATAATTGAATACTATTTAAAGATTGCGCCTACCTTACTGCAATACGTAAAAGGACGTGCGCTTACGCTTATCCGTTTTCCGGATGGCATAGCAGGTGAAAACTTTTATCAAAAAAACAGGCCTGAGTGGGCACCTGATTGGCTTGAGTTTGTAAAACTCGGTAAAGAAGAAAAGAAAGACTACATTATTGCAACCGAACCGGCATCGCTGGTTTGGTTAGCCAACCTGGCCGCGCTGGAGTTACACCAGTTGCATAGCCTCAAACCAGATTTCGAGCATCCCGACTACATGGTGTTTGATCTTGATCCACCAGAAGGATATGCTTTTACAAAAATTATCCCATTGGCGCTTGAGCTTAAAGCATTTGTAGAATCGTTTGGATATACCTGTTTTGCAAAAACCACTGGTGGCAAAGGTATTCACATCTGTTGCCCGATAGAACCTAAATGGGATTTCCATGCGGTGTTCGAAGCGGCACACGCTATAGCCACGCCCTTTACAGAACGATTTCCCAAAGACACTACCCTTCACATTAAGAAGGAAGCCAGAAAGGGAAGAGTGTTGATTGATATTTTCAGAATCCGATCAGGCCAGAGTATTGTTTCGCCTTATAGTTTGCGCGGGCGAAATGGTGCCCCCGTGTCAATGCCACTTACGTGGGGTGAACTCGTACGAGTACAATCACCTCTTGAGTTCACCATCAGTAATGCTGTTGAAAAAGTTGTAAGAGATGGCGATGCGTGGGAGGGGATGAGTGCATTTGCCGTAGAAATACATACCCACCGAAAAACAAAAGTAGTGCAGGAAAAGAAGTTACCTCCTAACCGTAAGCACAAAACTCCTGAGCAACTTGAATCGTACGAAAAAAAGCGTGACTTCAAAAAAACACCCGAACCAGAAGCCAGGTTAGCAGAGGGCAGCGGAAACAGTTTCGTTATTCATCGCCATCATGCCTCGCACCTGCATTACGATTTGCGTCTGGAACAGGATGGGGTGCTGAAATCGTGGGCTGTGCCACGGGGTTTACCACCTAACCCGGGTGTAAAACGATTGGCCGTTCAAACCGAAGATCACCCAATGAAGTACCTGACTTTTGATGGTGAAATACCAAAGGGGCAATACGGAGCAGGAGAGATGTGGATTTATGCATTGGGTAAATACCAGATCACAAAAGATAAAAAGGATGGATTCTATTTTAGATTAAGCAGCAAAGAAGTAAATGGTGAATACCGGATTTATAAAATTAAAAACAAAGAGTGGTTGCTGGAACGTGTGGACACACCACAGGTAAACTACCTGCAAGATACAATTGAACCCATGCTTTCAGCATCAGCAGAAAAACCACCAGTTTCAAATAATTACTTGCACGAAATTAAGTGGGATGGAATCCGCGCGCTAATTGCCATTGAAGATGGCCAGGTCAGAATTCGCACGCGGAATCAAAACGATGTAACCAAACAATTTCCAGAACTTACGGTGGCCGATAAAACATTCAAAGCCACCTGCGGGTTGTTTGATGGTGAAATTGTGTGTTTAGACAAGTCTGGCAAAGCAGATTTTAAAAAGATAATTCACCGGTTGATGAGTACGGGAGAAACATCCATTCAAAAAGGAATGAAGACCAGTCCAGTACATTGCTACGTGTTCGACTGTTTGTATATGGACGGCCGTAGTCTTATTAATGAACCACTTGAAAAAAGACGTGAGTGGCTAAAAGACGCCATTAAAACAGATACTTCTTATCGCATAAGTGAAGCAGTAGAAGATGGCGAAGCATTGTTTGCAGCAGCCCGTGAGTTTGAACTGGAAGGTATAATATCAAAAGAGAAAACAAGCCGGTATCTGCCCGGTAAGCGCTCAGACTACTGGTTGAAGGTTAAAGTAAGAAGCACGCGCGAGTGTGTTATTCTGGGATACAATCCGGGTAAAGGCGATCGCAGCAATACGTTTGGTGGTTTACACATTGCCGAACGAGATAGCGGTAAACTCGTCTATCGGGGCAAAGTGGGTACCGGGTTTGATGATGCTACGCTGAAAGAAATATTCAAACAATTAAAGGCACTTAAAGTAGTTAGCAAGCCTATTCCCGATAAGGTGATGGATGAGAAGATAAGCATTTGGGTAGAACCACAGCTTGTTGCCGAAGTTAGTTTTTCGATGATTACTAAAGACCAGCAGTTTCGCGAGCCTGTATTTGTGCGGCTACGGCCGGATTTGAGTTAGTTGAAACCGAATGCATATCTTGTGAAAAATTTTACCATCCCATAATGACCGATCCATCCCTTTATTTAAAAAACCTCTGGTATCTGGCTTTTCATAGTTCATTTTTGAAAACCGATAAACTGGTAGGCAAACAGATTTGCGGAGAAAAGATTGTGTTTGGCCGAGATGCGCAAGGCAAGCCCTTTGCTTTGCGCGATAACTGTCCGCACAGGGGTGTGCCTTTATCCGGGGGTTGGTTTAAAGATTGCACCATTCAATGCTGCTACCACGGCTGGAAGTTTGATACTACCGGAACCTGCAAAGAAATTCCTGCCTTACCGCCTGATAATACAATTGACGTAAACAAAATTAAAGTATTTCAATACCCCTGCGAAGAAATAAATGGTACCGTTTGGGTTTACATCCCTGAAAAAAAATTACCCAACCTTGTACCCAAAGAGGGGCCGCCTAACTTAGTGCTTAATGCTGATAAAAAATTTCTACATGTAGAAACTGTAGTCATGCCTGCCGATATTGATCATTCTGTAATCGGGTTGATCGATCCCTCTCATGTAACATTTGTACATCAATCGTGGTATTGGCGGTCGGCTAAGAAACTAAAAATTAAAGAGAAGAAATTTGAACCTACCGCCAAAGGTTTTAAAATGGTTCGCCATGCGCCTTCATCAAATTCTAAAGGGTATAGTGTTTTAAAAGGCGGTACATCCACTGAAATTACATTTGAGATACCCGGTATTCGCACCGAACATATTCTGGTTGGCGAGAAGCACCAGGTGGTTTCAATAACTACGCTTACACCTATTAACGAAAATCAAACCGAGTTAACGCATATTTTTTATAGTTCATTACCGGCAACACGCTGGTTGTGGTGGCCTCTTAAAAAATTAGGCCAGCAATTTATTGGGCAGGACTTAGGTGTATTCAACAAATTAAGCGAGGGCCTAAAATCCAAGCCTACCTTAATGCTGATAGGCGAACCCGATATGCAGGCCCGTTGGTATTATGAGATAAAGCGAGTTTGGGCTTTAGCACAACAAAATAATCAACCATTCGAAAACCCAATTCAACCTCAAACATTACATTGGGTTACCTGATTTTATCGAACCCTATTTGCAGCGCTTCGCCTTTATTTGGTTTTTTTTCTTCCAAATCAGCAACAATAATTTTCTTCATTTTTAGAACAGCATTTATTGCATATAGCCGTTTTGATTTGCTCTTGTGCGCTTCTAGTTTGAAGTACAGTTCAGGTACAATTTGCCAGCTAAGTCCATATCTATCTTTCAACCACCCGCATGGGCCTTCGCTTCCGCCCCTGGCAATAAGTGCTTTCCAGTAATAGTCTACCTCTTCCTGGTTCTTGCACCGGATTACAAAAGAGACAGCCTCGTTAAATTTGAACAAGGGACCGGCAGCTAATATCTGAAAGTCCTGGCCCATTACGCTGAAAACAGCTATATCAAAATTGGAAGAGGGGCTGGGCATATCTTTGTAAGCCCGGTATGACTTTATTTTTCCGTTCTTAAAAACAGATAAATAATACTTTGCTACTTTCATAGCGTCCTTTTCGACCCAAAGACAAGGTGTAATTTTTTGAACTTTCATAATTGTTTTGGTTAAACTCTATTATAAAAGTCTATCTAAATATTCAAAGCAGAGTTGCCTGAAAGCGACAATAGTAAGGTGTATTTACGCCAGCGTATTTGTTTGCTGATCTCGGACATAAAGCACCAACCCGCTGGCTAACACAAATGGAAAGGTTAAAACCAGTATATGAAACTCCATCATTAGTATGGTAAATACCAACGATAATAGTACAGCAGCAAATGCACGATAACCGTCTTCTTTCTTTTTACCAGCAAAAACTATTGCGCATAATACCCCGTTGTAACTCAACAAACCATTAGCAAAAGCCTGATTCGATGCAAAGGAATAGCCCAATAATCCGCTTAGCACAGCACCCGCCAGTCCGTATAGAGCCGAAAGCGGAGTATTAATAAAAACTCCGGCAAAAAAAAGGATACCAGAAATAATATTAGATTGAAAAATAACCTGTCCATATCCTTTAATTGCAAAAAGATACTGATCAACTTCAGTAGCAACAGGCATAGAGGGCTTAACAACAAGATACACAAACAGGTACTTTACAGAATAAAAAATTAACCATGTAACTAGCACGAAGGGCAGCGTAAAAGCCGCAATTTTTCTTGTTATAAAAAAGTGTTGTATATAGACGGACACAATTGAACCTATTACTACAATTGCCCAACTGTAGGGTAAAGGTTTAAGCAACAATAATGTTGCTGCTCCTACTAAGGCCGGGTTAAACCCGTATAAACCTTGTTCGATTTTGTTCTTCTCAAAATGTAAAAGGTAAGCAGATGCAGTTCCAACAGCAGTTGCCAACAAGGTTGCTAACCCTATATGAACTGATCCATAAAATATACCAATCAAAAAGAGAAATCCCGTAACCGCATTATCTTGCAACATTATTTGGCTGATGCCCTTCAGAATAGTTTTACTGAAGAAAATAACATGCTTCATTATTCAATTTTATTTTAAAGGTTAGTTTTGTGTGTAACGTATTTAGGCTAATCACTTTTCTGTATACAGATTTTCAATCTCAGATGATAAGGTTCTTAAATCCTGTTTCATAAGAGTAACGTAAGCCTCAACCTGATCTAACATATCAGCTCTGATCTTTAACTGTGCTGAACTGTATTTCCCGCCTTCACCAAAGAATAGCGCATACGTTTCGTCTCTAGTTTTATCTTTAACATCTTTCGTCTGCCCAAATAGCATCCATTTCTCAACTAATAATTTTGCCAATGATTTTTGATTGTTATCAGGGTTTACGTGTGTTAGGTAATACCAGACAGAGGGGGGGTAGTAATTGGAAACCACCGGATTTTCCCATATATCTTTTAGAGGGTTAACGGGGTGCTGAAACTCGATGCTCTTTTTATTGGTTAACATTAAAACGCCTAACGTAGCACCCACCAGGCTTGAGCCTATCACAATTCCACTGGCGGCATTTCTCCCTTCCGGGGTATCGGCAGTTGCTTCTTCTGCGATGGCACCTGCCGCAGCGATTATAATGGACCCGATTATTAATTTGTTTTCTGTGTTGTCTTCCTTTTCTTTCAGATAGTAAGCAAATTGTGCAGCACGTTCCTCTTCACAATCTAATTTGCTGGCTACGGCAGATACTTCCAGCGAAGAATTGTTTATAGTCTGATTAATTTTTACTGAGAGGTCAATAATATTAATTTTTTCCACAAGAGTAGGATTTTTCCCGTAACTGGAAAGTGAGCCTACATATTGGGTTAATAAGTCGACCAGCCCAATTGCGTTGGCTGTTTTAAGCGATTGAAAGGAGAGGCGTTCTTTTAAAAGAGGATCTATCTCAAGTTTGTAAGTAGGGGTTGGTAATTCCTTTTCGGTATAATTAAAGGTTACCTGTTGATTGCAATAACTTTTGTCGTGAAGAACTTTTTGCTGAGTTCCTTTAAGCCCTAAACAGGATGACAGCGTTAATAGAATAGGGATAAGCATCCCAGGTTTAGCAGACGGAATCATTTCTTTATATCATAATTTAAGTAAACTGTTAAAATTTAATGAACAGCATAAAAACCCGGGTATTTTTTGGACAGCGGTACTTTTTTCCCCAGCTATCTTAAGCCTTAATGCCCCAATTTAGCAAAATTGACTAGTATCATTCTATCCTAGCAATTGGCACACATAATGCAATCGAATGTTATAAGAACGTAACGTAAGATTAGATGAATAAAAAATTTGCTTTAAGTATGGTGGAGTATTCGAAGTTTATTCTCACCAAAATGAGTTTCAGTCGCACTCTATTTAGAAAGGAATATACAAAAGCGATTCAAAATCTTAACGTAGAGGAACGCATTCAACTTAAAAATTGGGTGCGTATGGAATGGAGAACAATTTCAACTAAAACAGAATGATATGAACAGTTTAAAAGAAGAATGTACGGGACATGCAGGAGATATGATTCGCACTATGGCTATATTACTTCTGGCCGTTATTTTGAGTGCATTGTCAACCAATGGTCTTGAAATATTTTAGGCTCAGTACAAAAATTGGGTTAAGTGGTTAAACTTCGCAGGCTTCTTCAATTTGAATATCATTGTCAAAGAGAAGATTATGAGTCTTGTTTCCGTGTTCGTCAAAAACCTGAAAATATCCCATTCGTAGGCCCATATAGAAATTCCCTTCGCTCAAAATTTGTCCGTTGGGATGAAATGCAGTATAGGAGCCATGCGGAGTTCCATACTCATAGTTTTCCTCGATTAAGATTTGACCTGTAAAATCACAGTACTCGCGCCACACACCATGTTTTTTATTGTTTACATATGAACCCTCTGCTATAAGAATTCCCCGCTTATTAAACTCCTTCCATTTCCCGTTTCTTATCTCTCTCTTTGGTTCACTCATAATCATTCAATTTTCTTCACTAAAACTTTAGCACCACCTCATTCATATGTCTTCGATTCCATCATCATAGGTGTAGTCTCGGTTTTGGAATACTCAAAATGCATACCATTTCAGTTTCATTAATAGGAGTGAGTGATGTTTAGTAATTTTTTGCTAATGAAATTGGTGCGAAATTCTAC
This sequence comes from Flammeovirgaceae bacterium UBA2786, assembly GCA_002352225.1. Lineage (GTDB taxonomy): Bacteria > Bacteroidota > Bacteroidia > Cytophagales > Cyclobacteriaceae > ELB16-189. Next base: position 103,243 of record DEIA01000074.1, read on the forward strand.
AAGTGGGTAAATTCTCCTCAAGTTGATTAGCCGGAGTGCTTTTTCAATTTCTCGCGAAGCGTCTTGCGATCAATCCCTAAAACTAAAGCAGCTTGCGAAATATTATTCTGGTTAGCTGCTAATACATCGGTTATGTAGTCTTTCTCTACTTCAGCTAGTTTCCGATTTAAGCCACGTGTACGGGTTGCCGAAAAGCGGAATGATTCCGGGAGATCAGGTGTATCAATCGTATCATCGTCAGCCATAATAATGAGGCGGTGTACCAGGTTTTGCAGTTCCCTTACGTTGCCGGGCCAACTATATTCATGAAGTGCTTTTAGTGCTTTTTTAGAAAAATTCATTTGCCCTTTACCCAATTCGCGAACATACTTTTTCAAAAAGAAGTCAAGCAACAAAGTAATGTCATCATCGCGTTCCCGTAAAGGAGGTAAATCGATGGTAATGATATTAAGGCGATAATATAGATCCTCACGAAACAATCCCTTTTTTACAAGTTGCATAAGATCTACGTTGGTGGCGGCCACAATACGAATGTTTACGCTAATTGGCTTTTTGGAACCTACCATATAGAATTCCTTTTCTTGCAATACCCGTAGCAGTTTTGCCTGCATAGCTAAACTTGTATTACTTATTTCATCCAGAAAGATGGTACCACCATCTGCTGTTTGAAAAAATCCTGCACGGGTTTCTGTTGCTCCGGTAAATGCACCCTTCACATATCCAAATAATTCACTCTCCAGAAGCGAATCCGGAATACCGCCACAATTTACAGGCACAAAAGGTGCGGCCGATGCATTACTGCCATAGTGAAGCGCCCGAGCAACCAATTCCTTTCCGGTACCACTTTCTCCATTAATAAGCACAGTGGCATTTGTATTCATTGCCTTACTGATGGTCTTATACACTTTTTGCATCCCTTCAGAATTTCCAATAATGCCAAAGTCTAAAGGGGTATTACCTCCGGATTCTCTTTTATGTTTTGATGACCTTGCCAGCGCACGTTCTACTGCCTTAAAAAGTTCTTCGTCTGTAAATGGTTTTACAAGGTATTCTTCTGCACCAACTTTGATTGATTCAATAGCCCCCTGAATAGAGGGGAACCCGGTTATTACCAATGTGCCTACGCCTTTGTAATTCTCATTAACATGGCGCACTAATTCTATTCCGCTTTCGCCTGGCATCTTCAAATCAGAAATAACCAGATTAACCTTAATGGTTAACAATAATTTCAATGCAGACTGAACATTTGAAGCGCTGTAAATTTCATAACCAAGACTTTCCAGATTCCGTGCAATTAGCTCGATCGTTTCCGGGGAGTCATCCACTACCAGTATGCTCGTTTTGCCTTCTTGTTTCTTCATTTCTTCGCGCGCTTTATCGGTAATTTAATTTCAATACTCGTTCCTTTTCCTACTACGGTTCTTACCTGAATGTATCCCTGATGCGAGTCGACAATACCCTGAACGACAGATAAACCCAAACCCGTTCCCTGACCTACCGGTTTTGTAGTGAAGAAGGGCTCGAAAATTTTTTCTCTGATTTTTTTTGGTATTCCTTCACCAGTATCTTTCACCATAAGGCTTACCCATTGGCCCTTTCGCTTTGTGGTAATTGTAATTTTTCCACCTTTTGGCATAGCATATACGGCATTGGTTACCAGGTTTACAAGTACCTGCCCTAATTGTACCTCATCTGCCGGAATTACCGGAAGTGAAGAGTCTAAGTTTCTGATAATCTCAACTTTTTGATTGTGAAATCTAACATCGATAAAGTATAGAATGTTATTCACTACAGAGTTCAGATTCAAATTAGTTAGTTGCTGTGGCATTTGTCTTGAGAAGATCATCAGCTTTTTTATGATCTCGCGGGAATAAAGCGATGCCTTAATGATCCTTTCCAGGTCTTCGGTTTGTTGTGTGTTTAAACTACCGGCTTTGCTGATTAGTTGCGCAAACCCTAGCACTCTGCCAAGCGGCTCGTTCAATTCATGGGCAATGCCAGCCGATAATTCACCTACAAATGCCAGTCGTTCTACATGTTGCAACTGAATCTGGAGTTTCTGTTTATCTTCTTCAATTGATACTCGATGGATAACCAGAGATAACTCGTGTGCGATTGTCTTTAACAATCGCTTTTCCTCAGGAAGAAAACCTTTGCCTGCTGTAGAATTTCTGTATCCAATTTTAATAGAACCAAATTTCTTCTTATTAAAATCAAGATTTTCGGTAATAACAGCAACTGAATTCCTGAATCGGGGTGTATGGTAAAACTGCTTTCCAATGGCAATGTGTACCTCGGCCAGGTTAGGGTGTTGCATTGCTTCTGGCAGAATATCAAGCGTTTTCTTTATGATGACATCAATATTGTTATTTGCTTTCCAGGCAATTCTGGACAGTTCATAAAGGCAATTCAATTCCTTTACACGTTCCCGAAGTTTAAATTCATCGGAGTTCACAGATAATGGCATATTTACAAAAATAGACATCAACCGGTATCTCTTCTTCTTCTTCACTAACTATTTTTAAGGAGGCTGAGGAATTATTACCCGGTGAGGAATTTCCCTCACTAATTATTTAAAATACCATTTAACCGGGCCAAAAATGAATATAGAATTATGGCATGGATCATGCTATACTGGCTTTTTCAAAATTAAATGATGCTTTTATGATTAACAGGATAGTAGTTACAGAAAATGATTATCAGCGATTGATGGGTTTAATTCGATTAACATCTCCTAAAAATACAGAACAAGGCGTTGCCGACAGGTTACTTAAAAGTTTGAATGAGGCAAAAATGCTGAAGCAGGATAATATTGCCAACAATGTTATTACCATGAACTCGCGCGTGAAGCTGAAAGACCTCTCCAGCAAAAGGGAAGCGGAAATAACAATTACTTACCCCGAAGATGCTGAGCCCCGGGAAAGGAGGGTATCAATCCTATCAGAAATAGGTCTTGCTCTGTTAGGCCGAAAAGAAAGCGAACATGTATCGTGGCGTACACCCAACGGGGTAGGTCGTTTTGAGATTTCTAAGGTTACCTACCAACCTGAAGCAGTAGGAGACTACTACCTGTAGCGTAGCCTCAAAAATTTTTCTGCAACAGCAATTGTTCCACAGGAATACTTTTCCATACTTTTGAGGCTGCTTCAGAGTAAGATTAATCTCAACAGAGATGTTGACTCACTTTTAAATACTAAGGGTGTAACCGTATTCTAGGCTTTATGAAATATTAAAGTAAGAGAATTTGAATTAAAATTTTTATGAGTGAGTCCTTAGTACTTTGGGGCAGTTTTAGCTTGCTGGTGTTGATCATGCTTTCGCTTGATATGGGTGTGTTTCACCGTAAGTCGCATGAGGTTTCAGTTCGGGAGGCCCTGATCTGGACAGCCGTATGGATTACCCTGGCTATGGCGTTTAATCTTTTTGTCTACATCTATTACGATAAGACAAAGGCACTGGAATTTTTTACTGCGTATGTAGTGGAGAAGTCATTAAGCATAGACAATATTTTTGTCATGATAATGATTTTTTCATACTTCAAAGTTCCTGCAGCTTACCAGCACAAGGTTTTGTTCTGGGGAATTTTTGGTGCGCTGGTTATGCGCCTCATTTTTATTTTTGCAGGAATTGAACTCATTCACAAATTCCATTGGCTCATTTATGTATTTGGCGGCTTTCTGGTTTTAACCGGAATTCGGATGGTGGTTGGGCAAGATAAGCCAATTGATCCATCCAAAAATCCATTGGTAAAACTGGTTAATAAAGTGTTTCCCGTAACCGAAACATTCGAAGAGGACAATTTTTTTGTAAGGCGCAACCATAAAATTTGGGCAACCCCTTTGTTTGTTGTTGTGATTTTAATTGAAGGAACTGATCTGATTTTTGCGGTCGATTCGGTTCCGGCAATTATTGCTATATCCGAAGATACGTTTATCGTTTACACCTCTAATGTGTTTGCCATTTTAGGTCTGCGATCGCTCTATTTTGCGCTGGCCGGCATTGAGAAGTACTTTGCCTATCTGAAATATGGAATGGCTGTAATTTTAGTATTTGTTGGTATTAAAATGTGTATCATGGATTTTTACAAAATACCGGTAGAAATTTCTTTAATAGTAATAGCTTTCCTTTTAACAATTTCAATGATCGCATCGGTCGTTTTCAAAAAGGATCCGGCAGACACTAAGCCCTAACAGGTTGGCAATTTCTGGCTGATAGAAACTTGTGTACCCAGTTTAGTGGTCTAAGCAAGGTATGAAACACCTGAATACAGTTTTGGATTCAGCTGTTTTTTGTATCTTATCGGACGTATGCTTATCAAACACAATTTACGGTTAACCCGAATCGTACTGGCCACCTGGAAAACGGATGTCTTTCTGGCTCTTACCTGCGTTTCAGTTTATTACATTCATCAATACATACCAAACTCGATACCAATACCGGCTACCTTGGTAACGTTGCTGGGTACTGCTATCGCTTTTTTTGTTGGCTTTAACAACAATCAGGCCTATGACCGGTGGTGGGAAGCCAGAACCATTTGGGGTGCCCTTGTAAACGACAGCCGAAGTTGGGCTCGCTTTATTTTGTCTAATACCGTTGCAGGCTCGCTTTCCAGCGAAGAGTTTACGCAAATAAAAAGACAACTGATACTAAGACACATTGGATTTGTTTATGCCTTAAAAGAAAATCTTAGGAGGAGTACCGAAGGGTACTTCAAAAAACTGTTGCCCGATAGCGAGGTAGCTACAGTAACGCAACAACTTAACGTGCCCAATGCAATTCTTACCTGTCAGGCAAAAGACCTTCAAGCTTTAAGTAATGTACAGGCTATCGATCAGTTTCGCTTTTTACAACTTACTAATTTGCTAACCGCTTTTACCGACCACATGGGAAAATCGGAGCGCATTCGAAACACCATTTACCCACCTTCTTATATTTATTTTACCCGGCTTTTTATTTGGGTACTGGTTGTTTTTGTAACCCTGGTACTTATTGAGCCAATTGGTACCTGGTCTATTCCAATTGGGTGGATAATCGGGTTTGTCTTTCACTCTGCACACATTAATGGAATGGGGCTGGTAGACCCGTTTGATGAAATACCAACAGGCATTTCCCTAAATCAGATTGCCCGTACCATTGAAATTAATCTGCTGCAAATGCTTGGTGAAAAAGACATACCCGAACCCACAAAGCCTGTAAATGATGAGTATGTTTTGTAAAGGTTTGAAGCTGAACGATTACATGGTTTTATAACCGTCTTTCATTTATTATCAGGTAGTGGGCTTGCACGCAGTTTTGCATCCAAAATTGGCAATGATATTTTTTGTTTACTTTTACCGTTGTTCATATGTATGAACAAATAGTGAACGGCCAAACAATTGTAGCTTCTGTAATAAATCGGATTTGATAATGAAACTAGGGTTAGGATTATATAAGAGTCTCCTGAACGAATCAAACTTTCAGTTTGCCCGGCAGGCCGGTGCCACACACATTGTTGCTCAACTGGTTGACTATGTAAAGGGCAGCGACCCCTCGCTCACTAAAAATTTTTTAAATGGNNTCGCACGGATTAAAACTGGAGGCTATCGAAAATTTTGATCCTTCACATTGGTACGATGTACTACTCGATGGTCCCCAAAAAGAAAAGCAACTCGAAGGATTAAAATTCATATTGCGTAATATGGGCAAAGCAGGAATTCCGATAATGGGATATTACTTTAGCCTGGCTGGTGTTTGGGGATGGACAAGCGGTCCACAGGGAAGAGGCAATGCCCAATCAGTAGTTTTTGATCAATCCAAAATAAATACAGATCAACCTATCCCAAAAGGGATGGTGTGGAACATGCGGTACGAAGACGAAAGCGATGATGTATTACCACCGGTATCGCGCAAAGAAATGTGGGAAAGGCTTACCTATTTTCTTAAGAAACTTTTACCAATTGCGGAAGAGAATAATGTAAAATTAGTAGCGCATCCGGATGATCCGCCATTACCTGAAATGCGCGGTACAGCCAGACTCTTCTATACTACAAATGAATATGAAAAGTTGCTGCTCTTGAACAACAGTATTGCAAATGGATTTGAATTTTGCATGGGTACCATACAGGAAATGGAAGGTAGCGATGTTTACACCATGCTTGAAAAATACGCACGCGAAAAACGTATC
>DEIA01000078.1:0-51891 GCA_002352225.1 Flammeovirgaceae bacterium UBA2786
TTTCAATTCGCAGATTATCAGTTAGTTACAAAAAAATGTGTATTCAAAAGTAGCGTATATCCAACATAGTGCGCACCTGTCATTATGACATAAAATGTTAAATAGCCATCATCAAAACCGCTCCGGCTCCAGCCGCCACTTAACCGGTGAGCGCCACAAACCTGAGAGCAACAATTCGCGCATAAAAATAAATTCCTTTGGTAGCTTATCGTACATTTTTTCAAACAACTCTACATGCTGCAACAGCTCTGCTTTCCATTCTTCACGGTCAATATCCATTATGCTATCAAACTGTTCATGTGTAAAATCAAGACCTGCCCAATCAATATCTTCATAAGTAGGCATCCACCCTATCGGGCTTTCCACCGCGTTGGCTTCTCCTCTTATTTTTAATACAATCCATTTCAAAATGCGCATGTTATCGCCAAAGCCCGGCCATATAAATTTGCCTTCGGCATCTTTACGAAACCAGTTCACTCCAAAAATGCGGGGCGGTGCCGGTAAGCCTCTTCCAAACTGCAACCAATGGTTAAAGTAATCGCCCATGTGGTAGCCACAGAAAGGCAGCATAGCAAACGGATCGCGTCTTACTTTACCTACTTCGCCAAACGCAGCTGCGGTAGTTTCTGATCCCATGGTAGATGCCAGGTAAACTCCGTAAGCCCAGTTGCTGGATTGGTACACTAATGGAATAGTGGTACTTCTTCGTCCACCAAACACAAATGCACTTACGGGTACGCCATTCGGGTTCTCCCATTGCGAATCAATTACCGGGTTGTTAGTAGCAGAAACCGTAAAGCGACTGTTGGGGTGCGCTGCCGGTTTGCCCGATGCGGCATCCCATTTTTGTCCGCGCCAGTCGGTAAGGTTTTTGGGTGGTTCTTTCGTCATGCCTTCCCACCACACATCACCATCATCGGTAATAGCTACGTTGGTAAAAATGGTATCGCGCGAGATGGTGGCCATCGCATTAGGATTGGTTTTTTCATTTGTACCGGGTGCCACACCAAAGTATCCTGCCTCCGGATTGATCGCGTAAAGCCGGCCATCTTTACCCGGTTTAATCCAGGCAATATCATCGCCTACGGTTGTTACCTTCCACCCCTTTAATTGCTTGGGCGGAATAATCATGGCAAAGTTTGTTTTACCGCACGCACTTGGAAACGCAGCGGCCACATAATCTTTTTTACCATCGGGGCTTTCTACACCCAGTAGCAGCATGTGTTCGGCCAGCCAGTTTTCATCGCGCCCCATTACCGTTGCAATGCGCAGGGCAAAGCATTTTTTGCCAAGTAAGGCATTGCCACCATAGCCAGATCCATAGGAAACAATAGACCGTTCTTCGGGGTAATGCACAATATATTTTGTTGTGGCATTGGTTGGCCACTTTGCATCGGCTTCGCCTGGCTTTAAGGGTGCGCCAACTGTATGTAAACATTTTACAAATTCACCATCGTTGCCTAATACATCAATCACCTTAGTGCCCACACGTGTCATCAGGTGCATGTTTACCACTACATATTCCGAGTCGGTAATCTCTATTCCAATCTGGGCAATATCAGAACCAACTGGCCCCATGCTAAAGGGTATAATGTACATGGTTCGGCCTTGCATACACCCTTCCAGTAAGGGCTGCAGGTTTTGCTTCATTTGTTTTGGATCAACCCAATTGTTGGTTGGCCCGGCATCATCTTTTCTCTTGCTGCAAATAAAAGTTCGGTCTTCCACGCGTGCTACATCGCTGGGGTCAGAAAAGCAGGCAAAGCTATTGGGCCGCTTCTGCGGATTGAGTTTTATGAAGGTACCCTTATCCACTAACAAGTTGCACAGTTCGTTGTACTCGGCTTTAGAGCCATCGCACCAGCGAACGCGATCGGGTGTGCATAATGTTATTATTTCATTTATCCAGGCAGTAAGTTCTGAATGATTAACCGGGTAGTTCATTTCTTGGGTAGGCAATGGCATGAGATTTTTGGTTTGGAAGCACCAAAGGTAATGAGGCGAAACCTCAAAATAAAGCCTTGCAAACGATTGAAACGATGATTTTTATCAGAAATCTACTCTATACGCCAATACAGGTATAATTCCCAACTGGTATTTTGTATTCTCTTTTTGCAGAAAGGTATCGAAGTAGGTAAACGCTGTGTTCTGCTGGCCCGTAAGGTTTTGTATATCGATGGAAAGTGTGCGGGTATAGCCCGGTTTATTTTTGCGCCAGCTAACACGAAGGTCGGTTCTGAAATAATCTGGCAAACGCAAATAGCCCATTTGCTCCTGGTAAATAGTGGTGCCAATTTGTTGCGACAAAGCCATATCAATTAATGGTTGCCGGGCACCACCCAGGTAAAGCACACGGGCATGTACACCAAACGAACGATTCTTTTTGTTCCATTCTTTGCCAGCCAGTACACTGCTTGTGAATTTCGTATTGAACCGGGTGTTCAGGTAGGTTGCACCATTATAAAATTTAGCTTCATAACGCGAGCCCGATATCATAAAATAAAAATTATTATAAAATCGTTTTTCAAGGCTTGCTTCTAAGCCATAGTTGCGGCCTTTGCCCCTGTTTACCAACGTATCATTCCACAGATAACCATCCCACTGATTAAGCGTTGAGTAATACGGTGCATCGCGTATAACCGGTGCATCGGTTATCCAATGATAGAATGCAGCTGTAGTTAACTTTAACTGTCCCGGCAATTGCATCTTCCACTCGGCTAAAGCCTGATGACTTCTGGTAAACCCTAAGGCTTTACTGCCCACTGCCAGATAATTCTGCGTTTGCTGTATCTGGCTGGTTGTTCCGGCTGATAGTGTAAACGTATTTTTCTTATTGGTTTTAGTAATGCTCAGTTTGGGTTCCCACGCGTCTGTATTGTTATACCCAAACCGTACATATTGCAGGCCTGCGTTAACGTGTACCGATCCTATATATATTGTCCAGGCTACATAGGGCTGCAAAAGCAATCCATCTACCTGCCCGCGAACAACGGGAGTAAAAATATCGAGGTAGGCTTGTGTTATGGTTTCACTTTTTAACTGATGCAGGTATTGGTTGGCGCGCAAACCGGCTTCCAGGTTACCATCTTTTAGCTTGCGGCTCGTTTTTATAAACCCCGAAAGTATGGCATTATCGGAATTGTAATTTTCACTGTACACATGCGGATACGGAACGGTTACACTTTGCGAACTACGCTCCTGATTCTGACCGGAAAACGAAAGCCCGGCCACTACATTCCATGTGCCTGGTTTAAAATGATTGATGAGTCCAACACCATATGTAAGTCCTTTGAATGTAATGGCATACCGGTCTTTCTCTTCTTCCCACTCATCTTGAGGTTTACCTTTAAATACATTTTTACTGTTACCGGCAAATCCAAATACCGCCAACTCGCCTCCGTTTTTATGGGGTGTGTTTACATGAAACGTTACATCCTGAAAGTTTATAGCTTCTCCGCCAAAATCAATACCCATGCTGCCCAGTAATCCCACAGTAGAATATCGGTAATTAACCAGAAACGAACTTCCCTTTTGTTTATTAAGTGGGCCTTCGGCAGCCAGATCCATCCCGATAAGGGAAGCCTGTGCGGTGTATTGCATTTTATCGGTGGCACCAGTGCGTAACTTCATATCCATAATTCCGGCCAGGCCGTTTCCATATCCTGCCGGTAAATACCCCGACCGAAAATCGGTACGATCCAATACCTGTGCACTTAATATACTTACCCCACCTCCGTTAGCAGTTGGTTTATCGCCCATGGTTCCGGCATTGGCCAGGTGGTTGGGGTTTACTACATCCAACCCTTCTACACGCCATAAAACATAGTTAGGCGAATATCCTTTTACAATGATAGAGTTTGCCTGATCATTGGCTGCCACCACGCCCGGATAAGAGGTTAGCATACGAACCGGGTCGAAAAAATTTGCGGGTATACGAAGTGTTTTCTCAATCGAAACAGAAGTTAAAGCCGCACCATTAACAGGTTCGGGACTTACTACCACCTCTTCTAACTCAGTAGAACCTTCTTCGAGTGTAACGTTTAAACTTGTATGCTTACCTGCAATTACCAGCAGTTCGCTTTCGCGGGATTGATACCCGGTAAAACTAATAACAAACCGATACCGGCCTGGTGCAAGGGTAAGCATGTATTTACCGGTTTCATCAGAAGCAACACCCGCCACCGGTGTTTCGCTATTTTGAAAAACAGATACATTGGCCCCCGTTAAGGGTGCACCCCAGGCGTTTTGAATTTTACCCATAACATTTCCGGTAACTTCCTGCGCGTGGGTAACTCCTACTAATCCCAACCACATCAACAATACAACTGCTCTCACGTTTATACTTTATCGAATTGTCTTACTGTATTTTTTTGAATTTTCTGCGCTGCTAATACCGATGATCAATTACTTCCTAAGGTCATCTGGCTAAACAAGAAAAGGTTATCCTCGCCTGCACTATTGTTTTTAAATACCAAAACCACATTATGCAAACCGGTTACGGATTTAAACCCAATACCGGCAGGTCGCATATACACGCCAGCCTGAATTTCAATCTTCGGTGCAGTGGCAAAGTTTACCGTTCCCAGTTTTGTTCCTTCCGGTGAATCAAGCCACACCTCAATGGTTCCTCCTTTCATGTTACCCATTTCGGCTATTATAAAACTCAATGTATTTACTCCCGTTAAATCTACATTTGCAAATGTTGCCGTAGCATTGTTTTTAATATTCTCTACAACCTGGTAATTACCCGCATTTAGTTTGCGTGCTCCACCTGTTAGTTCGGCTTCTACCCCTGTAAGTACAGGTGCTTTAAATACAAACTGGCGTGTGGTACTTAAAGAGGGCATTCCATTCGCACCAGCGTCTTCGCACGTTACGGTAAGCACATAGGCCGAAGTTGCTGCGGGCCCCGGTGGTGGTACTGCGGCATACGCAATCTTTCCTGCCAGTGGTAACGTTTTAACCTTATCTTCTTTGGCCAACGAAAGAATATACTCCACCATTTGCACTACCTGATCTTTCTTTAATTGCGGATGCGCAGCCATAGCTACTTCTCCCCAATTACCCGAACCTCCATTCAAAACCTTATCGCTCAATACTTCTACAGCACGTACATCTTTTGCATATCGCTTAGCTACATCTCGGTAACTTGGACCGGCTGATTTCTGATCGATGAGGTGACAGGACTTGCAATCACTTTCGGCAATAGCCAGTTTACCCGGCAACTCTGCCCGTTGATGCCCCTGCGCAATGGCTGTCATATCAAATCCCTGAGCATGATAATCTACTGAAATCTTAACGCGCTCGGCCGGAATCTTACCATCGGCTGTAGAGCCATCTTCTTTGTCGGTTACAATCACTTTATACTCAGCAGAACCACCGGGCAAATATCGGCCAGTATTTCCACGCACTTCAATTTCTATTACCGGAGGTTCGTTACCGGCAATGATCGTAACCTCACCGGAAGTTTTTGCTCCTTTGGAATCTATCGCTGTTATTTTCGGGCGATAAATTCCGGCTTTTTCAAATGTAAACGGAAATTCGGGTGTTGCTGATTTTACAACCTGGCCATTCAATTCCATTTCAAACGACAAAGCATCACCATCCGGATCTATTGTACCTTTAGCAGAAACGGTTCCCTCCACGGGTAATGCTCCTGAAATTTTGCTTGCCTGTACTACTACTTGTGGAGGTCTGTTGCCTCCGTTAAAATCAATTCGCGATAAGCGTGCATCTGTATTTTGTTTGAACCATTGTGTTCCATATTCAAGCGTATATAGCTTTCCATCCGGCCCAAAGGCCATATCGCTTATATTATTGAATGGCATGTTGGGAATAAAGGGTTCAATGTCCATAATCTCTCCCTTCTCATTCATAGTTACCAGGTGAATCCAGTTACGCATCCAATCGTATATAATCAGCTTACCGTCAAAATAATCAGGATAGGCTCCGGGTTTTCCTTTATACTCTTCAGCATAATAAACCGGACCCGCCATGGCATTGCGGCCTCCGGTTTTCATCAGGGGAAAATCGGGAGACGCATCATATGGATACCAAATGAAAGGAGCACTTACAGGAGGTAACTCAGTTTTACCGGTGTTATTGGGCGAGGTATTAATTGGTTTTACCGCATCGTGCCGGTTGCCAACCGTTTTCTTTTCAAAATCATATTTCGCATAAGCATAGTTACCGCCTACAAATAAAGGCCAGCCAAAATACCCTGCCTTTTGTGCCTGGTTTACTTCATCATATCCGCGCGGGCCACGTTCGGGGCCATCGTTACCGGCATCGGGGCCAACTTCACCCCAATAGAGAAAACCGGTTTTCTTATCAACAGAAATACGATACGGATTGCGGTTACCCATTACATAAATTTCGGGTCTTGTTTTGTCTTCTCCTTTCGGGAATAGATTGCCTTGCGGAATAGTATAGCTACCATCGGGTTGTGGTGTAATGCGTAAAATTTTTCCACGCAAATCGTTTGTATTGGATGATGAACCTTGCGCATCGAAGGGAGCGCGATTGGGACGCTCATCTGCCGGACTAAAGCCATCCGATTCAAACGGGCTTGTATTATCACCAGTTGATATAAATAAATTTCCATCGGGGCCAAAAGTAAGTGAGCCTCCAGTGTGGCAACAGGTTTCGCGCTGTGTAACTACTTCCAGCATCTGAATTTCGCTGGCCTGATCTACTTTCTTTCCATCAAAAACAAAACGCGATAAGATGTTAGCCGATTTTTCGGGGTGCGAATAAAAAATGTACACCCAATTGTTTTTTGCAAAATCCGGATCGGTTGTAATGCCCAGCATTCCGTCTTCAAATTTTGTCCAAACATTAAATGTATTTATCAAATTAATTGAATCCGTTTTCGGATCATACATCTTTATCGCTCCTTTCCGTTCAATAAAAATGATCCGGCCATCGGGTAGAATTGTCATTTCGGTTGGCTCATCGAAATTGTTTCCAAATACAGTTTTGGTAAACCGGTTTTCTTCCGGAACATGTTTCGCTCTTGCTTTTGAAAAATCCGGTTTCTTATCGCCATTGGCATACTTTATTCCCTGATAAAGATGATCTAAGAATAATGAATCGCTGAACGACTCGTTGGTGTGCCCCATACCGGTATAAAATGAACGACCTCCGTCAAAGTCATGGTACCAGGCAATGGGGTGATTCTCGCCATTTTCGCCACCCTGATAACTTGATTCATCCAGGTTATAGAGAACAGTAATTTCGCTGGATATTTTGTTATAGTTATACAGTTCATCTGTACGAATCCATTCATCGGGTAAATGATCTTCGCCAAAAGCTTTTACTTTTTTAAACTTAGCTTCCTGTATTTGCGGATGGCTTTTAAAATAAGCGCCAACTAATTTTCCATACCAAAACCAATCGTACTCGGTATCGGCAGCAGCATGTATACCCACATATCCCCCACCCGCCTGAATAAAGCGCATGAATTCGTTTTGTTGCGCCTGATTCAATACATCGCCTGTGGTACTTAAGAAAATTACAGCGCGGTACTTCTTCAGATTTTCTTCTGTAAATACATCAGCCGATTCGGTAGTATCTACCCCAAATCCTTTTTCGGATCCAAGTTTAACTAAGGCTTCTTTCCCGGCTTTGATCGATTCGTGTCTGAATCCTTTTGTTTTAGAGAACACTAAAACGCGTGGCGGTTCTTGTGTACAGCTATAAAATAACGCGCAGCAGCTAAGGAGTAATAAAAATTTTTTCATAGTAAAAACCACTGACTTGATCAGGTTAATTGCATTTAAAAACATAAAACCTCTTTACAACTAAAGAGGTTTTATTTTAATGTTACGATACCACACCTTATCGTTGTGATCTTGTAGTGATATCTTACCTTTTTTGAATTTACCAAAACCTGGCATGCTTTTGAATTTGCTATTGGCCACCATCGCATCCCATTCAGGTGTATGCATAGTGAACTCAACCGTTTTTACACCATTCAGCCAGAACTCATACTTGCCTTTATTTGAAATCAGGCGGGCAGCATTCCACTCGCCAGCTGGTTTTACTGTTTCAGTTGAAACCGAAATCAAATCATACAAATCACCCGCACGATGCTTAATGATTTTAGCATCGGGGTGGCAGGTGTTATCCAGAACCTGCATTTCGGGGCCTGTCATCCAAACGTATTTGTATTCGTCTGACTCCTGCACATTGAAAATCACTCCGCTGTTTCCGCAGGGTTGTATTTTCCACTCCAGGTAAAGTTCATAGTTTTCAAATTCCTGATCGGTTACAATATCGCCCCCTTTTTCTTCTTTATTGGACGTATCCAGAAAAAGTGCATCGTCAGAAATTTTCCAGGCCGCACCAACCTTGTCAGACTTATAATTATGCCAGCCTGTTGTGGTTTTACCATCAAATAAAAGTTGCCAGCCTTCTTTTTTTTCTTTTGAGGTAAGTACGTTGTGCTGAGCCTGGGTTGTAAGAAACACCAGGCTCAGAAAAAATACAGAAAGTACTTTCATTCTAATGTTCTGTTTCGCCATCTAACGACAAAACATAACGCGCCATCTTCTCTGCATCAATTTGAGAAATATCAGGGTGTGGCGACATTGGAATTTCTCCCCATACACCTGTACCGCCCTCTATAATTTTCTTGGCCAGATTGGCAACATTAGCAGCAGTAAATTCATATTTCTTGGCAACATCTGTGTGCGATGGGCCAATCAGTTTGTTGGTTGCATGATGGCAGGTTTTACAATCGCTGGCTTTTACCAATGCATCGCCCTGAGCAATTACATCAACAGCCTGAACAGGTGCCGTACTTTCGTCTGGTGTACCATAATCTTCTGCCGGTGTTTCTGTTTTCTTTGATCCGCAATACATAAGCGTAAAGGCAAGTATTGCAACAACTAAAATTGAAAGTTTATTTTTCATAGGGTTTTTGTTTAAGTATATTCTGTTTTAACTCAGTCCTAGTATTTTTTTATTAAGGGATGGATTTTTACCAGATGATGCAAAATCATCAAATGCTTTTTCGGTTACCCGAATTATATGATCTTTAATAAAAGGAGCACCTTCAGCCGCACCTTGTTCAGGATGTTTGATGCAGCACTCCCACTCCAACACAGCCCAGCCACTATAATTGTACTGGGCCAGTTTGCTGAAGATTGATTGGAAATCTACCTGGCCATCGCCAAGCGAGCGAAAACGCCCCGGGCGGTTTATCCAATCCTGAAAGCCACCATATACACCGCTCTTACCGGTAGGGTTAAACTCGGCATCTTTAACATGAAACATTTTGATAAACGAATGATAGAAGTCGATGTATTGCAGGTAGTCTAATTGCTGCAATACAAAGTGACTTGGATCGTACAAAATATTAGCGCGGGTATGTTTGCCTGTTGCCTCCCAAAAGCGCTCGAATGTAATACCATCGTGCAGATCTTCGCCCGGATGAATTTCATAGCACACATCTACACCGGCCTTATCAAAAGCATTAAGAATAGGAAGCCAACGTTTGGCTAATTCTTTAAATCCATCTTCTACTAATCCGGCAGGGCGTTGCGGCCATGGGTAAACGGTATGCCACATTAAGGCACCTGAAAAAGTTGCATGTGCATTTAAGCCTAAATTCTTGCTTGCTTTGGCTGCTAATTTCAATTGATCAACAGCCCAAGCTGTTCTTTCTTTTGGTTTGCCGTGTACCGATTTTGGTGCAAAGCCATCGAACATAATATTGTATGCCGGATGCACAGCTACTAACTGGCCTTGTAGGTGTGTCGATAATTCGGTAATCTGTAATCCACACGATTCAACTATTTCGCGAAGTTCATCTGCATAGTCTTTACTCTCGGCAGCTTTTTTCAGATCGATGCAACGGCTGTCCCAGGTAGGAATTTGTACCCCTACATAACCCAGCGAAGCAACCCATTTACAAATTGATTTCAGGTTGTTGAATGGAGGTTCATCGCCCAGAAACTGGGCCAGAAAAATTCCGGGACCTTTTACTGTCTTCATAGTTTAAACTTCAAATGGTGTCCACTTATCTTTACTCTGTCCGCTCTTTACTACGTTATCGATAAACGCCATACCGCGTATGCCATCATCTACCGAGGGAAAGTCTAACACCCCAGATGCGCTTGTTCCATTTATCTTAGCAGTTAACGTTAAAGCAAAATTGCGATACAGATTGGCAAATGCTTCGAGGTAACCCTCCGGATGACCAGCCGGAGTACGCGTATTAAACAACGCTTCAGGATGCAGGAATCCATTGGTGCCGGCACGGTAAATCTGAGTTGGTTTATTAAGCCATTTTACCAACAATGTATTGGGTTCGTGCTGTGCCCATTCAAGGCCACCCTGTTCGCCATACACCCTAATCTTAAGTGCATTTTCTTCTCCGGCCGCAACCTGAGATGCCATTAGCACTCCGGCCGCTCCGTTATCAAACTTCAGCAATACGTTTCCATCATCATCTAATGCGCGGCCCGGAACCAGAGCATTCAAATCGGCACACAGATGTGTAATTTTTAAACCCGATATAAATTCAGCAAGGTGGGCTGCATGCGTTCCAATATCGCCCATCGCGCCAGCCTTACCCGATTTTTTAGGATCGGTGCGCCAGGCAGCCTGTGCATTGCCTTCCTTCTCGCTCATTTTACTGAGCCAGCCTTGCGGATACTCCACATACACTTTACGGATCTTTCCAAAAATACCATCTCGCACCATAGCACGTGCTTCACGTACCATCGGGTAACCCGAATAGGTATGAGTTAAGCAAAGCAGCAAGCCGGTTTCCTGAACTTTCTTTTTTAACTGACGGGCTTCGTCAATAGTAAAGGTTATCGGCTTTTCTATCACCACATGAAAGCCCTTTTCCAAGGCCAGCATAGCGGGTGCAAAATGTGCAAAATTGGGTGTAACAATGGTTACAAAATCTATTCGTTTGTCGGCCGGAAGTTTGCTTTCCTTATCAATCATTTCCTCGAACGAAGTGTATGTTCTGTCTTCGGACAGAAACAACATCTTGCCACTTTCTTTGGCTACTTCGGGATTGATACTCAAGGCTCCGGCTACAATTTCAATTAGCCCATCCATGTTGGCAGCCAGGCGGTGTATGGAACCAATAAAGGCATCTTTGCCACCACCAACCATACCCATTCTAAGTTTTCTATTCATGCTAGTGTGCTCAGGTTAAGATTCAATAAGTAAGATTAAAACGATATGTCGAAAAATAGTAAAATAAATTTAACGGAATCGATTGCAACGCTTTTAAATGGGCTCAAATAAATTTGTTTAACAGGTTCTCCAAATACTCCTGTTTTCCGCTGATTTGAGTGGGCTCGCCATTCTTAAGCGCAAGTTGACGCAGATCGCGTAAGCCAAGACTTCCGTTTTCGAATTTTTTGCCGTTGCCCCTGTCAAAGGATACGTAGCGTTCGCGCTTCATTCTCACATACTCACCGTTTTCAAGAATTGCATGCGCAGCCAGCAAGGCCCGGGCAAACGTATCCATTCCACCAATGTGCGCATAGAAAATATCTACCAGATCGGTCGAGTTTCTGCGGGTTTTAGCATCGAAGTTTACGCCACCGGTTTTAAAGCCACCCGATTGTAAAATAACCAGCACCGCTTCAGTAAGTTCATATACACTGTTAGGAAATTGATCGGTATCCCAGCCGTTCTGGTTATCGCCCCGGTTGGCATCAATGCTTCCTAATGCATTGGCATCGGCCGCTACCTGAAGTTCGTGATCGAAGGTATGACTGGCTAATGTGGCATGATTTACTTCAATGTTCAGTTTAAAATCATCCATCAGATCGAACTGACGCAAAAAATTCAAACAGGTAGCCGCATCAAAATCATATTGATGTTTAGATGGTTCCATCGGTTTGGGTTCGATGTAGAACACACCCTTAAAGCCTTGTCTTCGGGCATAATCGCGCGCAATGTGAAGGAAACGGGCCAGATGTTCCTGCTCGCGTTTCATATTGGTATTAAGTAAAGACATATACCCTTCTCTGCCACCCCAAAAGGTATAACCCGTACCACCCAATTCAATAGTAGCATCAATCGCGTTCTTGACTTGCGCAGCTGCATGGCATACCACCTGAAAATCGGGGTTGGTAGCTGCACCATTCATATAGCGCGGATTACCAAACAGGTTGGCCGTTCCCCACAATAGTTTTACGCCCGAATCTTTCTGCTTCTGTTTGGCATAGTTAACAATCTTGCGCAGACGCTTTTCTGATTCAGCCAGCGTAGGCGCTTCATCTACTAGGTCATAATCGTGAAAGCAATAAAAAGGCGCGCCTATTTTGGTGATGAATTCAAATGCAGCATCCATTTTATCGTAGCCACGCTGAACGGGGTCTGTGCTTTGGAGCCATGGAAATTGTTTTGTGCCGATTCCGAAAGGGTCGCCACCGGTTCCACAGAAGGTATGCCAATATGAAATAGCAAAGCGAAGATGCTCTTCCATCGTTTTACGACCCACTTTTTTGCGTGGATTGTAAAACTTAAAAGCAAGTGGATTATCTGATTCCGGGCCTTCGTACCGGATAGCACGAATACCTTTAAAATACTCTTTTCTTCCTTTGATGATTTTCATAGCTATTAAAGTTAAAATAATACGAATGCTTTACTAATTGATTTATATGGAGAGTTGTTGTTTTAAAATAGTATTCCATTTCTGATAAACACTTTCATATTCTTCCTGCTGTTGTTTGTCTGGTTTTTCTTCCATTAACATTTTTAAACCTGTAAACGCTTGTTCGAAATCTGAATATATCCCTGCTCCCACTCCGGCACCAAGCGCAGCGCCCATAGCGCCATCGGTGTCGTATAATTCAAGCCGTGCACCAATGGTATTTACAAATGCATGGCGAAACACCGGGCTTAAAAACATGTTGGCATGGCCGGCCCGTATTACTTGCGACTTTAACCCCATTGTCTGGAGAATATCAAATCCATACCGCAGTGCAAACACAATACCTTCCTGTGCTGCCCTAAATACATGCGCTTGTGAATGTCGGTTAAAATCAAGTCCGTACCACGAAGCATTTATTACTTTGTTTTCAAGAATGCGTTCAGCCCCATTTCCGAATGGAAGCATCAACAAACCTTCTGCTCCGGCCGGAACAGAAGCTGCCAGTGCATTCAATTTTTCATATTCCAAAGGTTGGCCACTTCTTAGGTTTTTACGAAGCCAACTGTTTAAAATTCCCGTTCCATTCACGCAAAGCAAAACACCATTACGAATTTGGTTTGGTTTATTATTAACATGAATGAATGAATTTACCCGCGATTTACTGTCGAACGCATTTGTATCGGTAACGCTATAAATTACACCCGAGGTACCCGCAGTAGCCGCGGTTTCGCCTGGCCGCAGCACGTTTAACGAAAACGCATTATTGGGTTGATCGCCCGCACGGTAAGAAACCGGAGTTCCTTTTTTCAAGCCCGAAAGTTCTTCAGCTTTTGTACTAACAACGCCCTGTACCGAGAAAACCGGTTTTACATCGGCAAGCAAGTCAGCGCTTATACCATAGTAATCCAACAACGAACCGGCTACCTTCCCTTCGCTGTAATCCCAGAATATTCCTTCTGATAATCCTGTATCGGTAGTAGTTGCCTCACCCGTTAGTTTAAAAGCGATGTAATCGCCCGGCAACATAATTTTATGAATGCGTTCATAAATAGCTGGTTCGTTTTCCTTCACCCATTTTAATTTGGATGCCGTAAAGTTTCCGGGCGAATTCAGAAAGTGCGACAGGCAATACGATGAACCCAGTTGGTTAAAGGCTTCATCTCCATACGGTACTGCGCGGCTATCGCACCAGATAATGGCGGGCCTTACCGGAACCCCATTTTTATCTACACATACCAATCCATGCATCTGGTAAGCAATACCAATGGCTTTAACCTGCTCACCTTTTGCACCGGCTTGCGCAAGGCATTGTTTAATACAGACAAGTACGTGCTTCCACCAAATTTCAGGGTCTTGCTCGGCCCAGCCTGGTTTAACCGCCAGCATTTCCATCTCTTCTGCAGGTGATTGTGCCGAAGCCGATCGTTGGCCGGTTGCTGCATCAACCAACGAGGCTTTTACAGACGAACTGCCTATATCAAGGCCCAGAATATACATTTGCATCCGTTTGAATTACTCCAAAAGTATTTACTTATAGTCGAAATGACCATATATTAGCGGAAAATCTTTTGATGGAAACCCAGACAAATCCGGATTCGATTATTGAGGCCCTGTCGATTGACTGTGTGATTTTTGGTTTTAAGAATGGGCGGCTGGATATCTTGCTGGTGAAGCACGGAGAAGGAATAAGCGAAGGCCGATGGGCTTTGCCAGGAGGCTGGATTACCTATGGTGAAAGTGTAGACGAAGCGGCTAACCGATTATTAAAATCCCTGACGGGGATAAACAACATTTACCTGGAACAACTCAAAGCCTTTGGCGATCCTAAGCGCTATCCAGTAAAGCGTGTTGTAACAGTAGCTTACTATGCGCTTGTAAATGAAGAAAATTATTCTCTGATACCCGGTTTTACTGCATCGGATGTGCAATGGTTTAATGTGCACGATGTGCCAGGCCTGATTTACGATCATAATCAGATTCTTGATTTTGGTTTTAAGCATCTGAAACATAAAGTTCGCCACGAACCTATAGGGTTTAACCTGTTGCCCGAGAAATTTACACTGCTTCAACTCCAGGAAATGTACGAGGCTATTCTCGAAATCAAACTGGACAAATCGAACTTCAGGCGCAAGTTGGCCAAAATGAAATTGCTGATTAACTGCAAAGAAAAACAGAAAGATGTATCGCACCGGGCTGCCGGGCTATACAAATTCGATAAGCGGATTTATGTTACCCTTAGGAAGAGCGGAATGGTATTTGAACTATAAGCACTCGTTAATCTAATATATACGTTTGCACCAGACATATTTTCATCACATATTTCACAACCCAAAATAAAATCTAAAACAACACACGTATGAGCAATAAACCGAACATCAGGCTGTTTTATGCAAGCTGCTTTGCATTAATTACCACAGCATTTTCATTTAGTATAAGAGCCGGTATCTTACCCGAGCTTGGAGAAACATTTGGTCTTACAGCCAAACAACTGGGTTTCATTAACCAAATGTGGTTTTTAGGATTTCCTATCTCCATGGTATTAGGTGGAATTTTTTATAGTACCATTGGCCCTAAACGAATTATGACCTTTGCCTTTATTGCGCACACCATTGGTATTTTACTTACCCTGTTCTCGGGTGGGTATGTAGGCTTACTAATTTCAACCTTGTTTATTGGTTTAGGTAATGGTTGTACCGAAGCTGCGTGCAATCCTCTTATCGCCTCCAGTTATAGTGGTAAACAAATGAACACCCTTATGAATAGATTCCACATGTGGTTTCCGGGCGGTATTGTAGTGGGTAGTTTAGTTTCATTTGCCATGACAAAAATGGAATTAGGTTGGGAAGCACAGATTTGGATAATTGTAATTCCAACTCTGATATATGCATATTTATTTTATGGCCAGGTTTTTCCTGAAACAAAAGCTGAGTCTGCTTCGATTTCTGCCAACCTTAAAGCAATGGCAACCCCGCTGTTTATATTTATAAGTGTCTGCATGACCCTTACTGCCATTTCTGAATTTGGTCCGCAACAATGGACAGGCATAATAATGGCCAAGAGTGGTGCCGAGCCTATGGTAATCTTAGCATTGGTTACGGGGTTAATGGCTGTTGGCCGATACTTTGGCGGAGAGTTTGTGCATAAGTTTGATCAGACCGGTGTACTACTCGGTTCAGCCATCTTTACTGCCTTGGGTATATTCTTATTCAGTACACAAACCGGCTCAATGGTTTATGTAGCGGCCATTGTATTTGCCATTGGTGTGTGTTACTTCTGGCCTAATATGATTGGTTTTACTGCAGAAAAAATGCCTGCTACCGGTGCCCTTGGTATGTCGGTAGTGGGTGCGTTAGGAATGTTCTCTACTTCAATTTTTCAGCCTATCATTGGCGGATGGATTGATAGTGCCAAAGTAACGGCTGCCGCTACCGGGCTAACCGGTGATGCGCTTGATCTGGCTGCAGGACAAGCCACGCTTAAAACGATGATTACATTCCCAATTATTCTGATTGTACTCTTCACCATCCTCTTGTTTTGGATGCGCAGCAAAGTTAAACCTGCGCATTAAAATATTTTACCATTAAAGTAAGTAGGGCCAGTTTACAAAGCCCTACTTACTTTATCACCCCATTACCTCATGATTAAAACTATTCTCGCCCCCTTTAAACGTTTCGCGTGGTTTAAAAGATTAAACGCCAAGATCACATACGAGTGGCTAGCCAAACATATTCCGGCCGATGACTGGCACTTTATGAACTATGGCTACTTCCCTACGGCCGATGAACCGGTACCTTCCTTTCAAACTCAACCTTTACAACTGTATCCGCTACAGATGTACCATCATCTGGCAAACAAAACAGACTTAACCAATAAGGTGGTATTGGAGGTGGGTAGTGGGCGTGGCGGTGGCGCGTTGCACCTGGCCGGTTATTTCAAACCGCAACACTATACAGGTATGGATCTGGCCCAGCATGCTGTTGATCTTGCCAATAAATTGCACCATCTGCCAAATCTTAAATTTATTCAGGGTAGTGCAGAGAATATTCCGCTTGCCGACAACAGTGTAGATGTGGTGGTTAATGTAGAATCGTGCCATGCTTATGGTTCGGTTAAACAATTTTTGAGTGAGGTAAAACGGGTACTTAAACCCGGAGGATATTTTCTGATGGTTGATTTTCGGTATGCCCAGGATATGCCAGAACTAAATCAGTTACTGGCTGAAAGTGGTTTAACGATGAAGCAGGAGGAAAATATAACCAGCCGGGTAGTAATGGCTATTGAAGCAGAGGACGAAGCCAAACAAAAACGCATTCGCGATCTGGTTCCACCCAAGTGGCAAAAATTATTTGCCGAATTTGCCGGTGTAGTGGGCTCTAAATTTTACCGTAACCTTAAAGACGGAACCCGTTTTTACTACCGGTATGTAATGACGAAATGAGTCGCCAGAACTAAATAAGTACTTTATATTTAACCTTAATTACCCGGCTACATTTGACGAGAGTGCGGCAATAACTACTTCTTTCGCTTCCCGATGTTTGCAATAACTGCACCGGTAATGTTCTAACAACAGACCACTTTCTGTTTGGGTAGGTTGCTTTTCAATTTCTTCGCTGGCAATACGCATCGTGTAATACCCACATTCGCCACATTTTTCCGCATGCTCGTACGGCATGTATTTTTCAACTTTCTTCTCACCCGTTTTCTCGTCTAACCATACATCGTACTCCACAGAATGGATTTCGCTTTGATGTTGATGAAGTTGATCCGATTCCAGGTGTACAGAACCTTCTTCCTCAGAAAGTTTACGCATAAGATTTCCTGCAGATGATTTGCGCGGTTTGTTCCGGATACTTCTGAGCCTGCTTTCCAGCATTCGCGGATATAAAACCCGAATAAGGCCCGACAATAATGAATAAGCTATAACAAACGAACCCGCCAGAAAAAATATACTTACATATAGTTTTTGAGAGTCATCAACCGGTAAAAGAGGTGTAACGATAGCCGTACCGAACAATGCCACACCAATCAAAGCACTTAGAATGGCATACCAGAAAAATTTTACTTCGTGCAGATTCACATAATCATACCGTTCCTTGCTATCGGATATGGTTATGAGTTTAACTTCATGATAAATGAGAATCAAAACGGCAATTCCAAATAAAACATAGGACCCCAGAATCAGATAATGGTCCCAGGTCTCGATAAACTGATGAGCTGAACTTTCCATAACAGATGGGTTTAAGTACTAAGGCACGAGAAATTTCCGAATATTTTGGCCCAGTTTCAACCGAAAATCCGCATATTTTTGACAAGATTAGAAATTATTAATCTTTACCGTACGTTTAACCGGTATGCAGAACCCCTTCTTTAAACTGGCTTTGGACCAGGCCGCGCGGCTTTTGGGTAAGCCCGGGCGAATAGCCCGCATTATTGCTCAACTCGTCACCAAAATCAGTGTGGTCGATTGGTCGGTAGAAGGCCGCACACACCTTAAAGCACGGGTATCACTAATGGGTCGCCTGCTAAAAGCCAATCTTACGGGGGCCTACCGGATTAAATCCACAAAGCTTTTAGTTGGACTTTTGGCTGCCTGTATCTACTTCATTAATCCATTCGACCTTGTGCCCGACTTGTTAGTGGGTGTGGGTTTAGTTGATGATATGGCCATACTGGCCTGGGTTTTTAGTACCGCTGGTACCGAACTTCAGGCGTTTAAAGAATGGGAGAATCGGGCTACTTCCGTTTCGCTTTAACCCATGCTGTTCGATATTTACAAATTTTCCGAATAGCTTGACTTTGCTAATCCTCTTTTGGCTCCTGTTTCACATGCCGAATTCGTAAAATCCTGACCTCCGCTTGCAGTGTGTTTATACGCTACGCGATATGAATACTTTTCAAAAGCCCTGTAATTGCCGGGATTATTCTTCTTGAATTTATCCGGTGGGTATTTTTCGGGATTGTCCGGCAGGCTGTCTATTACCTTAAAAATCCCCTCCTTTACTTTCTCTGCGTTAGTGTACGACTCTTCTTTGATCCGTTCGTAAGCTTTCCTGAAGTAAACGGAAGCACGGTTGTTCCACGCTACTACCGGCTTAACCTTACCTACCATCCTTTTGCCTGTCTCTTCAGTTCGTCATGTGTAACAAATTCACCACGGTCCATTTCTGCTTCCGCTTCATCCAACTCCCTGTTATACTGATCTATTCCGTAGTGCAGCATAGCCTTAATAGCTTTCAGTAATGAGATATCCTCCACTTGCTGAAGCTCCTTGATCAGTAAAGACCGCTCAGAGTTGATGTCCATAACTTTCCTGTTTTGTATTTTCAAAGGTAGCTATTTCTCTGCTTATTTCAATCCGACACACCGCACCCAAAAAATAGCCCTTGGTTGGTGTTTATACAGTGGGCATGTGTGTTGACTCACCAACAAGCAAGATGAAAGTTGATAACAGGTTAAGTTGCAAAATTGTTGGTGGTGAGCTTGCGCACACTTGCGTGCCAAAGCATTTAGGTGCGCAGTCACAATCTTCGCACGAGCACCAACAACGGCAAGAGGGTGCTCACCCAATTTTTCAGCTGCATAGGTTGAGTTAACAATGTCAGAAAATAAGATGCCAAAATTGCCGTCTGTTTTGATTTTCTGAAATCTTCTTAGCGAGTTTGAAGTAAAGTTGTTATAATCATTTAAAGTCATTTACATACCTATTAATGATTGCTCTACCTACTTCCGCTTCGCTTTAAACACACCATTTGGCTGATTAAACATAGCTTCTGAAACTAAGCCATTGCTTTCTACAAACTCAACCTTAAATCCATCCAGTCCTTTAATCAAAAACTTATGCTTTGCGGTAGGAATTAAAACATACTCGGGCTGGCCAGGCAGGGTTAAATGAAGTGTTGTGTCTTTTAGAAAGAACTTGGCTATCATACCCCCTATTTCATAATCGCCCGTGTACACTTTCAAATCATCTATACTTACATCAACCTTAATAGCGGTACGTTTAAATTCCAATGCGTCCAGTGCTGGTTCAATTTTCAAGGCAACTTTGCCAATATCGCCTGCTTCGTTTGTAAAAAATTGAAATTGTGTCGCATTAGAATCCGTGGTATCAGCCTTTCCATCGGTAACCAAAAATGAGTTAAACACATCATAATGGTGATGCGCTAACCATAATTTAATTCGCTTAAAGTTGGCAAAGAGTGAATCCCGGTCGTATGTAATTGTAAATTCTCCATAAGCCGGGTGCGAATATTTGCCTGTAAATTCTGTAACACTATGAGAAGGCTTAGTGCCCTTTACCTTATTCGACATTTTGGTTTTGTTTGCGGCCTCCTGATCGTGGATAGCTTTATCGCGTCTTGCTTTCAAATCCTTATTCCAGTCGGTAACTTTAACTTTTAACATACGATCAGAAATAATATTCCGAACTACTGATGGCACACCTGAACCATCCTGATTAACCAACACTACAATGCCCACGCTATCGCTGGGAAAGAAAGATGTACTAGCCGAAAAACCATCAATGTTTCCACCGTGCTCTACCCGGTAGTGTCCTTTGTATGATGCCATAAACCAACCATACCCATAGGTAGAAAAGTGTACATCCGGAATTGTTTTATCTGGCAATGCTGCCCCAATAATCATTTGCGAACTAATGGCTTCAGAAACATAGGCAGGCGGAATAATTTCCTTTCCCTTAAACTTACCACCATTAATCCAGGTAATTACCCAGTTCGACATTTCGTTTACACTGCTATTAATACTCCCGGCTGGCGCCATTCCTGCAATATGGTAGTAATCCATCTTTTTAATTTTGGAATCCTTTTCAAGGCCATACCCTATCGCTATATCTGTAGCTTTCTGCATTTCTGGGATTGACAGGTTGCTGCGCCCCATATCCAGTGGTTTAAAAAATCGCTCTCTGATATTCTCTTCCCATG
Organism: Flammeovirgaceae bacterium UBA2786; assembly: GCA_002352225.1. Lineage (GTDB taxonomy): Bacteria > Bacteroidota > Bacteroidia > Cytophagales > Cyclobacteriaceae > ELB16-189. The sequence goes on from DEIA01000078.1 coordinate 20,572, forward strand.
TTTTACCGGTAAGTTTTTCTGCCACTACTCCTTGTGCCAGAAACATAAAATTATTGTAATACCATTTTTCGCGCACACCGGTAAACGGTTCCTGATATGCCACCCGTTGAATCAGGCTGTCTTTTGAATCGGATGGAAACAAATACCACGAATAATCATGACGGGGTAAGCCCGTACGATGGCTCATCAGGTCGCGAATCTGAATGGTGTTATTCATTTCGTTATTAAAAAACTTCAACTCCGGAATGTATTGCGATGGCTTATCTTCAAACGTAAGTTTGTTTTCGTTGCGCAACTGGCCCAACACTGCTGAGGTAAAGGCTTTACTGCAACTCCCAATCGCAAATAATGTATTGGGTGTTACCGGAGTTTTCTTTTCGTAATCGCTAAAGCCAAATCCTTTTGCATAGATAATCTTATTCTTTTCTACCACCGCTACCGCAAAGCCTGGCGCCTTCCAGGTATCCAGCACTTTCTGAAGTTCAGCATCTAACCCTACAAGGCGAGTATCGGTAACTGATTTCTTTTGAGTAAACCCCAAAATGGATATGCATGTTAATAGGCCCAATAGAAATCCAGCTTTCATATTTTATTTGGTTAATGTAAATACTTTATTGTTCACGTTTATTTCCAGTGGTTCTCCGCTCTCTAACATTGTTTCTACTTTACCGCCACTGCCAACTTTTACTTTAATTACCCGGTCTCTAAACTCTAACCGAAACGAATAAGACTTCCATTGATCTGGTATAAAGGGTGTAAAATGAAGTTTCCCATCGCGCACACGCATGCCGCCAAAGCCTTTAACCACGCTCATCCAGGTACCGGCCATTGACGTTATATGGCAGCCTTCTTCTGTGTCATTATTATAATCATCAAGGTCCAGGCGGGCGGTACGAAGATAAAATTCATACGCTTGTTCTTTGTATCCGATTTTACTGGCTAGTATTACATGCACACAAGGCGAAAGGGATGATTCATGTACCGTCATTGGTTCGTAGAAATCAAAATTTCTCCGAATAGTTTCTTCATCGAAGTCGTCTTCAAATAAATAAATACCCTGCAATACATCGGCTTGTTTAATGAAGCAAGATCTTAGAATACGATCCCACGACCATTTCTGATTTAGCGGGCGGTCTTCTGGTTTCAGGTCTTTTACCGGAATAAGTTCTTTGTCTAAGAATCCATCTTGTTGTAAAATAACATTACGGTTTGCATCAAACGGGTAATACATGTTTTCTACAATATGTTTCCACCGGTCGGTCTCTGCATTTTCCTGAAAGTTAACCTTCTTAACAATCTCAGCATATCGGGCCGGATTAGATGCTTTCACATAAGTAATGGCACTCATAGCAAACCGGAGTGTCCAGGCACCCAAATAATTTGTGTACCAATTATTGTTAACATTGTTCTCGTATTCGTTCGGGCCTGTAACACCCAGAATAACAAATTTCCCTTTATCGCCAGACCAATTTACACGCTGGTTCCAGAATCGTGCTATTCCAATCAATACCTCAAGTCCATATTCTGTCAGGTAATTTTTATCTCCCGTGTAGTCGATATAATCGCGTATGGCATAGGCCATTGCACTGGTACGATGAATTTCTTCAAATGTAATTTCCCATTCGTTGTGGCACTCTTCACCATTCATAGTAACAAATGGGTAAAACGCTGCACCATCTTTAAAACCAAGTTTCTTTCCATTCTCTATGGCTTTGCCCAGGTGTTTATAGCGATACACTAAAAGGTTGCGTGCCACTTTGGGCTCGGCTGTACTCAGGAAGAATGGCAGGCAATACGCTTCTGTATCCCAATAGGTACTTCCCCCATACTTTTCGCCTGTAAATCCTTTTGGGCCAATGTTTAAGCGCTCGTCTTCGCCTGTATACGTTTGAGTTAATTGAAAAATATTAAACCGAATACCCTGCTGGGCAGCCACATCTCCTTCAATAGTAATATCACACTCTTCCCATTTATGAGCCCACACTTTAGCATGTTCGGCAAATAGTTTATCAAAACCTGCAGCTACCGCTGCCTTTAATTTTGTTTTGGCATGGGCTGCTAACTTATCTTTAGGGTGATTCTCTGATGAGAGTACAACAGCATACTTATAAATTACCAGGCCACTGTTTTGTTTCAGATCTGCAACCACCACATTATCGGCATATTTCTCTCTGAGCGTAACAGACACCTGCTGAGGAATATCCTTACCTTCTGCCTGCACCTTGTATTGCATGGCAGTACATACATGGAAGTTTGTCTTTTTAGTTTGCGCGGTTACAAGCGCTATTCCCGGTTCAGCTTCTTTATATACTTCTTCCCAGAATTTTTCGTCATAGTTAGAGTCTTTATTAACAACATCTGCATCAACGGGCAAGGTAATAGTTATGGGTGCCGAAAAATTGATAGGTACAATCTCATACCGAATTGCTCCTACTTCACCATCGGCCATTGAACAAAAGCGCTTAGAATCTACGCTTACTTTTTTTCCATCTGCAAGAGTTGCTGTAAAGCTCCGTTGCAGCAGACCTTGTTTCATATCTAACACTCGGTTAAAGGATTCGATCTTACATTTGGCCAGATCTAAAACCGTATCGCCAATCTTAATTTTAATTTCAATCCAGCTTGGTGCATTTAATACCTTGGCGAAATACTCGGGGTATCCGTTCTTCCACCAACCAACACGGGTTTTATCCGGATAGTAAACGCCTGCCACATAACTACCTTGATGGGTCTCGCCCGAAAAATCTTCTTCGAAGGTTGCGCGTTGCCCCATTCGGCCATTGCCCAGGCTAAAAACACTTTCAGAAATTTTATTGTAATGGGGGTTCAGTCCTTCTTCAATGATGTGCCATTCGTGTTGTTTCAGGTATTGTTTCATAACAAAAGGGATAGGTAAAATTCCAGGGTATAAGTTAGAATATTGTGTTAATAGTATTTACATTAAAATCTGCAGTTTGTTTAACGATAAGATTAGCTTTGCTCAGTTGGTCGGGCGACCCTACCCCCACACACTTCATGCCGGCTGCAAGAGCTGCTTCCACACCGGCTTCAGCATCTTCAAATACAAGGCAACCAGTCGGTATTACATTCAACCGGGAAGCAGCAAGCAAAAAAATTTCAGGGTTGGGTTTTGAGTGTGTTATCATTGTTCCATCTACGAGCGTATCAAACAATGGTGCTACTCCCAGTAATTCGATTACTCGCGGAGCATTTTTACTACTGGACGCTAATGCCACTTTAAAGCCATGAGCCCGGCAACTTTTCAACAACTCGGGTACACCCGGAAAAATTTCTTCGGGGCGGATAGACTCGATATATTCAATAAACCATTTATTCTTCTTATCAGCCAACGCCTCTTTCTCCGCTTGCGGTAATTGAATGTTACCTAACGATAGAATTATTTCTAGTGAATGCATGCGGCTTACCCCTTTTAATAACTCGTTATGAGCCGGAGTAAGGGTAATACCAAATTCACTTGCTAACCTTTTCCATGCGATGTAGTGGTAATGCGCGGTGTCTACAATTACACCATCCAGATCAAAAATAACAGCTTGAATCATTTCGTTTCATTAAACATGCCCGCGGGCAATAATACTATTGGTTTCTTCCAGCGACTTAAATACATCAAACGTTTTACCTTGTGTACGCAAGGCCCCAAATGCATTGGCATATTGAGCTGCTCCAATATAATCGTCAGGGTTTTGTACAAGTCCGTACGAAAGTCCGCCTGCAAAAGAATCTCCGCAACCAGTGGTATCAATTACCTTCTCAACTTTAATGGAAGGCACTAACTCTTCTACTACTTTACCTCGCTTTTTAAAATAGGTTAAACATCCTCTCGAATCGAGTGTTACATAAACACACTTTACACCCAATGAAAGGCAATGTTCGGCAAAGGCACGAATTTCAGTACGGTCCAATTCATGTGTCGAGAAATCCTGACTTTCATATTCCTTTTTAAACCATGAAGCGTGTGCCTCTTCCAGATTCATTTTTAATACATCGATAAAAGGAAGCCACTGATCGCGATCTATCCAGAACTTACGTTGCCGTTCGCCATTAACCAGGCATGCGGTTGTGGGCCCGTGCGCATCAAAAATTATTTTACCCTTACTCTTCTTCTTCAGATATTTCAGCGTATCAAGTGAAATCTCATAATCGCTGATTGGGATGAATACGAAAGCATCACAATTCAACAGGTTGGTCATATCGGCCGGTACAATGGGATCCATAAATCCGGTTTGGCGCTCCAGGCGATTGTTCTGATCTACAAAACGTAAACTGATAATATCTCCCTGATCGTTGGCCGTGGTGATGTGCTTCAGGTTAATACCGCTATATCCATTAAAGACTTCTTCCACATTATCATGATCTACAGCCCGTACATGGCATACCGGAATTATTTCAAGCTGATCGCCAGCCAGTACCGACAACGCTATTACAGGATGTGTTACACAACCCCATTTTTGAATCAGATCGCCCGTGTGCGTAACAATATGATCGCGTGGAATAGGCCCCACTACCGCTATTCGTTTCATGCGCAACTCTTTTTATTATTTACAGTTTGTGTATAAAATCGCTTCATTTTCAAGTAGGCGTTTAATTTCTGCATTCTGTTAATTATTAACAAGAAACGCGGCCCCAAACACCCCGGCACTATCGCCCAGCTTTGGTTTTAGAACGGGTGTTTCTAACCGGTTATTAAAAATATGGTTGCGTAATGAATTTACCCCATCGGTATAGATGCTATCAATGTTGCCCACACCACCTCCTATAACAATTACGTCCGGATCAAGAATATTAATAACCACACTAAGGGCAACACCAAAGAAATGATTCATGCGCCCGATGGTTTGAACAGCGAATGGATCTGCGCCTGTTTTGTGGTTTTCGTAAATTTCTTTCAGGCTTTTTGTTACTCCGCTTATTCCGGTATAATACTTTTCAAGTGCCGGGCCCGCTAAAATCTTTTCTACGCAGCCACTTTTACCACAATAGCATAGGCCACCCGATTCATGAAGGAAATTATGTCCCCACTCTCCGCCTATTCCGTGCAACCCATTAATTACTTTTCCATCTACCACCACACCTCCGCCTACACCCGTACCCATAATTACACCAAACACAACTTTAGCGTTAGGGTATTTCTCATGGGCTATACCCATGTTTGCTTCTGCCAACGCAAAACAGTTTGCATCATTGGCCATTGCTACTTCAATGCCTAAAAGGTTCTCGAGATCGGCTCTAAGAGGCTTACCGTTCAAACTGGTTGAGTTACTGTTTTTTAAAAGTTTGGTAGAAGGATCAAGTGTACCGGGTGTGGCTATACCAATTTTTTGGGGTTTATATCCCTGTGAAGCCTCCATCTTTTCTACCACTCTTTTGATTTGCCCCAGAATGTGCTCGTAGCCCTGATGGCCTTCGGTGGGCAGACGATCGCGGAAAAGAACCTGCGTATCGGATGCTGATTTCAGTATGGCGCCTTCCACCTTTGTGCCCCCAAGATCAATGCCCCATAAACTACTCATCGGAAGATTTAAAGATTTCTAAAAAATGGACACCCCTATTACTAAATTTCATTTACGGTAGCTTCTACCTTCATCGGTAAGTTAGCAACCTGATCAGAAAAGGTAAGAACAATCCGGGTTTTTATTGCTCCTTTCGTAATAAAAAAACCATTTCTTTCCGGCAGGTGGATTACTGCCTTATGGTGATACGGGTTTGTAACAACCCTTACCTTCTACCCTTAATCGGGGATATATTGTATTGAGTTTGGGTGAAACGTTTTCCACGAGTGCCAGAACTCCTGGTACGATTGAATATGGGTTAACTGCACGCCCTGCAACTGCCCTTCTATACACTTGCCCTGTAAATTCCAGATAGAGGAAGTTTGTTTGTCCTTCAGTAAATTATTGTTCCATTCAAAGGTTAACGAATCACGATTCCAGGCATGAAACGAAACACTGTCGGCTTCAAGTGTTATTAAAACAGGTGTGCCACCCACTACATCATTGATAATCCGTGTCTTCAGTAAGTCATTCCAATCATAGGCTTTCGCACCTGATCCTTGTTGAATACCTACTACCCATGATTTCTCTTTCCACGATACACTATCCCTTCCTTCCAGGTAACTTTCCATGGTCCCTTCATCATACTGATCAAGGCTTGCATAAGCTTCTTTAAAAATTGAATCCGGCTGCAAAATTATTGTGTTGGGATATTGATCAATCCAGCTACTTAAGCTCATCTGTTTTGCAGGAATCTCTTCTAATGTATGTCCTTTTAAAGGGCCAATAACCGACTCTCCATTTGCCTGCCGCCACCAACTCTTTGTACGGCTATCTTCAAACATAGCGTTGAAGTTATCCATACCCACTAATCGGAAATTCTCAGGCTCTCCGTTTACAAACGGTTTAAAAACCCTGCCCGTGCGGCATACTGTGCAGTACGTAATCATAATCGGCTCACCGCCAATCGTATCGCGCACCTGATGATGGTAACCAATAATTTCTATTGGATAAGCTCGTGCCTGTTCATTTAACAATACACCTAACACAAGCTTTTGTCTATCTACTTTGTTTTGCTCAGCATTTAAAAAAACTATGTTTTGTGGTTGCTTAAACATAGAATCGGCTTGCATCCGGTAGTTTACCTGATAAAAAACCATCAGGTACAACAGCACCAACCCGATTAGGATAGAACGCTGTGTGGTTGTGCCGTTCCTTACAAAACTATAAACCGGGTAAACCATTAATAGCAGCCCGGCCACGCGGAAATACTGAATATGATTAACCAGAAAGTAGGCCCGCTCGATTGACTCGCTTTGCTGACTTCCCGGAAAGGGCATAATGTAATAAATACCCGCTATCTCAAACCCAAACAAGACCGCAATACCTAAAACTATAAGGCCGTATAAAAGTATTCTCTTCATTATTCAAATCTAATTACTTCTTCTAATGCCTGCTGTGCTTCTTCCGCTCGTTTTGCTTTCGTATCATTACTCCACTTAAACTCTTGCGCAAAATAAGCCACTACAGGTTGAAGGTTGCGGACCATTTTTGGATGATTAAAATATAAGATACCGCTTCTGCGATTAATAAAATCAAGTGGCGTTGTGGCCATTTCAAATTGAATAGCAAACCAGGCCATAGCTAAAACCAAATCCTGTTCGGGTTCTCCGGTTTGGTGCTGTTGTAAGTGCTCCATAATTTTTAACGCTTGCGTACCATATAGGTGAACAAGATTGGTTGCTTCGTTACCCCGCAGGTTAAGTACACCTAATTTAGCAGCTAACTCTGCTTCCAGCTTTTTTACTGCGGCATAGTCTGTAAAGTCGCCACCCGGTAAAATCATTTGATCGGTTGTGCACGGTTTTAACTCTAATGACTCAAACTTTTGTTCAATCACTTTATCAACTACCCGTTCGGCCATTTTCCGGTATCCTGTAAGTTTACCTCCGGCAATAGAAATTAAGCCTGTTGGCGATTCAAAAATTTCATCTTTACGGGATAACTCCGAAGCCGACTTTCCCTCTTCATGAATTAGGGGACGTAACCCGGCCCAACTTGATTCTACATCGGCCACCGTAAGCAGCACAGACGGAAACGTTTCGTTAACTGCACTCAGAATATAGTCCACATCTACCCGATTGGCCAGCACGTGATTTTTGTCACCCCGGTAATCAGTATCGGTTGTTCCAATATAGGTTACCCGGCCGCGCGGAATTGCAAAAATCATTCGCCCATCCGGCACATCGAAATAAATAGCTTGCCGAACGGGCAAACGATGGAAGGGAATTACAATATGAACCCCTTTGGTAAGATGTAATTGTTTGCCTTGCCGGGATTGATTAAGCATTCGAAGTTCATCTACCCATGGGCCGGTAGCATTTACAACCGTTTTAGCCTGAATAAAAAAATCATTTCCTGAAAGCAGATCTTTTATTGAAACTCCAATAATTTCATTATCGGCATATTCAAACTCTGTTACCTGAGTGTAGTTGTTAACGCATGCTCCTTTTTGTGCTGCCAGTTTAATTATTTCAATAGTGAGCCGCGCATCGTCTGTCCGGTATTCGGCATAAATGGCCCCGCCCTTTACATCATCTTTTTTTAAAAGTGGTTCGCAATTTAAAGTCTGAATTCGCGTAAGCATTTTGCGCTGATCTTCCGGTTTTACACCCGCCAACCAATCGTAAATTTTTAACCCGATTGAGGTTAGCCAATATCCCAATCCTCTTTTCTCGTACAACGGCAACAACATCTTTTCCGGAACAACCAGATGGGGTGCCAGTTTGTGTACAATAGCGCGTTCGCTGCCCACTTCTTTTACAAGGGCAAATTCAAGTTGCTTTAAATAACGAAGTCCGCCATGAATTAATTTGGTAGAGCGGCTGCTTGTACCGGCAGCAAAATCTTCTTTCTCAACTAATGCTGTTTTTAATCCACGGGCAGCAGCATCCAGTGCAATCCCAGCACCGGTAATTCCACCACCAATTACCAGCAAATCGAATGTGGTACTTTGGAGAGTAATTAAATTAGCCGCGCGGTTCATTAGTTTTCAATCCAACCCATTGTACGTTGTACGGCTTTTTGCCAGCCCTGATACAACTTAGTGCGCAACACGTTATCCATAACCGGTACAAATCGCTTTTGTATTCTGCGCGTGGTAAGAATGTCTTTCTTTTTCCATAGCCCGATCTGAATACCGGCCAGGTAGGCGGCACCTAATGCGGTTGATTCAATCACTTCGGGGCGTTCTACTTCTGTTCCCAATATATCGGCCTGAAATTGCATGAGTATGTTATTGGCACATGCACCTCCGTCTACCTTTAAACTGGCTAGTTTTATTCCGGCATCTTCCTGCATGGCATTTAATATATCTTTTGTCTGATAGGCGAGCGATTCAAGTGTAGCTTTAATGATATGATCTTTACCGGTATCGCGTGTTAATCCAAATATTGCTCCGCGTGCATACATGTCCCAGTACGGTGCTCCTAATCCCGCAAAGGCAGGCACTACATAAACCTCGTTTGAGCCTAATGCCTTGGTAGCAAAGTATTCTGAATCTTTTGATTGATCGATAAGGTGTAAACTATCGCGCAGCCATTGAACTGCCGCTCCGGCAATAAACACACTTCCTTCCAATGCATATTCAACTTTGCCCTCTAACCCCCAGGCAATGGTAGTTATTAATCCATTTTTTGATTGTTGAATAGTTGTACCGGTGTTCATCAACATAAAACAACCTGTACCGTAGGTATTTTTAGCCATGCCCGGTTCAAAGCAAGCCTGCCCAAACAAGGCCGCTTGCTGATCGCCCGCTACACCGGTAATTGGAATTTCTGTATTATCTGCGCGCCAGGTTCCAAACAAATTTGCTGATGGTTTTACATCCGGAAGAATTGATTTGGGAATGTTTAACTCTTTTAACATTGGCTCATCCCATTTCAACTCTCGAATATTAAAAATCATGGTGCGCGATGCATTGGTATAATCTGTTACATGCGTTTTTCCATTCGTTAATTTCCAGATGAGCCAGGTGTCGATTGTTCCAAAGGCAAGTTCGCCTCTTTCTGCCTGCTGCCTCGCTCCTTCCACCGAATCCAGTATCCATTTAATTTTTGTTCCTGAAAAATACGAGTCGATTACAAGGCCGGTTGTATCGCGCACATAACCTTCAAGGTTTTTCTCTTTTAACTCTTCGCAAATGGAAGCCGTTCGTTTATCCTGCCAAACAATAGCATTGTAAACAGGTTGGCCTGTTTTTCTGTTCCAGATTACAGTTGTCTCGCGTTGGTTCGTAATTCCAATGGCGGCAATAGATTTTACTTCAATTGCGTTTTCAACAATTACCCGTTGCAATACTCCTAATTGTGTTGTCCAGATTTCTTCCGGATCGTGTTCTACCCAACCTGGTTTTGGAAATATCTGCTGAAACTCCTGTTGGGCAATACCCTTTATCTCTCCGGCCTCATTAAACAATACTGCCCGCGAACTGGTTGTACCCTGGTCTAATGCAATAATGTATTTCTGCTTCGACATACCTTTTTAAAAAATAAGTTTATACAAAACAGCTCCCAGTATTCCGCCTGCAATCGGCCCCATTACCGGAACCCATGCATAAGACCAATCGGAAGAACCCTTGCCTGCAATAGGCAAAATAGCATGAGCCATGCGTGGCCCAAGGTCGCGGGCGGGATTAATGGCAAAACCGGTAGTACCCCCTAAACTCAAACCAATTGAAACAACCAGCAAACCTACTATCAGTGGTTTTAGTCCTTGCGTAAATTCATTTACGCCAATAAAAAGTATGGCAAATACAAGAATAGCAGTAGCTATCAATTCGCTTAATACATTAGACAATGGATGCCGGATAGCGGGTGCCGTAGAAAATACCGACAACTTGGTTCCTGCATCTGGTGTGGCTTTCCAATGCGGCAAATAAAAAAGCCAAACTAATATAGCACCAACAAATGCACCACCGAGTTGGGCCATACAATAGCCCGCTACCATACTCCACTCAAAATCGCCAATGGCAGCCAGTGCAATTGTTATAGCGGGGTTAAGGTGGGCTCCGCTAAATTCGCCCACTGCATAAATGCCAAGCGTTACAGCAAGTCCCCAGGCAATACAGATGGTAAGCCAGCCAGCATTTTCTGCTTTAGTGTCCTTTAATACCACACCAGCTACTACGCCTTCGCCCAATAAAACAAGCAAGAGGGTTCCTAAAAATTCTCCGAGGTAAGGATTCATATTATTTAAGTTGGTTTATTCAAAAAGTTCTGAAAATGGTTAACAGATTAATTACCTGAACAGCATAATCAGATTCTTATGAAATATAGGAAATGAATCCTGAAACTTCCTACGTATAACCTTATCCTTATTTGTGGGTTTTAATTTTTTTGCGGATGAGTTCGCCCAATGCAGCACCTTGCTCTTTTCCGATATCGCATGCCGGCAGGTAATGAATACCCCCGTAAAGTCTGCTTATAGTTGCTTCATCGGCAGCATGTTGAAAAGATGTAAACGAACGAATACCCAGGCTGAACTCAACTTCTGTTGAATCGGTAAACGCAAACGATTCTCCAAACACGCCTGTAAGGGCTTGCGCTGCGGCATTTGATATTACACTATGCCCGCTTGTGTATTCCGGAAAGGGAGGAGTTTGAAGCAGCGGTACCCAGTTTTCGTCAATGTATTGATTGATATACGTTTCGGGTCGAATCAAAACACTCCGGTACTTTTCGTCCCAACAACTGATAAATCCATCTACTAAGGAAAGGGATACCCGTAAATAGGCATCTGCCGATTTAGCCATATCTGCATTTGACTTTCTGCATGCATTGGCTGTAATGTTTATCCAATGGCCGCCCGGAGATATTTTTTTCGTTGCAAACATCACATGGCCTTTCACATTCATTACAAAAGGGTTGCAATCCCAAAAGGAAGCAATGTTCCGTTGTTCTTCAGTAAGATTAACACCTGTTTCATAAACGGTATAAGCATCTTTGTAAAAATCGCTTCCTTTTTCAGTGGAGAAAGGGGTTGGTGGGGGTGGTGTAAATTGCGTTGCCGAGTCGATTGCAAATACTCTTATTTTGTTCCAGTGAGGTTCAACCGCATCCATATAGGCCGGGGGTGTGGGTTTCCAGGAGGAGGCTTCGTTTGAAATAGAGTATTTGGGGAATGAGCGCGATTGTTTGTAATTATCCTTCGATGACCAGGCCATAATATGTTCTGCCACTTTATTACCGTATTCAATTGAGCGTTGCAGAACATCGTCTGGAACTCCCGCTTCTTCCCACTCTTTTAATAAGCCAGCATAAAACTCATCCATTTTACTTTCAGAGAAAACCAGATTACGCCCAACTTTAAACATGGCTTGCGCTGACGATACTGGGAAACAATATTCAAGGCCGGCCTCTGGTTTAGGTGTTTCGGTTAATCCTGTTAGTTGCCCTGCCATTGAAACGTAGCTGCTATCTTGTGGAATGATAGCCTCGTATGCGGCTACCGTAGCATATGCATATATCCGGCTGGCTACGGGTGGCGAAAATATGTCGTGCACAATTACATCTGTAATCTGTTTTAATGTGCGGTGCAAAAATTCAGGTTCCTGAACTTTGGTTTTGTATTCATTTGAACCACCCGAACAGGATAAGAGCAGTGCAAAACCGATTATAAGAACACGTTTCATTTGAGTAATTTTTATGCAATATACACTTTGAGCAATTGGATTAAATTGATTTGCATCATGTTTTCAGACCAATAATTGCTAATTCACTTTTTGAAATCTTAATACTAAATCATTATTTCTGGTTACAACGTAATCAATGGTACTTGAATTTACTCGTTTTATGGGCACAATTTTACGCCCTTCTCCTTTAACAACAAATCCTGACGACATCGGATCAATTGGCTTGAAATTTCCCATCCCATCACCCAAAAGCAAAAGCCCAAGCCCCGCATCATAGGCTCCAAAGTCAGGTTGGGTTGCTTCCAGATTTCCCACCAGCAACACATCCATGTTTCCATCATGATTTATGTCATCAGCCAACATATCGAATACAGGAAAAAATTGCGCCTCCATTGGCAGCGCTTCAACCGAAAACCGATCATTATTATTTCGGAGAAAGACAGATCTAAGTTCTGTAACATGCATTACAGCAGAATTTCCCTTTTGAACAGGTGTTATTATGTCTTCAAGTCTCACATCCCGGTAGGCCTTGTAGTTTGGAAATTTCTTCTTTAAAGAAGGTATTTGTTTAACCAGCTGATCGCGCGAAGCAAAAGGATAACTATTTTCTCCATTATAATAAACCAGTATGTGATCTGATCCCCCATTTGAATCAAAATCACCGAGGTACATCATTAATGGCTTATTTACAGAAACCTTTATTCTGGAATTAAGGCCAAAATTTCCAGCTATCAAATCAGGGTCGCCATCATTGTCAAAGTCGGCTACTTCCAAAGTATTCCACCAACCTTTCACTTCGGCTAATCCATACTCTTTTGTTGCATTGGCAAATTTATGATCCGGTTGTTGAATCAGAACCGTAACGGGCATCCACTCTCCAACCAAAATAAGATCAGGTAATTTGTCTTTATTGAGGTCTACCCATTGCGCATCTTTCACCATACCGGGCCTGACTTTTGTAGGGTTATCAAACTCTGACTTGCCCAACCAATCTACTACAGGAGTAAACTTTCCTTTACCGTCATTTTCCAATAAGTAACTAACCGGGCTCATTCCATAAAGAAAGGGCATAACGGAAGATCCAATAAACAAATCAACATCACCATCCCCATCAAAGTCAGATGGCTTTACGCAAGAAGCATGCAAAAAAATATTCAAGAACGCTTCGGGAAAGAATTTGAAATCTCCAGCTCCATTGTTCAGGTATAGCCTGGGGTTTAATAGTGTCTTATCATTTATCTCCTCCTGACCACCAGACACAACAATCAGATCCACATCCCCATCATTATCAACATCTGTAAAAACTGCATCAACATCTTCCGCTTTTTTATGTGTTATAAAATCTGGCGTTATCTTCTTTATAAACTTACCATTACCAGTCTGTATAAAAATTGCGCCCTCCTGGTTCTTACCGCCTCCAAAAAACAAATCACTAATACCATCTCCATTACAATCTGCAACTGCTGCCGGTGGCCCCTGGGTGGAAAGCATATGTGGTATTAAGGACTCTCTATTAAAGGCATTAAAATCATCCTCTTCATGCTTAACTGAAAAAAGATTAGCCGGCTCCATCAAATGAGCAGGTTCTTTATGTTTAACATTTACAGTATTAGTAGCCGACTTTATAATCACTTCATGCTTCGATCCCGATTCAAAGGATGTAACGTCTCCCCCGGGCCATTCAATGATTACTGTTGCCTTCTTAGCTGTATCGAGTCTCGCAAAAGTAAGGTTCATATCTGATGAAGAACACCAGCCCCGGTTTGCCTGTATCTCTTGCATTTGCTCTACTCCCCCATAGCTAACATGCACACGGGCGCCAATAGCAAATCGATTACCGGGTTTAGTGTTATCCTGCACCGAAACTTTTAAGAATTTGCCTGGATCGGATTGATTGCGGTAAAGTAACGCTGATTCGTTTATTCGATTTATTACTATATCAGGGTCTCCATCGTTATCCAAATCACCGTATGCAGCACCATTTGAAAACCCTGGATTCAAAAGCCCCCATAAGGTTGTTTGATTTGAAAAAGTTAAGTCCTTTTCATTTTTAAAAATATAATTACTTACTCTCCCTTCCGGCATTTGCGAAATTAATACCTTACTATTCTGGCTACCACTTGAGTCGTTACTCAAATAATTAATATAATCAAGATCATTTGGTCGTTTTACTATTCCATTTGAAACAAACAAGTCTTTCCATCCATCACCATCGAAATCAACGGCTAACGGACTCCAGCTCCAGTCTGTAGCTTCAATACCAGCGGCCTGCGCAATATCTGAAAACATCACCTTACCCGAATCAATAGTACCTCTGTTCAATTGTAAAGCATTTCGCGATACTTGCTTACCGTAACCAAATTTCAATTTATACTTGTAAACTTCATATGTATCTTCACCTGCAGATGTCTTAATTACAGATTCGTCTCGTGGCAACATATCCAGTGTTATTACATCGGGCCATAAATCGTTATTTATATCAGCTACATCACTTCCCATACTAAATCTACTGGTGTGCGGAAGACTACCTGCCGTCTCCATCCTGAATGTTCCATTCTTTTGGTTGATGTATAAATAATCATTCTCATGAAAATCGTTGGACACATATATATCCGGATAATTATCCTGATTAAAATCTGAAAAAGCTAAACCCAATCCATATCCAATTTGACTAGACAAAATTCCGGCTTCGCTTGTTACATTAATAAAAGAAGTTTTACCGGTTTCTATTAATTGATTCTTGTACAACCGATCTCCCGCAAGACTATCATGCTGATGTCTTAACGATACTTGGCCAAAAGATCGTTGCGTATGTACAGAGTGATTCAACAAATACATATCTAAATCACCATCTAAATCATAGTCAAAAAAACCGGCTTGTGTAGAGAATCCTTTAAAATTCAATCCATATTCTTCTGCGCGTTCCGTAAAAGTCAGATCTCCATTATTAATAAAAAGCTCATTATATCCATTAAATTTTTTATAATTACCAACACCGCACACATAAATATCTAATAGTCCATCTGCATTAACATCAGCCATGGTAACCCCTGTATTCCAATTTCCATTTCCAGCCACACTAGCGCTTTCCGTTATATCTAGAAATTTGAAATTTCCTTTATTAAGGTAAAGTTTATTAAGCCCTTGATTACTCGTGAAAAAAAGTTCAGGTAAACTATCTCCGTTAATGTCGCCTATTGCAACACCGCCTCCGTTGTAGAAATACAGGTATTCAACAATGTTGAAATAATCATCCTCAACTAATGTATTAGAAAAATATACAGACGACTCACGAGAGGGAATTTCTTTGAAAAGCGTTGTCTTCTTTACTTCATCTTTACAAGAAAGCAAAAACAAAATCAGAATGAATGATGCACCAATACAAATCCTCTTACTCAATCTTACTTTAATTAAGTTTAAAAAATACCGGCTCTTCATTATTTCTGAGTGCTACAAGAATGGTTGAGTTCTTCACCTTAATCTTTGCAAAGTCGCGTACTTCACCCCTAATTACTAAACCCGATTCTTCACCCTTTATCGATTTGAAATTTCCTTTACCATCACCTTTTAGATAAACCCCAAAACTTGCGTCATATCGCCCCACCTCAGGCTTAACATGGTATAAGTTTCCACCTAACAAAATATCTAAATTATTATCACCATCATAGTCATCAATTGAGATGGCATACATTGGAGAATACTGAGCTTCTAAAGGTAAGGGCCGGAATTCGAAATTTCCTTTACCATCATTTATCAGTATTCCGCTTCTTAATTCTTGTACTTCCAGATAAGTGGCACTCTTCAATTCCTCTTTTGAAAAGATATCTGTTATGGTTTGATCTTTAAAATTTTCATATTTCAAATACTTTTTCTTCAGAGAAGGTATTTGAGAAGTTAGGTCGTGGCGCAATACAAAAGGGTAGCTTTTATCACCATTAAATGCGCATAAAATCTGTTCAACCGTACCGTTTTTATCAAAATCGTTAACTACAAGCGTAATCGGTTTTTCAGGCGTAGCTCTAAATCTGGAATTAAGACCGTGATTTGCAATAATAAAGTCAGTATCTCCATCTGAATCTACATCTGTCATTTCAATTCGCTTCCACCATCCTTTAAGATTACTCAACTCCTTTCGACTCAATACCCCTTTGTCGTTTACGAATACATTAACAGACATATAGTCACCAATAATCATCAAATCGTAATCACCATCGCTATCAATATCAGCCCACTCGGCATCCGAAATCATTCCTAGCTCAGTTAGTTCAGGGGCAACCCGGCTTGTAACATTTGTAAATTTACCATTACCGTCATTCTCCAGAACATAACCATTTACCGGCAATCCATAGGCAAATGATTTACTCCTAATTCCTACAAAAAGATCGTTGTCGCCATCCTGATCATAATCAGCTGTTTTAACAACTGAGCTGCTTTCAAAAGCAGCAGTAGGAAGAGCCTGAGCAGACCTGGTAAAATCACCCTTCCCTCCATTCAGATATAATCGGTCTTCAAGGGCACTCGAAACATTTGAAAACTCACTTCCTCCACTACAGACATATAAGTCCAAATCACCATCATTATCGGCATCGAAGAATAAAGTTGCTACATCTTCAGATGCTTTATCATGAGCCCATACGGATTGTTGTTGAGGTACAAACTCACCTGCAGACGTTTGAACAAATAAGGAGCCTGGAACATCTTTTGCCCCACCAACAAATAAATCATCAAGGCCATCTCCATTAACATCTCCTACTGCGCTTCGAGGCCCCTCTGTGCTCAGCATATGGTAAATCAATTTGTCGCGATCAAAGTCAACAAATTCATTTTCAATATGGCGCCATTCAAATACAGGTGGTATGCTTTTAGCAATACTGTTCTTTGCACTTATATCAGCTTCACTTATCACACCTTTCAATTGGGCCTGATCTAAATTCAAAACCTGATTGGTCGCTACATTCTTCAAGGTGGTTAACATTCCATCCGGCCAGAATATCTCTATAAGGTCAACTGTATCGGTGGCACCTAATCCTAAATTAGGTCGTGGGTCGACTGATGATTCAAATCCACGATTAGGAGATTGTTCGATGTGGTAAAGATGGCCATTTGATGTAATCTTGATGCGGGTACCAATGGCTAAGGTATTCTTATTAACTCCTTTCAAATTAAACTTAAGGTAATGCATGGAGGAGTCTATCTCTTCACTTCTATTCCTATACAAGGATGCAACTGAATTTACATGATTCACCACTAAATCAAGATCGCCATCATTATCCAAATCGCCATATGCTGATCCATTAGAGAAATTCGCTTCTCCAAGTCCCCATTCGGTAGCCACATTTTTAAAAGTGAGATCTCCAAAATTTTTAAAGGCATAATCAGGTACCGGATTAGATGGAATGAGATCTACTAATTTTTTATAATCAACACCCTTATCGCTTACAATTGATTTAACTACCTGCTCATTAGAAATATACTGTAAATAATCCTGATTAGTTAAATCCTGATAAATACCATTAGCAACAAAAATATCTTTAAGGCCATCATTATCCATATCAAATATTAATGCACCCCAACTCCAATCGGTTGCCTCAACTTTTGCTAACCTGCCTAGTTCACTAAACCCAATGTTACCCTGATTTATTTGTAATGTATTTCTTGTAAATTGATGATAATAATCATTCTTTATATTATACGTGTATCTATCCCAATTTTCAAATGTGGTTACCGTTTTTAACCGTGCGTTGCTTTCGGGAAGCATTTCTGTAACAAAAAGGTCTGGTAACCCATCATTATTGATATCTGCCATGTCAGCCCCCATTGAAGCTGCGCTGATGGACTGCATGAATTCGGTTAAACACTCTTTAAATGTACCGTTCTGGTTGTTTAGATAAAGGTAATCGCGTTCAAAAAAATCATTCGACACGTAAACATCAGGCCATCCATCGTTGTTAACGTCCCCAACGGTGGCCCCTAATCCAAAACCGATTATACTTCCGTAAATCCCAGCTTCATCACTTACATCAACAAAAAAATTATCATCATTTCTCATCAACTTATCACCCCCTAATGAATCTCGTTTGGGGCGTTCATTTTTCATCAGATTAAAACTGCCTATAGCCTGGTATGAATTATTTAAGATATATAAATCAAGATCCCCATCACGGTCAAAATCAAAAAACACAGAATGTGTAGAGAATCCTCTATCTGCAATGCCATACTCCTTCGCTCGTTCAGAGAATGTCATATCTCCGTTATTTATAAACAATTCATTCTCCTTATTATCGCCTTCAATATCTCCGGAATTACAAACATAAATATCCAACCAGCCGTCTCCATTTACATCGGCAATGCTTACTCCTGTTGACCATGCTTTTGTACCCGATACGCCTGCCCGATTTGTAACATCATCAAATTCAAAATTTCCTTTATTAAGGAACAACCTATTGGATTCCATGTTAGCCGTAAAAAAGATATCAAGTAACCCGTCATTATTAAAGTCTCCCAACCCAACTCCTGCCCCATTGTAAAAATTACGATACGTATAAATATTAAATTTTTTATCGAAGGATAAAGGATTACTAAAATTCACACCTGATACTGATTCGGGAATTCTTTCAAATAATGTTCTGGTGTATCCCTTCTCTTTCTTAGAGCAACTTACAGAAACTGCTGATACAAGGAGAATAACAGATAAAACTTGCTTTACCATTTGCTTAACTAATTTACTTAACTAATATTATTTAATATCAATTGAGTGCTTGTACTTAGGATGAAGAATATCGTGAATTTTTACAACCACATTCTGTTCGTCTTTTATATAAACAGCCATCCTTCTGTTTCCATCAAGCTTAACAGGCATGTTTTTCCCATCCATATCAACCAGAATAAAAGGGTTACCCTTGTACCAATGTAATATCTGCTTCATTACAAACTCAATCAGTACATTAGATTGAAGCTCGTTATTCCATGGAGCCCAGGCAACATAACTGAATTCAAGGTTCATTTCCATAATTTTATCTTTGTCATCAAAGGCCGGAATAAATAACAAGCGTATCGGGGTGGGTGTACTATGGAATAATGAATCAGTAAAAAAATACTGCACTGTTGCTCCCTTGGGGCCTTGGGTAATCAATTCCTGTTTATTTAAGTCAAAGCATTTTCCATAAAATTCATCACGCGAATCCCCAAAATTTATTCCTAACAATAACGAATCTACTCTAATCCCGCGGGCCAATTCATTTTTTACCAATTTCGTATATTCGGATTGGGTACACGACAGAATCACTCCACTAACAACAAGCAGACTAATCCAAAACCTCAAAAATTTCAAGTGCATCATCATATTTAGCAAATAGTAAGTATTTCTTTTCTTTAAACTGGATAAATTTTATGTCTCTTATCTGACCTTTAACACCAAGTGATATTCCGTCACTAAACGCAAAAGTGTTTTCGGATTGTACTCCTTTGAAGAAAAAGACCTGTGATGCATCGTAACGGCCAAATTGAGGCTTTACCTGATATTGATTTCCCCCGACAAGTAAATCTTCAACACCATCATTGTCTAAATCTTTAATCAAAGTTGCATGCACAGGCGAGTACTGTGCCTGAATCGGCAATTCTACTACCGAATACCCTCCTGCCTCAGATAGCAGCATAACAGAGGAGAGAATATCAACGTGCAGTACTTTTGCCTGAGAGAGAACTGGCTCAGAAAAGATATCATGTATCGTTTTATTTCGGTAGTCTTTGTAATAAATCAGATTTTTCTTAAGAGATGGAATTTGAGAGATTAGCTCATCTTTATCTAATACCGGATAATACTTTCCATTACGATGTGTACAATAAATCTGTTCAATCGACCCATTATTATCAAAATCGGCTATGTAAATTCTGTCACCTGACCTAAAAAAGGAATTCTTACCATGATTGCCCAGCACAAAATCAGGGGCACCATCTTTGTTCAGATCAAAAGTTTCGACAGCGTTCCACCACCCTCTCATATTAGATAAATTTAGTGTGGGAGAAATATCCTCGAAGGTTCCTTTATTGTTTTTCAGCATAAGAATTGACGTCCAATCCCCGACCAAAACCAGGTCTTTCCATCCATCACCATTAAAATCAGTAACAACACCGTCTGTTAACATCATCTCATTAAGAGCGTAAGGAATGTACTGTTTTGTAACATCTGTAAATACACCCAACCCGTTATTTTGCAATAAGTACCCCCGCCCTCCTTTCCCATATACAAAGGGGTCAAATCGTTCGGCAACTAACAAATCATAATCACCATCATTATCAAAATCTATTGATCTCACAAAGCTGGTTGAAAAATCTGGTAATGGTAATGAATAATCCGATTCTATAAACTCACCGCTACCGGTATTAACAAAAATTCTATCTTTTTGAGCCGAGGAAATGTTTGGAAAGAATCTACCCCCTGTTGCAAAATAGTAATCCAGGTCTCCATCTCCGTCTGCATCAAAAAATGCCCCATCCGATTCTTCCGATAGTGAAAACTTACTTAGTGTCTTTGACTGGCTTTTAGTTATCCGATCATTATAAAAATGAAAAAATGTACCGGATTGATCTTTTCCTCCTGTCAGATATGCTTCATCGACACCATCCTGGTTAATATCTACAATTTTCAAAACAGGAGTTTCATTATTATACATCATTGGAATTAATCTATCCCGGTTAAAGTCTGACATTCCTGTACTCACATGATGTGTGGTGGAGTCTACTTTTCTTAGCCTTAAGCCATCTTTCACTGTTGGTATGGGGTAGTGAATTGTTCGCTTTTCCATCGATTCATAATGATACTCATATGTCTTGTTTGAGTAAAGATTATACACCTGCGAGCGATCCCCATCTGGCCAACTGATTATGAGGGAATCAATAACAGGAGCTGACCCAACCCCTAATGTTATTGAATGCTGAACTGAGCTTTGATATCCACGCACAGTAAAATTATCTCCGGAAATTACCTGTCCGTTTGTGTAGGCAAACAATTGTGTTCCCACCATGAATTTGTTCTTTCCATCCGAAGTAAGGGAAATTCGTATACTTTTGTTTTTTACTGTATCGGTGTTGTTCCGGTAGATTGTTGCAGGCGAATTAATATTGCTTACAATAAAATCCATATCTCCATCATTATCTAAATCTCCATACGCTGCACCACTGGAAAACATCGGTTCGTTTAAACCCCATAAGTCGGTAGTATTTGTAAATTTAAGCCCCCCCTCATTACGAAATACATAATTTACATAATTCGAGCTGGGCATCATTTCAATCAGTCTTAAAATTCCATTCTGTTTATCTTTCAGTATTTCCCTTATATTTTGATCACTCCCTGAATAAGTCAGATAATCGCGATCAAGCAAATCTCTGTATATTCCGTTTGCAATAAATATATCCCGCATTCCGTCATTATTCATATCAAATAGCAAAGCTCCCCAACTCCACTCCGATGCGGCTACATTCAACATTCGCCCTAGCTCTGCATAATGATTTTTCGATTCCTTTTTTTGCAAAGTATTTCGTGTAAATTGGTAATGATACCCTTGCTTAACAGATTCCTGATAACGGTCCCAGCTATCAAATAAAACTTTCGTTTTCCGTCTTTCCAAAGAATCCGGGAGCATTTCGGTTACAAAAAGTTCATTAACTCCATCCCCATCTAAGTCCGCAAAATCGGCTCCCATAGAACCAGAACTAATAGATTCAAAATAAGATGGTAAAGATTCAGTAAAGCCACCGCGTTGATTATTGATATACAGGTAATCACGTTCAAAAAAATCATTCGATATAAAGATGTCTACCCATGAATCATCGTTAAAATCTCCAAGGGTTATACCAAGACCAAAACCAATACTGCTTCTGTAAATACCGGCTTCAGCCGTAAAGTCGATAAATTGTCCGTTTTGATTTAAGAAGAATTTATTTCCACTATTATTTGGGTCTGGCGTTTCCCGCTGATCCTTAATGAGATCAAAATTCCCAATTGATTTAAAAGAGTTTGTTAAAACATAACAATCTAAATCGCCATCTCTGTCGTAGTCAAAAAATGCAGCCTGAACAGAAAGACCTTTAATATCTAAACCATACTCGGCTGCCCTGTCCGTAAACGTCAAATCACCATTATTAATAAACAATTGATTGTGTCTGTTAGGTGAATCGGGGGCGCCAGATTTACACACGTAAATATCCAAGAGGCCGTCTGCATTTATATCTGCCATCGTTACCCCGGTTGACCAAGCTCCTTCACAACCTACACCTGCCTGGGTTGTAATGTCTTTAAACTTCAAATTACCCTCGTTCAAAAACAACTTATTACCAACCTGATTCCCTGTTAAATAAATGTCAGGAAGGCCATCGTTATTAATATCTCCAATCGCTACGCCAGCTCCATTATAGAAATTACGATAGGTGTAAGGATTTAATTCTGGAGTAAAATTCAAAGTATTCGTAAAATTTACACCCGATGTTCCGGTAACATCGGTAAATAATTTATTGCTTTTATCCGTTGAACAGCTTAGCGCTAAAAAGATACCCAAACATGCTAAACACCTCATATCTTCAAACATAAAAAAAGCACCTGATTTTATCAGGTGCTTTTTCACTTTATTCATGCTGAAACTTAATATCCAGGGTTCTGTGTTAATGGATTTGCTGTTCCTGCTGTTGCATTTATTTGTTCAATAGGAATTGGCATCAATATCTGATGAGTTTTGGCAGCCGTATTAGGCTTTTCCCACCAGGCATCATCCCAGGCATCAAAGCGAATCAGGTCAGTTCTTCTCAATGCTTCCTGAAACAGTTCACGGCCACGCTCAGCTAAAATCACACCTTCAGTTAGAGAACCCAAATTGGCAAGACCAGTTCTTGGGCGCAATAAATTAATGGTTGACAAGGCAGAAGAAGCATCCCCTTTTCTAAATTGAGCTTCTGCTTTATTTAACAGAACTTCTCCAAGTCTAAGCAAAGGAAAGTCATTATCTCCATCTGGAATTTGGCCAATCTTAAAGTTGAATTTACCCAACCTTGCGCCAGCCTGTCTTGAACCGCTTGGCGCTAATTCGTTAATTTCTGGTGTATAATTGATAGGCGCACCATCCTCATCATCCGGATCGAAGGCTAAGTCCAGAATTGGAGTTCCTTGTAAATCTAGTTGTGGTCCTACAATAAAGTTCTGGGTTCTTCTTTTATCTGCGGCATCATAAGAATTGTAAAATTCTTCTAATGTTGAGTATCCATTCCAGGGTTGGTCACGCAAGTCGTAGGTAAGCTGGCTTGGATAGTGCAACGTCATATAAGGAAAGTTATTACCTCCCCCTGTATTCTCATCAAAAGGTGCCACAAAAATATGTTCTGCTGCTTCCACGTTATCCGGATCGAAAACATCTTTGTACTCGGCATCTAAAGAGTACAACCCTGAGTTGATAACCGCATCAGCAGCTGCTATTGCCGCATCCAGATCAGCAGGATCATGGTTCGCTAAACCCTTGTAAACTTTTGCATTCAGATACAACCGAGAAAGTAAAGCATACGCTCCAAATTTATTAACACGGCCATAATCTTGTTTCCCTGCTGAAAGGTCAGGAATGGCGGCCAGCAATTCAGACTCAACAAAATTATAAACCTGAACCCGGGTAGCTTGTGGAACATCTACAAGTGGTTGGGTTGTAATTTTTACTCTACCAAAAACATCTAATAGTCTCCAATAGAAATAAGCTCTAAGGAAACGTAATTGTGCTTTAGCAACAGGAGTCGAAACCTGTGGGTCGGTACTTGCCAGCAATTGATTGCACTGTGTAATTCCACCATAACTATCACCCCAGGCACCATTAAGGCCACCTATCTGCGGATCAAACTCGTGGCGGTGCATACGTAACCAAATACCACCATCAAACCAGTCACCACCTTTCTGTGTAATTACGGCCTCATCTGATGAAACTTCTTGCACAGAAAAGTAGCTGCCATGGTTTGCTGTACCATTTAAAACCCGGTTAAAAGCTCCACCCAAACCATCATTAGGTGTTGGCTTATTAACATTGATAGTACCAAACGGATTGGTAGGGAATGTAGTGGTAAAATCACCTTTAAGTTCTTCATTAAGATCAGTACAGGCTACCACTGTAAGGGTAACTGTAACGATACTAACTAACTTCCATATTTTTTTCATAATTCTTCTTTTTACGGGTTAAAATCCAACGTTTACACCCAACGTAAATGTGCGGGCGAAGAAATATGTATTTCTTCTGTCTATCCCTGTAATCAACGGATTGTTATTATCTTCCGTATCCCCAAATACTGGCTCTGGATCAATACCAGTATATTTCGTTAACACAAATGCATTTTGCACCGTTGTGTATATGCGAATATTTCTAAAGCTATTGGAGTTAGGTAGGTTCACCTTATATCCTAATGTAATATTATCTAACTTTAAAAAATCGGCTTTCTCAACATATAGCGAACTAAATTTAGCTTCCGTTAAGCCTGCTACTGCTTTGTCTGTCTTTATACGGTTATATGAGTTAATAGCGCCCGGGTCTATCGGTTCATAGAAACCACGGAATTGGTTAATCAGGCTATGACCGAAAGCTCCTCTGAAAAACACATTCATATCCCAGTTTTTATAACTCAACTGGTTTGTCCAACCCATTTCCATGGTTGGGAAAGCCTTACCTAATTCTTTAAAGTCAGCATCTGGTAAAAGGGCCTGGCCCGCATCTCCTTTAATGGTACCATCACCATTCAAATCTTTTAACACCACTTTGCCATTTACTCCATCTGGCTGAACGCGGTCAAACACTGGGCCCCAGATAGTTCCCAGGTTCTTTCCCACTTCCACAAGATTGAGCGGAGTACCATTTTGGCCGGGTGAACCAAATTCACCCGTAACAAATCTGTTATTAAAAAATTCGGTTAGTTTGGTTTGATTTGTACTAAGAACAAGACCTGGGTTCCATTTTACCTCGCCAATATTAACTGAATTGTAGTTTAGCGCTACCTCTAATCCTTTGGTTCTTAATGCTCCAACGTTTTCAGTACGTCTTCCTGAAACATAAACAGACACGTCAACATCACGCTCAAGAATAAAGTCTTTAATATTTCTAACAAAGAAATCAACCGATCCGGTTAGTTTGCTTCCTATACCAAAGTCTATACCAAGGTTGGTCTCTTCTTTCTGTTCCCAACGTAAATCAGGGTTAGCATTCCGGGCAAAGGATACCGAGTAGTTATTTCGGTTAAATGAATACAGATCCTGAGCTAAGCCAGCCTGAGAAGGCAAAGAACCTGTTACTCCAAATCCTCCACGAAACTTCAGTACATCTACGTTAGGAATATCAATATACTTGGTCAGGTCAACACCTAATCCGAATGCAGGGAAAACCCCCCATTGATTGTTTACTCCAAGTTTTGAAGAACCTTCTCTTCTTACAGAAGCATTGAAGTATATCCCCTTATCGAAGGTAAAGTTAGCCCGGCCAAAAAATGCAATTATTCTATTATCAGGGCTCTGGTTGCTATTCACGTTCGGACGTGACCCGCCAAGTGTAAAGTCAGCCGCCTGCTCAAGTTGATTATATCCTAAAGCATCATTCTGAAATCCACCCGCTTCGATGGTTATATCTTCATAATTCTCCTGTTGGAAAGAATAACCAGCTGTTAAATCCATATTTACTTTTCCAAAAGATTTCTGGTAAGTACCCCAGCCTTCAAAAAGAGTAAAGTCAGCGTCAGACATAAATCTTCTTGCTAAGCCTTTACGATTTAAGCCAACAAAAAACGAATTTCGGGAGTAATATGTACCGTTAAAATTGTTCTCAAACTGGCGTGCAAAGTTTACAGTAAGGGTTAAATTTTCCAGCAAGCTATAATCCACTCTGGCGTTATAGTTTATTGTCTTACGCTTGCCTTCGTTAATATTTTGTTCCAGTATAGCAACAGGGTTAAAGTTATCAAACAGGATAGCCTGATAGAAGTCTCCATTTGGGAACCGTACTGGTGCGGTAGGGTTAAACAATACAGCATACCGTAATGCTTCATTAAATGAAAAATCGCTTCTGCGGTCGGTTGATGAAAACCCAAAATCAAATTTAAGTTTGTTATCTAAAGCGGCATGGCTAAGGTTGGCCCTAACGTTCACCTGATCAAAACCTGATTTTTTCAAAACTCCGTTTACATTTCTGTAGTTAACGGATGCTCTGAAAGATGTGCTTTGGCTACCGGATGCAATAGCTATATTATGTACATTTGAAATTCCTGTTTGAGTAACCTCATCTTGCCAATCCGTAACAGAACCTAAATCGTTTCCACCAGCAGCAATGTATTCGCTGGCCGTCATAACAGGTTGTCTTCTGGAAACATTATCGGCAGCAACATAACCATTATAGTCAACTGTTGCTTTGCCTTTACTGCCTCGCTTGGTAGTTACCAAGATAACCCCGGCAGACCCACGGCTACCATAAATGGCAGCAGCTGAACCATCTTTTAGTACGTTTATCGATTCAATGTCATTCGGATCCACATTATCCAGTGAAGCT
Organism: Flammeovirgaceae bacterium UBA2786; assembly: GCA_002352225.1. Classification (GTDB taxonomy): domain Bacteria; phylum Bacteroidota; class Bacteroidia; order Cytophagales; family Cyclobacteriaceae; genus ELB16-189. The sequence goes on from DEIA01000078.1 coordinate 47,316, forward strand.
CCAAGTACTCCATCAATTACGATCAGGGGTTGGGAGTTTGATCCGATGGTGGAAATACCTCTTAACCGGAATGTAGCCGATGCGTTAGGGTTTCCGCCTCTGTTATAAATGCTAAGACCAGGGACTTTTCCTTGTAGTAACTGTCTGGGATCGTTTACGTTACCTTTGTTAAACTGCTCAGACGAAAGCGCTACAACGGAACCAGTAATTTCTTTTTTATCCTGGCTTCCATAACCTACCACCACCACTTCGCTTAGGGCAGTAACATCAGATTGCATAGTTACATTAACCACGCTTTGGCCGCCTACAGCAACCTCGGTCGATGCGTAACCTACAAATGAGAATACAAGCGTTGCATTGCTTCCTACATTAATGGAGTAGTTACCATTCGAATCGGTTACGGTACCATTCGAGGTACCTCTTTCCAGGATGTTTACTCCCGGAATACCTGAGCCGTCATCGGCAGCGGTTACCTTACCGGTTACACTTTGTTGGGCGAAACTCACCAGAGTTCCAAATAACAAAGCCACCAACAGGCACCTGCGAACTAACAGATACAGTTTAGTCATACTTGATTGTTTTAGGGTTTTAATTGTTGTTTATAAAAAGGGGTACTTTTAGAAATCAAATTTGTTAATTGCAGTTAATTAAAAAACTTCATTTCTATTCAATATTAGCGTGTTTCTGTCAATTTTCAACCTTCATTTAGCAATTTCCGCAAACATAATTTGCGGAAACGATTGTGCAACCGTTTGCATTACCCTAAATTGTTTCAAATTTTCTTAAAATCGAAGACAGCTATGAAATTTAACCAGGTAACCATTAAAGATATTGCCCGTGAATTAGGGATCTCCCCTTCTACGGTTTCGCGGGCATTAAAAGATCATCCCGACATCAGCGTTCAAACCAAAAAGGCTGTTAATGAATTAGCCGATAAACTTAACTACCAGCCTAATATTGTTGCGCTCAATCTGCGCCAGAAGAAGACTAATACGATCGGTGTAATTATACCAGAAATTGTACACTTCTTTTTTTCCACGGTTATTAGCGGTATTGAAGATGTGGCTTATACAGCCGGGTATAATGTAATCCTGTCGCAGTCTAACGAATCTTACCAGCGCGAACTCACCGATATGAAGGCGCTGTTCAATAGCCGCGTAGATGGCATGCTTATTTCAATATCGCGCGAAACCACCAATTTCGATCACATCGAAAGCATCATCTCTAAAGGTATGCCTATTGTATTCTACGATCGCATGTACAACAGCCCTACCAGCAGCAAAGTGATTGTAGATGATTATGCGGGTGCTAAAGAGGGTGTTACACACCTGATTGAACAGGGGTGCAAACGAATAGCCCACCTGAATGGCTCTCCAAACCTGATCATCAGTATCGACCGCCTGCGCGGATATAAAGATGCACTGGAAGAAAACGGGATCAAATATGACGAGGGCCTTGTGGTAAGTGTTCCGTCAGGAACTTTTGAAGAAGGAAAACGAGGTATGAATAAATTACTCGCACTTAACAAACTACCCGATGCCGTTTTTGCCGGAAACGACCCAATGGCAATGGGTGCAATGATGGCCATCAAAGAGAAGGGGCTTAAAATTCCGCAGGATATAGCCCTGCTGGGTTTTAGTAACTGGTTCTTTGGTGAACTAATGGAACCATCTTTAACCTCTATCGACCAGCCAGGATTTGAAATGGGCCAGGAAGCAGCCCGCTTACTTATTCGGCAAATTGAGTTAAAGGACAAAGAAGATTTTGAACCACAGCCCGAAACAAAAGTGTTAAAAACAAGATTAGTAATCCGAAATTCATCCTTAAAAAAACAGGCACCCAAAAAATAGTTTCGTTTTTTTTACCAAAGCATAAGAGTTAGTAGCCAATAATTTAATTTAAGGGCTTAACTCTTATTCTTTTTTTGATGACTCCTATTCTCCATTCTTCAACCAGCCAAAGCCTGGGCGCACTGGCTTCCATCATCCGGCATGCAACAGGAATTTCGGGCACCACACCCACAGGACATTTTAAGGTTGAGGTGTACAATGCTTCTGTCTTTAAGATAAGTATTGCAAAAGATGCCTTCGAAAACTTTTCATATGCCGTGGTGGGTACGCCCGAACCCGTAACCTTCAAAATTGAAGAAACTGAATTAGCAGCTAAGGTAATAACAGCCACAACACAGTTAGTCGTTACCAAAAATCCTGTTCGCTTTTCTCTTCAAACACTGGATGGAACAGTTATTAATGAAGACGATACGTTTGGAACAGCCTGGAATGGCGAACAAGTTACTACGTACAAAAAATTACAACCGGGCGAACGCTTCGTTGGGCTTGGCGAAAAAACCGGTGGGCTCGATCGCAAAGGTAATGCCTACCAAAACTGGAATTCAGATGCTTATGGTTACCATTCCGGTACAGATCCGCTTTATTGCTCCACTCCTTTCTACATAGGTATACACCAGCAACTGGTGTATGGCATTTTTTTCGATAACACATATAAAAGCTTCTTCAACTTTGGTGCATCCAACAATCGGTTTGCCTCCTTCTCGGCCGATGCAGGTGAAATGACCTACTACCTCATTCATGCCGATTCTGTTTCTGAAATCATAAAACAGTATACCTTCCTTACAGGAAGAATGGAACTTCCTCCTCTTTGGAGTATCGGCTATCAGCAATGCCGGTATAGTTATTATCCCGATAAGGAAGTAATTACGTTAGCTAAAACTTTTCGCGACAAAGACATACCTGCTGATGCTATTGTATTTGACATTCACTACATGGACAAATACAAAATCTTTACCTGGGATGAAAAGAATTTCCCTGACCCAAAAGGATTGATTGACTTTTTAAAGCAAGAAGGATTTCATGTTGTAGTGATGTGCGACCCCGGAATAAAAGTAGAGCCCGGGTACAAAACTTATGATGATGGCATAAAAGAAAATGTTTTTATAAAATATCCTGATGGAGAAAACTACCAGGGACAAGTTTGGCCGGGTTGGTGCCACTTCCCTGATTTTACCAAACCCGAAACCCGGGCATGGTGGGCCGAACAATTTAAAGATTATGTTGCCTTAGGTGTAGATGGCTTCTGGAACGATATGAATGAGATTGCCACCTGGGGACATTCGTTACCCGAAAATCTTGAGTTTGATTTTGAAGGCACAAAAGCCACAACCCGAAGAGGAAGAAATCTGTATGGCTTTCAGATGGCACGCAGTACTTACGAAGGCACCAAAAAATTATTGAATGGTAAGCGCCCCTTCAATCTTACGCGCTCCGGTTTTTCAGGCGTGCAGCGTTATGCTGCCGTTTGGACAGGCGATAACGTAAGTTATGATGAACACATGTTGCTTGGCGTGCGTCTGGTAAATAGTATGGGCCTTACGGGAATTGCCTTTGCGGGATACGATGCCGGAGGTTTTGTAGGCGATGCCAGCACCAAACTTTTTGCCCGGTGGATTTCAATTGCTGCCTTCGCTCCATTCTTCCGCGCCCACACCATGATTAATACCCGCGATAGCGAACCGTGGAGTTACGGAGAAGAAGTAGAAAGCATTTGCCGCAACTATATTAAGTTCCGGTATCAACTCATGCCATATATCTACTCGTTGTTTTACGATGCTTCTAAAACCGGAATGCCTGTACAACGATCGCTGGCCATCAATTATACACATGATCCGTTAATCTATAGTGGGCTGTATCACAATCAGTATTTATTCGGGCCATCCATTCTGGTTGCACCCGTTGAAAGTAACAAAGAGTTATTAAAAGTCTATTTTCCGGAAGGCACGTGGTATGATTTATATACTGGCCAGCAATGGAGTGGAAATCAGGAGGCCATCATTGAATCGCCCATTCACAAACTACCTGTATTTGTAAAAGCTGGAAGTGTTTTACCCATGCTGCCGGCACACGCCCATGCCGGTATTGTGGCAACTGAAATGCATTTACATATCTATTGCGGAAACGAATCTTCTGAGTTTCTTCTCTATTGCGATGACGGAGAAACATTCCAGTATCAACAAGGAGAATTTTCGACTCGCTTAATTCAACATCACGGCTCACAAAATTTAGTGGTAATCGGAAAAACAGAAGGTGCATTTAAACCATCGTACCGTAAACTTAAAATTGTTTGGCACGGATCAGATGCTCAGCAAACCACCATTAACGGAAAACAATTTACACTAACTGAAAGTCAACATTCGTTTTTTGAACCATTAGAAAAATACGATCCCATTAACGAGCCCGATTCGATGGGCGAAGAGCCTGTGCGCTGGGCCGAAATAGAGTATATTTCTGACCAAATTGAAATAAGCTGGTAACCTACACATCATGACACAAAAACCACGTCTCTCCTTCTGGCAAATCTGGAACATGAGTTTCGGATTTTTAGGAATCCAATTCGGGTTTGCACTGCAGAACGGAAACGCCTCGCGCATTCTAACCACATTTGGTGCCGATGTTGAACACCTGTCGTGGTTCTGGTTGGCTGCGCCCCTAACAGGAATGATCATTCAGCCTATTATCGGTTATTATAGCGACCGCACCTGGACTTCATTAGGCCGAAGGCG
>DEIA01000078.1:51900-58935 GCA_002352225.1 Flammeovirgaceae bacterium UBA2786
CGTACACTCGGGTTCTCTATACAAACCTGTTTAATTGGAATAGGCGCAGTAATCGGGTCGTGGTTGCCCTATGTGTTTGCCGAATTTTTTGGAATAGAGAAATCTACCGCAGATGGCAGCGTACCGTTTAGTGTTACACTTTCCTTTTACATTGGNNGGCAAAAAAGGCTTGATGCAAATTTTATCTGACTTTGCTACCATGCCAGCTACTATGAAACAACTGGGACTGGTACAATTTTTTTCGTGGTTTGCTTTGTTCTCTATGTGGGTATTCTCTACATCGGCAGTAGCCACACACGTTTATGGTTTACCACAAGACGACCGCTCGTCTGAAATGTTTAACGAAGCAGCTAATTGGGTTGGAATTATTTTTGGAATTTATAATGGTGTATCCGCTATTTACGCCTTAATGCTTCCGGTTATTGCTGCCAGATTTGGACGTAAAACCACGCATGCCGTTTCCCTTACCGCAGGTGGTTTAGGATTAATATCTATCTACTTTATTCATGATCCTACTCTTTTGATTTTTTCCATGATTGGTGTGGGTATGGCGTGGGCCAGCATTCTGGCTATGCCCTATGCGATCCTGGCTGGCTCAATACCGGCACACAAAATGGGTATTTATATGGGCGTATTTAACTTCTTCATTACGCTTCCGCAGATTATAAATGGAGTTATTGGTGGACCAATCGTAAAATACTTTTACAACTCGCAAGCTATTTATGCTATTGTAATGGCCGGTGTATTTTTGATTGTTGCTGCATTCTGTGTTCGGTTTGTAAATGATCAGGACGATCCCATAACTGCTTCAAAATGAAATCACTCTTTCTTTCGCTCAGTTTTTTCCTCTCGCTTTCTGCGCTTCAAGCCCAGGAATCAAACTCTATCTCAACTGTTTTTAACAAACTTAATTCGGGCCATCCAACAGAAGTAGAAGAAACATGGCAGAAATTAAAAGATGAATCGAAGATTCCATTTATCCATTCCGATTCTATTCTGTTTCTTTATCGCGGTAACGCAACTACTGTAGAGTGGATGGGCGATTTTAATGGTTGGGGTTACGTGAAGGAATTTCCCAACAAAGGCCGAAAGATTGCCAACACCGATATCTGGTATTTGAAAAGTAAATTCCCGGCAGACGCCCGGCTTGATTATAAAATTCTTGTTGATGGCTCGAACTGGATTATTGATCCTGCCAACGCGTTACAGCAATGGTCGGGTGTGGGTGGTGGCAGTCCTAACTCTGAGTTGCGCATGCCAAACTGGAAAGAAGATACTAACACCCTAGCACAACCCCATGTACCAAAAGGCGAACTTATCCGCGATGTTTTGATCGATAGCAAATCGTTGGGCTACCAGATTACATATTCTGTTTACCTGCCATACAATTACAAACAATATGGCCCGCTGGCGGTTGCCTATGTTACGGATGGTTACGAATACATGCACCCGCAACTGGGTAACATGATTACCACGCTGGATAACCTGATAGCCGGAAATAAAATTAGTCCCATCATTGTGATTTTTGTTGATAATCGAGAGCCTGTAAACCGGGCCAACAACAGACGCATGGCTGAGTTGGCTATGAACAGCAAGTATCTTAATTTTTTTGGTACCGAACTTATCCCTGCAATTGAAGCACAATACCCGGTAAAACCTGAAGCAAAAAATCGTGCAATTATCGGTACTTCCATGGGTGGGTTAACCGCAGCGTACTTTGCTTTTGCAAGACCCGATTGGTTTGGTCTGGCTGGTATTCAGTCGCCTGCATTTTACAGCAAACCTAAAATTTATAGTTTGTGCGAAGGTAACGCAGATGTTCAATTAAAAATATCAATGACCACCGGGCTGATTAATGATACCAATAGCGATAGTCGCAAAATGAGTGAAATTCTAAAAGCCAGTAGTTGCGTGTATCAATATCGCGAAGTAAACGAAGGTCACTCATGGGGCAACTGGCGAAGGTTAATTGATGATATTCTGATAGATCTTTTTGGTGAGTAGGGTGTTCCGGCACTATTGTTGCCTTAGGCATTATTAGGTACCTTCAACCCTTATAAAAATTAAAAAAATAGTTGGCTTACTCCATGAAACACGCCTCAATTCTTTTCTTTCTGCTTGGTTTAGTAGCAACCTTTCAATCTTGTACTTCAGGCAAAAATGCGTTAAAGCAAGGCGATTATTATCAAGCTGTTTCGTTGGCTGTAAACCGGCTTCGTCAAAACCCCGATCATAAAAAATCGAAAGAGGTACTTAAAACCAGCTATCAAATTGCAGTAAATTATCTGGAACAAAATGCCCAAAATCAAATTACTTCAAACGCTAATTTTAAATGGAAGAATGCCGTACAAAGCTATGAGCAAATCAATTCTCTGTATGAGCAAATCCGAACATCGCCAGGTGCGTTAAAAATTATTCCCAATCCAATAAACAAGTATAAAGAACTTACTGAAGTAAAAAATAAGGCTGCTGAAGAATCGTACGAAGCCGGAATTCAGGCCATGCTGAAAAACACACGCGATGACGCCAAACGTGCTTACTTTTTATTTACCGATGTTAACGCAATGTCGCCCGGCTATCGCGAATCAATTGAAATGATAGAGCAGGCTAAATTCAATGCCACCATTAAAGTAATTGTAGAACCCACCTTTACCAACTATAACAATTGGAATTTTGAGCCAGTCGTATTTGGTGTTAATCCAAGTCAGTTTGTAAAATTTTATACTCCACGCGAAGCGGAAGATGCTAACCTTACCCGGGTAGATCATATCGTTAAAGTTTCGGTTAATGGATATAACGAGGGCCGCCCGGCCACCACGCTTCGTACAGATAACTATACCGATAGTGTGAAAGTGAGTGAGAAAACGGTGAATAACCAGAAAATACCTGTGTACGAAAAAATTAAGGCTAAAATGGTTACGTACGAAAAAGTAGTTACCTCGCGTGGGTCTATTGTGCTTTACATACGCGATGCCAATAGCGGGGCCGACTTACGTAATTCTGATATAATAGCCGAAGAACGCTGGAGCGAACGTTGGGCTGTGTGTACGGGTGATGCGAGAGCCATTCCGGAAGCAACGCGAAAACTGTGTGGCACCAAAGAAGCCAGTATGCCGCGCGATTTTCTGGTAGCGCGTACCAAACGCGAACTTGATAATAAATTGGCAAATGTATTATCCGGGTTCTACAGTGGATACTAAACTTTACCTTCTGCACTACAGCACCTTTTTTTGTAAAACTATTTCGGGATTAAACCTGTTATCAGAGGAATGAAAGTAATTGCAACAATGGCCCTTATATTTGTTTTTGCAAACATAGTGGCTCAGCCTAATCCTCAGAAAAAAATGAACGAATTGGAAACAGCCACATTGGGCTCAGGATGTTTTTGGTGTACCGAAGCATTCTTTTTACAGGTAAAAGGAGTCGAATCTGTTGTTTCGGGTTATTCAGGAGGAAAAGTAAAAAACCCAACTTACCGTGAAGTAACTACTGGCTTAACGGGGCATGCCGAAGTGATTCAGATTAAGTTCGATCCAACTGTGATTACGTATGCTGATGTTTTAGAAATATTCTGGAACACACACGACCCAACTACACTAAATAAACAAGGTGCAGATGAAGGTCCCCAGTACCGATCGGCTGTATTTTACCATACCGAAACTCAAAAGAAAACTGCTGAAGAATATAAAATCCAACTAGATAAGTCGGGGGTGTTTAAAAAGCCGATTGTTACTGAAATAACTGCTTTCAAAGAATTTTATCCGGCCGAAGATTACCATCAGAATTACTATGCCTTAAACCCCAATCAGGGTTATTGTCAGTACGTTATCCGACCAAAAGTTGAAAAGTTTAAGAAGCAGTACGCATCCAAACTGAAAAAATAGTGGTTAAAAGTGTTAATTCCTTTTAACAAATGTAACATTCCACCGGGCCTGCCGTTCTAACAGCAAAGAGCAGATAAAATCTTCTCATAGGTTTAGGTTTAGGTATCAAAAACCTCTTCAGACGGAAGAGGTTTTTGTGTTTTTAGCCCTGTTTCAAATCCTCTACTATTCATTCCTATCGCTCACCAAAATCAGAACTTCATAACGTGAAATACAGTAGTTTCGCAGAAAAAAACTGTGTACGACATTACCATAATCGGAGGCGGCATTGTAGGGCTTGCCACTGCTTTGCAAATTCAAGCTGCTAACCGCAACCTTAAAATTGTTCTGCTCGAAAAAGAATCATCGCTGGCCCGGCACCAAACCGGCAACAACAGCGGTGTTATTCACAGCGGGTTATATTACAAACCGGGCAGCCTGAAGGCCACCAATTGTATAAGAGGGTATAACTTATTACTTGACTTTTGCCAGTCAAATGAAATCCCGTTCGACTTATGTGGTAAAATTGTTGTAGCCACCGAGCAACAGGAACTTCCTCTTCTTGAAAACCTGTACAATCGCGGCCAGCAAAACGGACTCAGTAATTTAAAAAAACTCACCTCTCAAGAATTAAAGGAACACGAACCGCATGTTACCGGCCTGGCTGGGATCTTTGTTCCGCAAACCGGTATTGTAGATTATTCGCTTGTAGCTAATACCTATGGCGGAGTCTTTAAAAAAAATGGTGGAATCATTCATCTGAATGAAAAAGTATTAGACATTCAGCATACCAATACCCAAAGTGTAGTAATAACCCAGAAGACCAGCTATACTTCAAAACTGGTTATTAATTGTGCGGGATTATATTCCGACAAGGTAGCCCGCATGACGGTGCCCAACCTGAATGTGAAAATCATTCCCTTTCGCGGGGAGTATTACAAGTTGAGAAAAGAAAAAGAGTATCTCGTAAAAAATCTTATCTACCCGGTACCCGATCCTAACTTTCCGTTTCTGGGCGTGCATTTTACACGCATGGCTAAAGGCGGTGTTGAGGCTGGCCCCAATGCGGTGCTGGCATTCAGTCGCGAAGGGTATAAAAAATCGAATATCAACGTAAGCGAATTGGCCGAGAGCCTGGCCTGGCCCGGGTTTCAAAAAGTGGCTGCAAAGTACTGGCGCACCGGTATGGGCGAAATGTATCGTTCATTTTCAAAAGCTGCCTTTACAAAGGCCCTGCAAAAATTGTTACCCGAAATTCAGGAGAGCGATTTGGAAGAAGGCGGTGCAGGCGTACGCGCCCAGGCATGCGACCGTAATGGTGGTTTGGTGGATGATTTTATGATTCTGGAAGATACAGGTGTGATTAATGTCTGTAATGCTCCATCACCGGCAGCAACATCATCGCTGGCCATTGGTGAAACTGTTTCAAAACTTGCGTTGGCCCGATTCTGATACTAAACTTTAACAGCTGTAGCTTCAATTTCAACTAAGTATTCAGGCGCGATAAGCGCACTTACTTCTACCATGCTGGTTACCGGTTTAATATCTTTAAAGAACTCGCCATGGGCTTTACCTACCGCTTCCCACTTCGAAATATCGGTAACATAAATTCGGGTACGCACCACATCTTTTAAATCGAAGCCAGCCTGCTTCAGCACACCTTCAATCTTTTCAATAATATAGCGGGTTTGGCCATATAAATCGCCTTGCGCTATAACCTGACTACCATCGGATGCAACCGTTCCTGAAATTTCTATGGTGTTACCAAATTGTACAGCACGGCAATAGCCTACAATGTCCTCCCATGTAGCGCCTGTTGAATAGTTAACTCGCATGAATTCTTTGTTTTTAAATTATGGTAGTAAATTTAACGAAGTATGGCACAACCCGAAGAAGAATTTTTGAAAGAAGAAGCAAACCGATACAGCCGGCATTTTGTGTTGCCGGATTTTGGTAAGGCTTCTCAGTATAAATTAAAGACCGCACATGTTACTGTAGTTGGTGCAGGCGGGCTAGGCAATCCGGTATTGCAATACCTCGCTGCCGCGGGAGTCGGGCAGCTTCAGATTATCGACTTTGATACGGTAAGTATTTCTAACCTGCAGCGACAAGTATTGTTTCAAACCGATGATATTGATAAACCAAAAGCAACTATAGCTGCGAAACGAATGGCTGCACTCAACCCCATGGTGGAGTTTAAACCGGTGTTGCAAAAAATTACTTCAACCAATGCGATCGAACTCTTGCAGCATACCGATGTGGTGGTGGATTGTACCGATAACTTTCCAACACGGTATTTACTGAATGATGCCTGTGTGTTGATGGATATTCCGTATGTGTACGGATCGGTGTTCCGGTACGAAGGCCAGTTGGCGGTGTTCAATTACAAACAAGGGCCCAACTACCGCGACCTCTATCCCACTCCGCCCCAGGCGGATTCCGTACCCAACTGCGAAGCAGGCGGTGTGCTGGGGGTATTAACCGGAATAATCGGTTGCCTGCAAGCCAATGAAGTGATTAAAATCATTACCAGATTTGCTTCACCGTTATCCGGAGAAGTATTGCTGGTGGATTCTGCTACGTTAGAGTTTCAACATTTGAAAGTTCCGCAGCGAAATTCCCGGCAATTGATAAAAAGTCTGATAGATTATGATGAGTTTTGTGGAACTAAAACTAAAGCAATTATGAAAGAAGTTACCGTACAAGAATTAAAATCGTTGTTAGACACCAAAGCCGATTTTCAATTAATAGATGTACGCGAACCACACGAGTTCGACATCTGCAACCTGAATGGCGAACTGATTCCGCAAGGTGATATTCCAACTTCTGTTGATAAAATCGCAAAAGACAAACAGGTGGTAATCCATTGCCGCAGCGGAGCGCGCAGTGGTAACATGGTTCAATGGTTAGAAAAAAATCATGGATTTACCAACCTATATAACCTAAAAGGTGGCATTACAGCCTGGGCAAAAGAGATTGATACAAGTATGCCAACTTATTGATGTATTGACTTGTGGTTTGTGATGATTGATCGGTGATTGCAGATTTCCCCCGAATCAAAAAATCACAACTCACTAATCAATCATCGCAAATTTTCCCCATCGTAATATTCCGTGTAAGAGTTTAATCAAAATAAGGATATTTCTTCCAGGCGAGTCTGTGCAACAACTCT
>DEIA01000077.1 GCA_002352225.1 Flammeovirgaceae bacterium UBA2786
CGGTCGGCTTCGTAAGAGCGGATGGTTACTTCTTCCAATACCTTTACGGTATCTTGCTGGCCGTGGGCGAAACAGAAAAATAACACAAACATGAGAATGAGAGGCGATCGCAGAAATACTTTTCCATCGGGCACACCAGCCTGAATCAAAACCTGAGCGAACAAGCATGGCGCAGGAATGAATTTGGCATAACAAGTACTGTTTAGAAGTAAATTTTTTAATGTCCCTCCTGCTTTTTTCATCAGCTAAATGTAAGACGCATTATAAAGAAATACGAACTAAAAAACGGCAATAACTTCTTCTACTGTTTTAACGGGATTAAAAAAAGATACCAGCCTGAGCATTACTCTGTCCACCAATGTATCCGGGCAAGAAGCTCCGCTGGTTAGTACAATGCGTACAGGTTTTTTATTGGGGAGGTACTCGTGGGTAATAACTTTTTGTTTACGCAGATAGTTGAAATGATGGATTTCGGTTCGCGATTTAATTTCAGATTCGGAGTTTATAAAAAAAGTATTAAACTTTCGTTCACATAGCTCTACAATGTGCGAAGTGTTGGAACTGTTATATCCACCCACTACTACGGCCAGATCGCCCTCGGTTTCCAGTAAGCGATACGTTGAATCCTGATTATCGTTAGTGGCATAACAAAGGGTGTCGCGCGTATCGGCAAAATGTTGTTTCAGATCCGCGGCTCCGAATTTCGCGATCATCAATTGTTTAAAAAAATCCGCAATAGCCTGTGTTTCGGTAGCCAGCATGGTGGTTTGATTTACCACTCCTACACGCAGCAGGTGTACCGTTGGGTCAAATCCTTTTGAAAACTTTCCGGCAAACTCATCATAAAACTCAGACTTGGGCTTACTACCCAAAATGTAATTGCCCAGGCGCTGAGCCTCGTCCATATCGCGCACAATTACCGACTGGCCGTTGTGTACGCTGTGCGAAAAAGTGGCTTTGGTTTCTTCGTGGTTAGGTTTGCCGTGAATGATGATGGTATAATCTTCTTTTCCAAGTTTTTCGGCCCGATTCCAAACCTTTTCAACAAACGGGCAAGTGGTATTATATTTTTGAACTTCAACACCTTTATCTAAAAGCAAATGTTCAATCTCTAACGTAGTGCCAAAAGCCGGAATGATTACAACATCTTCTTTGTTGATTTTTTCCCATGGAATAAACTGGCGGCCGTCTGTATCCATAATAAATTTTATACCCCGGCTTTGTAAATCGTTATTTACTTCCTGGTTGTGTATCATTTGGCTAAGCAAGTACACGTTTTTTCCAACCGATTCTTCCAGAGCCCGATACGAGATTTCAATGGCATTTTCTACACCATAACAAAAACCAAAGTGCCGGGCCAGTATAAACTGCACAGGACCAAAATCTAAAACAGCCGGAGAAAAGTCCTGCTTGCGCAGATCGTTTAATCTTCGGCTCTCCTTTACTTTACCGGTAATGGACGAGCGATAGTAGGCAGGTATGTCGAACTTTTTGATAGGCTTGGGGTTTTTAGTAAACCAGATTAGTATACGGGTTCAAAATTACTTCATTTCTTTTGAAGCCACTGTATTCCAGAATAAATTGCATGGGGCCGAAATTCCCTCGCCCACGTTGGAGTTCTTCTCCAATGTGCGAAATGAAAGTGGATAACAGGTTGTTACAAAATTGTTGTTGGTGAGCATGCGCAAAAGCCACCACGCAAACACCAACAACGACAGTTAACACTAATGGAGGCAGCTCATTTGTACAACCCCCAACAACCTACCGACCTGATTGGGAAAAAGTGCATCAAGTTCTTATGGGTGATAGACCAATAAGTGATTTAGGATGCAATTGATTATATATTAATACAATGAACCGAAGCAAATAATCATGACTAAGACAATTGGTATAATATTCTACATCAGTCTAACGATGTCATTTATCCTGCTTATACTACCCCCTGAAATTACATGGGGTGTATATACCCCCAACTATCTAGGCTGGTTTTGGCTGCTTGTTTGTTTACCAACAACACTAATAACATTTATATGGGCAGGAATTCAGGATATTAAGAACAAAATTTGGAGGGAATTAGTAATTAGAGTACTGATTTTTATTTCTATTCTGATCATCTCTTTCGGATATTGGTTTTATAAAGCTCATGAATCGGGAAATTTGTAAGCACCCAATATTGTACGATTTTCCAGCCTCGTCCCTCACCCATACTGGAGTTCTTCTCCAACGTGAGTGAGGGGGCGCGCCTTTCCGGGAAGTTCAGTGTACATCTGCCTGTATATGAATTTTTAATAGATAATCTGAATTGAATTGTTTGCTTTGCACGGAAAGCATGCCCAGCAGGTAGGCAAATTTTTTGGCAAGAATTTTATCCCTTTTAATCCATTTAAGTAGCATCGGAAACTCAGATGTTGTCATGGCATAGCCAAACAGTTCGGCCATGTCTTCTTCAACACCATAGGTTGCATAACCTGTAACAAACCCTTTTTCAGGATGTATTTTTCTGGAATAGTTTGGTTTGGCGTAGGCGCTGGCGCCACCGGAACCATATTTGAAATTCTTTTTATTAAACGAAATCCAGCTTGGATCTTTATAGTAAAAGTCATTAAATGCCTTGTATTGAACCAGGTGGTGAAATTCATGATGGATACTATGGCGCAAGTATCTGTCTGAGTTTCTGTTTACAAAGGCTACATCGAAGTATAGCCTTCCAAACCGGGCATCTGGCATGGCATAGCGATTTTGGCCATTAACGGCAAGGGTTGAAACAAACACGATGGATTTGAGATTGGATTGCCTGATGAAATCTTCTGGGTATTTTTCCCATTCTTCCGCAAATATTTGCAGGAGTTTATTTCGGCTTGTCGTTAAGCCTGTGTCGATTAAATGATACGATAAATATCCACGCTTCACGGTATCCGCTATGGAGATGCCGCTAGTCTTTTGTTGCACATAGAGTTGAAGATCATAACGACTTTGAATTCTTTCAAGGCGATTGCTCAAGGTGCTATCTATTTCACTGATTTTTTCTATGGAGATAAGTTCTTCATTATGCCTGGTTAAATTTTCGGGCTGCCCAAAGGCATGCGATAAACCGAACAGAATAGCGCAAGAAATAATTATACTTTGGGTTATTAGTTTTTTCATATTTGTCTCATTTAAAACACATAATATCACATCTACACGTTTTCTTTTGATTATGTCTTAAATCATGGTCTGATTTTTTTTGATCACTTTTTTTATAGCGAAACAGCGTTAATCGAGATGATCGTGAGCGGGTACACGAATGAACAAGAATCTGCTTTCATTTTTGCAATGGTTAATACCCCGGGTTTTGCAAAAGCTTCTTGTTGAGGATGGTTTGCGATGAAGGAATGGGCGCTAAAATCCTAAAGTCAGTATATGAAAGATTTACCCCGGAATCTTTAGTGATATCCAGCCCGTTGCGTTTCAAATCAAACCATCGATGCCCTTCAAAATAAAATTCGACCCTGCGTTCATTCATTATCTTATCGAAAAGTGCATTGCCCGAAAGGGCTGCGGTAACGTCTGGCAATCCACGTTTTTGCCGGAGTACGTTAAGTGCAGATCGCGCTTCAGCCTCCTCATTTAGTCTATAGGAAGCCTCCGCTTCAATTAACAATAATTCAGCATACCGGATCATCGGCACATTGTCCACGTATCCCAGCCCACCTGTTTTTGATCCTTCCCACTTCGTACACATGTTGTAAGTATTCGTTCCAATTAAGGTTTCCGTAATGAGATTTTTCCGAACATCTCCACCTTCGAAAGCTGCCAGTAGGTTATCGGTAACTGTGCATGAGAAATAATGAGCGGAAATATTTTCGCTAAAATAGGTTAACGATCGCATTGAGCCTGTTACTTTTTCAGGAAAGGAGGTGTCCTCCGGAGTAAAGTCCAATTCAAAAAGTGATTCAGGATGCGGTGTAGCCGCAAAACTATTTTGATAGTTTGCTGCCTCTACAATATTGGCATTTGTATAAGTATAGGCTTCGTAAACCTGGTTGCGGGCATCTTCCCACTTTTCCCAATATAAATACAACCGCGCCAGTAGTGCATGTGCCGCACCCAGATTAGCTCTGTACACCCCTGGGTTAATGCTATTTGAGTCGAAGATTTCAATTGCTTTCAAAAGGTCGGATTCAATTAAAGCATATCCTTCTTCAATGGTAGCGCGTTCCCTCAAGTCGACCTGATCAATGTTGGTAACGGCTTCCGTTCGTAGAATAACACCTTTATCCCATTCGGTTATTATATGGTTGGGTTCGTAGGCATAAGCACGGTGCAGATCGAAATATAACAGTGCCCGAAGGAAATATGCTTCTGCCTTTAAGCGATTGATTACAGGTCGTTGAAGCGTTTCGTCCGTAATAATTACGTTATCCACCTTATCAAGAACGAGGTTACAATAATTTATTCCCGGGTAAATTTCCCATATATTGAAGTGAGCCCCTACTGAATTAACCGTTTGTGCTTGGAATATCCGCAACTCAACAGATTCTACGTTGTCTGCAAGTGCATCGGATGTTAACAAGAAATTTGACTGGTAATAATTAGCGGATTGCAGCACATTGTACGTAGCGTTAATTAAACCTTGATACGTTGATAATTGTTTCTCAGCTATTTCAGGCACATATACATCTTTCGGATCCAGATCAAGCACTCCCTCACATGATGTGACCAGCACAAGCAAGACAACTGAAGGTAATAGCTTTTTCATCGGTTGTTCACGAATTAAAATGTAAGGGTTACACCCATGGTATATTGCTGGCCGGTTGGAAAAATTACAAAGAGGTTATTGGAAGGTGTTGCGCCCGCTACCACTTCCGGATCCAGGGATTGCGACTTCGTAAAGGTGTGTAGGTTGAATCCCTGAACATAAAGTCTGGCATTCTTTATCCCTGCTTTGCTGAGCAACATTGTAGGAAAATCATAGGCCAACGTAACCTGCTTTAATTTTAGATAACTACCATCGGACAAGAGTTTAGTTGAAAATATATTCATATTCGAACCACCAGGTTCTGCGCCACCATCGTACGGGCGCGGAACGTTGGTAACATCACCGGGTTTTTGCCACCTATTCAGTTGTGATCTTAACTGGTTATAAAATGTATTTGATCCTGACGCTTCAATGCCATCAAGCTCCTGTGTATAAGTATCCAATCCTCCCTGAAACTGAAACAAAATATCAAGACTAAAACCTTTATACGAAAACGTATTGGACACCCCACCAAAATAATCCGGGAAGCGATCACCTATTACTTTAAGATCTTCGTCCTGCACCCGGTAGGTACGTTCACCATTTTTATCGTACCACATGGGTTTGCCCGTTTCTGAATCTACACCAGCGTACGCTGCGCCCCACAAAAAATCTATTGGCTCACCTACAATCAGTGAATTGCCGAGGCGATCTGCACCATCGGGCAATTCTAAAAGTTCATTTTTTTGGAATGTAAGATTCAAGTTTGAACTCCACCGAAAATTACCGCTTAACACATTGATTGTGGAAAGCTCAATATCAATTCCCTGGTTTCTGATTTTACCTACATTGGCGAGGACAGCACCAAAACCAGCATCGATGGGAAGTTGCTTATTGAACAACAGGTTTCGATTATCTTTTCTCCAAAAATCGACAACACCGGATATTCTGGAATTCCAGATTACAACATCAAGGCCAAGGTTTGACTGCAGCGATTCTTCCCACCCGAAAGGAAGTCCTTCAGGACGGCTTAATGTTATGGATTGACTATTCTGGTAGTAGTTTGGAATGGAACTGGTATTGTATACTTGAAGATATTGGAAATCTCCAATTTCTGAATTCCCTGTTAGTCCATACGAGCCTCTTATCTTCATGTTATTGATGAACCTATTTTGCCTCAGGAAATTTTCTTCAGACAATCGCCAGGCCAATCCGCCCGAATAGAAATTTCCAAATCGCTTGCCGGGGCTGAATCGCGAGCTACCGTCCCTTCGCAGGGTGAAGTCAGCAAAATATTTGTGTTTAAAGTTGTAGGCTGTTTTACCGAAAAATCCAATCCTGACAGATTTTCCATTACCTTCCCAAGCCCCACTTATCGTACTTGCACTTTGCACTAAGGAAAAAGAAGGGTCAACGAATCCTTGTACACTTACACTTAGGTATTCGCTTCGTAAACTTTTGTATTCTGTACCCGCAAGAAAATTTACGTTATGATTAACGCCAAGCGTTTGTTTATAATTTAGCGTAGCATTGGTATTAAAGTTTATAGAAAATTGATCAACGCGAAATTTTTGCCCACCGGTTGAAGCGAATAGGGGCATCGTACTCGGAAACAATGACAAGCTTCTTGGCTTGTTAACATTCACACCTCCAAAACCAGACAGGGTCAACGATGGAGATAGTTCATATCCCAACTGAAGCGATGCAACCGATTGGAGCGTTTCTATATTGCGTACAATTTCTTTTGCTGCCTGAACAGCATTGGGCTGGCCCGTTCCTGACAGGACACCGTAGTTCGTATAGTTACCAGACTCATCATAAACCGGAATGGACGGTAAAGACGTTACTGCAAGGTACACAGGGTTTGTTGAAACATACTGACCATCAAATGTACCGTTAGACTCCTGAACACTTAATAGTATTTTGGGTTCAATCGATAGTCTTGGCGTTGGGTGTGAGGTCATATTAAATTGGAAGGTGTAGCGGCTCCAATCGGTGTTTATAATGTGGCCTTCTTGCTTGTTAAAAGAACCCGACAAATAATATTGAGTTTTATCATCGCCACCCCTATAGGAAATATTGTACAACGAACTTTTTCCTGTTCGGAAAATTGCATCTATCCAGTTTGTTGTTTTCAAATTCGGATCGTTCGGGTCTCCAAACACACCAAATCCTGATGTGGGATCCTTTCCGGCATTCTCCAATGCTTCATAGCGAAGCTGTGCCAGTTCCCGTGCATTAAGCATATCGTACAAAGCCGTGGGTTTAACAATTCCCACCTGAGATGAAAATATGATTTCTCCGCTCGTGTTGCGTCCTTTCCGTGTTGTTATCAACACCACGCCATTAGCCCCCTGTGCGCCATAGATGGCAGACGCTGATGCATCTTTCAAAACGTCAATAGACTCTATATCATTCGGGTTAACCATAGCCAAAACGTTGGTAGAAGCAACACCGGAAAGAATACCCGGAATCATCTGGACACCATCAATAATTATTAACGGTGCGTTGGAGGCATTATAGGATCCCACGCCCCGAATCTTAAAGTCGACTGCTCCTCCGGGTTGACCTGATGCGGAATTAATTTGCACACCAGAAGCTCTACCCTGCAATGCTTTATCCAGACTTTGTACGGGAAGGTCCTCAAATTCTGATCCACGCACGGTCGACAAGGCCCCGGTAATCTCTGTTTTTGTTTGCGTAGCGTATCCTGTTACTACTATTTCTAAAAGCTGAGTAATATCTTGTTTAAGCTCTACATCAATAACTGTTCGGTTGCCCACGGCTATTTCTTCCGACACAAAACCAACGAAACTAAACACCAGCCGGGCACTATCAGGAACCACTAAGTTATAATTGCCGTCCTCATCAACAGTAGTACCTGTGGTTCCTCCTCTAACCGCAACACTTACACCTGGCAAGACTATGCCCTCTTCCTTTGAGGTAACTTTTCCGGTAACTGTAATATAGGAAGATGTTTTTTCAACAGGTTCTACAACCTCAATGGATTTTGAGGGTTGTGCTGTTACGAAAATGTTTTTATCAATTTGCTTAAATGAAAGGCCTGTTTCCCTGGAGATATAACGCAGCACATCACCAAGCGAACGGTTAGTCATTACAGAATCTCTCATCTGGGATTTCTCAATCACCTTTCTGCGATAAGTAAAATGATACTTTGTCTTGGCTTCAATTTCTGTGAATATTTTATCAAGACCACGGTTATCAATCTTTATACTGAGGTAAACATGATCCAGCTCTTGCCTGGGGCTGTTGGCATAAAGATTTGGATACGAAAACATACCTACTGCACTCAGCACAATGGTATAATACCATGAAGGAACTTGCCGTAGATTTATTTTCATGCGCGGTAGTTTTGCAGAAGCGTCAGCTACGCTTACTCTCCAATATAGATTGTTTTGTCGCGGATGACATACTCAAAATTGAGAGAGAAGCTTAATCCCTTTAGAACCGTTTCGAGCGATTCATTATCAAAACTACCATTGAAGTCGTTTTCTACGTTCGGTTTTTTTCTGACAATGAATTCAACACCATACCACCGTTCTAATGTTTCTTCAATTTCATCAAAACTGGCGTCTTTAAAGGTGATTATACCGTCCTTCCAACGAGCAATTTCATTTAAATCAAAACTGGAGCGCACAATCTGCTGGCTCCGTTTTGAGTAGGTGGCTCGCTGAGACGGAACAAGTTGAAAGGCGTTGTCTTTTCTTATCGTATCCATTACAACCACAGTACCGGTTACCAAAGCAACATCAACCTGATCGCTGCCCGGATAGGCTTTGATATTGAAAGTAGTACCCAATACTGTAGTCTGGATATTTTCTGAATGCACGATGAATGGTCGCTGAATATCCCGTTTTACCTGGAAGAAAGCCTCCCCTTCCAAAAACACTTCTCGTTTACCGGATGAAAATTTTTCAGGATAACGAATGCGGCTACCTGCATTGAGATTAATGGTAGTCCCGTCATTAAGATGAAGGGTAATTCTTGTTCCATTAGGAGCTACGGCTTCACGCGCAAAGTCTTCTGCAGCAATTGCCTCTGGTTCAAGAGGGACAACCCTTCGAAAAACGGCAACGGCAGAAATAATTACGACAACAATTGCGGCATACCGTACCACCTTACCATACCAGGTTGAAGTCTGTTGCTTTTCAGGCTGTTGGATTCTATTTTGGATCGTATTCCATATAGCCTCACGTTTGGTGGAACTCAACGCCTGTTTATCAAAAGCGACTTTACCAATAATATATTGCTTTGCCTCATTAACATATTCAGCCCGTGCAGGGTCACGTTCCATCCAGACCCTCCAAAATGACTCACACTCGTGATCCGGATTAACAATCCATTTCACAAAATAATCGTCATTTAGTAATTGTTTAACGTTCTCATCAACCTTCACATCGTTCATATTTTTTGTGTCTTAACTCCACAGGCTCAATGGAATTGAGACAAAGGTGTTCAATTTCTACTCTCTTTTTTAAAGAAATACCGGTTAAAAAAATTGTCACCATGAATTTTGGTCGATTTTATACCACAATTTAGGTTTTGTTAAAAGATTTAAATACAATGGACACAATTTTTAGATTTATGACTGTACCTGAAAGTCTGAAAAATAACCACTTTTTGAAGATAGAAAGAAGTAATTCAAAGGTTACCGATGAGGAGGTGTGGTTGGCATTTCAGAATGATAGTACGGTAGCGTTTAAGCACCTTTACCATGTTTATGTTGATTCGCTCTATTCCTATGGCAAAAAATTGACTCCGGCATACAATTTTGTTGAAGATGTCATTCAGGATATGTTCATCGATCTTTGGAACAGCCGTCATAGACTGGGAGAAGTCACCAATGTAAAAGCCTATCTTTTTGTTAGTTTTCGCAGGCGTTTGCTACACGTATTGAAAAAAAACAATAAGTATCCTGTACTGGTTAAACTTTCTGATGTCCAGGATATTCAGGATACTATGGATTCAGATCAGGAGAGTTCCTATGAAAAAGTTACCTCCATTCTTAAAAATTTACCCGAACGGCAACAAGAAGCAATTTTTTTACGCTTCCAAAGTGGGTTATCCTGCCAGGAAATTGCAAAAATATTGAATATCAACTCACAATCGGTCTATAACCTGATCCATAAAGCCATAAAATCTCTGCGTACCAGCGCCTTATCACTCATATTCCTTATTGTTTTAGTTGGAGGTTCTTAAGTCCCCACCGCTAACCTTCTTAACAAATTCTATTTGGCGTACTGCTTTCTGTGCAGAGTAAACAATTCAATTTACTTTTTTTAGAATCCACTAGCAGGCAGATACACGCCTGTAAGCCTCCTGAAAAGTGGAACTTAGCTCGTTTCACCTGAAAAATAAAATTTCGTAAGCAGGCTGAAATTCAATTTTCTAAAAAAGAAAATTGATTTCGGAGAGTATAAAAAAGGGTAAAGTAGCTCTATACCATTAAATGCCAACTGAAATGAGGCATCAAATAGGTGAGAAGTACAATGAATTTTAAGGATGCATAATGGCAGTTTACCGGGTAGCAACGGAATAATAAAATTTCAACATGTAAGAATCATATAACCTAACTATTAAAACCAAAACGATTAACTATGAACAGAAAGTTTACAAGATTATTAACCTTGTTAATGGTGTTTGCGGCCCACATAGTGGTTGCCCAGCAAATAACTATTACGGGGAGGGTGACCGATGATACGGGTAGTGCCCTGCCGGGGGTGAGTATACTCATCAAAGGAACCAATGATGGAACCCATAGCGATGCGGAAGGCAGATATGTGGTTTCAACACGCGTTGGGGCCGAGTTGGTATTCAGCTTTATTGGGATGAAAACGGTGGAACGGGTGATAAGTGCCAATTCTAACGTGCTAAACATTTCCCTTGAAACGGATGCTACTTTTCTGAATGAAGTTTTGATCGTTGCCTATGGAGATCAGGAAAAGAAAGCAATTGTAGGTTCGGTAGCGTCCTTAGACAGTAAGACACTGGAGAAACAGCAGATAACAAACGTTGGACAAGCGCTTCAGGGAACAGTGCCCGGTGTGTTGGTTGCAAATTCGGGGGGGCAGCCAGGCAGCAATCCTGTAATTCGTATCAGGGGTATTGCTTCTGCTAATGCATCTGCTTCACCACTTATTGTGGTAGATGGTGTGCCCTACAATGGTAGTCTAAACAACATCAGTGCAGAGCAAATTGAAACCATGAACGTATTGAAAGACGCCTCATCAACCGCACTGTATGGCTCAAGGGGTTCTAACGGGGTTATCATCATCACCACAAAAAGAGGAAAGTTTAATGCAACGCCCACTATAACACTAAGTTCAACAATGGGGGTTTCATCTCCGGCTGTTCCTTTGCACAAGAGGGTGGGAACGGAAGACCTGTTTGCCTACAATTGGGAAGCGCTACGAAATACAGACATGTATGTAAACGGCAATTCGGCTGTCAATGCTGGTTATAATGCAGCCAATAATATTGTTTCCACTTTCGGTTATAACCCATACAATGTACCTAACCCGATTTTTGAGAATGGGGAGATGAATCCCAGCAGACAACTGCTTTGGGAAACGGATTGGGAGGACCTGATTTTGCGAGATCAGTCAGTTCGCCAGGAGCACAGTTTAAGTGTGGGCGGAGGAAGTGAGAAAACCAAATACTTCTTTTCTGGAAACCTCCTGAAACAACAGGGAAATGTTAAAACTTCCGAACTGGACCGGATCAGTACCCGTTTGAATGTCACTTCCCAGATAACCAATTGGTTGGAGTTAGGGATGAATAACTCACTTTCCCTTACCGAAAGTGTAGCCCCTAACCAGGATGGCAGCGGATACTTTGGATCCACGCAGAATATTTATCAGATGTCACCCATCTATCCCGTCCATAGGCGTGACGAACAAGGAAATCTGATACTTGATAGTGAAGGTAATCCGATTTATGACTTTGGTATTGGCTCCGGGCTTGTCAATGCCGTCAGGCCGATTTTGGCAGGCGACAACATAATAGGGGCATTCGAAAACTATAAGTCGCAGACAAAAACTACCAACATTACAACCAATGCGTATTTGAATGTCAAATTCCTGAAAGATTTTTCCTTTCGCACCAGCTTTGCGTACGAAAATTTCCTGACCAATGGGTACAACTATGCTTCGCCAGAATATGGTTACGCGGCAGCCAATGGTGGTAGCATTGCTCAAAGCAGAAACATCTTTACCACGGTGAATTTTTTTAACAAACTTACTTACGACAAGACGTTTGGGTCACACTCCGTTACTGCCGATGCCATCTTTGAAACCTACCAGGGTAAAAATGATACCTTCAGTGCATCCGCTAATGGCTTCTTACCGGGTGTTGTGGTGATAGGCGGAAGAACAAACCTTACCAATATTGGTGGAGGTATAGACGAAGAGCGGCTACTAAGTTACCTTGGCCGTTTGTCATACAATTACGGAGAAAAATATTTTCTTGAAGGATCCTTCCGCAGAGATGGTTCAAGTCGTTTTGCGGAAGATGTTCGGTGGGGAAATTTCTTCTCAATAGGTGGTTCCTGGATTATGTCAGAAGAAGGTTTCCTGAACAGTATTGATCAACTTAGTTTCTTAAAATTAAAGACCTCCTATGGAGAGTTGGGAAATAATAGGTTAGGCTCTTACTTTCCTTATCTGCAGCTTTTTGAAACGGGCTGGAACGAAGGAGGCCTTAGTGGTGTGCTTGTGGGTGCGACTACCGATCCCAAACTGTTATGGGAAAAAACAGCCAGTTTTAACGTAGGTGCAGAGTTTGGTCTATTCAACAACCGCATTTCGGGTTTGATCGAGTACTATAACAAAGAATCCATTGACCTCATCTTCAGCAAGCCCGTTTCGCCATCAACGGGTGATAGAAGTGTTACCACCAATATTGGTGCACTTAGAAACTATGGCCTCGAAGTAACACTAAATGCGAATGTGTTGAAACGAGACAAATTCAACTGGGATGCGGGTGTCAACCTTTCATTTGATAGAAATGAGTTTACAGAGTTATCTCAGAAAGAAATAATAAGTGGAGCAAATAAGTATACCATTGGAAGTTCCATTTACGACTTCTTCATTCAGGAATGGGCCGGGGTAGATCCGGCCGATGGCTACGGTATGTGGTACATGGACGTAACCGATTCAAACGGAAATCCGACTGGTGAGCGAACAACAACCAAAAATTATTCAGATGCTGACCGGTATTATGTAGGATCAGCGTTACCCAAAATGATTGGCGGTTTAAATACCAATATCACATACGGAAATTTCGACTTCAACATGTTGTTCAGTTTCAGCGTGGGTTCAAAATTGTATGATTGGGATTATGCTAACTTGATGAGTTCGGTTAATGTTGGCGAAAATTTTCACCCCGATATTGCCAAACGGTGGCAACAACCAGGTGATGTTACCGATGTGCCAATTCTGGCCACACAATTACCCATCCCCAATGCCAACGGTACCTTCACGAACAGAAACGTTAGTTTTTCTTCACAGTCAACCCGTTTCTTGTTTGATAACAACTGGCTCAGACTTCGTGCAGTTACAGTAGGCTATACTTTACCCAATACCATAGCACAAAAGTTTTACATGAAAAACCTCCGGGTTTTCCTTAGGGGCGACAACCTTTTAACCTTCTCATCTCTTAAAGGGGGCGACCCCGAGCAGGGAATAGCCGGTCAGTCTGGTTTAAGATCCAGTATTCTCAGAACAGGATCACTGGGTGTGAATATTCAATTCTAAAAGATAATGGCGATGAAAAAAAATATTTTTAAAATAGCGATGACATGGTTTGCCTTGGTTATAATGACCGGGTGTGCCGACTACTTGAATGAGCCTAAGCCAACGACATCTGTTGACGAAGGTCTGATTTATTCTTCACGCGAGGCAGCCGAGGCACATCTGGCGGGCATCACACGATTGTCGCGGGCAGTTTACAATAGCGTTAGCTCTGCAAACCTCAGCACAATCTATTGCGCACGATCTTTAAAAGGAAATGATTTTATATCCATACCCGGCAATGCGTGGTATCGTTCAGATTACGACTATACTGATTTGTTTGAAAATGGAATACGTTCATGGTTTACCTGGGTGTTTATGTATGACGTTATTCAACAAATTAATGTGTTTATCAATGGCGTGACCAATTCAGAAACGATCAGTAGCCTGGATAAGACCCAGTTGTTAGGGCAGGCCAGAACATGGCGCGCATACTGTTACTTCGAGCTTTCTCTGGAGTTTAATCTTACCTATCAAAAGGATCCTGAAGCATTGGCTCCTCCCATTTACCTCGAGGTTACAGCAGAAGGAAAGCCAATGTCTACATTAAACCAAATATATAATGAGGTGATCATCCCTGATCTTCAATTTGCAGTGGACAATTTGGATGAAACCCGATTGGTTAAATCGTTTATCAATGTACATGTTGCCGAAGGACTTTTGGCTAGAGTTTATCAGGTAACGGGCAATTGGCCCCTCGCGGAAGAAATGGCACACCGGGCGTATGGTGGTGTTGTAAACAATGCACTGGCCGCGTCATCATATATAGACGGCTTTGACGACTTTACCAATACAGAATGGATATGGGGCATGCAAAACACAACCGATCAAACGGCTTCCTGGTACATATCGCCTTCCACCATTTCAGACCACGTAAACGGGTATTATAAATCACTATTTGTCAACGCAAATTTCGTAAACCAGTTCTCGGCAACTGATGTTCGGAATACTTTTTTTGAGGTAAACAACGTAACCGATTACCGGCAATATGCAACAACCAAGTTTACATTCGACTTTGAATCAGATATGGTGTTGATGCGCACTGCCGAAATGATCCTCATCGAAGCCGAGGCCATGTTTAGAAATAACAAAGCGGCAGATGCGCATAATCTGTTGTTTGCCTTACAGTACAATCGCGACCCAAGTGCTGTAAAAAGCTCGAATACAGGCGATGCGCTGATGGAGGAAATTTTGCTTGAAAGAAGAAAAGAACTCTACCTGGAATTTGGGGTGGAGTGGTATGATGCCAAACGTTTGCAACGTGGAATCACCCGCGATGCCAAACATAGTATTATTGTTAATCTGGTGCCTAACGATCCAAGGTTTGTGGTTTATGTTCCGCTGGAAGAATTGAACTCCAACCCGAACATTGACGAGAGCGTAAACCAACGCTGGCAATAGCGATCAGTAAAAGGAGAGTTGATAAATTTATAAACAGAGATAAATGAAAAAATTAAGATACATACTCGGCAATGTGGTTAGCATCAGTATGCTGATGATAGCAGTTGCCTGCTCAGATTTTGATGCGACCCCGGGATTAACCAGAGGTACAGATCGGGTGCTTGAGGCATTAACGGTTGAGGGAGTAGCCGAAGCTCCGGCAGAAACAATAGATTTCACCGTACGCGCCAACTTCAATGACGGCATGAGTGTTCGGGTAACAAATGCTGCGGTTGTTAAAGTAAATGGCGAGATAATCGAAAGCCCGTGGACACCCCTTCCTGTTTCAACTTTTAATGTGGAAGCAAAATATGAAGGCAAAACAGCAACCTCAGCTATCCATGTAGAATCGGTTTCGATTAGCATTACCGATGAGGAGATAAAAACTGCCGATGTGGTTGATATTAATGCCGTTGTAACGTTCGATAACGGAATGTCGATTCGCGCCAATAATACAGCCACATTTACGGCAAACGGTCAGCCCATTAGCAATCCGTGGATTCCTGTTGAGGGTGGCGACTATGAAATCGTGGCAACCTTTGGAGACGAAACAGCCACAACAAACATCACCGTTGAATGGGGACTTATACCGGTGCAGTTCAATCTCACTTCTGGTTTGGTAGACGCATTTGGTACCAATGCCAACGGGCTTCGAAACGGCTCACTGGTGACCGATTCAAATACCGGAGACCGGGTGATTACCATACCAAACCTGTATAGACTGGCAGAAGGTAAAACCGGAAACGGCAGTGAAGCCACTACACCACATACTTTTGTTGACCATACTGCGGAAATTCGAATACACCCCGACAATTCGGTAACCTTTGCCCGGATAAATGTTTTATCAGTCTATCGTATAGGTGACGTCAATTACCTAAGCTGGGACGTCCTGCAGAATGGTAACGCCACCTATGATCCAGGGACGAAAACACTCTCAATTCCTGTAAAGGGTAACCTGAATTATTATGGTACTTACCAGTGGGGTAGTGGTGTTGACCAATTGGTACTTACCTTTGGCATTATACCAGAGTAACGGGTAATAAGTTATAGATACAGACTTCCAATACCTGATCTGCAGGGTATTGGAAGTCTTGTTATTAAAGACATTTACAGACACGGCCGAGTGACTGGGCGAATGCACCGATGGAGAAGGTTGACTCAGGCAAAATGAAAGAAAAGATTTTCACCATTCAATCTTACGGCAAGGGCCAATATGGCGCGAACACAGCATCAAACAGGAAGGATGGATTCACAGATGGAGAATTTTTTTATGAAGTATAGCTTTATACTGATTTTGCTGGCAGGTTCTATGGGGCAATCCTGCAAACCAACAGCAGTCAGCTATCAGTATAGTGCGCCATCCAGGGTAGAAATTCCGGAAGACGATAAGCCTAAAATACTTTTCATGACCTTTTTCATACAGCAGAAGGATAACAAAACCGAAATAGAACTTACCGATAGCAATGTGAAATACGGAACCTTAAAAAGTGAAAATCAAGATAGTAAAGCCCAATACCGGATTTATGTTGCCCAACTAGACAAAAATATGGCTGAGATTGCCGGCTTTTACATAGAGCATCCCTTACGAAAAAATGTTGAGTACACGAATGAAGAAAATGAACTTGTGTCTAAAAGTATTGAACTTGCCGAAGCAGAGTTTTTCATTCGTACTAAATTGAACGAACAGAGTAAGCACGTACAGTTGAACGAGATATACGAAGATCAAGTACTAAATTCATTTGTGTTTAATATCCGATAACAATGTTACCCATGGTTTTAAAATTATTTAAAAAGATTGGCAGTCATATCATTAAAATTGGACTGACAAGTTCGATCCTTGTTTTTCAGTTCAAGGTTTCCGCACAAATATTTCCGGTGGATACACTTTTGAAAAATGGCCCTATTGAAAAGCAAATCAACTTGGTGTTTCTATCAGACGGATACCAACCTGATGAAATGACGAAATACATTTCTGATGTTGATTACCTTGTTAATGCAATGTTCAACCAAACCCCTTTTAAACAGTATAAAAGCTACTTTAATGTTTTTGCCATAAAAGTTCCGTCCAATGATTCCGGGGCAACACATCCAAAAACAAGTTCTGATGGTGACTGCTCGCCCGTTCCTCAACTAACAGTAAACACCTACTTCGGATCAACTTTTGATTATGGAGGAATTCATCGTTTATTGGTTCCAACTAAATCGGGCAATATTGCAAATGTAGTAAGCCATAATTTTCCGATGTATGATCAGGTTTTTATTGTTGTTAACTCACCTTATTATGGAGGTTCAGGAGGAAATTCTGCCACCTCATCAACTCATGCAGATTCTCCCGAGGTGAGTATTCACGAGATTGGACATTCTTTTGCAGGACTGGCAGACGAATATTGGGCGGGGTCGGGTTATGCGGCCGAAAAACCCAACATGACCCAAACCAGTAATTCGACTACGGTAAAGTGGGCGCCTTGGGTGGGTACGGCAGGCGTTAGCGTCTATCCTTATGACGAGTCTCCCACGTGGTTCAGACCGCATCAAAATTGTAAGATGCGTTATCTGGGATATACTTTTTGTAGTGTTTGCACAGAAACCTTTGTGGAAAAAATACATACGCTGGTAAATCCGTTGTTGGATTATGAACCCAAAACTTTATCGCTGGAGGTTGAAGATGAAGCGCTTGAGTTTTCAGTGTCTTACCTAAAACCAACATCTAATTCCATGAACGTGGTGTGGAGAAAAAATGGAGAAATGTTCACGGTTAATCAGGAATCAGTAAGTGTACCGGTATCATCGTTTAGTGCGGGCGAAACAAAAATATCAGTAACCATTACCGATGCTACCAATCTTTCACGCAGCACAGCACATACTACCAATCATGTGTATGTGGTTGAATGGACGGTGACCAACGCCAATCCCGATCCGGTAACGAGCATTGATGTAAACGCAGAAGTTCGGGAGTATGAAGTGAGTTTGTTTCCCAACCCCGTTCAGGATAATTTTATTACTAGCTATACATTACCTAAACAAACCAATGTTCAGGTTATGATTTACGATGCAATGGGTAAACGAGTCCGTACTCTGGTTAAAGCTAACCAGGCTTCTGGCAAACATCAGTACGAATACAGGGCAACAGAAATTTTTCCAGCGGCAGGTCAATATACTGTTGTCTTTACATTTGATCAGTCTGCTGTTATGAGTAGAATTATTCACATCGACTAAACGAACGTAGGCTACCGGCTAAATACATTTTTTCTGAGGTTGGATAAAGAGGGCAGCTTCTAACCCGAACAGCGCAAGTGCCCGCTTGTGAATTTATGTTTTTGAAAAGTTAAAGAAATAAAAAACCCCGGCTGTTAAACCGGGGCGTTAAAAATATGAATAATCGATTTCAGGCGGCCTTCGAAAGTTTGTCTTCTTTAATTTTGTTTGTTCTTACTTCCTTGGCCTGTAAATCGAACCAGCGTACTTCAACCAGGTTCGATTTCAAATACTTGAGCACCTCCATCACTTTACCGTCAATCTTACTGCGAACGCGCTCTCCTTTCTTAAACAGTTTTCTCATGTACAGTTGGTTTGGTTTTACATTCGTAACGCATAAATATACTCACGTGGGTAATCTTCATAAACACCAGCGAAAGTAATTAACTCTCCGGACTTTTTATTTTTTATTATTTCGTTCAATTCTTTAGCTGATTTTATGGCTTTATCATCCACGTGGGTGATAATAAAGCCTTCGCGCATACCGGTTCGTTTTAATTTACTGTTGTTCAATTCTTTCACTTTTACTCCGCTGGCCACATCCAAACGTTTTAAAACTTTGCTGTCTACATCTTCCAATTCAAAACCAAGCGATGCTATATCGGCTTTTTCTTCGCGCTTTACAACAGACGTATTTCCATCACGGTTTTTGAGCGTAACCGGTATTACTACCTCTTTGCCATTTCGGTTTACCACAACACTTACCTTGTCGCCTGGCCGTTTACGGCCAATGTATTCAATTAAGCCTGTACTGGATTTTACTGGGGTGTTATCTAACTTTACTACAACATCACCCTCTTTAATGCCCGAAGCTTTTGCGGCACTTTTATCGGGAGCATCGCCAAAGCCGGCTACAAACGCACCTTCATTTACAGCAAGATCATTTTCTTTTGCCAATGCGTTGGTAACACTTGCCACGTTAATTCCTAACCAACCGCGTTGTACGGTTCCAAAGGCAATAAGATCTTCGGTTACTTTACTTACAATATTAGCAGGTACTGCAAAACCATAACCTGAGTAAGAACCTGTAGGGCTTGCAATAGCCGTGTTGATACCAATAAGTCCGCCATTTAAATCTACCAAAGCACCTCCGCTGTTTCCGGGATTGATAGCAGCATCGGTTTGAATAAATGATTCTATAGATGTGTTAAACTGTTGCCCGTTATTGCGATTTGAGTTATTCGAATTGATGATATTGATATTTCTGCCTTTGGCACTGATGATACCTGCCGTT
Source organism: Flammeovirgaceae bacterium UBA2786 (assembly GCA_002352225.1). Classification (GTDB taxonomy): domain Bacteria; phylum Bacteroidota; class Bacteroidia; order Cytophagales; family Cyclobacteriaceae; genus ELB16-189. The sequence goes on from DEIA01000077.1 coordinate 19,457, forward strand.
ACGGTTGAGTTTAGATTAAAGGGATTCCCCACAGCCAAAACCCACTGGCCTACTTTAGTGTTGTCGGAGTTTACGAATGAAAGATAGGGCAAATCTTTAGCGTTTACTTTAAGTACAGCAAGATCAGTATCCGGATCGGTACCTACTACTTCGGCTTTTAACTCGCGGTTATCCGACAAGGTTACCTGTACCTCTTCTGAACCTTCAACTACGTGATTGTTGGTTACAATGTATCCATCGCGATTGATAATAACACCCGAGCCTGTGCTTTGTCGCGGAGCTTGATTTTCATAAGGGCTATCAAAAAAGAATTGACGAAAAGCATCCGGTATTTGATTATTGCTGGCAACCGACTCTCGCGTAGAACGAATGTGCACTACCGTTTGTGTTACCTTTTCGGCAGTGCCCGTAAAATCAAGTGGAACAACTTCTCCTTTTTCATTTGTAGTATAGGCAGCCTGACTTACTGGTAATCCGTTTACATGTTCAATTTTTACCCCCTGTTCGGGTTGTTTTAAAAAGCTCTGTGTAGCCACAATAGTTATCACACTTCCTAACACAGCAGCCAACAATAGTGATCCAAACCGTTTCATAAACATTATTCAGTTTTAGTTTCTATAAATTATTACGTGTTCGCCTAATGAAAGACGAATTTGAAATCATTGGTTTTCCTGAACCCATTCTTATTCCAACTTCTTGCGGAGAAATCAAACGAAATGCCAGTGGTTTAAAAACGGTTAACGGCCCCGTTTTGGTTCAAAAAATATGACAAAATTTCATTTTTTGATAAGCGTGCCTTCTTTGTATTCATACTGTATAGTCATATTTCCCTGTTGATCGTACCACCGCGAAAGGCCATCGCGCAGGCCGTTTTTATAATTCCCCTCTTCCATCAATTTACCATCAGCATAGAAAATTTTAACAGCGCCTTCCAGTTTACCGTGCTGGTAAAACCGCTCTTCTTTAACGGTAGTATAACTAAACTCCTTGTACTCACCATGGCGTAAATCATTGTGGTGATTAATGTGCTTAACCGTTTGGCCGCTTTCTGTAAACTCCAGATAAACACCTTCTTTCTTTCCGTTTACATAGGTGGTTATCGACTTGGGCAAACCATTGTTATGATACTCTACCCACGAACCATCGCGTTGGTTGTTTTGATATGTACCCGTTGCTGTTGGTTTGCCTTCGTTGTTGTTGAGTGTTACATGAGTAAGCCCGGGGGTATCTGAAAACTCTTCCTGAGAGGCACCTGCGGGAATTCCTGACTCAGCTAAACTTCCTTCGGTAGCGGGTGTAGTTTGATTACACGCAACAACCAGGGTAAAGGCAAAAAACAAAACAACAGATCGCATATCTATACTTTACATTTTGCAGCTAAATATATTACCTAACTTTGCTTTTTGTCAAGCAAATTAACTGTGAATATAAAAGGAACAATACTACTCAAGCAGGGTCGCGATCATGCCGTAAAGCGTTTTCATCCCTGGGTTTTTTCAGGAGCCGTTCAACAGGCCACGGAGGGACTGCAGGATGGCGATTGGGTAGAGGTAAAAGATCAGCGCAAAGCTACTCTGGGTTTTGGCCATTATCAGAAAGGAACCATTACGGTGCGGCTGATCGTTTTTGGAGAAACAACTCCAACCGAAAATATTTTTGGAGAAAAAATTAAAAAGGCGCTTGCAGTAAGAATTGAAGCGGGCATACTTTCCTCCCATACCAATGCCTGCCGGCTTGTGCATGGTGAAGGCGATGGATTGCCTGGCTTAATTATTGACCTCTACCATGATGTGGCAATTATACAAGCCCACTCAACCGGTATGCACCGCGATCGTGTACGTATTGCCGAATCAGTAAAAACGGTTTTCTCAGATTCAAACTTTCCGCTTACCGCAGTTTATTACAAATCCTTATCAGAAAAAACGCAGAGCGAATACCTGTTGGGAATGACAGCCGTGCCCCATGTGGTGCTGGAGAATAACAATAAGTTTTATGTAGACTGGGAAGAAGGCCAGAAGACAGGGTTCTTTTTAGACCAACGCGAAAACAGACAGCTGCTGGGCGAAATGGCGAAGGGAAAATCGGTGCTCAATACATTTTGTTACACAGGAGGCTTCTCGGTGTATGCCTTACAAAATGAAGCTACACTTGTTCATTCGGTAGATGCCTCTGAAAGAGCCATTGCGCTTACGCGGAAAAATCTGGAGTTGAACGGGTACGATGCCACTACACATGCGTGCGTAGCGGAAGACACATTTGATTTTTTGAAAGACAAGAAAGATGTGTATGATTTGATTATTCTCGATCCTCCGGCATTTGCCAAACATAAAGACTCGCGCCACCAGGCCGTAAAGGGATATCAACGGTTAAATGCCGAGGCTATGAAGATGGTAAAACCGGGCGGCATTATTTTTACTTTTTCCTGTTCGCAGGTGGTCGACAGGCAACTATTTTACGATACGGTAGTATCGGCCGGTATACAGGCCGGGCGACAAATAAAAGTTTTATACCATCTTTCGCAACCAGCCGATCATCCCGTATCGCTCTACCATCCGGAAGGAGAGTATCTGAAAGGATTGGTGCTTTATGTGGAGTAAGTTTTTAGTAATGTGTGTTTTGCAATTTTCTCGAAGTCTTTATCGTTGTGTACTAGTTTTAACTTGAAATGAATAGCGTAAAAGGCAATCGTTGGGCTTTCGAATAGTTTGTCCTTTTTTACGAACTATCCGATAAATTTTTGCAGCCTCTTCAGCAACGTAGTAGGAATCTAAGACTAAAAAGTCCATTTCTACGAGAATGTTTTTAGTCGTTTCAAAAGCGTGTTCATTTTTAATACCCTGAAGCACCTCCTGAAAAACAGGAGGACAGATGTGGTGAGCCAGTCCAATTGAAAACGATCTGTCCAGTAAATCTGTCTCAGCGTTCTTTTTGCCAAGAAGATAATTTATCCAAACAGAAGAATCAATAAGCATTAAATTTTGTTTTCCCGCATTTTCATCAAATCTCCTTCCCAGGAAATCTTACCTCTCAACTTTCTGAATTGTTGAAATTTCAACATGCGAATGTAAGTCTCCAGAGCTTCTTCTATAGCCTGGCGTTTCGTTTTGGCATCCCTCAGGCGCATAGCTTCTTCAACCAGGTGATCGCGCAGCACAATATTGGTTCGTGTGGTTTTCACACACACAAATTTAGTAAAATTGTACACACTCCATGGCTTGAATAACTAATGCCCGCGGTGTTTCGATATTGTAGAATCCAGTACAGAACTCATTTTATCAATAGCTCCACTTAGGGCATCATCAATATTCGATGCATTGTTGCTTGTAGTTACCGGGCTTAAGCCTTTCAGTTTTGCTTCGAGCAGGCAGCGCTTATCATTATCGCCACCTTTGGCTCCGTTTTCATCGCTTAGGTGAACATCAATACGGGTAATGAATTCATCAAACCGGCTAAACTCAGCCTCAAGTGTTGACTTGCAATAATCGATAAGTCTTTGGCTGCTTTCAATATGCCGGTCGGTGTTAACTTCTATTTTCATATTCTTTAGTAAATTTTAAATCGATCCCATGTTAGTAACATCTTAGCGAACTATCAAACAAGTATAAATAATCTTCCACACACGTTCTCTCACTTTAGGTATGCCGTAACAAATCTATTTCGCGGTAACGGGCTCCGGATGTTTGGCATACCGTTCAAAAAACTCGATCACACGCAGCAAGTGATCCATCATCCTTCCGGGATTACCACTGCGGGTAAGTTCATGGCCTTCTTTCGGGTAGCGAATATATTCAACCGGTTTACCTAAAATCTTTAAACTCTTGTACAACATTTCAGATTGTATAACCCCGGTGCGCAAATCCTGATCGCCATGAATAATCAATAGCGGAGTGTTGATCTTATCCACGTAAGTGAGCGGAGACTCTGCATCCAACTCAGCTTTTGTTTCTTTCTCCCAGGGCCAGCCGCCAAAATTGGTAGGCACCAAACGCCAGGCATTGCCTTCGCCCATAAAGGTGGTAAGCTCATACACACCGCGTTGTGCATTAGCCGCTTTAAAGCGATTGTCGTGGCTAATAATCCACGCCACCATGTAGCCGGCATAACTTCCACCTTCTACAAATAATTGATCTTTATCAATCCAGGCATGCTGTTTCATTGCTTCATCCAGCGAGGCCAGAATATCTCCGGCAGGGCCGGTACCCCAATCTTTAAAGTTTCCTTTCTTAAACGTATCGCCATAGCCGCCACTGCCGCGGGGGTTACAATAAACCAATCCATAACCCCAGCTATTTTCCAGTTGATACTCATGCCACATGCCGAAGATACCCGGCCCCCACATAGCTGCCGGGCCTCCATGTATATTAAGAATGGTAGGGTACTTTGATCCATCTTTTTTGTTAGCAGGCTCTTGTACCCAATATTGAATCTTCGTTCCGTCTGGGCGGGTAAACCAATATTCTTTTGGCGAACTGATGAGCCTGTTTTTAACCCAGCCTTCGTTCAGTTGTGTAAGCTGGCGATTTGATTTGTCTTTCAGGTTGTAGAGATAAACCTCCCATGGGTTTTTGGTTTCGGTAAGGGCATACACCACTTTATCGCCACGCACATCAAAATCATTTACCCCATTATCGTTACCCAGAATTTTAGTAATTGCTCCGCCCTTGGCAGGAATGCTGAACAACGGAATATCGCCCTCAGTTTGTGATGTAAAGTAAATAGTTTTACCATCAGCCGACCAGGTGTGACTGCCAATGTCGCGATCGAGTGATGCGGTTAAAATAGTAGGTTTACCGCCTGACGCAGGAACAATAGCAAGATTAGTTTGTGTAGCATGTCGGTTATCGATTGCTGTGGCATAAAATGTAACCTGTGTGCCATCGGGCGAGTAGGTTGGGTTCGAAATACTGTAGCCCGGCCAGGTTAAAAATTCTTTTGCAGATTTTGTAGCTACATCAAGTAACCAAAGGTCGTTATCAGTTTCCCGATCAGGATGAATTTTGTTCACACGCGAATGGCAGATAATACGCTTGCCATCGGGCGACCAGCTTGCAGATTGAAAACTCTGGAAGCCTTGTGTGAGCTGTACATCCTTTTCATCGGAGCCAACTGTTTTAATAAATAGATGAGTAAAACTTTCTTCTGGCTGAAGATTCAATTCGCCTTGCAGGTTCTGGCGGGTTAACACACGCGGATTGTTATCAACTGTGTTTTTTGCCAACCAGGCACGCACTTCGGTCAACGTACCATCGGGGCTGCTAACAACTCCCTTACGTTCATCGGCTTTCATGTTTTTGAAGTTGGGCTCATCGCCTTGGGTTCGGCCGGGCCGCTCGTAAGGCCATGGGGTTTCGCCTTCTATTTTAGAAAACGGAATACTGGCCGAATACAAAATCTTTTTTCCATCGGGCGACCATTGAGGACTACCCGCACCATACTCTGATTTGGTAATAGCATGGGCTTCGCCTCCGCTTAAAGGCAATAACCAGAGTTGTGATTTGTCTCCATCGGCACGCACAAAAAGAATTTGCTTGCCATCGGGGCTCCACTGTGGCGAGCCATCACTCCTGTCGCCAAAGGTTAATTGTACGGGTTCGGCTTTGCCTAACAAATCCAACAGGTAAAGGTTGCGGGTGTAGTAATAGTCGTTTTCATTCTTTACCGCCTTGCGGCTAACAACCAACACAGCCTTGGTTCCATCGGGCGAAATCTGGATTTGATTGGTGGTGGCTATCTTCATCAGATCGCTTGCCACAATGGGTGTTTTGGTTTGGCTGTAACCCGTTATAACCACCAATACCAGTACAAATACTTTCAGGAGTTTCATAGCTATTATTTGAATGGGAAATTGAACAAAAGAAAATAAGAGAACAAACGGGTTTGGGATGAGTGGAAACTTATCCTTCTGCTACCATCGATAAAATGTCATCTACAAACTCGCGCGAATTGCTTAAACGGGGTACTTTGTTTTGTCCACCCAGCTTTCCGCGTTTCTTCATCCAGTTGTAAAAGGTACCCTCACTAACAGGATGTATGGTTGGTGCAACGAGTGCAATATCCATAGTGCGTTTTGCATCGTAATCAGAATTTACTTTGCGTAAAGTTTCGTCCAGCACCGCTCTGAATTCGCTCAAATCGCGGGGCTTCACTTTAAATTCAATTATCCACTCGTGCCCGCCTTGTTTTGATTTTTCGAGGTAAATGGGGGCAGCGGTAAAGTTATCGATTACGGCACCGGTTTGTTCGCAAGCTTTGGTTATTGCAGTTTCAGCATTTTCAATAATTATTTCTTCGCCAAAGGCATTGATAAAATGTTTGGTACGACCGGAGATTCTTATCCGATAAGGCGATGTGCTGGTAAACTTAACGGTATCGCCAATGCTGTATCGCCATAAGCCGGCATTGGTGGTTATTAGCATGGCGTAATTTTTTCCAACCTCAACATCGCCAAGCGAAATGGCTTCGGGGTATTCCTTGTCCAGTTCATCTACCGGAATAAATTCATAGAACACACCGTAATCCAGCATAAGCAATAGATCTTCCGAGTTGGGCTGATCCTGAATACCAAAGAACCCTTCGCTGGCATTGTAGGTTTCCCAATATCGCATGGTGTCGCTTGGAATTAGTGAGCGAAACAAATTGCGATAGGGTTTAAAAGCAACACCTCCATGAAAGAAAACCTCCAGATTAGGCCACACCTCCAGCATAGAACTTTTGTTTTCTTTAGTAAGAATGTATTGGAGCAACAATACAGTCCAGGTAGGTACACCGGCAATGTTGGTTACGTTTACGTCAATGGTTTCGCGCGCAAGGCGTTCAATCTTTTCTTCCCAGTTAGGCATTAGGGCAACTTCCAGGCTGGGGGTGCGAATGAATTGTGCCCAGGGAGGAAGGTTTTGCATAATCACGGCCGAGACATCACCATAATGTGAAGAGGCTGATGGTTCGAACTCGTTTACTTGAGAACTTCCGCCCACAGCCAGATTTTTACCCGAAAACATTTTGGTGTCAGGAAAGTTATTTACATAAATCGACAACAAGTCTTTGCCTCCCTTGAAGTGACATTCATCCAGGGCTTCGGTTGTAACCGGAATAAACTTGCTGCGTGCATTGGTGGTGCCGCTTGATTTGGCAAACCATTTCACATCGGATGGCCACAACACATTTTGCTCGCCCCGCATTAACCGGTTAATGTATGGGAAGAGTTGCTCGTAGGTATGGATCGGTACTCTTCTTTTATAATCTTCGTAATCCACCAGTTCATCAAAAGCGTATTTTTGACCAAACTCTGTATAGCGGGCAGTAGTAAGTAATTTTTTCAAAACCTCGTCCTGCACCTCGTGCGGATACTTTTTGAAAAGCTCAATCTGGTGGACGCGCTTTTTCATTACCCAGGTAAGGATGGAGTTCAGGATTTGCATAGATCAAAAATAGAGCAGGCTACAAGATTAGCAAAACATTAAGGGGTTGCAACTTTTGCTCTGCGTAACTGAAAGTTTTGCCCCAGGTAAACTTTGCGCACCATTGGGTCATCGGCAAGTTCCTGAGCTGTGCCCGCTTTAAAGAGTTTTCCTTCTACCATAAGGTAAGCGCGGTCGGTAATGGAAAGGGTTTCGTCAACATTATGGTCAGTTATAAGAATGCCGATGTTTTTCTTTTTTAACCGGGCCACAATACCCTGAATTTCTTCTACGGCAATGGGGTCTACTCCCGCAAAAGGTTCATCCAGCAAAACAAAACTGGGATCTACGGCAAGTGCACGGGCAATTTCAGTTCTTCTGCGCTCGCCACCCGATAACACCATGCCCTGGTTTTTTCGCACGTGTGTAAGGCTAAATTCTTCCAGCAGTTTTTCAACTTTCTCTTTGCGCTCAGCTTTGGGCATATCGCGCATTTCGAGTGGAGCCATAATGTTTTCTTCTACCGTAAGTTTTCTAAACACCGAAGCTTCTTGTGCCAGATAGCCAATACCCAGTTTAGCCCGCTGAAACATGGGTAGGTCAGTAATGTCTTTTTGATCGAGAAAAATTTTGCCTTCGTTGGGTTTAATTAATCCAACAATCATATAAAAACTGGTTGTTTTACCAGCACCATTGGGCCCCAGTAATCCAACAATTTCTCCCTGCTCCACCTGTACAGATACGTGGTTTACAACAGTTCTCTTCTTATAACGCTTGATCAGATTTTCGGCACGCAATACCATAGCTAATCAAATTTAATGTCTTTGATGCGAAGTTGCATAGAAGTAATTCCATTGAATGTATTTTCCTCGAACGTAAAGGCAATGCGAAAGGGAACACCTGCGGCAAGGGCTTCGTAATGCTCCATTGCATCAAAGGCCACTGCACTAAATACCGATTCGTTTCCTTCCTGCCCTGCCAGAAAGCGAATGTGTTTATCTTTAAAACTACCCAACGCATTTTGTACAAACACACCCCTGGCTTCAAAAACAGGTTTGTGATTTTCTGGCCCGAATGGAGCCATTTGTTTCAATACATTATTGAATTTTCCGTTCATGGCATCAAACTGAACAGGCACATCAACATCCACTACCGGAATAAGCATTTCTTCGGTGATGGATCCGGCCACTACTTCTTCAAAGCGCTGTTGAAAGGCGATAAGGTTTGACTTATCTAAGGTTAACCCCGCAGCATATTTATGTCCGCCAAATTTTTCAAGTAAATCGCCACAGGCATAGATAGCCTGGTATAAATCAAAATTCTTAACACTGCGGGCCGAACCGGTAATTTTATCATTCGATTCGGTTAGGATTACTGTGGGTCGATAGAATTTTTCTACACACCGTGCGGCCACAATCCCGATTACGCCTTTGTGCCAGGTTTCTTTGAATAGTACCGTTGCTTTGGCATTGCGAAGTTGCTCGTTTGACTCAACCATTGCAATGGCCTCTTCGGTAATACTTAAATCAAACTCTCTGCGTAAATCATTTTTCAGGTTTACTTTTTCGGCCAGTTCATTGGCATCTTCTACCGATGTGCTGATTAACAACTCCACAGCAGCCCGTGCATGCGCTACACGCCCTGCAGCATTAATGCGCGGCCCCAGGGTAAATACAATACCCGAAATATCCAGGTCGGTTTTAATAGCGGCTATATCTTTTAATGCCTGAAGACCCGGACGAGGCGATTGATTGAGTTTTTGTAAACCGAAATGAGCAAGCACCCTGTTCTCGTCATTAATAGGCACAATGTCCGATGCAATACTAACTACCACCAGGTCGAGGTATTGGTATGCATCTTCCGGATTACCATATTGCAATGAGTAGGCTTGTACCAATTTGAATCCAAGTCCGCAACCACTTAATTCTTTGAATGGATAAGTACAATCTTCGCGCTTGGGATCAAGTACAGCAACGGCATTCGGAATTTCGCCACCAGGCAGGTGATGATCACAAATAATAAAATCAATTCCCTTATGCCCTGCCAGCGTTACCATGTCTGATGCTTTAATGCCCAGATCAAGCGCAATGATTAAGGTAAATTTATTTTCTTCGGCCCAGATTATTCCGGCTTCTGAAACACCATACCCTTCGGCATACCGATCGGGAATATAAAAATCGCAATGCGGATAAAATTCTTTGATATAACTGTAAACTAATGCGACTGCGGTGGTACCGTCTACATCGTAATCGCCATAGATCAGAATTTTTTCCTGATTATCGATAGCCTGCTTTAAGCGCTGCACGGCCTCGCGCATATCGGTAAGCAGAAACGGATCGTGAAGATGACTTAATGATGGTCTGAAAAAATCTTTGGCCGTTTCAAAATCGCGAATGCCACGCTGCCATAAAACAGAAGCGAGATAGGGATTTATATTGATAGCCTTGCTAAGTGCTTCCAGTTCCTCTGCCGGGGGTGTAGGTTTATGTAGCCAGCGTTTTTGCATTTCTTAATTGCGGGTGAAGGTAACAATACCATTCTTGCCGGCCACACCTTCTTCGCCATGGCTGCCTCTTATACCATTACGACCATCGCGTAGCGGGCCCAGGCCAGCCAATCCGCCCCGCCCCGCTTCTCCACCCATGCCTCCAAAGCCCCCATAATTTTTAATATACAGCTTGCTCCCCAGCCAAACCTGATAATCGGGGCAGCGCTTGCATTGAAAAAACAGGTTTCCTCCATTGCCCCCGTTACCGCCCAGCATGCCGCTTCCCCCTTGTCCTCCATCTCCACCAGGGCATACCCGTGTTCCGGGGCCACCACCACCACCCTGGCCTCCATCGCCCCCATCGCCTCCATCGCCCCCATTCAGGTTAATGGTTAATGATCCGTCAATCTGAATGTCATCAGAGTAGATAAACAGGTTGCTTCCGGCTTCACCAGGGGTACCGTCCAAGCCATCGTCTCCGGGGTTGGCCTGGCGGCAAGGACTTAGTTGATCGGCTCCTGCGGGGCCATTAGCTCCATCGGTTCCTCTTTTGCCGTTGCCTTCAATCATACAACCCTTTCCAATGCGCGCAATGCGGGCATGGATATAATCATCGGTCTTAGCTTTGTTAAGAATAATACGCGAGGAGTCGCCCATAATAAGCGTATCGACCACCAGAATATCAGATCCCTCAATGGTAAATTGCTGGCCGGCTTTTAATACCAGTTTATCAAGACGAATTTGAGCAGAAACACCAACGCTAATAATGCTCAGCAAAAGACCACACACCAATTTCAACATCGCACAAAAATAAGAATAGAATTGGGGTTAAATAAAAAGGCCCCGCTATAGCGGAGCCTTTCTGCAAGAAACATACCGGTATTATTTACCCGATGCTTCTTTTTCGGCTACCACGCCTTCTAAAACATCTTTAATTTCTACGCGTTGGCCGTCTTTATACGGAACAATCCAGGCGTCTTTCACGCCCATTTCGCGCATGTATTTTTTGAATTTGTCGGCTTCCCAATAATCGCGGAAAATACCGATGGTAAATTTCTGCTCGCCTTTGTCAGTAGCTTCGCCACCAAAATTGGGGTTATTTTCAAAGTACTTACTCAGGTCTTTGTTTTTAAAGGCACCAATCTGCACTTTAAACACGACACCTTTCGAGAAGTCCATAGAGTTTACTACCGGGGCAGCCTTAAGTTGTTCCAGTTCAGCTTTGGCCGAAGTTAAATCGCCACGCATACGCGAAAGCTGATCTTCCAATTCGGCAATACGGGTGTTTTTTTGGCTGATTTGTGAGTTGAGGGTACTTACCTGGCCTTTCAATGATGAATTATCATTGTCAGCAGTCTGCTTGGCTTCGGTAAAAGTCTTTAGGTTAGACGGGTTCTTGGCGTATTCTTTGGCTTTCTTTTTCCATTCCTTCTTCTCCGCTTTGGAGAGTTGGGCGAAAACTTGCATGCCGGAAAAAATCAGCGCCAGGCAAAGGAGTGCAACTTTAGTTTTCATTTTGTTTGGGTTGTGTTGGTTTAATATGAGGTTAAAAGTAAGAAAATAATTGGAAATGATTATAAATCTCTGATGACAGAATGGGTTGACGGAAAAGCTAAGGCATATTACTTATACCATCTTCTCCGGCCTTACCCACTCATCAAACTGTTGTGATGTAACAAGTCCTAACTCAATAGCTGCTTCGCGCAATGTTTTGTTTTCCTTGTGCGCCTTCTTGGCAATTTTAGCTGCGTTCTCGTAACCGATGTGCGTGTTAAGAGATGTAACCAACATCAGCGAGTTTTCCATGTGTTGTTTAATGATGGCGAGGTTAGGTTCAATACCAACTGCACACTTATCATTAAACGATACGCACGCATCGCCAATCAATCGGGCTGATTGTAATACGTTGGCTGCGATCATGGGCTTAAACACATTTAATTCAAAATGCCCGGAAGCGCCACCAATTGAAACCGCCACATCATTACCAATTACCTGCGCACATACCATGGTTAATGCTTCGGGTTGTGTAGGGTTTACTTTGCCCGGCATGATAGATGAACCGGGTTCATTATCGGGAATAACAATTTCGCCAATACCCGAACGCGGGCCAGAGCTTAACATACGGATGTCATTCCCGATTTTCGTGAGCGCTACCGCAGCGCGCTTCAAGGCTCCCGATAATTCTACCATAGCATCATGCGCAGCTAATGCTTCGAATTTATTAGGAGCCGTAACAAATGGATAACCGGTAAGGGTTGCGATGTGTTTGGCTACTAATACATCGTATCCTTTTGGGGTGTTCAATCCTGTTCCCACAGCTGTTCCGCCAAGGGCAAGTTCTTTCACAGCTTCAAGCGCATTGTTAAGAGCTTTGATGCTGTTATCAATCTGCTGTACATAACCGCCAAACTCCTGGCCAAGCGTAAGCGGAGTAGCATCCATAAAGTGTGTGCGGCCGGTCTTCACAATGGTTTTATACTCAGCCGCTTTTTTGGCTAAGGTATCGCGCAGCTTCTTCATCCCCGGAAGGGTAATTTCTACCACCTGCTTGTAAGAGGCAATGTGCATGGCTGTAGGAAAAGTATCATTACTGCTTTGCGATTTGTTTACATCATCGTTGGGATGAAGTACTTTTTTCTCGTCAGTAAGGGTTCCTCCACTTAATACATGAGCGCGATATGCAATTACTTCGTTTGCATTCATGTTGCTTTGCGTGCCCGATCCGGTTTGCCAGATTACCAATGGAAACTGATCATCCAGTTTACCGGCAATAATTTCATCGCATACTTTGGCAATCAGATCTTTCTTTTCGGCAGCCAGTACGCCTAACTCAAAGTTGGTAATAGCGGCAGCTTTTTTCAGATAGCCAAAGGCATAGATAATTTCTTTGGGCATACTGGCTTCGGGCCCAATCTTAAAGTTGTTGCGCGAGCGTTCGGTTTGTGCGCCCCAGTATTTATCGGCTGGCACTTTTACTTCGCCCATGGTGTCTTTTTCTATGCGATAGCTCATAACGATGTATTTAATTCAGAAAACAAAAATATTGATTTGAAGATTGAAACAGTTTTAAATAGAAATTTAATTGCTGCTAAAGATGCCTCAGGTCGGCTACCTGATCGAGCAGCCACCCGGTAAGGCTTAGTCGTGGGCGCGTAGCCGGCAATACCTCGTGTTCTAACAAATCGCTGCGAAAGCAAACCAACCGGCCGGCTTCGGGTAAAATATCGAGCATTTTATCTGGTAAATACAATCTTAGTTGCCCGCCTTCTTCGGGTTTCCAGTTGGGATTAAGGTAGCAAATGGCAGAGAGTTTTCGATGATCATCTTTCTTGAACTGATCAAGGTGGCGCTTATAAAATGTACCGGGTGGGTATTGTGTAAGGTGTACTTCGTAATCTTTTAAACTCAGGTAGAGCGATTGATTAACAAAACTTATGAGGGTATTAAGTTTTTGGAGGTAAACTTGTATGGCTGGCGATGCTGTGGCCCGGTCAATCCACTGAATGTAATCGCCCCGAATACCTTCGTTAATCTGTTTTTCCTGTTGATGCCCGATGCCTGCTTTTTTAAAGTGTAACAATCCATTTTGGAATTCGTCCAGTGTTAAAATGGCATCTACTTCCTCGGGCAAAAGAAAATGGTCAATAACAGCAAAGCCTTGTTCGGCTAATCCATCGGCAAGCTGGTTAAGTTTATCGGGGAATGTCATAAAAAAATAGTGGTGCGAATTTACGGGCAGAACTTAACTTTGAAACTTATGAGGAGAGGAATTAAACTTTTGGTGATTTCATTTTTGGTTCTGGTACAGGCCTGCGCCCCTAAGGATGATATTGTGTTTAAGGGGATTGGCAACGTGGAGGTACGGGTTAATAGCAACAACAACCCTGAGCTGTTGGCTAAGGCTTATTTCTACAACCCCAATACAATAGGGATGAAACTGAAAGAGATTCATGTAGATGTGTTGGTAGATGGAAAACGTTCTGCAGAAGTACGCCAGAAGATGAAACTAAAAATTTTGCCCCGTTCAGATTTTATGGTTCCGCTGCAGGCAACGCTCTCGCTAAAAGAGCTTGGTTTGCTGGATACCATTAAAAACCTGTTAGGGGGCAAAAAATACGAGGTTCAATACATTGGCTATGTACGGGTAGCCGTACACGGTATTACACTAAAAGTTCCGGTAAAACATCGCGAAGAAATGCGCATTCGGCTATAAGAAATTACAGATGTCGGAGAATATCGAATTAAGAACCCTGTCTCCGAGCCTTCCCCGCCTTACCTTTTCATAAAACTATTACCTTTACCGGGTAGAAATGGAACGCCCTGCGTTTCGAAAAAAGATATTCATGGAAACCCTGATTTCGATTTTAATTGGCCTGCTGCTGGTTGTAATTGTTCTTCAGGTACGTGCCTACCTTAAGCTGAAACAAAAAAACAAGCTAATTCTGGTACAAAGCCGCGAGATAAAACGGCAGATACAAGAACAGGAAAAGCGGAACAAAGATGTAGGTGATCTGGTGCATGAAAAGCAGCAACTTATTGGCCTTGTTTCGCACGATTTGAAAGGGCCATTTAACCGGATTTTTGCCCTGGTCCAGTTAATGGATTTAACCAACGAAAATCTTACAGAAGAGCAGCGAGAGTACTTAGGTAAGATTCACCAAATTGTTGCCGATGGGTTAAGTATGATTCGTAACCTGTTAGATAACCGCAGACTGGAAGATTCGGGCATTGATCAAACACCCGAAAACCTTAACCTTAGTTATGCTATCGGTTCATTAGTTAAAAACTACCGTACACTGGCATTAAAAAAGAAAATTCAAATACATTTTGAACCCCCCACCCAGGCAACCGTACTGGCCGATAAAATGTACCTGAGTCGCATTTTTGAAAATCTGATTTCAAACGCGCTCAAGTTTTCGCCAGAAGGGAAAAACATTTATATAACGATAGAAGATGTTGGGAGCAGATTTGTGGTAGCAGTAAAAGATGAAGGCCCGGGCATCTCAAAGGAAGATCAGAAAAATTTATATCGGAAATTTCAAAGGCTATCCGCGCGCCCAACAGGAGGAGAAAGTTCTACCGGCCTGGGGTTATCGATTGTAAAAGCCTTGGTCGAAAAAATGGGAAGTGAAATTGTGTGCGAGAGCGAAGAAGGTGCAGGCACTACATTTAGTGTTAAACTGGATAAGGGCACGGCAACACCTTTAAAAAAAGAAAACCAGAAGGTAGAGGTTAATTAAACAGGTAGTAATCATCCTCGCTGCCATTTAGCACGGCCAGCAGCGAGTCTACCACATTTTCATCCTTAATTACATAATCGCGTACGCCACGTTGTATAAAATTTAGCACCATGTTGCCATCCTCCAGCGAGCTTAGCATAATTACCTTGTTTTCTTCTTTAAGGCGCGGCTTAATTTTTTCATACAAATCAATGCCACTTATTCCCGGTAGTTTGTAATCAATTATTAAAACCTCCGGTAGTGCTTTTTGTAATTCGGTTAAGGCTTCTTCAGCGGAATGAAAAACAGAAAACACGCGACCATCCCCGCTAAGGGATTTTTTAATAAACTCAGCATAGATGGTATCGTCTTCTACCAGGTATATCGTCATGGCTAACTATAACGTGTTTGCAATATAACAACCTTTATTCATTTGTATGAGCCTAAAATGACGGTTCCGATAACTTTCCGTTATCTTCAATCCCTTAGTTGAAAGTCTTTTGCTTAAAAGAAGAAATCGGCATACCTTCCTTACATTAACCATACTTTGTATGAAATCTCTATTCCCTGTCTTGATGCTCCTTATTTTGTTGGGCTGCAATCAGAATCAATCCACACCATTCACGGTTAGCATTTCTTTCACAACCGAAATGAGCGAGCAGGCTCAGGACGGGCGGCTATTATTATTGCTGGCTAACAACAATAAATCGGAACCACGATTTCAGATAAGCGATGGTCTAACCACACAACTCGTATTTGGAATAGATGTGGAGGGCATGAAGCCCGGCCAGGAAATTATTTTGAATGCGGAGAATGCGTTTGGTTTTCCAAAACGTGCTTTAAGCGATATACCAGCAGGGGAATATTATGTGCAGGCATTACTAAACCGGTACGAAACTTTTAATTTAAAAACAGGCCATACCGTAAAATTGCCACCCGATCAGGGCGAAGGACAGCAATGGAGCCGTAAGCCGGGTAACTTTTACAGCGTACCCATAAAGGCATCAATAGACCCAACCAGAAAAGAAACCATCAGACTTTCGATGGACCAGAAAATTGCACCCATTGAAGAACCGAAAGATTCTAAGTATATAAAACACATTAAAATTCAGAGCAAATTGCTAACCGAATTTTGGGGTAAACCCATGTATTTGGGAGCACACGTATTAGTGCCCGAAGGGTTTGATGAACATCCGGAAGCAAAATACCCGCTCATGATTTTTCACGGGCATTTTCCCAGCGACTTTGGGGGGTTTAGTACTGAGCCACCTCCTGCCGATATGGACACAACAGACTTTACCGCCCGCTTCGGAATTTATGGCTACAACAAATTTCAGAAACAGGAAGCGTATAACTTTTACAAGCAGTGGACCAGTAAAAACTTCCCTCGATTTTTGATAATTGAAGTACAACACGCCAATCCATATTATGACGATTCGTATGCAGTAAACTCGGCTAACCTTGGCCCTTACGGGGATGCCATTATGAAAGAATTAGTACCCGAAATTGAAAAACAATTCAGAGGTATTGGTGAGGGCTGGGCACGCTTTACGTATGGAGGTTCAACCGGTGGTTGGGAAGCACTGGCGGTGCAGATGTTTTATCCCGATGATTTCAACGGGTGTTTTGCGGCCTGCCCCGATCCAATTGATTTTCGTGCGTATTGCCTGGTGGATATTTACAAAGACAAAAACGCCTATTGGTACGAAAGCGATTTTAAAAAACTTCCGCGCCCCGCACATCGCAATAGCCTGGGGCAAATTCAAAATACAATAGAAGAATCCAATCATTATGAATTAGCACTCGGAACCAAATCGCGCAGCGGCCAGCAGTGGGATATTTGGGAAGCAGTGTATTCGCCACAAGGTGAAGATGGTTATCCGAAAAGAATTTTTGATAAAGAAACCGGAGAGATTGATAAGTCGGTTGCTGAATACTGGAAAGAGAATTACGACTTGCGTTACATTCTGGAACGCGACTGGAAAACATTAGGCCCCAAACTGGAAGGCAAGATTCATATCTACTGTGGCGATATGGATAACTATTATCTGAACAATGCCGTGTACCTGATGGAAGACTTTCTGAAGAAAACACAAAATCCATTTTACAAAGGCGAAGTAGATTATGGTGATAGAGCCGAGCATTGCTGGAATGGCGACCAGGAAAATCCTAACTATGTTTCGCGGTTACGGTACAATACGATGTATCTGCCTAAGATTTTAAAACGCATACAGGAAAGTGCTCCTAAAGGAGCAGATACAAAAAGCTGGCGATACTGATAACTGACATCAAAATGGTTAAAGATAAGGCAGCCTTACAAGAGAAAAAACACTGACAAGGGCCACAAGTATTCCCAGTACAATAATTAGTTTTCTTCGAATGTCCATTAGCCAGTGCTTTGAAGAAACAAAAATAAAAGCGATAATAGGATAGAAGAATTATATAATACCCTGCTGTTTAGAGTTACGGCTGAACTGTTGTAACTCAGGCCTGAATTGACTTCTGAAAGGACTACTTCAACTGCTTTAAATAAAGTTGAATGGTATTCTCCAACCCAAAGTACAATGCATCGCAGATCAAGGCATGACCAATTGAAACTTCATCGAGATGGGGGATGGTATCGTGGAGGTATTTTAGATTGTTAAGATCAAGATCGTGGCCTGCATTTATTCCAAGCCCAAGTTGATGCGCAACTTTTGCGGCTTCGATATAGGGTTTGATTGCAGCTTCCTGATTTTGATGGTAGTGCGAAGCATAAGGCTCGGTGTATAATTCAATCCGATCTGCGCCTACGGCCTTTGCGCCTTCAACCATGGCAATCACCGGATCAACAAAAACAGAAACACGCACACCGTAGCTTTTAATGGTGCTTACAATTTCGATTAGAAAAGATTTATTCTTCACGGTGTCCCAACCTGCGTTAGATGTAATGGCATCGGGGCCATCGGGCACCAAAGTAGCCTGTGCAGGTTTTGTTTCACGAATTAACTTCAGGTAACGATTGTCCGGGTAGCCTTCAATATTAAATTCAGTTGTTACAACTTTCTTTAATTCAATTACATCGCTATAGCGGATGTGGCGTTCGTCTGGTCGCGGATGCACCGTTATACCTTGTGCTCCAAAGCGTTCGCAATCCAGAGCGGCTTTAATTACATCGGGATTGTTGCCGCCACGGGCATTTCGCAGGGTAGCAATCTTGTTAATGTTAACGGATAGTTGCGTCATACTTTTTTGATGCAGCAAAAGTAGACAATAGATAATCACCTTTGCCCGCTGATTTTTGCCTATTGCCTCTTTAAAATTAACTTTATCCCAAATTTAAAACGAATTTGGTCTATGAGCCTGAAGCAACAGATTGATAATGATATTAAAGCCGCTATGCTGGCCAAAAATAAAGAAGAGCTAACGGCTCTGCGTTCTGTAAAATCTTTGATTCTTTTGGCCGAAACCGATAAAGGCAGCACGGGCGAAATCAGTGCCGAGGTGGAGATGAAGTTACTGACTAAAGCAGCCAAGCAACGGAAAGAATCGGCCGAAATTTTTTTGAAAGAAGGCCGTAACGATCTGGCACAGAAAGAACAGTTTGAACTGGATGTAATAAGCCGTTATCTGCCTAAGCAATTAACAGAAGAAGAGATTGCTGCCGAACTAAAAAAAATAATTGAACAAGTAGGAGCAAAAGGGGCACAGGATATGGGCAAAGTAATGGGTACGGCTACCAGGCAACTGGCAGGCAAAGCCGATGGAAAAATGATTTCTGAGCTTGTAAAAAAACTACTTGCCTCTTGAACAAAGCCGATCTGGTAATAGCCATTATTCTGGCAGTGGGAGCATTTCTGGGATACAAGCGTGGCTTTTTGATGGAGTTATTTTTTCTGGTGGCACTAATAGCAGGGGTGTTACTGGGTTTTAAACTGATGGGCTGGGGTGTAGAAGTACTGGCGCGCGAGTTTAATGCCGACACCAAAGTACTACCCTATCTTTCATTTCTTATAATTTTTATTCTGGTGTTGCTGCTGGTGTTGTTCATTGGCAACCGGGTTAAAAACTCATTAGACAAAACCTTTCTGGGAAAAGTAGATGCTGTGGCTGGGGCTATACTGGGGCTGTTAAAGTATGCGTTCAGTATCAGCATTATAATCTGGATTTTTGAATCGTTTAATTTGGATTGGTTGAATTCTCAGGCAAAAGATTCGGTGTTGTACCCGTGGGTAGCAAGTGTTGCACCCGGGGTGGCTTCTTTTTTTGGAGATTTTTTACCATTTTTCAAGGAAACCTTTAAACAATTCTAAGGATTCTGTTTTTTTAAGTTATTTAAACTCAAATAAAAACGGCCATGTCGTTAGTGGTAAGAGAAGAAAAAGATTTCAAGTTTGTAGACGAAGGCGAAGGCCAGGTGCTAATGCTTTTACATGGCTTGTTTGGTGCATTAAGCAACTGGGAAGGCGTAGTAAATCATTACAAAAAACATTTCAGGGTAGTTATACCTATGCTACCTATCTATGAAATGCCAATTAAGGAAGCAGGGCTTGTAGGGTTGCGTGAATTTACTGAGCGATTTGTAGCTATGAAGCAGCTTAGTAATATGATTATCATGGGCAATTCGTTGGGGGGGCATGTAGGTATTTTGTATACACTTGCTAACCCCGATAAAGTTTCCAAACTGGTACTTACGGGAAGTTCGGGGCTTTTTGAAAACACGATGGGCGGATCGTATCCCCGCAGGGGTAGTTACGATTACATTCGCGAACGCGTAGCCTACACATTCTACGATCCTACGGTGGCCTCTAAAGAATTGGTTGATGAGGTTTTTGAAACAACCAAAAGCATTCCAAAGTGTATGCGTATTGTAGCCATTGCCAAATCAGCTCAACGTAATAACCTGGCATTAGAACTTTCCAGTATAAAAGTACCTACTTTGTTGGTTTGGGGATTAAATGATACCATAACACCGCCTATGGTAGGGCACGAGTTTAACCGGCTTATTCCCAACTCTGAACTGAAGTTTATCGATAAATGCTGCCATGCTCCTATGATGGAGCATCCAGAAAAATTTAATCAGTTGGTAGAAGATTTTTTAGTGCGAAGAACCGCATAACATGATAGCAGAAGAATTAATCAACCACATGATACCACCGCTTAAAACAAGCGATGATGCACAAAAAGCAATAGTGTGGATGGAAGAATTCCGATGCCCTCACTTACCCGTTGTGGAGAACGGAGAATTGCTCGGATTTATTTCAGAAGAGATCATTCTGGAAGCAAATGATATAGAGCGCCCCCTGGCCAATTTTCCATTGGCCGGAAAAACCTGCACAGTTCAGCTTCATTCGCACTTTTATGATATTCTGAAAATAGCAGGCGATCATAAATTACAAATGGTGGCCGTATTGAACGAAGAACAGAAATATGCCGGAGTAATTACCGTACAGGATATTATGATCTCGTTTGCCCAAACAGCATCGGTGCAAATGCCGGGGGGTATAATCGTGCTTTCCATGGATCTGATTGATTATTCTTTGGCAGAGATAAGTCGGTATGTGGAAGAGAACAACGCGAAAATCATTAGCAGCCTGATGATAGAAGACCCGATGGACAAAGGGAAAATAAAAGTTACACTAAAGATAAACCAGGTTGAATTAAATCGGATTGTAGCCACACTGGAGCGATTTGGGTATCGTATTATTGGCCGCTACCAGGAAACACGCGTAGACACTGGCGAGAAAGACAAAATAGACATGTTGCTCCGCTATCTGGATATTTAATCAGCACACATGCGCATCGGACTTCACGGCAAAGACACACACGAAAAATCATCCCGCCTGATTGAACTTCTGCTTGGGCAACTAGTAGAACGCAAAGCCGAGATATGGGTATCGGAAAAATTCGAGAAGTTGGTTAAGCCCTCTTTGCTGGCCGATGTAAAGTACAAATCATTTCAGTTGGGCGATAGTTTGCGTAGCCTCGATTGTTTCTTTTCGTTAGGAGGAGATGGTACCATGCTCGAATCGGTGATCTATGTGGGCAAGGCAGAAGTTCCGATTCTTGGAATCAATACCGGCCGCCTGGGTTTTTTGGCAACAACCAGTCGCGAAGATGTAGACACAGCATTAGATGCCATATTTGCGGGAAAGTATAAAGTAGAAAAGCGTACGTTGCTCAAACTGATTTCATCTACTAAACTGTTTGAACCGAACAACTTTGCCCTTAACGACATTACCATTATGAAGAAAGACACCTCTTCTATGATAACGGTTCATGTTAAAGTAGATGGCGAATTGCTAAACTCATACTGGGCCGATGGTATAATCGTTTCTACCCCCACCGGTTCAACCGGATATTCTTTAAGTTGTGGCGGGCCGCTGGTTTACCCGAAGTCAGAAAGTTTTATTATAACCGCTGTTAGCCCGCATAACCTGGGCACACGGCCTATTGTTATTTCCGATAAATCCGAAATAGGTATAGAAATAGAAGGAAGAAGTAAAAAATACCTTATTTCTCTCGACTCCCGTTTCGAAACAGTAGACGAAAGCGTAAAACTTAAAATAAAACGTGAGCGATTCATTGTAAATTTAATCCAGTTACCCGGCCAGCACTTTTTCAACACCCTGCGGCAAAAACTCAATTGGGGCCTCGATATCCGAAATTAAATGAGCACATATAAATAAGCCACTAAAAGGTTGATAGGGTTGAGTCGTGGTGGTTCTAAACAAATTCTTTAAGTTTGTAACTGGCAAAATTGTCAATACATGAGAACGTTACTTTTAGGGGGGCTTTGCCTCGCATTTCTTTTAACAGGCGTAGTAGAAACGAATGCTCAGTTTAATCGTAAAGCGATTAAACAAAATAACAAACGCATGGCGAACTACAGAGGGAAGAAAGGCGGCTTCGGTAACAAAATTTATAATGCCGTTGGCTTCTCGGTAAGCGCCCTGAACTACTATGGCGATATTGCCCCGCGCCCCAATCGTGTAAGTACAGATATTTCATTTACCCGCCCGGCTTTAGGCCTATCTCTTACGCATCGTTTTGGCCCACGCTATTCTCTTATGGCCCAATTCATGTATGGAACTTTAAAAGGATCTGATGTAGAATCGGCAGATCAGGGAGATGCAGAAAACGGGGTTTATCGATACCAGCGCAATCTTTCTTTTCGCAATCGCATTAAAGAATTATCGATAGTAGCCTATTTCGATTTGTTTGAGAATGATGCAACCTATATCAGCCGGGTAAAATGGACTCCCTATGTATTTATTGGGGTAGCCGGGTTTCATCATAACCCGCAGGCACAAGCCCCTGCAGCAGGGTTAAATGGCGAAGCTCTTGGAGTTACCGCTGGTACATGGGTTGATTTGAAACCGCTGGGAACAGAGGGTCAGCATGCAACACTGGATCAGAATGATGTCAACTTCGGCATAAAACCCTACAGCAATTTTCAGGTAGCAATTCCGTTTGGGTTAGGAGCTCGTTTTAGAATTAATGAAGTAATGGATCTTTGGGCAGATATTGGGTTTCGCTATACGTTTACCGATTACCTGGATGACGTAAGTAAGAACTATGTTGATTTAGGGGTGTTTGGAAGCAATAATCTGGCAAGAGCAATGTCCTATCGTGGAGGTGAGTTGCCCGCCAGCGCGGTACCTACCCCAATTGCATACACAGCCCGAAACGGAGTTAGTTACTCCACCATTCCGGGCTACGGGCGCGAACACGCTGAAAATATGCGAGGCTCTGAAAGCGATAGAGATATTTACATGGTAACTACCGTAAGGCTTACCTACATTCTGGGAGCCACCATGCACAAGGCAAAATTCAGATAATAGAAAAAATAAATGCGATTAACGAAAGGTATTGCGGCTATTGGGTTAATCGTATGGTTTGCTGAAGTGCAAGCGCAGCAAATGTTAGGGCAGCGGTCTGAGGTTGGCTTTGGTGTAGGTACGTTTAATTATACAGGCGACTTAGTGCGTACATACAACTTCGCATTTTCAAAACCAGCAGCAACCGTTTTTTACAGGTCGAACATAAGCCAGGTAATTAGTTTCCGAACGGCCATAACCGGAGGTAAAATAGGGGCAAGCGATACACGAAACCCTATCGATCCGTTTGCTACAACCCGTGCAGCTTCTTTCAATTTATTTTTGCTGGAAGGATCTGGCACGTTTGAGTACCACTTTCTAAACTGGCGCGATGATAAGCGTAGGCTTCGGTTTACACCGTATCTGTTTGCCGGAGCCGCCTTGTTTGGAATATCCGGGGTACAGCAGAAAAATGCTGAGTATAGCAATATTCAATTGGCTATACCTTTTGGCGGAGGTATAAAATATGTACTCAACCCAAAATACTATGTGGCATTTGAGTTTGGTATGAGAAAAACCTTTTTCGATTATCTCGATAATATTTCCGATGGCAACCCCCAATACAAGAATTATCAGTACGGCAACGTATTTGATAACGACAACTACTTTTTTGCCGGGTTTACGCTTACCTACACCTTTTACGACATCCCCTGCCCCAGCAGCCCGTACCGGTAAATTTCGAAATGGTTCATTCAACTTTCTCGGGCCAACAAACATCTTAAAACACCTGGTCGCGCGAATAGATAAAGTTTAGAAAAAAGGCCTATTTTTGCCGCCTTGTGGCTTCATTTAGGGAAAATATAGACTTTAACAATCTGCCTCGGCACATAGCCGTTATCATGGACGGCAACGGCCGCTGGGCAAAACGCAAAGGGGCAGCCAGAATTTTCGGACACCGCAATGCTATACAGGCAGTAAAAGATGTAACCGAAGGGTGTGGCGAACTGGGAATAAAATACCTAACGCTGTACGCATTCAGTACCGAAAACTGGGGCCGGCCTAAAGAAGAGGTGGATGGACTAATGGAATTGCTTGTTAATACCTTGAAAAAAGAAATTAATACCCTGCACGAAAACCAGGTAAAGCTGCATACCATTGGCGATGTAAGTCATTTGCCAAAAGATTGCCAGAATAATCTAGCCGAAGCGATTGCATCAACCCAGCACAACAGTGGGTTGATTTTACAATTAGCACTAAACTACAGCGGCCGCTGGGAAATTGTAGAGGCCGCTAAAAAACTGGCCGAAGAAGCCAAAGCTGGCCGGCTAAAACCAGATGAAATTGACGAGCAATATTTCGCGGCTCATTTAAAAACTGCAAGTGTGCCTGACCCTGAATTACTAATCCGCACCAGCGGAGAGTTGCGCGTGAGCAACTTTCTTCTTTGGCAGATTGCCTATACCGAAATTTTTATAACTCCAACACTTTGGCCCGACTTCCGCAAAGAAGATTTGTATGAAGCCATTTGCGCCTATCAAAAACGCGAACGAAGATTTGGAAAAGTGCTGAACCCAACTGCCTGATAAATCCCAATGAAGAGAATTATACTTTGTGTTGTTGTATTATGTGTGTGGATGAGCGAGCAGGCCGAGGCTCAGTTTAGAAACCGCACGCAACAATCGTCCACTACTCCGGAGTTAAATGAGGATAACCTTAACTATGCGGCCCCGCAGGAATACACCATTGCCGGTATTGAAGTTACAGGCCTAAGCCTGCTGGACAAAAGCGCAATGGTATCGCTTACGGGTTTAAAAATTGGTGATAAGATTAAAATACCTGGCGATGGAATATCGGGGGCCATTCGCAAGTTGTGGAAACACGGGTTGATTGGGGATGCCATTATTTCGGTTCAAAAGATTGAAGGAGATCAGGTGTTTTTGTTGATTGCTTTAACAGAACGCCCACGGTTAAATGATTTTTACTTTACGGGTATAAGCAAAGGCCGGCAATCTTCTTTGAAAGAAGATTTAAAGTTGATAAGAGGGAAAATTGTAAATGATGCTACTATTCGTAACACCGAATTATCGGTTAAAAAGCATTTTGTTAAGAAAGGTTTTTTGAATACAATCGTAAAAGTACATCCCGAAACGGATACCCTTAACAGGGGTAATGTGCGCCTGCGTATTGATGTTGATTTGAAAGCAAAAGTAAAGATTAACGCAGTTCACATTGAAGGCAATTATGATGTGGCCGATGGTAAGCTGAAACGAAAACTCAAGAAAACGCGCGAGCACCCCCGCTTTTCATTGCATCGTACTTTGTTAGCCGAAGCCCTTACACTGAAACCAAGCAAAATTAAACCGGCACTTGACTCAAGCCGCAACCTCACTACACGCGATATACAGGAGTTCATTAACAGGAATATAAAACTTAATGTATTTGCCGGTTCAAAATTTATACGTTCTGAGTTTGAAGAAGACAAACTGAAACTTATCGGGTATTATAACTCCTTAGGCTATCGCGATGCCGAAATTCTATCGGATACAATAGTCAATTTCGACAAATCGAATATTGACGTAAAAATTAAAGTTTACGAAGGCCGCAAATATTACTTCCGCAACATTACCTGGGTTGGTAACTATATCCACAGCTCAAACACCCTCAACAAAATCCTCGACATCAATAAAGGTGATGTGTACAACAAAGATCTGATTGACAAGAAGACCACCTTCAACGCAAAAGGGGCCGACATTAGTGGATTGTATATGGATGATGGCTATTTGTTCTTTCAGGTACGCCCGGTTGAGGTTGCTGTAGTGGGAGATTCGATTGATGTGGAAATGCGCATTCACGAAGGCGATCAGGCCACTATAGACGAAGTAATTATAAGTGGAAACGAACGCACTAACGATCATGTAATACGAAGAGAACTAAGTACAATTCCGGGCCAGAAATTCAGACGCTCTGATTTAATTCGTACCCAACAAATGCTTTCGCAGATGGGCTACTTTAATCCGCAAAAGATCGAACAGGATATTCGCCCTAATCCTACCGATGGAACAGTGGATATAGAATGGAAAGTAGAAGAACAATCTAACGACCAAATAGAACTTTCCGGTGGTTGGGGGGGATTTTATGGCTTTGTAGGAACAGTGGGATTATCATTCAATAACTTTTCCATTCGTAATGTGCCGCATCTGAAAAAGTGGAGGCCATTACCGGTTGGCGATGGCCAGCGATTATCATTACGGGCGCAAGCCAATGGTCGCTCGTTCCAGAGTTATAGTTTGTCGTTTACCGAGCCCTGGTTAGGAGGGCGCAGGCCAAACTCATTAACGGTAAGTTTAAACCACTCCATATCCAGATTAGCCAACGCACGCTTTGAGTTTACTGATAACACTTCATTGAAGCAGAGTGGTGTAACCATCGGTTTTGGGCGCAGATTAGAGTGGCCTGATAATTATTTCTCCCTTACTCATTCACTCTCATATCTTGTTTACAATTACAAAAACTATTTTGGAGGAGCATCAAACATTCTGCCGGCCGAAGGCCGAACAAATGAAATTATGTTTACCACCACACTTTCCCGAAACAGTATCGACAACCCGATGTATCCCACAGCGGGCTCTACTATTTCATTGGCGGTAAATCTAACTCCTCCTTACTCGCAGTGGCGCGATAAATCGTACTATGAAAACGTCAATCAACGTTACAAATGGACCGAGTTACACAAATGGATGGTTGATGCAAAATTCTATTTGAAACTGGTAGGTAGCCAAAAGCCGGATGGCCGCAGCCTGGTACTGGAAACAAAAGCACACATGGGCTTTATTGGTACATATGACAGAAGCCTTGGCCCAGGCCCCTTCCAGCGCTTTCTGGTGGGTGGTGATGGTTTGGCAGGAGGATTCAACTCGTTTGTGTTAGGCCAGGACATTATTGGTTTGAGGGGCTATCCGAATAACTCCGTTACACCACCCCTTTATTCATTGCGGGGTACCCAGCAGGCTAATGGAATTGAAGGAGGTATTGTCTATAACAAATTTGGGGTAGAACTTCGCTACCCGGTTAGCACAGCCCAATCAGCTACCATTTATGGCTTTCTGTTCACTGAGGCAGGAAACAACTGGGACAATTACCGCGATTTCAATCCGTTTAACCTGTATAAATCGGCCGGAGTGGGGGCCCGTATCTTTATGCCAGCTTTTGGGTTAATAGGACTTAACTGGGCCTATGGATTCGATCGCCTGCCAGGAGCTTCAGATAAGAGCGGATCACAGTTCCACTTTACAATTGGCCAGCAAATCAGATAAAAAAATGAGGTTTTTAATCACAACAACCTGTCTTCTGTTTTTCGGCCTGAATTTTGTCAATGCTCAGAAGTTCGGATA
This sequence comes from Flammeovirgaceae bacterium UBA2786, assembly GCA_002352225.1. Classification (GTDB taxonomy): domain Bacteria; phylum Bacteroidota; class Bacteroidia; order Cytophagales; family Cyclobacteriaceae; genus ELB16-189. The sequence goes on from DEIA01000077.1 coordinate 46,751, forward strand.
TTTCGACTCAGAATATGTATTGAGCAAATTACCCGAATACAGCAAAGCGCAAGGCGAAATAGACCAGCTTTCGGCTGCGTGGCAAAAGGAAGTAGAAGAAATGCAGGCCAAAGTAGATGCCCTTTATCGCACCTACCAGGCTGAACAGGTGCTGCTTACTGAAGCCATGAAAACCGAAAGGCTGGATGAGATAAAGAAAAAAGAAACAGAGCTAAAAGACTATCAGAAAAAGGTTTTTGGATACAAGGGTCTTTACTTTTTGAAAAAACAAGAATTGATTAAACCTTTGCAGGATAAAATATTTGATGCCGTTGAAAAAGTGTGTAAAGCAAACCGTCTCGCCTTCCTCTTCGATAAGTCGGAATTGGTTATGGTTTACACTGATCCCCGGCATGACTACACAGACTTCATTCTGGAAGAATTAGGTTTGGGAGACCCTAACGATAAAGTAAAATAAACAAACTAAAAATGAGAACACTCTTAGTACTTCTATTTTGCGCAGCAACCGTAAGCGCTCAGGCCCAGGAAACACAAAAGATCGGCTATGCCGATTGGAATTATATTTTCGGCCAAATGCCCGAGTTCAAGCAAATTGAAAATGAATTAAAAACACACGGAACGCAGTTAGAGAACCAGTTAAAAGCGAAAAGCACTGAGTTTGAAACTAAACTGCGTGCCTATCAGGGTATGCCGGCCACTACACCCGATGCAATTAAAGCCGACAAAGAACGCGAATTGCAAGGCTTGCAGGAAAGCATCCAGAAGTTTCAGCAGGACGCACAAACCTCGTTAGGCAATAAGCAGAACGCTCTGATGGATCCTGTGTTCAAAAAAATTGGTAAGGCTATTGAAGATGTGGCTAAAGAAAATGGTTTTGCATTTATTCTTAACCCGCAATTAGTTGGAAGTGGCGAAGATGTATTGCTTTACAGCGATGAAAAGTATAACATTTCAACTTTGGTGTTGAAGAAGTTAGGGGTAACACCTAAGCCTGAGGCAACCAAACCCAACTAAAATTTTTAAATAAAATTTGAAAGCCTGTGTCTAAAAAGATACAGGCTTTTTTATGCCTCATTACCCCATCCGCCCCCGCCAGGGGTTTCAATAGCAATACTATCGCCTGCCTTTACTTCTACTGAAGTTAAACCGGATAGCTGAATTTTTTCTCCATTGTTTCGGATAAGATATTGCTTGCCACACATACCAGAATGCCCGCCTGCCATTCCGTAGGGTGTCTCTTTACGGTGCTGGGTTAACAGGTTTACTTCCATCTTTTCATTGAACTGCACTTCGCGTATTACACCATTGCCACCCCGCCATTTTCCTTTTCCTCCTGAGTTTTTTCTGATTTCAAATCGCCTAAGCAAAACCGGGTACCGGTGTTCCAGAATCTCAGCATCGGTTATTCGGGTGTTGGTCATGTGCGTGTGCACAGCATCAGCGCCATTGTAGCCTTCTGTGGCACCAGCACCTCCACAAATGGTTTCGTAAAACCCAAAGCGGGCATTACCAAACAAAAAATTATTCATAGTGCCCTGGCTGCACGCGCCAAGCTGCAGCGCTTTTAACAAGGTGTCAGTTAATCGCTGACTTACCTCTGTATTACCCCCTACAACAGCCGGCTGTATTTTAGTAAAATCAGGATTTAACATTCCGTGAGGAAGTTTAATCTGAATGTGCTGCATTAACCCCTCATTCATGGCAATGGGTTTATTAATCCATACACGCAACACATATAAAATTACACTTTGTACAATGGCAGGTGTAGCGTTGAAATTACCAGGGTGCACATCGGCAGAGCCAGTAAAATCAATAACAAGCTTGTTCTTTTTACGTGTAAGCGATACAGTTAATTTGCTGCCATCATCTAATAGCTCGGTGGCTGCAGAAATCGTATGATGTAATGATGCAATTTTTTCACTTACATGTTGCGCAGCATATCGCTTTAGGGAATTCATGTGGGCGAGCACGGTGTTGGTACTATGAGCTTCACAAAGTTGTTTCAGCAACAACTCACCGGCATTTACCGATGCCAACGCTCCGTTCAGGTCAGCCAGGTTTTCATCTAAAGATCGGGTTGGGTAAGGATTTTTGATAAACACCTTTTTAATTTCGTTCCATTGCGAGGCGCCTTGTTTCATCAGGTATGTTGGCGCAATGATTACACCTTCTTCAGCAAGTGTGGTTGCATGTGCTGGCATTGACCCTGGCTTGCTTCCGCCAACCTCAGCATGATGTGCGCGATTAGCCACAAAACCCACACGCTTTTTATTTACAAACACTGGTTTGATTAAAGTAATATCGGGCAGGTGCGAGCCACCGTAAGCAGGATGATTGGTAATAATAACATCGCCTTCGCGAATAGGAATTATCCTCATTACTTCGCGCACACAAACACCCATGCTGCCGAGGTGCACCGGAATGTGCGGAGCATTTACAATCAGATAACCATCGGCATCCATTATTGCGCATGAAAAATCTAACCGCTCTTTTACGTTTACAGAAAATGAAGAGCGTTGCAATATGGCACCCATCTCTTGCGCAATAGCTGTAAACCGGTTGCTGAATAACTCCAACGAAGCCTCCGTAGAGTGCGTTTGAGGGTGCTTTTGTTTTTTGCTTTGAACAAGCAAGGCATGGTTGTGTTGGTCTAATTTGAATTGCCAACCCGGATAAACAACCGATGAAGAATTCTGACTTACTACCAAAGCTGGACCATTTATTGTTGCACCTGTTGTTAACCCCTCCCACTGATATACGCTTGCGTTAACCCATTTACCAGCAAGAAGCATTTTTTGTTTGTTTATAGGGTTGGGTTTATGTGTGCGTAAACGCGATGGTTTGAATGTATTCGAATACCCCTTAACGAGTGCTACTATTCTAACAGACTCTACTTCTATTGCGCGGTTAAGTAACCAGTGGCCGTATATCGCTTTGTACCTCTTTTTAAACTGCATAACCAGTTCTTCAGGGTCGGTCGTATTTACCTCGATGCAGCTTTCCTGGCCTTTAAATCTCAAAAATGTTATTTGCTTTTGAAGTATGATTTCCTTTTTGGAATAGCCATCGCGAACCAGTTTTTCAAATCCTTTTTTCTTTAGCCGGGTAAACAATGATCTCCACTTTTTTATAACGCTTGTAAGAGGAGCCAGAATAAGTTGCTCTTCGAAATGCGTTACATCGGCATGACCAATTCCGTAGGCACTCAATAACCCGGCATCGTAAGGAATCAGAATTTTTTTTGTGCCAAGCAATTGAGCAAGTGCACAAGCATGCTGACCCCCCGCACCACCAAAACTTAATAGCGAGTAATCAATCGGGTTGTGTCCGAACTGAACGGAAACCTTGCGAATAGCTTCACTCATTTTTTCGTTGGCGATTTGCAAAAAAGATTCGAGGAGATGTTCGGGTTCAGGTTGTTTGCCCGTATGCTTATAAATTTTAGAAATAACTTTTCGAAGCGCATTTTCTGCTTGCTTGCGGTAAAGCGGAATAGTAAAATGTTGGATTGCTATTTTACCCACTAACAGGTTAACATCAGTAAGGGTTAACGACCCGCCCGCGCCATAACAGGCCGGCCCCGGACTAGCCCCGGCACTGTGCGGCCCAACCGTTAATTTGTGTCCATCAAAATCGCAAATTGATCCCCCGCCAGCAGCAATGGTTTCAATCTCCAACGAAGGGGAAAGAATACGAACCGATCCGACCTTTGATTCGTACCGATACGAGAACGTTTTATTGAACAACGACACATCGGTACTCGTGCCACCCATATCAAAGGCAATGAGTTTATCAACACCAGAATATCTACCTGAAACAGCGGCACCCACAACGCCACCTGCCGGGCCACTGAGCAAACTATCTTTCGGAAAAAATTGCTGAGCGTTTACGAGGCCACCGGCACTAGTCATTATTTTAAGTTGTGCCGATGTCAGTTTGTTTTGAATTCGGTTAAGATAAGATTGAATGATAGGCGCGAGGTAGGCATTTGTCACAGCTGTTTCCGCACGGGGTAAAATTTTTATTTGCCCTGAAACTTCATGCGACAGTGTAACAAATTGAATTCCTGCGTTAAGCAATTTTTTCTTAATGGCTATTTCATGTGTTGGGTTTTTATAGCTGTGCAAAAAGGCAATCGCTACCGAGGTGCATCCGGCTGCTTTAATTTTCTTTATTAACCCGGGTATTGTAGTAAGGGCAAGCGGAGAGAGCACTTTTCCATTCGCATCCATACGCTCATCCGCTTCTACCACGAGTTTGTAAAGAGGATCTTCTTTTTCTATGGTAAGTGAAAATAAGTCAGGTCTTTGTTGCGTACCAATACGCAGCAGGTCTTTAAAACCCCTGGTTATAATAAGGGCTGTGGGGGCACCCTTACGTTCCAGCAAAGCGTTGGTTCCTTTTGTAGAGCCCAACTTCATTTCAATGTGTGGAAATTTTTTTTGTAGAGAAGTTTCAGTTAGCAACCGTGCAGCAAGCACAGGCACTTCTTCATGGCTGGTAATTTCTATTCTGGTACCCGCTTTTATTTGGTTAGGAATTGTGGAGTAAAAGTAGATTAACCCCTTAGCGGGATTAGTGTGGTGAATTTTCAGCGAGATTTTTTCATCAGGAAGGCGAACTGAAAAGTTTTTGAAAATATCGGCTGCCGTATGGAGGTTAGCCTCAACAGCCAGCCCGTTATTGGGCATAATTGCTTTTACTTCGGCTTTGATTACGCTACTGCTTAAAATTTTAAGTCGCCTCAATTCTCCCGCAGGATTTATACCAATACAATCCGTAAAGGTACCTCCGGTATCAATCCAGATTTTCCAGGGTGTTAGGTTGGCCGGCACTTTTTATTTAATAGAAAGCACTACTTGTTTCCGCGTAAAGCGAATGGCAATAGCTTTTAGAAATTCGGTTGAGCCATCCGGGTGTTCGCGGAATACGGGCTTAGTATAAAGCAAAGAATCCGGCCCCATCTTCTGCACATTATCACTCCCCATATTGCCGGAGTAAGCTTCCAGTAACTGCTTTTCTATTTCGCGAAGGCCGGTCTGGTTTTCCTGAAGGGGAAATATCTCCACGCTTTCGGCCACAGCCAATGAATCCAGAAATAATGTGTTGCTCAGTAACCTGTCCTTTTTTTCGATTGTAACAGCAAGTTTGCGTCCCCATTTAAATGTCGCATCCGTAATTTCGGCCTCTGTAACTTTCCGAAGTTCATTAAGCGCCATATTTTCCTTCATTTTTTTTCGCTGTTCGTCTGTTAACGAGCCCGTGCATGAACTTAGAAAAACACTAATTAAAATGAAGTATCGCATGGTCTGATTTTATAAGATGTGGCTAAAATTAGAAACTCAAACCCAAATAAAAGAACCTTTCAGGTCTTTAAGTTTGACATAAGGCCACGAATATCGTAACCGGGTAGGAGTATCTGCAACAGTTATTAAATTTGCACCCCATTACACGGTATGATTGATAAATTAATTGAAATAAAGGATCGGTTTGAAGAGGTAGGCCAATTGTTGGTTCAGCCCGATACGGTTAGCGACCGCAAAAAATTCAGCCAGCTAAGCAAAGAATACAAAGATCTTGAGAAGATTGTGATTAAATACAATCAATACAAGGCGGTTTTAGATGGCTTGCAACATGCCAAGGATCTTTTGCAAAAGGAAAAAGATGCAGAGATGCGCGAACTGGCCAAAATGGAATTAGATGAGCTAACCCCACAAAGTGAGGTTCTGGAAGCGGAGATTAAGGAATTACTGATGCCCAAGGATCCCAACGATTATAAAAACGCCATTCTTGAAATTAGGGCCGGTACAGGAGGCGATGAGGCAGCTATTTTTGCTGGCGATTTATGGCGCATGTACCAACGCTTCTGCGATCGTAAAGGACTTAAAATGCAGGTGGTTGATGTAACCGAGGGTACCGCAGGAGGATATAAAGAAGTTATCAGCACGATTGAGGGTGAAGGAGCTTTTGGGATTTTTAAATATGAATCGGGGGTGCACCGCGTGCAACGTGTGCCGGCAACCGAAACACAAGGGCGAGTACATACGTCAGCGGCTTCTGTAGTAGTGCTGCCCGAAGCTGAAGAGGTAGATGTAGAAATTAACCCGGCCGATCTGGAATATCAAACAGCACGCTCAAGCGGTGCGGGCGGGCAAAACGTAAACAAGGTGGAAACCAAAGTGCAACTTACGCACAAGCCTACGGGCATAATGGTTACCTGCCAGATTGAACGTTCGCAACATGGTAACCGCGAACGGGCGTTGCAAATGTTGCGTACCAAACTTTACGAAATTGAGTTTGAAAAAAAGAATAAGGAAATCGGAGACTCACGCAGAAGCCAGGTGCGCAGTGGTGACAGGTCAGAAAAAATTCGTACGTATAATTATCCGCAAAGTCGGGTAACGGATCACCGTATTGGATATACACAACATAATCTTCCTGCGGTAATGAATGGCGAGGTAGATGAGTTTATTAACCAGTTAAAGATTGCCGAAACGGCCGAGCGAATGGTAGAGGGTAAGTGATTTGAAAACTGATTTAATGGCTTAAACCAGTTTTCAAATCGGTTTAAAATATTAATTCTCGTCTTCAGTTTCTTTTATTTGCTGATCCAGAATTTCGTCTATTAGTTTCATCTGGCGTTCATCAATGGTACGATCCGTTTTGGCCTGCTTCTTCATAAAACGGAACATGGCATTCTTTTTAATTTCGTAGGCGATGAATACTGTGTATTTGTTTTCTTTTGCATTAAAATATTTTTCTTCGCCCATCTTACGCAAATCGGCAATGTTCGTGTTCATGGTTTGGCGAACCAGGCTTTGAAATTTATCGGCTACATCAGCAGCATTTGCATTCTCAGTCTGGCCCAGATATTGGTCGGCCACCTGCTTCATAGTTGTGCTTACCTGTCCTGCTAATTGTGCTTTAGCTTCAATATCAGCCTTGCCACGGGCAATATTATCCTGCGAACTTTCGCCTTTACCTGTTGCCCGGAAAAAGCGATTGTTTGATTCGTACGCATTTCCCCGAAAGGGCTCCTTAACTTTTGACCCAAGCATACCCGAACCACAGGCGCTTACAATAAGAGCAATTACAACAGTTAAAAGACTTGTTTTCATGATGTGCATGTTTACGATTTTATACACCAAATTAGTAAAAATTGTGCCAGTTTAAATCTAAACCAGGATGGTATTATCAATAGCCAGTACAATCGGAGAGAACCAGAAAATTAGCCTACAGACAAGATTTAATGTTAATTCTGAAAGTTTGCCGCTTACCGTTGTGTATTAAAATTGATTTATTGCGGTTAGTGTAAAAGGAGTTAAACTTTATTCGAAAATCCGTGTCTATTCTATACCGGACGAAAATAAATTGAGGTACTAAAAACCCGGGGCGCGTACAATATCGTTTATTTGCTAACCTAGTAGTTATGGACAAGATCATAAAATCGGAGGCAGTGTTAAACGTATTGTTGGTGGGCAACAACCCCATTGATTTAAGCCGCACAGAAGAAGGGCTGGGGCAAATTCAGAATCATCGGGTAATTATAGAAACAGCGTTTGACTTAACCAGTATTTTGGAAAGACTTTCAAGGTTTAGGCCTAATTTTATCTTATTGGATGATAACCTGGGCTCAACGGGTCTTCGCCTGATCGTTGAAGCATTGCAGGCGCATCGTAAAACAAAAAACATTCCGGTAACGGTTCTTAAAAACTCAAACTACATCGACACGATAAATGCCGGAGTAATGAATTATATATTGAAGCAATCCATAACAGGCGATGCGCTTTATACGGCCTTTATAAATTCGTTAAAATTTAAGCGAACACAACAATACCTGCAGCAGGCTTATAACAAACGCAGGGGGCAGTTTTTAAGAATGGTAAAACTTCAAAGTTAAAGAGGATCCTCAAGCCGAAATTCTTTTTTTAGTTTTTCAGAACCGCGCTCTACAACCAGTGAAATGCGTCTGCCGGGCTTAGAATTAAGAAAAGTATTTATAACATTCAGATTAAGGTCGCTTACCAGAATGCCATTTACACTTATAATCCTGTCGCCAACTCGTACATCAGCTTTCTGTGCTTCTGAATTTTCGCGTAAGCCTGTAATCTCAAAATTTTTAAGAAGAGAACCCTTCGCCCGAACGGTTAATCCGCTAAGACTGAAATAAAACTTCTTTTTAAAGGCTGCATTTTTTTTAAAATAAATTTTTTCTCCGGGGAAGTTATAAATCACGGTGAAGCGACTTAAAATTTCTCCACCCAGTGTTCCGTTTCTAAATACGTTGCTGCTGGATTTTAATGTATCGAGGTAAGCAGCAGGATGAGGAAAATTGGTAATGACATCAGGGATTTGAAATGGGCCAAGATTAACCGACTTAATTTTTCCAATCTCTCCGGTTATCTCTCCGCCAAGGCCCCTGCCAATAATGCTACTTACATGTTTGGCCGGAACAATTATTTTGGGGCTGGAGTTTGCCTCTAAAAGTAAGCCATGACTTGCCCCGCTATCTACAAGTAGTTTTGCAGTAAGTGAAGTAGTATCGTTCAGTTGCAGATTTGCTGTTATATACGGTTTCGTGTCTTGAATTTGAGTGGGTAACCAGCTAAATTTTTTTTTCTCTTTAAAACGATGCGGCAACATTAACGTAAGCAACTTGCGTTCGTAATCAACCTGAATGATAAAGCGACTGAAAAGTTCATAGCCAAGAATTCCGTGCACCTCTGTGCCCATATAATTTCGAAGCTCCAGATAATCTTCCTCTAATACCAGCATGGCATGGCCACGGCCCTGCACGCCCGGCATATCTAACGACACATTGTTCGTAACATAGGCAACTACTAACCTCTCATTACCGGGCCCTGAAATAATAAGTTGACGCGAATAGGGTAAATTAAGAATATCGCTATATGCTTTTTCTGTTAAAATGGATGTGCGAACGCCAGTATCCAGAATAAACTTTAAGGGCAATTGATGATTGAGAATAACAGGAACAACAATCAGGTTATTGTAAATCTCTATTGGAAATTGAACCCGCGATTTGCCATTGGGCAACGAAAACCCAAGGGTTTGTCCCTGACATACGAAACCAAACAGTACAAGATATATAATACAGAATATTCGCATGCGCAGGCTGGCTTGGTTGTGCGGTTTATATAACCACACAAGGCCTCAAGTTAAAGCTACTACTTTTTATATATTTTTTAGGTGTGCCCGGCCAGGTGAGAAAACAACATATCGGGTGTGGTGGCCACAAACAGATCGGCAAGATTTTGTTGAGAAAGGAAACCCTCATTAACCATTATTTCCATTTGTTTAAGCAGGGTATCGAAATATCCATTTGTATTGAGGATTGCCACCGGGGCTTTAACTAATTCTAATTGCCGCCACGTTAAGATTTCAGCCAGTTCATCAAGTGTACCCCAACCACCAGGCAAAGCCACAAACACGTCCGAAAGATCGGCCATACGCCTTTTACGTTCGTGCATACTTCCTACTACCTCAAGCTGGGTAAGACCCTTATGGCCCACCTCTTTTTTCATTAAGAAATCGGGGATCACCCCAATTACTTTACCGCCACCAGCCATTACCTGATCGGCTACAACGCCCATTAGCCCAATGTTACCACCTCCGTAGATTAAAGTTGATTGATGCCGAACCATAAGATTGCCCAATGTGCGGGCGGCTTCAGCGTAAGCAGGATTGTGCCCCGTGCCCGATCCGCAAAAGACACAGATATTCATTGGCACGAAGTGAAAATTTGAAAGTTAGTGCTTAATGTCGTGTTCGTTATCGCTCACTTTGTTGTTAGGAAACAGCCATATAGAAACGATAGCCAAAACAAATAATGCAATTACAACTCCGAAGACTGCCATATCTGGGTTTCTTTAAGTAGACAAATTTAGGACAAGACAACTTATTATTTGCAAAATCCGGGTTAAAAATTGTAAACTCGTGAACTTTTATACTTCACATACTTAAAGCCATTTTAAATTGAAGGCAAAATGAAGAAGTTACTTATCATTCTGGGCGTTTTATTGGCTATAGTATTGGGGGTGTTGTTGTATATGCGCCTGGTTTATACCAAATCGTTTAGCCCTGCAGATAAAGCCACGTTTAGCAATGGCGATCTTGAAATTTCGGTTTTGTACAACAGGCCGTATAAAAAGGGCCGGGTAATTTTTGGAGAGTTGGTTCCGTACAACAAAGTATGGCGCACAGGAGCTAATGAAGCTACTGTTTTTGAAACTAGCCAAGACTTGGTTTTTGGAGATAAAGTACTAAAGGCAGGTAAGTATTCTTTGTTTACGATACCCGAAGAACAAAGCTGGACGGTTCTCTTCAACACGGAAACAGGCCAGTGGGGGGTTAATTTTAATGGAGAGGCGAATCACAACCCCGCAAAAGATGTTTTGTCTATACAAGCATTATCGGTTCAACAAGAAAAAGAATTTGAGCAGTTTACAATTTCTATTGAGCGCTGGGGCGAAGACATGCAACTGATTTTTATGTGGGACAAAACCCTTGTTTCAGTACCCTTTACAGCCAAATAAAACGCTACTATCTAACATAATAGCAAGGAATTTTAGTAATCGGGTGGTATTTTTGAAACAGTTGTAAGTTTGTAATTAATACAGTGAGATGATACAGGTAATTCCTTCCATAGCCATACGAAAAGGAAAGGTGGTGAAAATGCGAAAAGGCGACCCCACCAGCGAGAAATCGTATGACGAAAACCCGCTAGACCTTGCCAAGCGATTTGAAGACCATGGCATTGAGGTTGTTCATCTTGTAGACCTGGATGGAGCAGAACGCGGAAGTCCTAAAAATTACCACGTGCTGGAAGCAGTGGCCGGACACACCGATTTGAAAATTGATTTTACAGGAGGGATTTGCACAGACGGAGATATAGGAAAAGCATTTGAGTACGGAGCAGATTACATAACAGCATCCAGTATAGCAGTTACCAACCCGCAATTGTTTGCCTCCTGGATTATTTCGTATGGAAGAGAAAAAATGACATTGGGAGCCGATGTTACGGATATCGAATCGAAGAAAATTGCCTTTAGAGGCTGGCAGAAAAAGGCTGACATTACGCTGTTCGACCAGCTTCAGTTTTTTTACGACCGTGGATTGAAGTATGTAAAATCAACCGACATTTCGCGCGATGGAGTGTTGGAGGGGCCAGCATTTTCGTTTTATGAAGAAATTGTAGCGCGTTTTCCCGACCTGCAAGTATTAGCCAGTGGAGGTATTCGCGGTGTGGATGACATTAAACGTCTTAATGATATTGGTGTATTTGCCGTAATTTTTGGTAAGGCCTATTATGAAGGCGTTCTTAACTTGAAAGACCTTGAACAGTTTCTTGTAAAAGCCGGCAAATAAAAAAGCCGCAAGTTTTACTCACTACAGACTCAAGCTGTACCACAACCAGCCGTCTTATGGCAAAATTGAGTGCGTGGCTTTGACAGAAGGGTTACGTTTTCAAAGTCAACCAGCCTCCCGATTGTTATTCAACAATTATGTGGTGTGTTTCTTCTTTGTCTTTATCAATTTGAATCTTCAATATGTATTTTCCTTTGCTCAATTTTGACACATTAATTTCTGCTCCGTTTCCGGCAGACAAATTTCCTTCAGCTACGATACTGCCGCTATTAGGATCGTAAAATCTGTAGGAAATATCATTAGTCAGTTCATTGGTTGTTTGCCCGCTATCAATGCGGTACTGATCTTTGCTTTCTATTGTTAAAGTTTCCGAGACCGGGTTGGGGTACACGGCAAACATGCCGCCATCTTCTGAACAGAAGAACACCAGGGGATAGAAATTCTGGGGCCAGCCGCAGGCATTGTATGCATAAACTTTTACATTAAACGTTCCGGTCATGGGCAGGCTAAACTCCATTACGTTGCTGTATATGGTGTTGCTGTATCCTCCTCCTATGCGGGTTATTTCAGCCTTATAATATCCATTACTGCTGCCGGGGGGTGTTATAATAGAAAGCGGGATAAACTGGTAGGGGGCTACTGTATTTGACGGATAAAGAATATCTTCTATCAGGGCATAACCTCCCCAAACATTTCTTGCAATATTATTTGTTCCACAACCACTATCGATGGTTGCTGTAATGGTAACTTGTCCGTTAAAATTATTTTGCCGACTTGCTACTCCGGTGGTAGCATTAATAGCTAAACCATTGGGGTTACTCGATGACCAGTTTAGAGTTGTTCCTGCCGGCTGATCTTGTATTACCAACGTGTCGCTGGTACAGATAATTGTAGTTTGGGGTAATCCATAAAGACTTCTAATCCCTGCCAAATCATCAGATCCCAAAAAACGATGAGACCCGGTATAATTTGCCAACATCAAAGAACCTGACACTGTAGTGTGGTCTAATCCCAGAGCATGCCCAATCTCATGAGCAGCAACGGTAACTAAGTCAATGGGCTGCGCGCTATTAGGCCGATTATCTAACGTCCATGTCTCACTATCATCGAAGTGGATATCACCCGCTTGATCTCCAAAAACATTTGGAGGTGGGCCGCCCAGCGTATGAGCTAAGATGCCACCTTCTCCATCAAAAGGCCCAGCATCACCATGATTAAAACCCCCCCCCATAAAAAAACAATATCCGCATCGTCTGTAGTACAAACTTCTAAAAAATACAAATCAGTTTGAGCTGACCACAAAGCAAAAGCATCCCTTATTGCTTGTCGCTCATTATTACCTGCAATATCATTTGTCCCGTTCTGAAAGAAGTAAGTAATTCCTCTATGATCCCATGTTGTCCCAATAGGGACAAAATTAAGGGAAACATCTTTAGGAGACTTATTTCTATTAGCATTCGATTCAACAGTTACAGTCCAATCATCGTACAATAGATTCTTTTCCCTTTTATTATTGTCTTGGTGTTGACTGAATCCTGGGATTACCGCTATGAGGCAAAACAAGAATTGCAGGTAAAACTTTCTCATGGAATCAAAGCCATTTTAAACATTATGACTATTCTTTTGCAACCGATTTAATCTTAGTTAGCTCTAAGTGATAATATTTTTGACCTGGTATAAGCGGAACAAACTCTTCACATTTATAATAATTTCCATTAAATATAACCTTAAGACCTTCTGTATTGAAGTTCTCAGGAGGATTACAAACTATGCCAATGTCTTGTGAATCATAAGTGCCTTTAATACCTACAAAGATTGAATATGCTTTTGCTTGGGTATCATACCAAACAGTCCCTTCTGTGTCAGCTACTGATTTCACGAAACCGGCAAGGTCGCAATCTCCCAATTCCATAATATTGTCCTTCTGACAACTGCCGCCCATGAGGAGTAGCCCTGCAGCAATGATGTGCAAATACTTAATCTTTGCCATGATGAATTTATTTATAAGTGTAAGACACATTTAAATTGTTTAGGGTTGTATTACAAAACTAATAAAATCAAATTACTCTTGGCTCTTTAGCTTTCTTTGGTGTCATGCAGGAAAAATGGGCCAATATTTTAAGCACGTATCTGTTCTGCGGGCATTGTGCATAATTTGCGAAGGGTTAAACTTGCCTGCCGGCAAATAAAAAAAACTGCCGCAGGTTTTACCCGCGACAGGCATTAACCTAAACCGTGTTATCAATTGATGCTGATCGGGAAAATAATATCCAGATCACTTTCGCCATCTGCCGAAGTAGAGGTAGCTGATTTAATATCAGGTTGATGCTTCAGTACAATCCTGAAAGTTTTTCCATTGGTTGCAGTTCCGGTTGTCCATGTTGTAGATAAACCGATTGGCAAACCATTAGCATCTTCATCGGCATAATTTACTGTTCCAACCGCCCCGATGTTGCCCGTGCCGGTTGGCGATGTAAACACTTCGGAAGACCAGCTAAAAAACAATTGATGTTCAGCGCCTTCTTCTTCCACTTCTCCGGTAATGTTATATTCAGGATCGCCCACCTCATAAAATCCATTGAACATTTCAATAGTTAAGGTGTAATCTGTATAGGCATTGAGTACAATAGATCCGATTTCCATATTTTGCGGTCCTCCTAAATCAGGGTCGGTGGCAACAACCTCAATTGGATTAGCACCGGGGGCGCTAAAGGTTAAAACAACACGGGTAATTTCTTCAGGGATGTTCTCCGGCTCAGGGTCTTTATCGCAACCACCCAACATAACAACTCCTCCCAATAGCGTAACAAGCAAGTTTAGTTTCACAACAATCTCATTTTAAAAATGCAACAATGTTGCAATTATAATACTTCTACCTTAAACTCTCTAAGTTTTTTTAACTAAAAACTCAGATTTACAGCAACGGAGATATTCCGGCCAATTTCATTAGCAAAATACCGCATGCGATTGGTGTACTCGCGGTAGCGGGTGTTGGTAAGGTTATCGGCCGTAAGGCGAAAATCAAGTTTAGTATTGGAAACGGGAAGCGACAATCCTGTGGTTACGGATAAAAGCGCATAACCTTGCGGGGCCGCTATGAAATCGAAATTGCGTTTATCGGTTGCAAACAAATCAATGCCCTGCTCTTTAGCAGCCAGAATTTCTTCCGGACCCACTACTCTGGGGGCACGGTTTTGCTGAGCCACGTACTTTAATTTAGCCTGAGCAAAGAAAGTTTTCTTATTAACATTGCTTTCATAGCGTAGCGATAAATCGTAACGATTAGTGGGAATAAAAATGAGAAAGTCGTTTTGGGTTACATCTTTAGCACGAAGTAACGAGGCGCTTGCGTGTAGTGAAAATCTTTGCGAAAGTTCGTATTGCGTACTCGCATCAATACCGGTAAACGATGCATTGGTTTGTGTGTAGCGGAAGTAGGCAAAAGGGCCACGACCAGCTTCGGTAATGCCTCGTGGTTTTAGATAAACATAATTGAAGATGTAATTGATATACCCGGTAGCTTCTGCCTGCCACCGGCCTTTTTGAAATTTGAAAGTATTTACCCACTTCAGTGCATGCTCTGGTTTTACTCCTGAGTTTTCAATTTCTTTTACTTGTGTGGTAATCTCATCCAGTAACAACCCATACTCAATAGCGGCTGCACTTTGGTGCGTGCCCAAACTGTACAACTCAGCAACATTTGGTGGCCGCCAGGCACTGCCCACATTGGTTATAAACGTAGTTGTTTTAGATAATTTTACTGATGCACCGGCTGTGGCTGTTACATTTCCAAAACCAAATTGAGTTTTGTATAACTTGTTTTGAAAGTTGAAACCCGCTACCTGATAGAGTCGGTAATCGTATCGTAACCCTAAATCGTAATCGGCTTTGTTACCCGAAATCTTTTCAATCCAGAAAACACCGGCAGAGTAATTTCTGAAGTTTGGAATAAAGGGCAGTGTTTGCGTACCGTCTATTTTGTTATTGTCCTGAACCATAGAATTTATTCCAATACAACGCGAGTGGTCTTCGGATAGCGTAGTTTCGCGTTCGGCATCCAGGGTATGTGTAAAAAGTTTGTAGGCGAGCGCAGGCTTTTCGGTTAATGTTGTTCCTCTTCGCACATCAAATTCTTTCCGGGTATTAATTTGTAATCCGTATTGCAGGTTGTACAGGTTTTTATTGCTTCGGATGTGCCCGTTTACTTTTACAAGATTATGCATTACTTCTTGCCGGGGTTCGTTAATCGTGTAACTAAAGTTGGTTGTGTATGCCGGTGTGTTACGGTGCAGGGCCATGGCTAAATCCTGTGTGCTTTCGCTGGCAGATCCACGCAGAATACCGATGGTAGTGTTAAAGTGGCTGTAAAAAACTTCAAACCCCGATGTCTCTGAATGATGCCCTGCAGAGGCGGAATAATTCATTTCGCGAAACCCTGTGTTTGATAATAAATAATCGGGGGTACGCGAATCGCCCGAGCGCCTGCCTGTACCTTGCACACGCCAACCCCAACCCTTTGCATTTTTAATTCCTCCTTCTAATAGCCCTGAAAGCGTTCCTGCTTTTCCGTTCGAGTTTCCAATCAGGTGAAGCTCTCCCCCTATTTGCTGATCGGTTGGAAGTTCGGCCGGGGTAACCACAATTACGCCACCCAACGCATCGGTACCGTATTTAATAGCACCTGCATCTTTTATCACCGTAAGGTTATTAGCTATAAAGGGATCAATTTCAGGGGCGTGCTCGGCCCCCCACTGTTGTCCTTCTTGTCTGATGCCGTTGTTTAAAATCAGAATACGCTGACTATGCACTCCATGAATAACCGGCTTGAAAATAGCGGGCCCTGATTGAATGGAATTTACGCCACTTAGGTTTTGCAACGTTTCGCCTAATGATTTACCGTTTACTTCATCCAGTTCACGCGCACTTAATGTAGTAGTGTTATTGCTTCGTGTGGCAACTTCCGTGTGGCCTGCTACCACTACCTCCTGCAGGATTTGTTCGGCAGGTTGAAGTTCAATTGTTATATCAAGATTGTGATCAATAGTAATGCGTTTCTCAACTCCTTCGTATCCGAGATATTGAATTGACAGGAGATAAATTCCTTTGCAAAGTTTTTCGAACCGGAATATTCCGGCTTCATTGGTTGCCTCGCCTAAATTAAGTTTTTTGATTTGAGCGGTGGCCCCCGGTAAAGCCAAACCCTTTTCGTCTACTATTTTGCCCGACAAAACAAAGAGACAATCCTGAGCCCGTACCAGAGGGCTTAAAAATAGGATTATTCCGATAAAATAAAGCTTTTTCAAGTTTGCAACTAAGTTGCAAATATAAAAGAGTAGAGAATAAACAACTTTATTTTTTGATCAGCGGATTTATTGACCGATCACATCCGAACTCTTGAACTTCTGAATAAGGTGCAACAGAAAATTGAAGGAGAGCACATCATCTTCTGGCTTTAATCCAGAGGCTCTGGCTGTATCCGAAGCTTTAGGTTTAGTTTTAGTAACAGAGGTAGGAGTTATAACCGGCTGCTGATTATTAGGTGCTTTGCCCTCTGGTTCATAGATAAGAGGTTTGTCTTCGCGGGAAGAAGCTTCTACAGACGGAGGTACTAATTCTTCTGGCCCTTGAGAACCCTCCTGTGCTTGAGCTACACTAGCTGTAAGCACCACCACCCCAAACGCTAAGAAGTATGAAAACTTTAATTTCATCTTATTATTCCTTACAATCTCAATGAGTTATTTTGAAAGTTAGCTTTGCAAAGTAATAAAATTTTGAAAATGTTAACAGTAGCAGACTTTAATAAAATCGACATTCGGGCAGGTACAATTTTAAGAGCAGAACCCTTTCCAGAGGCTAAAAAACCCGCATTTAAGCTCTGGATCGACCTGGGCAGCGAAATTGGCATAAAACAATCGAGTGCACAGCTAACAGCCCTTTATTCGACAGATCGGCTCATTGGCCGGCAGGTAATTTGTGTAATAAGCTTGCCACCGCGCCAAATTGCCACCTTTATTTCGGAAGTATTGGTAACAGGTTTTCCAAATGAAGATCACCATGTGGTTTTGTGTTCTGTTGAAAGGCCGGTACCGAATGGAGCCAAACTGTTTTAATCCATGATTCAATTTTCGGACTTGCAAAAAATTTGTGGCGGCCAGGTACAAGCTTTTTTTGAAGATAAGCTTGTAACGGATATTGTAACGGATAGCCGTAAAGTTGTGCTTACAGAGGGGGCTGTATTTTTTGCCATGAACGGTGAGCGCCATGATGGCCATCGTTTTTTAGCCGACCTTTACGCACAAGGTCTGCGTCAGTTTGTGATTGAAGACCAGGTTGACATAGAGAAATTACCAGAGGCAAATGTTTTGCGGGTGAATTCATCATTAAAATCGCTCCAGCTACTTGTAAAATTTCATCGCAACCAATTTCAGCTTCCGGTAATTGGCATAACCGGAAGTAATGGAAAAACAATTATTAAAGAATGGCTTTATCAATTTCTGACGCCCGATTATAAAATTGTAAAAAACCCGGGGAGTTATAACTCGCAACTGGGTGTGCCTTTGTCGGTTTGGCAAATGCAGCGCTACCATCAACTCGGAATTTTTGAAGCAGGAATTTCGCATCCTGATGAAATGGAGGTACTGGCCGACATAATCAGGCCCACCATAGGGTTGCTAACTAATATTGGTACGGCACACAACGAAGGCTTTGAATCGCGCGAACGAAAAATTTCAGAGAAACTAAAATTGTTCACACACGTAAAAACTTTAATCTATCGGGCAGACGATGAACAGATTAACCAGGCTGTAACCAAATTAAACGTAAAGAAAATCAGTTGGGCATTTTCCCAAGGAGCAACCTATACGGTGTTGCTTCAACCCACGCAGGTTAAGTTAGAAAAGAATGAATGGAAATATACGTTTAATCTACCCGTAACAGATAAGGCATCAATCGAAAACCTGATTCATTGTTTGGTATTGATGCTCGAGCTTGGCTTGCAACCCGAAATAATTCAACAAAAAATCAGTTTGCTTCGGCCCGTACCCATGCGGTTGGAACTGAAACAAGGCATTAACAATTGCCAGTTGATTGATGACAGTTACAATAACGATCTGGCCGGGCTTCAGATCAGTTTTGATTTTATCAACAACATTCAAAAATCCAAGAAAACGTTAGTACTGTCTGATATTCTGCAGTCAGGGCTGGAAGACGAACAACTTGTTAACCGAATGGCCATGCTGATAAAGCAAAGTGGTATTACCCGATTAATAGGCATTGGTGAAACACTTACCCGGTATCAACAGGTTTTTAAAAATGTTGTAACGCAAAGCGAATATTTTGAGACAACAGATAAGGCGCTGCAAAATCAGGAATTGTGGAACAGCCTGCATGATGAAGTAATCCTGTTAAAAGGGGCACGTGTTTTCCGGTTTGAAAAAATTGTAACCCGCCTGCAACGAAAAGTGCACGGAACCCGCATGGAAATTGACTTAAACAAGTTGGTACACAATTTAAACTACTTCAAATCGAAACTTAATCCGGGTGTAAAAATTATGGCTATGGTAAAGGCTTTTGCTTATGGAAGCGGAAGCGAGGAGGTGGCCAACCTGTTGCAGTTTCACAGGGTAGATTATCTGGGAGTAGCATATGCCGATGAAGGAATGGAATTGCGCAAAAACCAGATAGCTGTTCCCATAATGGTTATGAATGCCACAGAAGAAAGTTATGCAGCCTTGTTAGTTCATAAACTTGAACCCGTGCTTTATAGTGTTGCTATGATAAAGACACTCGCCAAATTTTTGCAGGGGAGGTTGTGCCCGGTTCATCTTGAACTTGAAACCGGAATGCACAGGCTTGGATTAGAACCGGAAGTGTATGATGAGGTTGTTGAGATTTTAAAAGATAACCCAAACATAAAGGTGACTAGTGTTTTCTCACATCTGGCTGCAGCCGATAGTCCGGAACATGATGCTTATACCCACCAACAGATTTCAGTTTATGAAAAGGGGTATAAAAAAATTTCTGAAGCATTAGGCATAACACCCATTCGGCATATTCTTAATTCACCCGGAATAATTCGTTTTGCAAAATACCAACTGGACATGGTGCGCCTGGGTATTGGACTTTATGGAATAAATCCAACATCAGAACCCGGGCAAAATCTAAAACCTGCGGCCACGCTTAAAACCGTAATTTCACAAATCAAAGAAATACAACCCGGAAGCACCGTTGGCTACGGTCGCTGGGGCCAGGCAAACACAGCAAAAACAATTGCCACTATTGCAATAGGGTATGCAGATGGTTTCAGCAGAGCATTTAGCAGGGGAAATGGGAAAGTTTTTGTGAATGGAAAAATAGCTCCGGTAATTGGAAATGTGTGTATGGATATGACCATGATAGACATAACCGGAATTGAAGCCCACGAAGGAGATGATGTGATAATTTTTGGAGAAGCATTACCCATACAACAGGTAGCAGAAAGTATTGGAACTATTCCATACGAAATACTAACCAATACCAGCGAACGGGTAAAACGAGTGTTCTTTGCGGAAAGCATTTGATTGTTCGCCTTAGCCAATTGCATTGGTAGTAACCCAATATCGGTAAGCTTCACCCCCTCAACGTCACCCGTTTCGGGGACGTTGAGGAAAATGATAACAAAGCAATGAGTTAGGAAAGGGATATGAGGCAAACCAGAAAACATCAGTGTCCACTTTGTGTGACACTGATGAGGAGAAAACATGCTTGGCCACCAGACCACTACAAACAATGGAGCACCACGAGCATACCTCAACTGGTTAGTGTTTGACCGCAACTATGTATTTATAACAGGCGGCTTTAAACAAATTGCCACAGCCGCTAAAGAAGCAGGCACGGATGTGGTCCATGAAAAACTCCAGATGCCAGCACCCATCACGATAACCCAACCCGGCTATGTGTATATTTACCTGAGCAACGAGAACAGTACGCCTGTGGAAGTATTCTTTGACGAGTTTAAAGTAACCCACACTAAGAGCCCGGTGATACAGTCGGATGACTATTATCCGTTCGGGTTGACGTTTAACTCTTATAAACGTGAAAACTCAGTTGAGAACAAGATTAAATTTCAAGGTCAAGAACATATTGATGATCTTAATTTAGGTTGGGTGTCTTTCAAGTGGAGAAACCATCAGCCCGATATAGGTAGATTTTTTAATGTTGATCCCCTCTCTGAGAAATATGTTTATAATTCGACTTATGCGTTTAGTGAGAATCATGTCACCACCCATATTGAACTTGAAGGCTTAGAGAAGGTATTTTTTCAGGATGGGCTAGAAAATTCGAAAGGTTTTAAAAGGGCATACCAGGTTGAAAGACAAACGTCAACTGGAAAATCATTCACCAAGGCGCTAGAAGATAAGAAAACTCACAATGTTTTTTATTTCAGCATGAAATATCCTGCTGATGGAGCAACGATTGAAGTGAAAAACAAGGCCGACTATCTGAACAAACTAAAAAATGATGGAAAGTTGAACAGTTTAGGTGAAAAATCTTTAGACAAAGCATTAGAAGAAGGGAAACCGATCATTCTCATCGGAACACATCAATCGAACATAAAAAATGAGGATGATAAAAGCACGAAAACGGCAGCCGCCATTATTAATCATGAGGAGGGAAGCCACGCCAACGATATTTTAAACGGTAATAAGAACGATACACGCTCGGACCACTTAAATTATTATGGTTCAAATTGTGATTGTCCGGGGAATGTTTCTCCAGATGATCTAACCGTTCAAACAGATCCAAAGTACAAGAATTCTCAGGCAAAAAAAGGTCTCGATGAAATTGATAAAATTATTAAGGCTGAATCTAAGAAATCAGACTAAGCCCTTGCACTATTTTGCAGTTTGCGTCTTAGCGTTGTTTGCATCTCAATTGCCTTTAGGATGTAAAGGAGAACCAGATTGCAAGATTGAATTTGAAAGTTTTCCTGAAGAAAACAAGCCATTGATATCAATAGAATCTGTGAATTCATCCGAGTGCGACTACAATATTGAGATTGGCTATTGCCCATCAAGTTTTTTGTATTTTGACTCGAAAGGAAGGCTACGCAAAGACCGGAATGGTATATGGGTTTCGGTTCGAGAACCTTCAAGTTTGGAATTCTGCTTTTTTAAATCCAATGCTAAACTAGGATCGTTGGATTCTTTTAAGATTGAATATTTAAAAAATGATTTTGATTTAGAAGTAGTTACAAAAAAAACGAAACTGGAGAGGATTATTCCTATGGAGGGGGATGAGGTATTTGTCTTTAGAGTGTTTCAATTTTTTTGTTATGAAAGCGATTCTTTAGATGTGGTTTATTTCTTATCATTTAAAAAGGGGATTCTGGGGTCATATGTTTCCTATATAGATGGTTCGACAGAGTACTATATGATCCCTAAAGGAAATTTATTTACAAACCACATAGATTACTCCAAAATGAAAAAGGGGATGCTCAGGTAGGTAATGCTACAAGTTATCAGGTGCGGCAATTTTGATAAGCTAAGTGTTTGATATCCAGTAGTGCGGTGCATAGCGCAGCCAAAAAATGGCAGGATAGTACCCCGGTAGTGTACTCAAAAGTATGATGGCTTGTAAGTAATTGAAACCCAGTGGCAATTAACAAGCAAAAGCAGAAAACAAACGAAACAAGGGTGGGCAGATGCTCATCCTTGTTATTTTTAGAAAGCTATAAGCGAGCTAATGCATTGATCTTTCCTAAAGTGTGCTCAAAAGTATGATAGAATCCCAACCTTGTTGCAGGCACTGCCCACGCCTTTGCCGGTGTTCTT